>CAYXVG010000056.1:0-44017 GCA_964468205.1 uncultured Solibacteraceae bacterium | reverse complement strand
GAGCAAGACTGGCCTTGGAAGCCTGGTTCGTCCCGTGCCGTAGCGCCACGTGCGCAATCTCATGCGCCATTACCCCCGCCAGCTGCGCTTCGTTTTCCGCCGCCTCGATCAGCCCGCTATGAATAAAAACCGGTCCGCCCGGCAGCGCAAATGCATTGATGTTCGGATCGTTGATTACCGTAAAGCTGTAGGGATACTGCTCCGGCGTCGCCGCCACAAGCTTATCCCCAACCGCGCGGACGTATGCTTGCAGGGTGCTGTCATCCACCACGTCCACCTGCTTCCGGACATCTTCCGCGAACTGGCGCCCCAGTTCGATATCCTGCTGCTTCGAGTACATGTTGAACCCGGGTTCGATTCGTTCACCTGGTTTCCTGCTCGAGCATCCGGCCATCGCCAGCACAAGCGCCAACACCAATCCTTCAAGCCTCTTACGATTACGCATTCCACCCGTCACGCTGCTTTTCGCAACCTCACGAGGTAGACTGTCGCCCGGCGTTCATTGTTTCACGTTGGGCCGATCTTTCAGACGCAACTTGATCCTTCAGACGCAACTTGTTGCCTCTGTCCGGCCCTTTCCTCTCCACGCGAAAAGGAGAGTCGCACTCATTGGATGTGAGCGCTGTTCGGTGGCGCCAGTTCCTGCCACTTTTCGCTGCTCCATGCCGCGGGAGGTGGCCAGTCCTGGGCCTCCCTGTTATAGAGGCTCCTCAGGCGCTCGGCAACTTGTGGAAGCTGTTCGTAAAGATTCCTCGTTTCGCCGGGATCTTCCCTCAAATCGAACAGCTCGTAGCGGGGCGGCTGAGAAAGTCCGTGAACGCCGGATCAAAGCTGCGGCTATCGATCTGCCTCGCGTGCGGAGCAAACTGGCCCAACCCGAAGTCGTCCATCATGACGAGCACGATATCAGGACGCTCTTCCTGGCTCGGGGCAGGGACGGCGAGAAATGTAGCCGATACGACAATCAAGAACAAGAACCTGCAGATCAGGCAAAAGCTTCTCATGGTAAGAATCCGGCGATTTCCCGGCGGCGGAATGCGTCTCATGAGCGCTTACCGCTATTCCTCGAGGACGTTCACTTCGCGAATAACGCCTGTTCCCATATCAAAACGCAAGGTCTTAATTTCATTCGGGCGAAATGTCCCGGACCATTTACGTTTCGCGAAACGAACATCGAGCGTAACCGTGGCCGGCCGGCCTGCGGTCTCGCGGCATCGGAAAACGAGGTCAGCGCCGGATTCCGATTGCTTCACGGCCGAAACGATGATGTTCGCCGCGTCAATGGAGAGGAACGAATCGGCTTGGGGGCGGGAGCCCGGGTGAATCCCCTGAAGGATGATCGGCAGCGGGGCGGTAAGCTCCTCGGCGGCGCGGGCGACCCCCGCGTCCTGCCACGATCCGGTGTGCGGAATGAGCAGCATCCGGAAGCTCTGGCGGCCCTGGTTCTGCCAGTCGTAGTCGGTCTCCGGGTCGATCCGCTGGCTACTGCGGTGGCCGTACAACGGGGAGCGCACGATGGAGACGCGCATGTCGTTCCCATTGACACTGTAACCGTACTTGGCGTCGTTGACCACAGCCAGCCCATACTCCCCTTCACCACGCCGGCCGGTTACGTCGATCCAGCGGTGCCCGGGTTGCTCGTCTCCGTTTGAAGGCCGGCTCACATGGCCGTAAGGAATCTCCCAGTTGGCCCGTGGTTCGGCGGCGTCAACTGGGAAGGAGAGCTTGAGCATCTTCTGCTGCTCGTGCCAGTCGAGAACTACCCGGGCCTCGAGCGTGCGAGTCCCGGCATGAAGAGTCCAATCCGTTGTCAGCCGGGAAGAGCCGTAGGTGGCGCGGACCCGTATTGTCGCGAGCAGCGGCCCATTTTCAACAATGCGGGTAGTGGCGTTGCCGAAGGCGCCGGTCTCGTTGTCGAAGGCCTCGATGTTGGCCCAGCTATCGTGGGGATCGTCAAGGATCACCGCGCGGGCCCCCGTCGCGCCTCCCGCAAAAACTTCGCGCCCGGTGTTCTTGTCGAGGATTCCGATGGCGCCGGTCTCGGCAAAGGTCACCCGCAGGTGTTCGTTCTCGAGGCTGTTGTTTGTAGCGCGCACCGCCGTGTCGAGGCGCGCCGGCGCGGTCTCCGGCCTGATGCGGATCTGGCGGTAACCGAACGGCGGAAGCTTCACCCGCGTGTTCAAAACGCGCCAGTTGCGCGAAGTGCGGACGGTACCCGAGGTCCACTGGTGGGGCAGAAGGTTGCCACGTTCATCTTCGACCCGGACCGCGGTGTCGGCATCGAGGTTGAACTGATACCTGGCGTTCGCTGTCACTTCCCAGGCGTGGGGATTGAACACGAACAGGTACTGCGAATCCGGATCTTCCGCCGGCACATCCCAGGCGAGCTTCTGCGCCGCCATGTACATCGTCCGGCGGGCGGTGTCGAGAGCGTATCCGAAGGCGTCCCGCCCGGTGGTTTCGTAGTGCGACGGCAGTGAGACGCCGTTGATGCTGTCGTGGACGTGCTGGTAAAGGGAACGCTCCCAGGCCTGCGTGAGTGCGGCCTTGGGGTAGTTGACCTCCCAGGCCGCCGATCCCACCGCCGCGAGTTTCTCGGCCGTAAGAAGCGCGCCCTCGGCCGTGCGGCTGTCCTTCTTCATCTCGCTGACGTTGGTGTAGCCGCCCACCGCGTGATGCAACAGGCCGCCCCGCACCTCCGGTATGCCCGACTTCGCAGTTTTCGCGAAATACGTTTCAGGGATGTTGTACTGCACCGTTGGAGCGCCCGGCTGTGACTGAATCTCCCTCACCTCTCGCATGTTCTGCTTCGTCGGTCCGCCACCGTGGTCCCCGGCGCCAATGAGCAACAACAAATCTTTAGTGGTGGGTTGCGTTTCTGATATCACCCTGCGAATCGCCTGTTCGATCGAGCCCCGGACAACAAAGCTGTCTTGCGGAGGGCGGTAAGCCACGACGCTCGTTCCATCGATGCCCACCCAGCGGAACAATCCAGCCGGCAGTTTCATCTCATTCGGCCGCGGCCGGGTGAAGAGAAAGTAGTCCAGCCCTTGCAGCTTCAAAATCTGGGGCAGCGAAGCCGGATGCCCCGGCGCGTCGGGATTATAGCCGGTGTCAGTCGTGCGGCCGAACAAGCGCTGCAGAGTACGTTGCCCATAGAGCCCTTGCCTCACGAGCGACTCGCCCCCTGAGCTGCTCGCGTCGGCCTCCACCCACCAACCACCGGCCAGACCCCAACGGCCCTCTTCCACCCGCCGCCGGATTTCACGGAGCATCGCCGGATCGTTCTCCTCGATCCACACATAAAACTGCGAGCTCGCCGCCGTGAACGTGAACTTCGGGTCTTCCTCCATGCGGTCCAGAATCGAGCGAAAGGTGCTGTGAGCCTCCGCGACCGACTCGTACCACGGCCAAAGCCACACCGCATCCAGATGCCCCTGCCCAACGACATGAATCCGGTATTCAGATGCCCCGGCCGGCCACTCATGCCCGGTCTGCCCCGCGAGCGCCGTCGCCGCCAATAAAAGGATGATTGCTCGATCCAGCCAATATCTCATCGTCTTCTGTCTCCCACCCCCGGGTGCGGCAAACGTCGCCCTGGTCTTTGAGCGCATGCTGCGCCCGCTATTATATAGTGGGGTCCGTTTCTCTGGGTCTGCGGGAAGATGCCGGAATCTTGTCGTCGTAATTCCTTCGAGAGGCGCCCCGGACGGAATCGAGGAGAAAGCCGCCACGACAGCCTGAACCTCCATCTGAGGCGATACCACAATCCGGAAACCAACTTGCGGCCGTCACGGGTCAGTGTGGAGCGAGCGAGCTCAGCCGGATTCCGCTGCGGCGGACGTCCTGAGAGTAGGTTCTCGCTATTGTCGCTCCCAGCGAAAGAGCAGTTGGGCGAAATCGGCTACGTGCTTGCGCCAGACGGTCCAGGTATGAGCTCCTTCTGTCTTGCGGTACTTGTGCTCGATACCGTGCTCCCTCAGAAGCTGTTGAAGGCGTTCGGATCGCTCCAGGATGAAGTCGTTTTCACCGCACGCGATCCACAACAGTTTCAGCTTTTTGTTCGTTTCCTCGGGTTTGGCTAGCAGATCGGCGAATCTCTCCTCGAACTCTTGGGGAACGGCGGCGCTGAAAGCTCCGATCGCACTGAAGCGGTCCAGGTTCCCAAACCCGATCTGAAGAGACTGTCCGCCCCCCATCGACAATCCGGCGATCGCCCAGTTGTCGCGCCCTTCCGCGACGCGATACTCGGACTCGACCATCGGGATCACCTCGTTGAGGACGTACTCCTCGTACCGTTCGTTGTTCTTGCCACGCTCCTCGCGGGGCGTCCACTCAGGTTGCGTATGCCCCCACGGCATCACCACAATCATGGGGACGACTTTCCCCTCGGCGAGCAGGTTGTCCAGAATGAGGTTCACATAGCCCGGCCACGTCCAGGCCCGCGAAGTATCTCCACTTCCGTGGAAAAGCAGGAGCGCCGGGTATCTCTTCGCCGTGTTTTGCGCGTAGCCCGGCGGCGTATAAACGTAGACTTCCCGCGTGTCTCCGATCACCGGCGAGGTCTGCCAGTGCACGCTCACCGCGCCATGCGGCACGTCCTGAGGCTCCCACACCATGGGCTCATCCCCGGGGACCGTCACCAGGCTCGCTGCAGTCCGGGTGCGCATCTTCACGTCGGGATTAACCGGATCGATGTTCGTCACTCCGTCCACGGTGAATGAGTAGAGATAAACGCTCGGGGGAAGCGGCCCCACGGTAAGCGTCCATATCCCGTCCTCGTTCTTGGTCATCTTTTCGCTGCTTCCGCGCGGCATCCAGTCGCCATAAAGAGTGACCTGCTTCGCGTTGGGGGCATACATCCGAAACGTTACACTCCGGTCCGAGTGAACCTCGGGAGACTCCTTCGTCGTCAACCGCTCGCCGGGATTCTGCGCCGCCGCTCTTTGGGGGCCCTGCGAATAGCACATCGAGCCGAACGTGAACATTGCCGCCAGCGCCACAAACAACCTGCTCATCACCGATTCTCCTTGTTGACGTTGCTTCTGCTTGCCCGGAAGAGGCGCTCAGCCCCACAAAGAGGTTACATTGCGGCTCTCAGCTCGAGTTCGAGATAGAAATCCAGCGACACCCCTCTGATCCGGCTGGCCTCCCGACGGCGAAGCTATCAAGAAGATAGTTCTGTCCGAGCTGTCGGATCGTGCTTTCGTCGTTCCGCATGTCCATTGCGCCTTGACGGGCCACGTCCGGCATTCCGGATGTGAAATCACCGACTCCGGCTGCCCTGGGTGACCGGCGTCAGGTTGTCCAGGACGTCGTAGCCATAAGTGGTCGAGTAGTTCAGCCCGGTTCACACCCCTTCCACTTTTCCCACCTGTCAATTTTTTCAACAAGATACACCGGAACACCCCATCATTCCCCCTTGACCCCGTGCTACCGTTTCCTCCGGAGGACGAACTGCGTCCATGCAGCACAACCAGCAACCCGGCGCCCGTGCCGCAGCGCACCGGCCGCAACCAACCCGAACGCCCCACGCAACCCGCCTGCTCCGGCGCGCCAAGACTGAAATCCAAAAACTCGCCATCGAATCCACATGCGACCTAAATCTAATACCGTCAATACCTTACAAGGAATTTAATTTCGCTCTCTCTTCGCCCTGTTTCGCCCCGTCTTTTTCTCGCTACAACCCCAGCAAATCCCCCAAATCGTCCGGCCGGAAACAGTGCGCCAGCGCCGCCTCCCGGCTGATCCGCCCTTCCCGCACCAGCTCGGCCAGCGACTGCTCCATCGTCATCATCCCCTTTGACCGGCCGATCGAAAGCTGCGAGCGGAGCTGGTGGTCCTGGCCGTGGCGGATCAGGTTGCGCACCGCGTCCGTCCCGCGCAGCACCTCGAGCGCCGGGTACCGGCCCGGCCCGTCGGCCGCGGGCACAAGCTGCTGCGCGATCACCGCCACCAGCGCCAGCGAGAGCTGCAGCCGGATCTGCGGCTGGTTCGACTCGGGAAACGAGTCCAGTATCCGCGAAACCGCTTGCGAGGTGTCGTTCGTGTGCAGCGTGGAAAGTACCAGGTGCCCCGTCTCGGCCGCCGTCAGCGCGGTGGCGATCGTCTCCGGGTCGCGCATCTCGCCAACCAGGATCACGTCGGGGCTTTGCCGCAGGATGCTCCGCAAAGTGCCGGCGAAATCGGGCGTGTCCACGCCTACCTCCATCTGCTCCACCACCGCCAGCCGGTTTGCATGCTCGTACTCGATCGGGTCTTCGATGGTGATGATGTGGACGCGCCGCTGCCGGTTGATCGCGTCGATCAGCGCCGCCAGCGTCGTGCTCTTCCCGCACCCGGCCGGTCCGGTGAGCAGAATCAACCCCTGCCGCCGCCCGGCCAGGTCTTCGAGGCTTGCCGGCAGGTGCAGCCGCTCGAAGTCCGGAATCTCGCGCGGCAGTAGCCGGATGCTCGCCGCCAACGTGCTCCGCTGGAAGTGTAGATTGGCCCGGAAACGCCCGATTGCCGGCCGGACAATCCGGAAATCCCGGTGCTTCGTCTTCCGCAACTCCGCGAACTGCGCCGGGGTAAGCAGCGGCAGCACCAGATTCTTCACCTCCTCGCTCGACAACGCCCCGCCGCCGGACGGGGTAAGCGCGCCGTTGATCCGCAGCGTCACCGGGGAACCCGCCACTAGCAGGATGTCGGTCGCATGACGGCGCGCCGCCAGCCACAGTAGCTCGTCGAGCGAGGTTGTCTCCCCCCGCGGCCCGCTTTCCTCCTCCTTCGCGGGCTCGCCCGCCGACCGGTTCAATTCGCCCACAATCCGCGACAATTCTTCGTCATACTCGGGCACGGCTCAATCATAACTCAGTCCGGCGAACCGGCCCGCCGCCGCCAAGCTACACTGTTAGAAGTGGACGAGGTCGTCGGGGGAAAGATCTACGATAGCAGGCTGTTACGGCGGCTCATCGAGTACGTCCGCCCCTATTGGCCCGCCGCGCTCGTCGCGCTGATCCTGCTCCAGATCAACGCCGTCATTCAGATCATCGGTCCGCTGCTCACTAAGGCCGCCGTGGACCGCTACCTCGTTCCCACGGAAATCGAGAGCGCCGAGCTGCCCTTTGGCGAGTACCTCGCGCAGGACCCCTCTACCGGTCTCGCCCAACTTGGCGGCGTCTACATCACCGTCATCCTCCTGGGGCTCGTACTTCAGTACTTCCAGCATTACCTCATGCAGTGGATGGCCCAGCGCGCCATGTTCTCCCTCCGGCACGACATCATGGCCCGCCTGCAGCAGCTTGACGTCAGCTTCTATGACCGCAATCCGGTCGGCCGGATGGTCACCCGCGTCACCACCGACGTCGACACCCTCAATGAACTCTTCGCCTCCGGGCTCGTCTCCATTGCCGCCGACCTCTTCCTGCTGAGCTTCGTGCTCATCGCGATGTTCCAGCTTAGCCCCGGGCTCACGCTCATTCTGCTCGGCGCCTCTCCCTTCGTAATCCTCGCCACGGTGATCTTCCGGCGCGCTGTGTCGCTCAGCTACCGCCGCATCCGCGTGGCCGTCGCCAAAATCAACTCCTACATTCAGGAGCACGTCAGCGGCATCAACGTCCTGCAACTCTTCAACCGCCAAAAACGGAGCCGGGAGGAGTTTGATCGAATAAACGAAGAGCACATGAAGGCCTTCAAGGACGCGATCCTGGCCCACGGCTGGTTCTACCCCGTGATCGAGTTCGTCGGGATGGTGGCTGTCGCCGGGCTGCTCGCCTACGGCGGCTACAAAATCGACCAGGGCGATCTCACCCTCGGCGTGCTGCTCGCTTTCTTCCAATACGGCATGCGCTTCTTCCGGCCAATTCAGGACTTGAGCGAGAAGTACAACATCTTGCAATCGGCCACGGCCGCCGCCGAGCGCATCTTCGCGCTCCTCGACGAACAGCCCGCCATCACCGCTCCCGCTGCTCCGAAACGATTTCCCGAAACTCCCGCCGCCATCGAGTTTGATTCCGTTTGGTTCGCCTACAAGAACGAAGAGTGGGTGCTGCGCGACGTCAGTTTCACCATCGAGCCCGGTGAAACGGTCGCCGTCGTGGGCCATACCGGGGCCGGAAAAACGACATTGATAAACCTGCTGTTCCGGTATTATGACGTCCAGCGAGGCTCCATCCGAGTCGGCGGCGTCGATGTGCGCGACATGGATCCCAAAGACCTGCGCCGGAACTTCGGCGTCGTGTTGCAAGACCCTCATCTGTTCTCCGGCACCATCGAGGGCAACATCCGCCTCGGCACCGACGGGATCGAGGAGGAGCACCTCGTGGCCGCCGCCGAACAGGTGAACCTCACCGACTACATACAGTCGCTTCCCCAAGGCTTCTCCGAGCCGGTCAAAGAGCGCGGCGCTGGCATCTCGACCGGCCAGAAGCAGCTCATCAACTTCGCCCGGGCGCTCGCCCACAATCCCCGGTACCTCATCCTCGACGAAGCCACCTCGAGCGTCGATACCGAAACAGAGCACAGGCTGCGCGACGCTATCAGCACGCTGGTGGAAGGCCGCACTTCGATCATTATCGCCCACCGCCTCTCCACCATCCGGCGCGCCAACCGCATCCTCGTGATGCACCATGGCAAACTGCGCGAATCAGGTTCCCACGCCGAGCTCCTGGTGGAAAAGGGCGTCTACTGGAAGCTCTACCAACTCCAGTACAGAGACCAGGAGATCGGCGCTCTATGAAGTCGGCAATGCTGCTGCTCGGCCTGGCCGTCTCTGCTTGGCCGCAGGGAACCGCAATGCGGCCCCGGATCCGGGAAGCGGGGATCGAAGTCGGAACCCTGCCGCCCGGGCCGCTCAACGCGATCACCGATGTCGCGGGAGTCCGCGTTGGGCACACGACGCTCATTCGCGGAGAGAATGTGCGGACCGGGGTCACCGCCATCCTCCCTCACGGCGGCAACCTCTTCGCCGAAAAGGTCGCCGGCGCGGTCTTCATCGGCAATGCCTTCGGCAAACTCGCCGGCTCCACCCAGGTGAACGAACTCGGCGAGATCGAGACGCCCATCCTGCTCACCTCGACGCTCAACGTGCCACGGGTGGCCGACGCGGTGATCGACTACATGCTCGCTCTGCCCGGCAACGAGGACGTCCGTTCCATCAACCCGCTGGTCGCCGAGACCAACGACGGCCGGCTGAACGATATTCGCGGCCGCCACGTGGGGCGCAAGGAGGTCTTCGCCGCCATCAGAAACGCCCGGGGCGGAGAAGTCGCCGAAGGGTGCGTCGGAGCCGGTACCGGAACCATCGCCTTCGGCTTCAAGGCCGGCATCGGAACCGCATCCCGCAAAGTCGCGGACGGATTCACCGTGGGAGTGCTCGTGCAAGCCAACTTCGGCGGCGGTCTCCGGATCGACGGCGCCCCGGTTGGCCGCGAACTGCGTACCGGCCGCGGCGAGGCGGACGCCCGCGGCAGTGTCATCGTCGTGGTCGCTACCGACGCCCCGCTCGGCCACCGCAACCTCAAGCGGCTCGCCGCCCGCGCAATGCTCGGCCTCGGCCGCACCGGCGCCTCCGGTTCCAACGGCAGCGGCGACTACGCCATCGCGTTCAGCACCCGCCGCGGCGCGGACCAACTCCCCAACGGCCGCATGTCGCCCCTCTTCCTCGCCGTCATCGAAGCCACCGAAGAGGCGGTCTACAACTCCCTCTTCCGCGCCCAAACCATGTCCGGCAACGGCATCACCGTGGAAGCCCTCCCCATCGAGAAAACCCTCGGCATCCTGCGCCGCTATTCGCCCACCGCCCGCCGCTCACCCGTTCCACTCCAGGCGGGTTTACTGGCCGCGCTCAACGGTTCTTTCGTGACTCAATCTCATCGAGCAGCCCCGCCTGCCCGTACTCCCCGGCGAGCTCGTGCGCCCGCCGTACGCTCTCTCTGGCCCGCGCCGGATTCCCCGCGATCGTGTAGAGGCGGCTGAGTTCCAGCAACAGCCGCGGAGTGCGCTCGTCCTCGTCACGCACCACCGCTTCGAGCTGCTCGAACGCCGCCTCGTAGCGCTGTTCATGGATGAGCACGCGGCCGAGCCCAAGATGAGCGTCCCGGAAGCCGGGGCGGCACTCGACCGCCTTCCGGTACATCTCCTCGGCAGCCTCCCAGCCGCGGTTGCGCTCGAGTAGAAGCGCGTTGCTGGCGAGCGCCTCGGGGTGATAGGGATTCAGGCGAAGAGCCTGTTCGAAAGCGGCCGCCGCCTCCTGGAAACGCTGCTCGTTGAGCCGGAGCAGGCCGAAGTTGGCGTAGGCGTCCGCCTGCTCGGGATTGAGCGTCTTGGCTGTCCTGTAGTGCTCCACCGCCTGCGGCGCCCGGCCGGCTTCGGCGTGAACTCCGATGAGCCGGGCGTGAGCGTCGTCGGAGCGGGGATCGAGCCGCACGGCGGCTTGGTAGGCGGCTAGCGCCTCCTCCGGCCGCCCCGCCCGTTCGTGCGCGTAACCTCGCGCCAGCAGTTCAGTAACGCTGTGGCCTTCGGGGAGAGCCTCGGCGAGCAGCGTGTCGCGAACAGGCGGCGTGGCGTACTTGTAGCGGTCCGCCGCAATGAGGTGCTTCCGTGCAAGTTCGGCTTCGCCCTGCGCGCTGGCCAACAGGCCGCGGCGCAGGTGGGCCGCGCCGAAGGCCGCGAAGCCTTCGAGAGCCTCGTCGTAGTGGCGGGCCGCCTCTTCGATCTGGCGGTGGCGCTCGGCAATGCGGCCCAGCCAGTAATGGCCGTGCGGAGCGCTCTCCGGGTCGTTGAGCAGCTCCCGGGAATGCTGCTCGCACTCAACGAAGTTCTCCATGCCGAAGGTCAAAATGGCCAGTTGCAGTCTGGCTGGGGCGTAGCCGGAGCCGGTGGCCAGCGCCCGGCGAAGAGTGGCGGTCGCCTCATCATGCCGGTCGAGCGAGGCGAGGGCCCGCGCCAAGTAATACTGCCAGCGGAATTCTCCCGGAGCCAGCAAGTAAGCCCGGCGGTAGAAGATCTCCGCGTGGAGAATATCGTTGTACCGGTGAAGCAGCAGGCCAAGGCGGCCGTTGTATTCGGCGTTTTCCGGCTCGGTGAGAATATCTTCCCAGAGCGCGTCGATGCGGGCGGCCACCGGCAAGTCGCTGCGCTTCGGCAGTTCGGGGAGTCCCGGACCAACGGAGCAGGCAAGCAAACCAAAGAGGAGGATTAGGATGAGCAGCTTCATTTCCGGCCGCGGCCGGTTACGCCGCAATCTCGACAACCACCTTCCCGAAGTGGGCTCCGGATTCCATGTACCGCAGCGCCGTCTTCGCCTCGGTGAACGGAAATACCCGGTCCACCACCGGATGCATCTGCGCGGCTTCAATCGCCCGGTTCATTTCCTCGAACATGTCGCGCGAGCCGACATAGATTCCTTGCAGCTTCACTGCCTTCATGAAAATCCAGTTCGGGTTGAACTCGCCCGGACCGGCCAGCACTCCGATCAGGCTGATGACGCCGCCCGCGCGCACTGCCCGGAGCGACTGTTCGAGTGTTCCCGCGCCGCCGACCTCGACGACGCAATCCGCGCCGGGTCCGCCGGTCATTTCCCGGACCGTCTTTCCCCAGTTAGGAGTCTCCAGATAGTTAATCAGTTGGCCTGCTCCCATCTCCTGCAGCCGCTGCAGCTTCTCCTCGCTGGACGACGTCGCCACCACGCGGGCGCCGGCCATCTTCGCAAACTGGAGCGCGAACACCGAGACCCCGCCGGACCCAAGTGTTAGCACCGTCTGCCCGGCCTTCACACCCCCTGCCTCGACGAGGGCGTGCCACGCCGTGACCGCCGCGCAGGGCAGCGTCGCCGCCTCCGCCCAGCTCAAATGCTCCGGCACGGCCACCAGCCCGTCCTGGTCGAAAACCGCGTACTCGGAAAGCACTCCATCAACGGCTCCGCCCAGCGCTGATGCGCCATGACCCTCACCGTACGGGCCGGAACGCCACGACTGCATGAAGATTGCACTTACCCGGTCGCCAACCCGAAACCGGCCCGCGCCGGGACCGGTTTCCACGACCTCTCCAGCCCCATCCGAGATCGGCACGAGCGGCAGCTTCACGTTGCTGCCATAGCCGCCCTTGACGACCACAAGGTCGCGGAAGTTGAGAGACGTGGCGTGCATCCGCACCAGTACCTGGTTCGGACCGGGGCGCGGTTCGTCCGCCTCCCGAACCGAAAGGGCGTCGATGCCCGCAGCGGCAAGCTCGTAGTACTTCATGTAGGCAGTCTACCAACTCCTGACCCTGGCGGACCGCTACCGGCCGTGGCCCGCCGGCGCGAGTTCCTCGATCAGGCGGAAGAGCTCGGCGGAGCGGAATGGCTTCGCGAGATAGGCGTCCATGCCGGCTTCGAGGCAGAGTTCGCGGTCGCCCTTCAGGGCGTGGGCGGTCATCGCGATGATTGGTATGTGGCCGCCGTCTCGAAGCTCGAGCTCCCGGATCTGCCGGGTGGTTTCGAGGCCGTCGAGCATCGGCATCTGCACGTCCATCAGGATGAGATCGTAGCGTTCAGCGGTGAGCAACTCCAGGGCTTCTTCCCCGTTGCTGGCAATCGAGACTGAGTGGCCGGCTTTCTCCAGAGTGCGCGCCGCGACCAACTGGTTCACTTTGTTATCTTCGGCGAGCAGAACGCGCAGGGCGCCGCGCGGCTGTGCCGCTGGGATGTCCGGCTCCGGCGGGGCCGGTTCCGCAGCGGGAGTAGGTACCAGAAAACGCGCCGTGAATGCAAAGACGCTGCCCCGGTTCAACCTGCTCTCCACCGTGAGCTCGCCCTGCATCAATTCCACGAGGTGCTTGCTGATGGCCAAGCCAAGGCCGGTACCCCCGTATCGCCGCGTCGTCGAACGGTCCGCCTGCTCGAACGATTCGAATACGGCCGCCAGCTTCTCGGGCGGAATGCCGATCCCGGTGTCGGCGACCCGGAACCGCAACACGGCTTCCTCCGCGGTGAGCGATTCCACGCCTACGCTCACGTTCACCGAGCCACGCTCGGTGAACTTCACTGCATTGCCGAGCAGATTCAGCAGGATCTGGCGGAGGCGGTTTCCGTCCCCCTTCACCTTCACCGGCACTCCTTCCGAGACGCTCCATGTCAGCCGCACTCGCTTCTCATGGGCGCAAAACGAAAGGAGAGCGACCGCGCTCGCCACGGTCTGCCGAAGATCGAAGATATCCGAATCGAGCTCCAGCTTTCCGGCCTCGATTTTGGAGAGATCGAGGATATCGTCCAGCAGCGACAGCAGCGACTGGGCCGAGAAGCGGGCGCTTTCCAGGTATTCGCGCTGTTCCCCGCTAGCGCTGACCGCCAGGGCGAGCTCCGTCATGCCGAGAACCCCGTTCATCGGAGTGCGGATCTCATGACTCATGTTCGCCAAGAACTCGCTTTTGTAACGGTTCGCCTGGTCGGCGTTTTCCTTAGCGAGGGCAAGTTCGCGGGTTCGACTTTTGATCCGCGCCTCGAGTTCGTCCCGCTCGGTTTCCAGAAGGTGCATCCGGTACCGGACCGCCGCCCACAGCGCCGCGGCGCCAAGGAGGATAAGAGACAGCACTGCCCAACTGCCCCGCCACCACGGAGTGATCACGCGGAAGTGTGCCCTCGCCGGCGTGGTGCTCCAAACCCCGGCCGCGCTGCGGGCATGTACCTCGAAAGCATAGTCCCCCGGAGCAAGGTTAGCGTACCGGGCTTCCGCCGCTCCGGTATCCACCCAGTCGTCATCCCAACCCCAACCGCTGAGGCGGTAACGGTAGCGAACGGCGCCCGGATTCCGAAAGGTGAGCGCCGAAAATTGAACCGCGAGCGAGCGGTTCGCATAAGGGACCTCAACGAACTGGGCGGGCTCCGCCGCTTTTCCGGCGACTTGAATAGAAACGATTTCCACCCGCGGTGGGTCCGGCGCCGGCGCTTCCGAATCCAGGTGAGCGCGGGAGAGGCCATGGCTGGTGCCAACCCAGGTCGTCCCGTCATCGGCGGCCAGCAGCGCGAATCCGTTGCAGTCGTCCCACAGAAGCCCGTCGGCGCTGGTGAAGTGCTGCCAAGAACTCCCGTCGTGACGCCACACTCCGCCATAGCTGCCGGCCCACAGGGTTCCATCCGCGGACGCGTCGAGGGAGACGATGCCACTAGCGCCGGGTGGTCCGGCCATGAGCGCATTGGCCTCGCCTTCCTCGTAAACGATCCGTAGAATCCAGCCGTGTTTCGGCGATGCGCACCAAATCGCGCCGTCCGGCGTCGCTGCCAGTTGCCAGCCGCTCGAGGTATCCACACCTGCCAACCCTTCAAACCGCTCCCAGCTCTGTCCGTCAAAACGGAGCAAACCGGCGGCGCTCGCCAACCACAGAGCGCCGGCGGTGTCCTCTTCCATCTCGAAATAGGTCTCGTTTTCGTCGACGCCCGGCGGCCGGATCCGCTCGAATTCGGCATTGCGAGTCATCGCCTCGGCCCGGTACAGGCCGGCCGAGGTGCTGACCCACAGACGCCCTTGCCGGTCGCGATGGAGCGCCATCACGCGGTTCCCCTCGAGCCCGTCGGACTGTCCGAAGATGCGCGTACGCCTGGATCCCGGCTCCAATCTGGTGACACCGCCAGGCATGCTGCCCGCCCAGACCGCCCCGTCCGGCGCGAAGGCGATTGCCAGAACGCGATCTCCGCCGAGTCCGGTGTTGCCGCACCATGTCTGCCATTGGCCATTCTCGCTCAGGCGGCTTAACCCGCCGTCGCTGCCGACCCAGACGCTGCCGCTGGCGTCCTGAGCTACGGACCACACCATTTCGCTCGGCAAGCCCTCCGCGGCCGTCCAGTGCTCCCAGCGGAAGTCGCCCAGCAGACGAGCCACTCCGCGCCCGCGCAACGCAATCCAAAAAGACCCCTCCCGGTCGGTGGTAGCGTCGATGCAGCCTTCGGCGGGGAGTCCCAACGACCTGTTCAGCATCTTCCAGCCATCGCCGTCCCTGAGCAGAAGACCTTCATCCGTCGGCGTGAGAAGCCGGCCGGCCCGATCCACCCGAATGGCTCCTTTATCGAACGAGGGCGGAATGCGCTCGGGAGCGGGGCGGAACCGCCCGCTGCCCGCTTCCCCGAAGTAGAGGCGCTCGAAGCTGCGCACCCACAAATTGCCGTCAGTGTCCTCGGTGATTGCCGTCCATGTGTCGGCCGGCAGTCCTTCGGCCTCTCCCAACCGGGTGAGCGAATCATTGTCGAGACGGCACAGCAGCTTTCCGCAGCCGAACCAGAGAGTGCCGCTCCGGCTGTAGTGAAGCCCGTGACTCGCGTTCACTCCGGCGCCGGCCGCCGCTCGAACCGGTTCGAACAACCAACCGGGTTCGCCGGGGCTGGCGAATCCGGAGTAGAGCCCCAGGCTACTGGCAAAATAGACGCGGCCGTCCGGCGTCGAGGTGATTCCACCGCCAATGTCGACCCTGTATTTCCGGCCGAGGTCGACAGCCACGAAACGGTTGCCTTGCCGGTAGGCGAGGCCGTCCGTGGTGGACACCCAGAGCACCCCGCTTTCCGTTTCATGGAGTCCGTGTATCCAACCCGAAGGCAGGCCGTCCCGCATTGTGTATTTGACAAAATAGCGTCCGTCGAAGCGAAACAGGCCGTTCTGCGTGCCGGTCCACAGAAAACCGGCCGCATCCTGGAGCAGACACTCCGCGGAAAGGTTATCGAGACCATGCTCCCGGCCGTATGTTTCGAATGTGTAACGCTGAGACACCCCCCCTGGAACCAGGAGGAACAGCGCTAACAGCGCGGTCCGAACACACCTCATCATTTACTCTTTTCGGGCGGATCGTTCCTTTTCTGCGTCTTTGTCCGGGGTGGCCGCGGACTCGCGGAAGACCGGTCGGCGCCGGACCGTCCGCACATTAGCTCAGTGTCTGGTGAATGCGCCGTACGTGCCCGGCGTTCTCTTGAACCTTATCGCGATAGCGCGGATACATGCCGACGATAACAGCGTCGCTGGGCTTGATGTTTCCGTAGGCATAATCGAAAGCGGTGGCAACCTGCTCGGGGCGCGACGTCTTCCGGCCCGCGGCCAGGACCTTGAATCCGAGGCACGGTTTGCGGGTGCGCCGCACGACGGCGGTCATGCGGTCCGGGTCGCGCTCGAGAAACGTTTCGCCCAGCGGCGCCTCGCCCAACTCTTTCACTGGCTCTTCGTGTGTGCGGGAAACCCGGTAGAAGCACGCCATGTAGTAGTGTACCTGCCAGGTATTGATGCCGTTCCGTTCGCAGCGGCCAAGAATCTCGACGGCACGCTCCTGCGTCATCCATTCCCGCATGTGAGCGTCCAGCAGGCGGTTGAAATGCGAGTAGCCGTGGAACGGGTTCGCTCCGCAGACGAGACGGGTGATTTCCCAGCCGCCAAAACGGACCGTTGGCAGGGCGCCCGTGGCGCTGTCGGCTTTCTGAGGGATGCGGGAAACTGTCAAGCCGCCGGCGAGCCCGGCGGCGGAGCGGAGCAGAGCGCGGCGAGAGGAAGACATTCAAACCTCCAACTCTGTTCTACCATGCGCCGGAGGCCCGGTCCAGCCACCGCGCCCCAGAACTCCTATGATGAAACAAATGGACGGGTTGCGTTTCTCCTGTGTGCCCGGCTGCACGAACTGCTGCGACCAGCGCGGATTCGTGTATCTAACCGCGGACGACCTCCGGCGGGCGGCGCGCTTCCTCGGGATTTCAGCCGAGGAGTTCGAGTCCCGTTACGTCTACCGGACGAAGTACCGCCTGCGTTTGCGCAAGCCGCGCGACCGGCAGTGCCCGTTCCTCGCTGGCAGCGGTTGCAGCATCCACCCCGCCAAACCGACTCAGTGCCGCCTTTTCCCGTTCTGGCCGGAACTTGTAGAGGACCGTGAAGCCTGGAGCGAAGCCGGACGCCTCTGTCCGGGTATCGGAATGGGACGGCTTTACCAAATTGGAACAGCTCTTGAAACGGCCGCGGAGATGAAACGGGCTTACCCGCGGCTGTACCTCTAGGCCGCCGCGGAGTGGCGATTGCGCCAAAACCCTGTCACCTGACGCGGTTTTGCCCCTGGATCCACCTTGCCGCCGGGGGTTAGCGGGCTGTTGGCGCTCTGGCACGGTACCTGCAATAGAGTGGGCGAGATGTTGAATGCAATCGCCTCCCGCCTCGAACACTATATGGACCTGCTCGCCACGCGCCAGAAGTTGGTGGCGTCGAACGTGGCCAATATGGACACGCCCGGCTACAAGACGCGCGACATCGATTTCCGGCACGAGTTTCTAACGCTGGCGCAGGGTCAGAAACCGAAGGCGGTGGAAGTCGAGGGCTTGGCCACCAAAAGCGACGGCAACAATGTGAGCGTGGATCGCGAAGCCCGCTTGCTGGCGGAAAATGCGATTCGCTTCAGTATCGTGTCGAACCTGATGCGGTCGCAGATCCGGGTGGTGCGCAGCGCGGTGAAGGAAGGTAGTGGAGCATGAGTCTTTTCACTTCGATTGCAGTGAGTGCGTCCGGCATGGCCGCCCAGCGGTCGAGGGCGGAGCGGCTGGTCGAGAACCTGGCGAACTCGGAGACGACACGAACGCCGGAAGGCGGTCCGTACCGGCGGAAGGATGTTGTCTTCGCGCCGGACGCCGATCCGGGCGGTTTTTCCGAGCTGTTTCGCTCGGAACTCGGGGGCAGCGGCCTCGGGGTGAGGGTGGACGAGTTGGTCGAGGACACGCGCCCGCCGGAGATGCGGTATGTTCCAGGCCATCCCGACGCGAACGAGGAGGGCTATGTGGCCTTTCCACGCATCAGTCCGGCCGAGGACATGGTGGACCTGATGGGGGCTTCCCGGGGCTACCAGGCCAACGTGTCGGCCATGTCCGCCGTCAAGGACATGATTCAGAAGTCGATCGATTTGCTGCGGTGACGTGATGGCTTTGTCGATACATTCAATTGGACTCACTCAGAGCATTCCAGATATTAAAGCTCCGGCCGGCGCGGGAGGCGGCGCAAAGGGGAGTTTCCAGGCGGCGTTGACCGAGGCCGTCGAGAAGGTGGAAGAGTACCGGAAGACTTCGGAGACCGGCATCCAGGAACTGCTTCGCGGCGAACGGGAAGATCTTCATACCGTCGCTCTTCAGACACAACAGGCCGAGCTCGCCTTTGAGTTGTTCTTGCAGACCCGCAACAAGGTTGTTCAGGCCTACCAGGAGGTCATGCGAACTCAGGTTTGAGCTAGCGGCCGGTCATGGACCAGATCAGGAAGCTTATTGCCAGCCTTACGCTGAAGCAGAAAGTGTCGCTGGTTGTGGCGGCCCTGGCGGTCGGAGCGGCGATTTGGAGCTTCGCGCAATGGAACCGCGAACGCGACTTTCAGCCACTGTACACCGGGCTCGCGCCCGAGGACGCTGGGCAGGTCGTCGAGCGGTTGCGGGAGGCGGAGGTGACCTACCGGCTGACCGAAAACGGGACTTCGATTCTGGTTCCGTCCGCGCAGGTGGCGGAGATGCGCTTGCAGATGGCCGCCAGCGGTCTGCCACGGACAGGACGTATCGGCTTCGAACTCTTCGACGAGACGAACTTCGGCGCCACGGATTTCGCCGAGCAGGTGAACTATCACCGCGCACTCGAAGGTGAACTTGAACGTTCGGTGATGGGCCTCTCGGAGGTGGAACGGGCCCGGGTGCACCTGACATTGCCGAAGCAGTCGGTGTTTCTGGAGTTTCGAAGGCCAGCGAAAGGCAGCGTGATGGTGAAACTGCTGCCGGGCGCGCAGTTGAACGAGCAGAATGTGCGCGCCATCTGTTATCTGGTCTCGAGCGCCGTGGAGAGTCTGGAACCGGACGCCGTCTCCGTCCTCGACATGCGTGGCAACCTGCTTAGCCGCCCGCGGAGCCGGCTGTCGCCCGAATCGCCGGAGCCTTCCGACGCCATGCTCGAATACAAGGGACGGCTCGAGCGGAATCTGTTGGCGAAGATCGAAGACACTCTGGCGCCGGTTCTCGGGCCGGAGGGTTTTCGCGCCGGGGTGAACGTGGAGTGCGATTTCACTTCCGGCGAGCAGAGTGAAGAGGTTTATGACCCGACCCGTTCCGTGATGACCAACTCGGAGAAGACCGAGGATGTCAGCGGCGCCTACGTCACAGCGGGCGGGATTCCGGGCGCCGCTTCGAATCTCCCGCGCCCGGTCTCGAAACAGGCGGGCGAAAACAACGGCCATAGCCGGCGGAGCGAGAGCATAGCCTATCAGAGCAGCCGCACGGTGCGCCGCACTGTATTGCCTCAGGGCGGGTTGAAGCGCCTCTCGGTGTCGCTGCTGGTGGACCACGAAGTGCGGTGGGAAGGCGCCGGCCCGGATGCGCGCAGGACAGTGGAGGAGGTGCCGGAGGAAAAACTGAATGCGATTCGGGATCTGGTGAGCGCGGCCGTGGGGTTGCAGCCCGGGCGGGGCGATCAGCTTATCGTGGAAACGCTACCTTTCGAAGCCACCCGGAACTGGCAGCCCTTCGCCGAGGAGCCAGCCGGCGAGCCGCTGCGCGGGTTCCCCGTGCCCGCCTGGCTCGCTCCGATGATGGAAGACCAGCGGCAGCTCGTGATTATTGGTGGGGCAGCCGGCGGGGTTCTTCTTGTTCTGCTGGCCGCCGGCTTCGTTCTGCTGCGCAAGCTGCGGCGGAAGAAGAAGACCGCCTTGGTCTCGAGCGATCCCGCGCTTGCCCCAGGGAACAGCACTCTGCCGGCGATTGAGGGCAGCCATGCACTCGAGGCTAAATTGCAGGAGAAGTTGGCCGAGCAGACGTCGCTCAAGGCTAAGCTCGAGGAGGAGGCTATCAAGTCTCTTAAACTGCCGACCGTGAAGACGAAGAAGGCTGAGGTTCTGACCAAGCACTTGAGTGAGGAAGCGGAGAAAGACCCGGCAGCGATGGCCCAACTGGTCCGGACCTGGTTGAACGAGGAAAGCGACTAAGCATGATCACCAACGCCGGCCCTGAAGCTCGAATCTCCGGAATCCGCAAGGCGGCTATCCTGGTGGTGCTTCTCGGGCCGGAGGTGAGCGGCGAAGTGCTTCGCAGCCTGAGTGAGGAGGAGGTCGACCAGATAAGCCGCGAGGTTGCGCAGATGGGCGCGGTGGCGCCGGAGCAGGCGGAGAAGGTTCTCGAAGAGTGCTACCAGATGCAGCTCGCCCACAACTATGTGATCAAGGGCGGGGTGGACTACGCGAAGAAGGTTCTGCTCACCGCGTTTGGTCCCGAGCAGGCACAGAGGCTGCTCGATCGTTTGATGAAAACGCTCGGGAGCGAATCAGCAAGCTTTGACGCGCTGCAGAAGGCTGATCCGCAACAGCTTGCCAAGTTCATCCACAACGAGCATCCCCAGACAATCGCGCTGGTCCTCTCTCATCTCAACCCGTCTCAGGCGGCGGCGCTGTTGTTTTCCCTGCCCGCGGAGTTGCGTTCGGACGTCGCGCTCCGCATGGCAAGCCTGGATCAGATCTCGCCCGAGGTGATTATGAAGATCGCCGGCATCATCGGACAGAAGCTCAAGGCGCTGGGTGAAGTCAGCCGGGAGTCGTATGGAGGCGTAAAGGCCGTCTCCGAGATGATGAACCGGCTCGATTCGGGCACGAGCAAGGAGATTCTCGAGAGCATTGAGGAGGTGGACGGTCATTTGGTGGAGCAGATTCGCCATCTGATGTTCGTCTTCGAAGATCTGCTCCTGCTCAGCCCGGACGGCATCAAGGAACTCTTGGGGCGGGTGGACCGCAAGCTCCTCACAGTGGCTCTGAAAGGCACCAGCGACCGGTTGAAAGACCACTTCCTCGAGTGCATGTCGCAGCGGGGAGCGGAGATGATGCGGGAGGACATGGACGCCCTGGGGCCAATCAAGATCAAGGAGGTGGAGGCGGCGCAGCAACAGATTATCGCAATTGTCCGTCAACTGGAGGCTGAGGGCGTCGTGAGTCTCAAGGGAACGGTGGGCGAGCAGTATGTCGTGTAAGATCCTGTCGCGCGACCAGGCCGGCTCGGTCCAGCCGCTTCGCTGGCGGAGAAGCGGCGGAGCGGCGGCCTCCTCAATGGCTCCGACGGCCGGCGGGGAGACGCCCGAAAGAGCTGGAGAAGTGGCGGAGCTGCGGAAGCAGATCGCGCAATTGCAGGCCGAATCGGCGATGCGGGAATCGCAAGCCAGGCAATCCGCTTACAGCGAGGCGGAGGCGAAGCTTCGGGCAGAGCTGGAAGCTCCGCTGGCGGACGCCGCGGCCGCGCTCGCCGGCCGGGTGGAAGAACTCGCGGGGTTGCGAAGGAAACTGCGCCGGGAAGCGGAGGAAGATCTCGTGCGTCTCGCCGTAGCGATCGCACGGAGGGTCCTGCACCGCGAGCTGACCACGGATCCGGGCGCAATGCTGGGTGTCGTTAAAGCGGCGCTGGACCGGATTGAGGCGCGGGAATTGTTGCAGGTGCGCGTTCACCCCGCCGACGCGAACTTGGTCGCCGAAGCAATCCGTTCGCGCAACGTGCCGGATCAGGTGGAAGTGCAAGCCGACAGCAGTCTGGAGCGCGGCGGCCTAGTGGTCGAGACGGCCCGCGGGGCGCTGGACGCATCGATTGAAACGCAGCTCCGGGAAATTGAGCGCGGCTTCACGGATTTGATGAGGCGCAGCCAGGGATGACCAGGAATACTCCCACCCTCGCACGGCTGCTCACTGAGGTCGAACGCTTCGATCCAATGTGCTGGACGGGGCGTGTGACGGAGGTAGTGGGTCTCTTGGTGGAATCGAGGGGGCCCGCTGCCGCGATCGGCGACTTCTGCGAGGTGCGGACCAGTTCGGGCCGCCCTGTTCGCCTGCAGGTGATCGGTTTCCGCGACGGCCGTGTTCTGTCGATGCCGCTCGAGGAGACCGGAGGTCTGCAGGCCGGCGATCCAGTCTATGCCCGCAGTGACCAGGCGCTGCTGCCAGTTGGCCCAGCCCTTCTCGGGCGGATTCTCGACGGCTTTGGAGAGCCCATTGACAAAGGCGGCGAAGTGGCTGCGGAAGACCGGTACGACCTTTACCAGCCGCCTCCCGGGCCCCTCGAGCGGGAGCAGATCCGGGAGCCGCTGGTGACCGGAATCCGTGCGATAGATAGTCTCCTCCCCTGCGGCCGGGGGCAGAGAATCGGCATCTTCGGCGGCAGCGGGGTCGGCAAGAGCACTTTACTCGGCTCAATGGCGAAGCACAGCCAAGCCGACGTCAACGTTATCGCCTTGATCGGCGAGCGGAATCGCGAGGTGAAGGAGTTCATCGAGAACGAGTTGGGGCCGGAGGGGCTGCGCCGCTCCGTGGTGGTGGTGGCGACTTCGGACCAGCCGGCGGCGTTGCGCCTGCGCGCTTGTTTCGTGGCCCTTGCGGCGTCGGAGTACTTCCGCGACCAGGGCGCAAACGTTCTGCTTGTCATGGATTCCGTAACGCGCCTCGCAATGGCCCAGCGGGAGATCGGACTGGCTGCTGGCGAGCCCCCCAGTCAGAAGGGGTACACTCCATCGGTATTTAACCTGCTGCCGCGAGTCTTCGAGCGGGCCGGCCACTTCACGGCGGGTTCCATCACGGGGTTCTTCACCGTGCTGGTGGAGGGCGATGACTTCAACGAACCGATTTCCGATGCGGTGCGGGCCATCCTCGACGGCCACATCGTTCTTTCGCGAGACCTTGGCGCGGCCGGCCACTATCCGGCGATCGACGTTCTCAACTCGGTGAGCCGGCTGGCCTCCCGTCTGGCAGGAAGCGAACAGATGGAGGCCTCCCGGCGCATGCGCGAGGCGCTGGCTGCCTATCAGCGGTCGGAGGACCTGATCAATCTGGGCGCCTATGCTTCGGGCTCGAATCCGGAGCTGGACGCGGCGATTCAGCTCCGCCCTCGACTGCTCGAATTCCTCCGCCAGCCGCCGGACGAAGTAACTCCGTTCGAGGAAACGCTCGAGCGAATGGTGGCCATCACCGGAGGCGGACCGACATGAGGCGGAACGGCGGCGCTCAGGCGTTGCGTCGGGCTTGGACGCGATGAAGCGCTTCCGATTCTCGCTCGAGCGGGTCCGGCAGTGGAGAGAGACCGAGATCGGAATCGAGCACGCCAAGCTCGAGAAAGCCCTTGCCGAACTCCGCCGTCTGGTGGAGCTTCGCGAACGGTTACGACGGCAACTGGACGAGGCGGGCTCGGCCATCCAACACGATGCCGCGGCAGGGTCGCGGTTCGATGCGGGACGGTTCGCCGAGTTGGAAGAATACCGGCAGTTCATCAGGCGCAAGGAACTCGAGATCACGGTTGAGGAGTCACAGTGCCATCAGCAGGTCGCCCTGCAGCGGGAACGGCTTTCGGAAGCCCGGCGGCGGGCCCGGGTCCTGGAGCGGCTTCGGGAGCGCGCCCTGGATCAGTGGAGCCGGAGCCACACGCGGGAGTTGGAGGAGACCGCGGCCGAGCTTTATCTGGTAAAGCTGCGGAGCCGCCGCGCTGGCTCCCGGAGCGTACCGGGGCGGACTTAGCGGATTCAGACGCCTCACAGAGGGCGTAGCAGCGGCGACAGAGCGGTTGGACCGGCGCTTAACCGGCACTCAACGGATTCAGCCGCCTCACAGAGGGCGTGGCAGCGCCCACTTCGGGTCCGGCTGCACAAGGGGGGGCGAACGGAACGTCACGGAGCCGGGATATACAATGATTGGCTGGAGGTTCCTTATGAGCAACAAGCGCCGGTTCCCCCGCGCTATCTCGCGGAGGGCTGTCTTGTCCGCGGTTCCCTTGAGTTTCTCTCGTGGGGCGCAGCGGCGGACCGAGGTGGAAATTGAGGGGGACGGTTTTCTCATCAACGGAAAACCCACCTATGCGGGCCGGGAGTTTGAGGGTTCGAAGATCGAGGGATTGCTCCTGAACTCCCGGATGGTTCAGGGAGTCTTCGATGACGAGAACGAGGAAACCGTTGGACGCTGGGCCTATCCGGATACAGGAAAGTGGGATCCCGCCCGAAACACTCGAGAATTCGTCGCGGCCATGGAGCAGTGGCGCGCGCACGGCCTCCTCAGCTTCACTGTGAACCTGCAGGGAGGGAGTCCGCAGGGCTATTCGAAGGAACAGCCGTGGCGGAATAGCGCATTCCGGCCGGACGGGTCGTTGAAGCCGGAGTACATGGCCCGTTTGAAATTGATCCTCGACCGGGCCGACGATCTCGGCATGGTTCCGATCGTCGGGTACTTCTACTTCGGCCAGGACGAGCATTTCACCGGAGACGGAGCGGTGCGCCGGGCGGTTGAGGAGGCCACGCGCTGGATTCTGAATGCTGGCTACCACCACGTTCTGGTGGAAGTGGCGAACGAATGCGATAACCGGGCTTACCAACAGCCGCTGATTCAAGCGCCGCGCATCCATGAGCTCATCGAGCAAGTGCAGTTCGTGCGCGTCGGCGGCCGCACGCTGCTCGCAAGCGCGAGTTTCAATGGTGGCCGAATACCGGGCGCGAATGTCGTCCGGACTGCGGACTTTCTCCTGCTGCACGGCAATGGAGTGAAAGAGCCGGCGCGCATCTCCGCGATGGTGCGGGAGGCGAGGGCCGTGCAGGGGTACACCGCTAAACCGATTCTGTTTAATGAGGACGACCACTTCGACTTCGACCAGCCGGTGAACAACATGATGGCGGCGATTCGCGAGTACGCTTCATGGGGCTACTTCGATCCGGGCGAAAGCAACTATCGGGACGGCTACCAGTGCCCCCCGGTCAACTGGGGGCTCAACACCGAGCGCAAGAAGTCTTTCTTTGGAATCGTGCGGAAGGTGACCGGGGTGTAGGCGCGCAATCCCGGAGAAACCGCCTGCGGCGGCCTCGCCCGGGGCGGCCTGGGATCCCACGGCCAAGGAAGCACCGGAACTCCGGACCTCGATCTTTTACCGGCGGCCCGGAAACGAGTCCCGAACCACTACTGTGGGAGTGCTGTGTGTGCGTCACCCGGCGCCTCGCGCGTGACGGGGTTTGACACCGGCCCGGCTGACACCGGCCCGGCAGTGGCAAGCGCTAACCGGGACTGGAAGCCGGTGGGCCGGCCCCCGCAGCCACCCGGAAACGAAACGCGAAGGCCGAGTGATGGGTGGCGGGGACGCAGGAACTCAATCGTCCGCCAGCACGCCAGCCAGATCCATGATCGACTGAACATACTCTAGCTCAGCGGGCCGCGCCTTGCGGTCCAGCGCCCGATCGACGGATCCGGGTCCGGTGAGGTATGCGCTGAGCGCAAGCGAAATGTCGCCCCCGTAGCGGTCCATTAGGAAGCGCAGGTACCGGGCGCCGCCAATCAGATTCTCCCCTGGATCGAATAAATCCGTCACACCGTGGTCGCGGGCGGTTGCGGGTTTCAGTTGCATCAGTCCCCGAGCCCCCGAAGCGGAGACAGCGCACGGTGAAAAGCGCGACTCGCGATAGACGACGGCCAGCAGCAGCCCGGGTTCCACTCCTTCCAACCGGCCCGCTCGGCGGGCCAGTTCACGGGTGTAGTCTAGCGGCAGGGGGACACAGTCCGCCACCGGCGGAAAGGTCGTATCGGGAACGGACACGAGTTCCGGAGGAGGGCTGGCGGCCGAGACCTCCAGCGGGGCGGTGACATACGCCACCTGGGCGGCGAGCGGCTCAGCGGAACTCTGTCGAGGCATGAGAGCGAACTGAACGCAGATGGCGAACGCCAGCAGCCCTGCTAGCAGGGTGGGCGTCAGCCACGGCTGCAAAAAGTCTCCGCGGAAGCAGCACCGGGTCGCAAATTCGGTTCCAAACTCGTCGATTATCTCACGATTCACCCGATGGAGTTCGGAGTTGGCCGCGCGGAACGTGTTCCAAAGCCAAACGCCGCCCAACAGGCCCAGCAGCATGAGTATGCTCAGCAGCATGATCGGATTCACAGGCAGCCTTGGTTGTCAGTTTCCGCCTGACAAGCACTCCACCCTTAGTTGGTATCGGACGGCCAAGAGAAATCTCTTAGAGATCGTCTCCAGAAACCCACTGGCAGTGAATAGTACTCCGGTTCTGGTATTGCCGCGAGTGGTTCCATGACCGCCTGCGGGGCGCCGGGGCCACTGCCGCCGGTGTTGACCGCATGGCGCCCGGTGTGCCATCTTCGTGGATGTGGTGCGTGCGTCCCGCCGGGCAATCTGGGCATTGCCATTGTTGCTGTTGCTTCATCAGAATCCGTGGGTCTGGGCCGACGATTCTCTGGTCGCCGGAATTCCCGTTAGCCTCGCCTACCACCTATTCCTCTGCGTGCTCGTCACTGCTCTTATGGCGCTCATTGTGCTGAAGGCTTGGCCGGACTACCCGGAAGATAACTGACGCATGTCAACCATTGTTCTCCTCATTTACCTCACCGGGGTGATTGCGCTCGGACTCCTCGGCCACCGGCTATTCCGTGGCACGGGCGAGGACTACTTCGTGGCCAGCCGGACCATCGGCCCGTTCGTGCTTCTGATGACTCTGTTCGGTACCCACATGACGGCGTTTTCGCTGCTGGGGGCATCGGACGAAGCCTACCGTGGCGGCGTTGCGGTGTTCGCGCTGATGGCCTCGGCTTCGGCCATCCAGATTCCATTCCTGTTCTACTTCGTGGGCACTCGGATCTGGTGGTTGGGTAAGCGATTCGGCTATCTGACTCAGATTCAGTTCGTGCGCGACCGCTATCAGTCGGACGCCCTGGGACTGCTGCTTTTCGTAGCCCTGGTCCTGCTCATGGTTCCCTACGTCCTCATCGGCGTGAAAGGCGGAGGCGACGCCTTGCATGTTCTCACCGGGGGCGCGGGCGCGGGCGTTCCGGAATGGGCGGGAAGCTTGCTGGTCTGCGCTGTCGTCTTTCTCTATGTCGCCTACGGCGGGATGCGGAGCACCGCCTGGGTGAACGCCTTTCAAACCTCGGTCTTCATGGTGGTGGGCGGAATTGCGTTTGTGGTGATCACGAACGACTTCGGAGGCGCCGGAGCGGTGATGAAGGAGTTGGGCCAACGCAACCCCGAGCTTCTCGTAATCGGCGAGGGGAGCGACACGGCGCTCCGGTCACTGTCGTTTCTGCTTCTGCCCTGCGCGGCGGGCATGTTTCCTCACATTTTCAGCCACTGGCTGAGCGCGAAGAGTGCTAAAACATTCCGCTACCCGGTGATTTTCTATCCTCTCTGCATCGCGGTGGTCTGGTTCCCGAGCGTCGTGCTCGGAATGACCGGCCGCCTGGCATTCCCCGAACCGCCGGGCGGGCCGGTCCTGCCCGCGCTTATCCTGGAACAGGCCACCGGGACGCTAGCCGGTTTGCTCGGCGCCGGGGTACTGGCGGCGATCATGTCATCGCTGGACTCCCAGGCGCTGGCCGCAGGCACGATGTTCACTCAGGACATCGTCCGCCACTACGGATTTCATGACCGCCTCTCCGAGCGCGGGCAGATTCTCACGGGCCGCCTGTTCGTATTGCTGCTGCTGGCCGCCGCGTTCGTGCTATCACAAGTGACCACGAAAACCATCTTCAGCCTCGGCGTCTGGTCGCTCAGCGGCTTCGTGAGCCTGCTGCCGGTGGCGCTGGGGGCGCTATACTTCCGGCGAAGCACGAAGGCGGGCGCGATCGCCTCTGTTCTGACGGTGGCCGTATTATGGATCTGGTTTTATCTGGATTCCCTCGGCACGACCGGCCTGTACACGGCGTGGGGGAGCGGATTGATGCCGGTCGGCGTGATGTTTCCAGCCTCGGCCGCGGCGCTGGTTCTCGTTTCCGCCGTCACCCGCCCGCCGGAAGAAGCAGTGATCGCCCGATTCTTTCCGGAAGCCGGGATCGAGGCCGATACCGCGCGGGCCGGAACCGCGGCGCGCTAGCGGCCTGGCGACATCTCGGTCTCATGGATGAAGAGCGTCCAGCGCGTTGGGCCGTCGAGAACGAGCTGCCGGACGAGGCCGGAGTCCCGGTCGATCCAGTAACGCACGCGTTCGCCATCCTCGGACTGTCCGGTGACCAGTTCGTATTCGCTCCTGACGCCGTCGCGGTCGAGGGTTGCGGCGCTGGTCCGGTGAACTGCAGCGAGGCCGTCACCGGCGCGATGAAATGCCAACCACTGGGCGGGCGGCGGCTTCTCCCACTGCTCCGGCGCGGCTCCGCCATCCTCTACCGAGAAAGCGAACCTGCTTTTGCCGGCGCGTTCGGGGTCTGGCGTCCATTCCGCGGTGAACCGCGCCGTCATCTCCTGGTGCGTTAGGTGGTTTACGGCTTCCGCGGAGACCTTCATCCGGTAGGCTTCGTCGTACATCGCCGACGCCTTCCATAATGGCCGTCGCCGCAGAAAGCGCCGAATCGTTTCGAGGGTCTCAACCGGCTTGTCGCGGTGCACGCTGTGACCGGCTCCATCGATGTGGACGATCTTCCCACGCGCCAGCAGGGCGGCTACGGCCTCATTCCGTTTGCGTCCTGTGTTGCCGGCATCGGCCTTCACCACCAGGACGGGAATGGTAATTCGCGGGAAGAATTCCCCGAGGTCCGGGACGCCGGCGTAAGTCTCCACTACGCGGGCGCTGACCTGGGTCTTCGACTCCGCCCAAGGCTGCCAATCCTCAAACGGCCAATGGGGATTCTCCTCGCTCACGGTCTTCATCAGCTTTTCCTCTGACCGGTTGCGGACACTATCAAACCATGCCTGGAACTCCTCGAGCGCCTTGGCGGGATCCCCCGGCTTCTCGAGCCAGGCGGGATCAATCAACACAAGCGCGGTGGCAAGCGCGGGATCTTCGGCCGCGGCCACGGCCGCGATGGAGCCTCCCATCGAGTGGCCCATGATAATGGGGCGCTCGAGTTCGAGCGCCGCGATCAACCCCGCGAGGTCGGCGGCGTGGGACGCCATGCCGTAACCGGTTTCGGGCTTGCCCGAGAGACCGTGACCGCGGGCGTCGTACAGGATCAGATCGTAGCGGTGCGAAAGCCCGGCGGCGAGGGAAGTCCAGCAGAGACCGTTGTCGGTGATGCCGTGAGCGGCCACGATGACCGGCTTTCCGGAGCCTTCGCCGGTGCGCCAGTAGTGTAAGCGAATCCCGTTCGCCTCCGCGAACGCCGACTTCCAGCCCGAGCGCATCCCTTCTCCACAGCCTGCCATCGTAGTCATCAGACACAGCGCAACTGCCGCCACCACCAGCCGAAAACAGAACATTCCTGAGAGGAGACGCTGGTCCGGCGGCGCCATTAACTAGTAGCTCCGCATGGATTCCTCGAACATGAGGCCAAGGCTCTCCTCGTCCACCGGCCGGGGGCAGATATCGACGATGCGTTTCTGCGGCAGAGTCCCTTCCACCAGCGCGGGTATGTGCTCGGCCGTATAGCCGATCCCGGCCAGGCCGTTCGGGCACTTCAGGCTCTCCATGTAAGAGAGCACCTCATCGGCGAGAAGTTCAGCAACGTCGCCGTCCTTGACCCCCGCGACGTCGATGCCCAGTGCGTCCGCGGCGCGGCGCAGGCGTTCGGGACAAACCGGACCCATGAAGCGCACTACCGCCGGAGTGGTGAGAATTACCGAAAAGCCGTGGGGTACCAGTGGATGATCGAGTTTGTATCCCGGCGGCTGGTAGGTTTTCACCCGGCCGGAGACCGGGTAGGACATGGCGTGGGGCAGGTGGACGCCCGCGCTGCCAAAGCCCAAGCCGGCGAAGGCCGCCGCCAGCAGCATGTTGCCCCGGGCCTCGAGGTCGCCGGGGTCTTCGGCCGCCCGCTTGAGGTACCGGCGCGCTAGGCGCAGCGAGGCGAGCGCCCAGATGTCGGCGATCGGGTTGGAGCCCTGGTAGGCGGGCCGCGCCGAGGGCGAGTCCGGCTGCTCGCGCTCAAGAAAGGAGACGGCGCTCAGTGACTCGATGGCGTGCGAGAAGACGTCGAGGCCGGTGCTGGCCACCACCGCCGAGGGCAGGGTCGCCGTTACCAGCGGATCGAGCAGGGCGAGCGCGGGTTTCAGGTAGCGGTGGCCGATGACGGATTTGGTCTGCCGCTCGGTGAAGTCAAAGACCGACACGCTGGTAGTCTCGCTACCTGTTCCGGTGGTGGTCGGGATGGCGATGAGCGGCTGCAGCGGTCCCGGCGGCGGCGTGGCGCGGCCGATCGGTTTTGTCACGTATTCGAGAAAATCCGCCGGGTGCGTCGAGTACAGGTTGGCGGCCTTGGCGGTGTCGATGGTGGAACCGCCGCCGACGGCCACGAACGCATCGTATGGCTCGGCGCTGGCGGCGGCGATGGCATCCTGGAAAGAAGTGTCGGTTGGCTCGACCACGATGCGATCGAAGAGGGTGTATTCGACGTGCGAGGCTTCGAGCGACGCGCGCACCACTTCACCAGGGTAGAGGTCCACGAGATTCGGATCCACCAGCAGCAGGACCCGCCGCGCACCGCGCTCCTTGAGGTCAAGACCCACCTCCCTGGCGACCCCGTGTCCAAAGCGAACGTTCGAATTCGCAAGTTCGACGACTCCTTTTACCGGCATTCTTCGCGCCTTTCATCTGCAGTGGTATGAGGTCCGGCGCTCCCGGATGGCCAGCAGCGCAAAACCGGCGGGAACGCCGGCCCGGCACGCTGGGAACAGGGGCCACCGATTCTTAACAGCATACGAAATGAGAGCAGCAAAGTGGGACGGGTTGCGGCCTGACGCTCTCCTTAGCGGCCAAGCCTGGCTGACAACCAGAGGATTCCTTTAGCGCGCGCCGCCTTCAATGAAACGGGTTCCGCAGACGGATGCCGCGCCGGTTCAGGAGCCAGAGTTCGGGAATGATCTCCGCAACTAACGCGCGATGGTCGAGGAGCCGGACCATGGCGCTTTCCGATACCACGACAGCCACGCACGCGGTGGCCTTAGATATGGCAGCCCCGGCCAGGTGACCGGCTCTCATTCCCATGGGCAGCTCGACGTTCGACGCCGGGGCTTCAATGTGCCGGCCCGCCACCACGAACTCCCCGTCGTCGGAAATGACAAGGCGCCGTCCCTTTGCGCCAGTTCCTTGACGGTTACCGGCAGGTTGAAATCCGTCACCATCCGTGCTTCCCCGGGGTGGCCGGCGAGCGGATCAAGAATGATCTTTTGGGAAAGCGCTGACACGTTCTCCGCGTCGCCGGCCGTGAATAGAGTACCGGCCTGCCTACCCTCACGCCCTTCACGGGCGATGTCCACTACGAGTTCGATGGCTGGATCCAGGACGTCCTTATTGTATTCGCGGAGGCGCGACGCGACGATTTCGAACACACCGTTTGCTTCACGCCTTCGTTACTTCACTTTTAATACGACATAGTTCGAGACGATTGTGGCCTGCCCACTCGCCGCGGTACCGGTGATTCCACGGCCGAACGGAACTCTGGCGTTCCTGACCACATCGTCCGGCAGACCGATCGCATAACGAATCCCAAGCAGATCCCGGCCTTCGACGGTGAGCAGCACCGCGAGGATCTCGTAGTCGATCACCCGGCGTATCAACGTGGCGATCGTCCGCAACAGACGGTTAAGGTCCACTACATTCGCCGTAACCGCCTCGGAAGCTTCGACGAGCAGCCGCAGGATGTGGTCACGGTCTGGCTCGGCTTTCCCTAACATTCCGGACATTGGCGCGAGGCCCTTTATCTTTCGGCGGCCACCTCCCGCTGTTCGTGTTCCACGATTTCCTGACAGGGAACACAGTGCTCGGCCCATGGAACGGCCTTCAAGCGGGCTGCGGAGATCGGTTCCTCACAACGCTGGCAGACACCATAACTGCCGTCTTCCATCCGCTGCACTGCGAACTTCACTTTCCGTAGCAGCTTCGTCAAGCGGTCCAGGTTGGTCGCGGCAAATTCGCGTTCCGCGGTCAGCGCAGCCCCATCCATTTCCTCGGAAACCCTCACCGCGGCCAACCTTTCCCGGTCCCGAAGCGTCTCCGCTATCTCCTGTTCCAATTCCGCCCTTTTTGTTTCCAGGAGGGCGCGATAGCGATTGACGTTCTTCTTTGACATGCTTTCACCAGGATGAATGAATATTCTAACTATGATCTACCTGAACATAAATAAGATTTTCTTAGCACTACTATGTAAGAGTGCCCAAACGCTGCCCAGGTTTCGCTTGTATCATCCGGTGGGAGACTCTCGGAACCGGCTCCAGAAGGAAGCGTCCGGGTACCGGCAATCGTCGCATCGATGAGGCGCTTTTCGGCTTGCGAACCGCGGTTTAGGGATCGCCCGGAGTTCCGCCCATCCGGAGCAGGACGGCTGCCAAATTCCCAGTCCGCGTTTGCTGAAACAAGGCCAAAGATTGGCTGGTCGCCACTAGGGGAACGTTACCGCCATGCCGCGGGTTTCCTCGAGAGTTTCCGTGTCAAGGAGGTATTGAGAATATGAGTGGCATATGGCGTCGTATTTTCTTTCTCGCTGCTGCAATCGTTTTCGCGTCCCTTCTAATCCCGACAGCCGAACTCCTTGTTCTTGGAGAGATTGAACCGTGGATCGCCTGGATGCTGATCTACCTGGGGGTGATCGGCGGCTTCATCGGCGGTTGGTTGGCCGCCGAGCCGGGGAACAAAGCACCCTCCATCCAACACCCGGAGAATAGGCCGGAATCGTCGACTTTCCGGCGCTTCAAGGCCCTCTGGCAGAAGTGAATGGTGGTGGCAGCGCAATCCCGGAGGCGAATGGAGCGCACAGCTACCGCAGGGTGAAGGCCGGCCCCGGTTCGAAGCTGTCGCGGCCCTGTATCTGGCCTGGGTGCGACCAACGCGCACCGGGCGGGGAATCTGGTGAAGTGTGCGTGCCGCTTGGCGAACCGGGCAGAAAAGTTGGATAGTGACGGCGCGCGGGTGAAGTGCCGGAACACATCCGCGGAAAGTGTACACCAGGAAGCGCCTCGCGTCCGTACGGCGCTCCTGTTCGCTGCTACGCCGGCTCGATGACGGCCGCTGTCTGGTGTCTGGCATCGCCGGCCACTCCTCCAGGCTTATTCCGTGTGAGAAACGCTCACCTCTCAAGGCTCGACTTGCATGAGCCACGCTACCGGGAAGAATCCAGGCTGCTTATGGGCTTACACTGAACGGTTACGCCTCGTGCAGCCGCATATTGAGCCAACCATGAGACAGGAGCCTGGGACCAACGTCAAGCCACAGCCGGTGGACGGCAAGGGCGCTGCCCTGGCGCTGTTCACTTCCGCACTGTGGGGCGGTAACATCGTGGCGCTAAAGCTCGGTCTGGCGACTTTTCCGCCGTTCTGGAGCGCGTGGTGGCGTTTTGTCGTCGGAGTCGCCGTGATCGCGATTTGGGCCCGTTGCAAGGGAGTTTCGCTCCAGCCGCACCGGCATGAGCAGCGCCGGCTGTTCATCCTGGGGGCGCTTTTCACAGCGCAGATTCTGTTGCTCAACACCGGAGCCGACTTCACCTCGCCCGCCTACGCGGTTGTCATCCTGAACGCCCATCCAATCTTCTCGAATGTCATTGGCCACTTTGTCGCTTCCGAGCAGCGCCTCGGAGCGGCCCGCGTGTCCGGCCTCATCCTGGCGTTTGGCGGCATCTGCTACCTCGCGCTGGGGCGGCCGGTGGCCGAACTGGCGCCACATCCGCTGCTGGGCAACGTGCTGTTGGTGATTTCGGCGCTTCTGTTGGGAATTCGCACGGTCTACACCCGCTGGATCGTACAATCCATCCCGCCGCTGCGGGCGGTGGTCTGGCAAGGGGCGCTTTCGCTCCCGGTTTTCCTGTTCTGCGCCCTTGCCCTCGAGCCGCCGCTGCTTAAACCGGTGGGAGCCACGGCGGTGACCGCGATGCTTTACCAGAGTGTGGTGATCGCGGGGTTCTGTTTCATCGTCTGGACGCTGCTGCTGCGCAAGCACAGCGCCGGGAACCTGGCGATGTACGCATTCACGGTGCCGGTCTTCGGCGTCCTGCTGAGCGCCCTGATCTTCGGTGAGCCGCTGACGGGACGGCTGATCGCGGCGGTGGCGCTGGTGACAGCCGGAATTGCGATCGTAATGCGGCCGCCGTCAAAGTAGCCGGCTACCAGTCGATGCCGAAAGTGGTGATCACCTGGTCGCGCACTTCGACCGAATCCTCAAAGTCCGGATGACCGGGAAGTGATAGACGGATGCGATAGCGGCCGGCGGGCAGCTTAATCATGGCGGGAGTCTTTTCCTGGCGCTGCTCGCCGTTGATGAAGATAGTGGCTCCCGGAGGGGTCGTCCGAATGGCCAGAGTACCCGCCTCGCGGGTGAGAGAAACGGTGACATCGGTCAGATCCGGCACACGGATGATACGGGGTGCGAGACGGTGGCCGGCGAGCGTGAAGTTCAGCACGTGGCGGCCTTCCCGCAGCGGGATTTCGCACGGCGTCTTGCAGGTGAGTTCCGGATCATCGTCGGCGGTCACCGTAGCGCCTGGAGGACGAGACCGCACCTGGACCCAGTGGGTCTGTGCGGCCTTCGCGGGGGCAGGTTGCGGCTTTGGCTGCGGGGCCTGCTTCGCAGCGGCGGGCGGGGGCGGAGCCTCGGACTCGGCGGGCGGGGCGCTGGCTGCCGGGGCTCCGGTTTCACTCTCCGCGGTTTCGGGTGGCGGGGGCGGCGAATCCGCCTGTGCGGCTTCGCGCGCGTCCCCGGCGGTATCGGCGGGGACGCCCGGAGTTTCGGGTGGCGGCGGGGCGGGGAATTCCCCGGCGGATGGATCTGCGGGTTGATCGCCGGCGGCGATATCGGGAGACTCCACTTCCGTCCCGAATGGCTGCATCGGCAGGATGTACTCGTAGTAGGCAAAGACTCCGCCCGCGATGATGGCGATCAGCAGCACCACCAGAATGACATTGCGTGCCAGATGCGACTCGCGCTCTTCTGGAGGCACGGCGCGGGTGCGGGTTTTGGGGATGCGTGGTAGAACGGGCGCCGGCTGGGAGACCTTGGTGGGTTCCGGTTTGGAAGGTGGAGACGGAGGTTGGGGTTCGGCGGCCATGGCGGGCGGCAGGGAAACGGGACTGCCGGCGGCGGTGTCGAGGACACCGGCGCTGCCCGCTGCCAGCGGTTCCCAGTCCGGCCGGCGGTTGGCCGCTACGGCCAGAACGTTCACAAACTCCGTGCAGTTGGCAAAGCGGGTGTCCGGTTCCTTGCGAAACGCCTTGTCGAAGACCTTGCCCACCTCCGCGGCCAGCGACGGATTCAGCCTGTGTGGAGCCGGTGGCTCCTCTTGCACAATCTTGAACAACAGGGTAGGGAGGGAATCGGCGGCGTAGGGGCGCTCGCCCGTCATCAGCTCAAACGCGATTACGGCGAGCGCGAACTGGTCGGAGCGCCCGTCGATCTGTCCGCCCTGAATCTGCTCCGGCGACATGTAGTACGGGGTGCCGAGAACCGATCGGGTTTGCGTCATTTGCTGCGAGAGGATCTTCGCAACGCCGAAATCGGTAATCTTCGCCTGCCCGTCGACGCTGATCATAATGTTCGCGGGCTTAATATCACGGTGGACAATGCCTTTACCGTGAGCGTAGTCGAGAGCGGCCGCCGTCTGACGAAGCACGTCGAAAATCCTGTCCTTGGCGAGCTTACCCTTCTGCGAGACCGTTTTATCCAGAGACTCGCCGTTCACGAACTCCATCAGGACGTAGGCGGTGTCTCCCTCCTCGAAGATGTCGTAAATGGTGACGATGCCCGGGTGGGAGAGCATGCCAGCGGAACGGGCCTCCCGGCGCAGGCGTTCCCGCATGAATTCCCGCTCGGACGTATCGGTGAGGTCGCCCAGTCGAATCGTCTTAATTGCCACCGTTCGACCAATCGCCGGGTCTTCGGCCCGGTATACGACGCCCATGGCCCCGCGCCCAAGTTCGCCGATGATCCGGTAGCGGCCGATTCTCTCCACTTTGACGCCATTGTACCTTACCCACCAGATTGGGCCGCGAAGGGGTAAATTTGTTACTTTCAGTTGACTTTGCAATCGATTTACTGTAATCTCTACTAGAAAAGGGGGATAGGGCTTGGGACCGTTGAATATCTCAGTGAAGGGTGAATATGCATTGCAGGCCATTCTCGATCTGACATTGCAGGAAAGCGCCTCGCCAGTGAAGATCGCCTCCATCGCGGAAAGGCAGAACATTCCGCAGAAGTTCCTCGAGCTGATCCTGGCCGGCTTGAAGCAAGGCGGATTCGTCGAGTCGCGGCGGGGGGCGGAGGGAGGATATATGCTGGCCCGGGCCCCGGATCAGATCACGGTTGGGGAAGTCCTCCGTTTCGTGGAAGGGGGCCGGAGCGGGAAGGCGGTGGCCCGAAAACGCGTCGATACAGCGTTCTCGGAGATGTGGCAGAAGATTGATAAGGCCGTCTCCGACATCCTTGACAACACGACTTTCGCCCGGCTGGCGCGAGAGTGGAAGGAAAAGCAGTCGGCCTACATCCCCAATTGGGAAATCTAGAGTCTCGGGATCAAACGGTATATGTGGTTCGAAGACAACTCATTGAGCATTGGACGGACCCCGTTGGTCCGTCTCAACCGCGTGACGGATGGTGCGAAAGCAACGGTGCTGGCCAAGATCGAGGGCCGCAATCCAGCCTATTCCGTGAAGTGCCGAATCGGTGCGTCCATGGTGTGGGACGCAGAGAAGCGCGGTGTACTGCACGCTGGCAAGGCCTTGATTGAGCCGACAAGCGGCAACACCGGCATCGCGCTGGCTTTTGTGGCCGCCGCGCGCGGCTATCCGATTACGTTAACCATGCCGGACACGATGTCGATCGAGCGGCGCAAGGTGCTGAAGACCTTTGGCGCGGATCTGGTACTCACCGACGGCGCGCAGGGGATGAAAGGCGCTCTGGCGGCCGCCGAAGAGATTGCGGCGTCCGCGCCGGACAAGTACGTCCTGTTGCAACAATTCAAAAACCCGGCGAATCCGGAGATCCACTTCCAGACGACCGGTCCCGAAATCTGGGATGATACCGGCGGCAAGGTGGACATCTTCGTCGCCGGCATCGGAACAGGCGGAACCATCACCGGCGTCTCCCGGTTCCTCAAGTCCAAGAAGCCGGGCGGCATTCGGTCGGTCGGCGTCGAACCCGCGGGAAGCCCGGTCATTACACAGAGTCTGGCCGGCGAGGAAACCTCACCCGGTCCGCACAAGATCCAGGGCATCGGCGCGGGCTTCATCCCCGACACCTTGGATCTTCAAATGGTGGACCAGGTGGAGCAGGTCACGAATGAAGAGTCGATTGACTTGGCTCGCCGGCTGGCCAGCGAGGAGGGGATCCTCTGTGGCATCTCTTGCGGCGCCGCGGCCGCAGCCGCACTGCGCATCGCGAAAACGCCGGAGGCAGAAGGCAAGACAATCGTCGTGGTGCTGCCGGATTCCGGTGAGCGCTACCTCACTTCGATTCTCTTCGAGGGGATGTTCAACGACTAAAAAGATAAGAAGCGGGCCGGTCTGGATGGATTCTTCGGTGGACCAGCCCGCTTCAGTTGAATAGGGGATCTGATCAAATAGGCGCGGCCAAGCTGAGCGCGGTTACTCCCCGCTGGTGACTTACCGGAGGAATCGAGCCAGGCGCCGTCTAATTTCCTTGCGGCACGGCGATGACGTCCATCGCGAAGCTTGCATCGAGAGAGGGAAGACCTTCCAACTCCACCAATGTGTTCGCCGGCGGCGGCTCCTTGCTGAAGTAATCGAATCGCAGGCGGCGGATGCTGTCGCCGATCGGGCCGGAAAGAGTGTAGAAGCGGGAGTAGGCCACGGTTTCGAAGGAAGCTCCGTTGCTGCTCAACGATTCGTTCAGCCTGTCGAAGGCGAGCCGCACATCTTCGTCCTGGTGACGGAAAGCGATCTGCGTACCGCTAAAGGCGAGACGGTCGGCGGAAACCAGCGCGATCTGCGAGTAGTCGCCGGACCGGGCGAGATTGTCCGGGTTTTCGAAGGCAAGCGGCCGTGCGGCGGGCTCCTGGAGCCTGGCCACGGCCTCACAATTGATGGCCGCCCGGGTATAGACGCGCCGGAGTTGGACGTAGTTGAGAGCGGCGCGCGGAAAAGCCTTGGCCAGTACATGTCTCACTTCACGGCCATCGGCGAGGGAACTGCAAAAGCACGTAACGCGCAAGACGTCTTGAGGCGGATCCACGTTGATGCTGGACGCGGCGGAGCGGATCTTTTCGACCGCCTGTCTGGCGAGGTCCGCGACCTCGAGCACCGCTTCGCCCGAGGCGACGCTCTGTCCCGATATGAACGCGATCCCTCCGGGGTTAATGGTCTTCGGTGACTCGGAAACTGCCTCGATAACAACCTGGGCGGTCGGCGCCGGCAAAACCCCTATCTGGACGACGCTGAGGGAGGGCAGAGGGGCTTTCCGCTCGGTGAAGACCTCGCTGACCACATCCTGAACGCGCCTGGTATCTCCGCTGCCGGCGACGAATGCACGAAGGTGAACGATCCTGTTCCTGCGGGTCCTCTTGAGCAGCGCGCGCAGCGAGTTGCGAGCCTGTTTCGACAGGATGCCGTCCCCGGAGAGAGGAGAGACATGGAATTCAAGCCGCCGCGGGTCACCGGTTTGCACGGCTGGCGGATCGCGCGGAACCTCCAATCGTTGAGTTCTCTGCTCCTTCTGCTTATCGATCTCCAGAACGGGAGCGAGGTGCCCGTGCGCGGGTTCCTTGCGTTCCTGTGCGGTGGCCGTGAACGTGATCAGGGAAGCGCCAAACAGGACTGCGGCTCCCAGGAAGGGCCAGTGCGTCATAGCGATGGAAAAATTGTACCATTCCCCGCAAGCGCGCTGCGCGGAGACGATACCGGTACGCAAAAATGGCTGATGAGGACCGGTCCAATGTGGTATGCTTCAAGAGGAGAGATGGCAGTTATCGTACCGAGATTAGACGCGCATTCCGCGGTTCCCCTGTACCGGCAGATATACATCCAAATCAAGGAGATGATTCTTGCCGGTGAACTCGTCGATGGAGAGCGCTTGCCCGCAACCCGCGAATTGGCTGGTCAAATTGGTCTGAATCGGACTACCATCACTGCTGCCTACGAACTTCTGGAAGCGGAAGGGCTTATCCGCAGCCACGTCGGCCGGGGCAGCTTTGTGAGCGCGCCCGCCGGCCGGGAATCCCCGGAGGTGCGCTGGCGGGATTTTCTGATCGAGGAGGACGTAACCTCGGCGTCCCAGCTTGCGGGGCCGTCCGCTGACGTGAGCTTCGCTACATCACGGCCCTCGCAGGAATTGTTTCCCATTGAGGCCATGAGCAAGACGGTCCGCGAGGTTGTCGATCGTGGTCTCGGCGACCTCCTGCAATTGGGTTCGCCGTTCGGCTATGGTCCCATCCGCGGTTATATTCGGGACGATGCCCGCCAGTCCGGCGAATGGAAACCTGACGATGAAGTGATTGTTACCAATGGCTGTCAGCAGGGACTCGACCTGCTGCAACGCGTTCTGGTCTCGCGAGGCGACACAGTGGCGGTGGAAGATCCGGTCTACCCGGGCATTCACCGCGTGGTGACGCGGGCGGGGGCAAGGCTGGCGGGCGTGCCCGTGGGACCGGCAGGATTAGACATTGAACGGCTGCGGGAGATTTTCAGGGCGGACCGCCCGAAGCTGCTCATTGTGACGCCGAACTTTCAGAATCCCACCGGAGCGACGCTGCCCCTCGCGGCGCGCGAGGCGATTCTGCGTCTGGCCCGGGAATTTGACGTCGTGGTGGCCGAAATCGATATCTATGGAGATCTTCGATATCAGGGGCAGGCCCTTCCGTCGCTTAAGAAACTCGACGATTCCGGCCGGGTCATCCAGATGCGAAGCTTTTCGAAGATCTCGTTTCCCGGATTGCGTGTGGGCTGGGTAGTGGGTCCGAGACCGGTGGTGGCGCGGCTGGCGGAAGCCAAACAGTGGTCCGATTTGCACACGGATCACTTGGCCCAGGCTGTTCTGTGGCGTTTCGCGGCGAGCGGACGGCTCGCCATTCACCGCGAGCGCGTCGTGGCCGGAGGCAGGCGCCGGCTGGCGGCCGCGGTGTCGGGATGTGATCGCCATTTCCCCGCGGGCTGCAAGTACCTCCGGCCGGAGGGCGGTATGAATCTTTGGCTGGAGTTGCCCGAACCGCTCGATGCCGGCGAACTGCTGCCCCGGGCGCAAGAGCACGGTGTCGCCTATTTGCCGGGCCGCGTTTTCGCCGTGAACCGGTCCCAGAACGGCGCGCTCCGCCTGAGCTTTGCCGGCCTGTCGACCGGGGAAATCGAGCGGGGGATGGAAGCGCTCGGCGCTCTGTTCACCGAGGAATTGGAACGGGCACGGCAGGCGTCGCAATTCGACGCCGCGCCGGCCATGGTGTAGCGGCCGTCAATGATCGTGGATCGTCGATTCAAGCTCATTCACGTTCACTAACGGGAATCTGATTTGTGGAGGTCAAAGTTATGTATTTGGATGAAACCTTTCGCGTGAAGGTTGGCTTGGCGGAAATGCTGAAGGGTGGCGTCATCATGGACGTCACGAACGCCCAACAGGCCAAGATCGCCGAGGATGCCGGAGCGGCGGCGGTGATGGCGCTCGAACGGGTGCCGGCCGACATCCGCAAGGAAGGCGGCGTGGCCCGGATGGCGCCCATCGGCAAAATCAAGGAGATTATGGAAACGGTCTCCATTCCCGTGATGGCGAAGGCAAGAATCGGCCATTTCATGGAGGCCCGCGTGCTCGAGGCCCTCAAGGTGGACTATATCGACGAGAGCGAGGTCCTCACCCCGGCCGACGAGGAGCACCACATCGATAAGCGCGACTTCAATGTCCCGTTCGTCTGCGGCGCGCGCAATCTCGGGGAGGCGCTTCGGCGCATCGCCGAGGGCGCGGCCATGATCCGCACCAAGGGCGAGGCGGGCAGCGGCAATATCGTCGAGGCGGTGCGCCACATACGCACGATTGTGAAGGAGATGAAGCAACTGCGCGTGCTGGGCCGCGAGGAACTGGTACACGAAGCCAAGAAACTCGGCGCGCCGCTCGAGCTCGTGGAGTACGTCCACGAAAACGGCAAACTGCCGGTGCCAAACTTCTCGGCCGGGGGCATCGCCACTCCCGCCGACGCGGCGCTGGTGATGCAGCTTGGAGCCGAAGCTGTCTTCGTGGGCTCGGGAATCTTCAAGTCCGAGGATCCGGAGAACCGCGCCCGGGCAATCGTCAAGGCGGCCACCTTCTACAAGGATCCCGTCAAGCTGCTCGAAGCGAGCGCACAACTCGGCATGGCCATGCCGGGCCTCGACGTTTCGCAGCTCAGCGAATCCGAACTGCTGCAGACCCGCGGCTGGTAAGCGAAGGAGGGCGGCGGGCTCCGGGTCCGCCGCAACACACGCAATGAAGCGAATCGGAGTGCTCGCCCTGCAAGGGGATTTTGAAGCGCACGTGAAAGCCCTCGCCGCTGCCGGGGCGGAAGACGTGGTGGAAGTCCGCACCGCCGCGGATCTCGCGGATCTCGACGGGCTGGTCATTCCCGGCGGCGAGAGCACCACGATGCTCAAGCTGTTGAACCTCGAAAACATGCTCGAGCCGCTCCGCGAGTTCGGGCTCCGGCGTCCCATTCTCGCCACCTGCGCGGGAGCCATCCTGCTGGCGGCCGAGGTGAGGAATCCGGTACAGCAATCCCTCGGCCTGGTGGATCTGGAAATCGAGCGGAACGCCTACGGGCGGCAGATCGATAGCAGAGTCGCGGTCCTGGCTCTCGAACCCGGAGTGAATGGCGCCCTCTCGGGCGTCGGCCTCGAAGGCGTCTTCATCCGGGCTCCGCTCATCCGCCGCGCCGGCGAGGGCGTTCGCGTACTCGCCCGGTATCAAGGCGATCCGGTCCTCGTGGAACAGGGCAGGCATCTGGTGGCCACCTTCCATCCGGAATTGTCCGCCGACCGCCGCGTGCATCGCTTGTTTCTCGATAAAGTGGAGGCTGAAGGATAACCGGAATTGTATAAAGTCCTCTTCGTGTGTATTGGGAATTCCTGCCGCAGCCAGATGGCGGAAGGCTACGCGAAAACCTATGGCTCCGATGTGATGCGGGTCATGAGCGCGGGCCTGTATCCGGCCTCCTCGGTGTCGCGCCTCACCAAGGAAGTGATGGCGGAGAAGAACATCAGCCTCGACAACCACTTCCCGAAAGGCGTCAACGAGGTGCCGTGGGAGGAGTTCGACATTATCGTGAACATGAGCGGTCACATGCTGCCGCTCGATACCAAGGCCCGCGTGCTGCACTGGGACGTCCCGGACCCCATCGGCGCGGACAAAGATACCTATCTGGCAGTTTCCCGGCAAATCGAGATGCAGGTGATGCGACTGATTCTCGAACTCCGGAAGAACCACTCTGGCGCCCAGGAACGCCCGGCTCGATCCTGACCGCCAGTTCGTGGTACTGCTAGTGAGTGCCTGCGCTCGCACTGTTTCTTCTACTCATTCTTCTCCCTGGATCGTCGTTTGCAGCGGAGGATCTTCTCGACCCCGGCTACTGGCGCCGCCAGGCCGTGGAGCGCTTGGGTCCGAACTGGCTGCGGCATGCGCCAGACCCCAAACTCGGCGCATTTTACACGGAACTGGCCCGTGACTGGACACCGGGAAATTCGCAGAAGATGCCGCCCATGATCGCGCGGCAGATATTTGGCTTCTGCGCGGTTTACCTGCTCTCCGGCGACGAGCGTTACCTGGAAGAGGCCCGCCGGGGAGCGCGATATCTTCTCGACCATGGCTGGGACCGGAAACACGGCGGCTGGTACAACCGTCTGACACCGGGTGGCGCACCCCTCGACGAACGCAAGACCGTTTCCTATCAGCTCTACACCAACGTCGGCCTCACCATGTACTCCTTCGTCACCGGCGACGGGGAGGCGATTGCCCGCGTTCACCGTTCGCTCGATATCCGCCGCACGCGCGCCCACGATACCTTGTTCGGCGGGTATGTTCAGGAACTCGCCCCCGGCCTGCCGGTGGCCGACTGGGGAAAGAACAAGCACGCACACTACGGCTACGTGGGTTCGCTTCTTCTGAATTTGTATCTCGCCACCGGCGACGCGGCCGTGCTCGGTTACTCCCGGGAACTCATGGATCTCAGCCTGGGACGGATGCGGGACGAGACAGGGTTCTTCTACGGATTTCACTCGAAGTTCAACCGCCGCTGGGAACGCGCGCCGTTCTTGGCTGGCGGAGTGGACGCCGCGTCCATCGGAGCGCAACTGACGGCCGCACTGGCCCTTTTCCGTCTCCACCAGCAGACCGGAGACGGGCGCTACCTGGCGGCCGGCCGCCACACCGGCGAGCTTGTCACCCGGCACGGATGGAACTCGGAATCCGGCGCCTGGGTGGACCACGTGGCGGCTGCTCCGCCGCACCGTCCCGTCGCCAGTCCCACTGTTCACTGGTGGATCCAGATCTACGGCTCATTGCTCCAACTGCATCTGTACCGGGCCACGGGTGAATCGCGGTACCTCGATAATTTCCAGCGTTCGGCGACTTTCTTCGAGGAAAACTTCCATGACCCCGTGCACGGCGGCATCTTCCCGGCCGTGGGAGCGGACGGAGCCCCGCGAGGCAAACAGCGCAAAGCCGGCCCATGGCAGACCTCCTACCACGAGCTGGAGCACGCGCTGCTCAATTATCTCTACCTCAGCCTCTATGTTCACGGCGAGCCGGCCACTCTCTACTTTCACCTCGCCGGCGAAGGCCCCCACCGGGTCTCTCCGGTGGACGATCCCGCGGTGCGGATCCGGAACGTCGAGGCCGAAGGCCGTCCTCACGGCGCTTTCGATCCCCGCGAGCGCACCATCACCCTTACCGGCGGCGCTGCGACGAAACTCCGGGTTGTGCTTGAAACCAAATGAGCGGACTCGCGAGGCTGTTTCATTTGACAGTTCCTCGGGCGTTGCGGAAAATAGAAGTTGCTTCTGCTCGTGCGGATGTGGCGGAATTGGCAGACGCGCATGGTTCAGGTCCATGTGACCCTTGGGTCGTGGAGGTTCAAGTCCTCTCATCCGCACCACTCAAACTCGGGGACAACCCGGTAGCCGAGCCACCCGACGACATTCATACTAAGCAAAAGATGGGGTGACGGAGTTCTCCCACCCGCCCTGGCAGGTAAGGTTCGTTGGCGATGGGTTCGT
>CAYXVG010000055.1:0-44695 GCA_964468205.1 uncultured Solibacteraceae bacterium | reverse complement strand
CTAAACTCAACTCCTTACAGCTCTTGATTGTTGCTTCCCAGTAAACTCCCGCTAGATGCGCCGGCCATACGAGGTGATGGAAATTAGCGAGGAGCGCTTTGCTGGCCGCAACGTAAAGGGGGCGGCCCAATTAGCGGATTTCCTTGTCTCCGACGATGTCCAGACGTTCCTCGCCACTTCGGCCGCGAACAAGAAGGATGGCGCTTTTCTCTTCTATCCTGTTGGTAATCCTTGAACGATACTCAGATATTGGCACGCGCCCGTTCATAGGGTTGCTGCAGGTATTCCGCGGCCACCGCCTGGGCGCCCTGGGTGTCGTCGCGCGTCCGAAGGGCAAGATTGTACTCGTTGACAGCCCGTTCCCGCTGCCCTGTGATGTCGAAGATCTTACCTAGGTTGATGTGTGACCAGACGACGGTCCATTCAGGTTCCCGATCGCCGTTGAGCGCTTCGCGGAACTCGTTTGCGGCTGACTGGTAATTCCGTTGTAAGAAGAAGACCTCGGCCACCCGGTAGTGCGCCAGAGAACTGTAGCGATTGACATCAAGGGCTTTCTGGTACTCCTTGAGGGCGTCGACGAACTCGCCGATCTCGGCGAACTGCTCGCCTCTTCGGATGGCCACTGCGACCCGCATCTTGTCGCTGTACCGCAGCACGTCGCCGTCGGGATCTATGATCAGCTTCTTCGGCTTGCCAAAGGTCTCGATGACGAATTCGGTGGCCGCTCCGACAACTTCAATCGTCTTCTCCTCGGGGTTGCCCTCGGTTTCAATCTTGAGTTTCACCGGCATGCGGAAAGTGTCGAGATCCTGGATGATCTTCCCGATGATCCGGAAGCCCTTCTGCGTCCGGTAGACCGTGTACTCCATGTCAAATTCGGGCGCGCCGCTAGACTCGATCCACTGGATGAAGAATCCCTGGAGGTTGCGGCCCGTCACCTCTTCCACCACCCTGCGAAAGTCATCCGTGTAGAACGGCTTCCATGCATATACCTCGAGGAACTTCTTCATCGCGGGCGCGAAAGCTTCGTCGCCCACGATTGACCGGAGCATGTTAAACACAGCCGAGCCCTTGCCCGCCGTCGATGCCCAGAATTCCGGTGAGTAGTCTTCCAATCGCGAAGCCTGAATGAGCGGTATGTCACGCACTGTCAGAGCTTCGACATAATTGTCCCGGATCTCTGGATTCGTGGCGGCCGGGCCGTCGGTGTCTTCCACCCAAAGAAGCTCCGAATAGCGCGCCGCTCCGTTCGTCAACCAGAGGTGATTCCTGGATGCCGGCGAGACAAGAGTTCCCCACCACTGCCGCGACATCTGGTTTACGAGGAGCCGCATATTAACTTCTTCGCCAATCGCCGATGTCGCGATGAAGAGCATCCCTGGGGCGGAGTAGCCGTTTGGCGTGCCGGATTCGGTTTCCACAACGGTCAACCCACTCTCTGGTGGAAGTCCGTAAATGTCTGTAAGGAAAGACATTACTCGACCGATTTCGCGACCATAGGCGTCGGCCATGCCGACCGAGTCTCCGCGGAAGTAAAGCTTGGTTCGGATGCCCTCAGACTCCACGACTCGCGGTTCATCCCGGACAATCGCGATACTACCAGGGAAAGAAGGCTGGTTGAACTCGAGATTGAAGGTGACGCCACCATCTTCGGCCGGCTCGCTGGTCACGATGCCGCTGCCGACCACCGTGTAGCCTGATGGAACCGTGATCTTGAAGTTGGACTTGAAGCGGTCCGTCGTATACCCATTGACAGGGAACCAGCGCGCCGGGTACATGAGATAGGAATAATCTGGCTGTATAGCCGCGAAGTTGATGCCCCAGATAGGAGACTCTTCGCGGCCGGTAAGGCGCCCCCGGTAGCTGAAAATCAGCTTGTCAAAGTCGTCTTTCCGGAGGGGTTCGACGAAGGTTGCCGATACCGAGAAATCGTCATAAGACCGGTCAAACCGCAGTTCGTCGCCGTCGCTGTCCTGCACACCATCAACTTCGAGTTCATTATGCAACTCGAACGAAGCGAAGCGGATCTCTTCATCCACGACGGTGAAATCAATCGCCGCTGTCACGGACAGCTCCCCGGAATTGGGTTCGATCCGCGCCTGGATCGCCACGGCGTCCACATCGATCTCGGGAGGACGCCGCTGGGATAGCATCTGGCTAGGAATCGCAAGTGCTGCGATCGCGATCACAGCCAACTGAACGAAGAGTCGAGAACTGAATAAGCTGACCATTACTGTCTAACGCTAAGAGCCTTTTCTATTATCCGCGAGGCCCGCTCAAATGGATCGGCCTCAACAGATAACTTCGCTGAAACCTCGGCCAGGTTCCGCTGCATCTCCGCCCGAATGGGTTCGTTCCGCAATAACCGGCCGGCCTCAACTGCAAGCCGCTCACCTGTCATCGCCTCTTGCATCAACTCTGGCACAATCCTGCGGCCTGCGATCAAATTCACCATCGAGTAGAAGGGAACATTCACCAGGAACCTTCCCATCCACCAGGAAATCGGGGTGACTTTATAGTAAGTCACCATCGGAACGCCGAGCAGCGCCGCTTCTACCGTCACGGTACCGCTCGCCGCTAGGGCGAGATCGGAATGCGCGATTGCGTCCCAGGTCTTCCCTTCAACTATTTGGATGGCCGCCGTGGAGATCGGTTCCCAAAAAGTTGCGGGGCGTCCGGGGGGCGAGGCGAGAATAAATGACGCCTTCTGTTCGGTTTGGAGTATACTCACGGCTTCGGCGAGCGGCCTGAGATGCCGTTTCGCCTCCCCCATGCGGCTACCCGGCAGCAACACGACAACCGGGCGCCTGCTGTCGATTCCGTGGGCGGCCAGGAACTCTTCCCGGCTCATTGACGGGCGGATCAGCCGGGCGAGCGGGTGGCCGATGTATTCCGCATCGACACCGCGCCTGCGAAACCATTCCTCCTCGAATGGGAAAATACAGAGTAACTTGGTGATGTCACGGCGAATCTGCTTCACCCGCCACTGTTTCCAGGCCCATACTTGCGGTGCTACAAGGTAGAACACAGGCACGCCCATGCGATGTAGGCGCCGGGCGATCCGGAGATGGAAACTCGGACTGTCAGTCAGAATCGCCAGATCTGGCTTCTTTTCCTCAACGGCCCGAATCAGCCGCCGGTACTCGCCATGGATGCGGGGAATATGCTGGACCACCTCCACAAGCCCCACCACGGCCAAGGACTCGGCATCTACTACTTGCTCGACGCCCGCTTCCCGCAGACGAGGCCCGGTGCAGCCAAAATAGTCAGCGTCTCCCAGGCGATTCCGCAGCGCTTGGACAACCCCGGCTGCGTAGAGGTCGCCCGACGCCTCGCCGGCCGACACAAGAATCCGCTGCCGCTTCATGCCACTCCATCAGCGGAAGGCTCCATTCGGCCCCTTAGCTGCTCTGCACTTCTTCGAGATAAGTGTAGCCCCGTAGGCCATCTTCGTAGATTCGAACCAGGTTCCCGGCTTCCTGGTAATTGATCCTCCCCTCCCGCATCGCCGATTCCACGTCGTTCCGAAAACGCTCCACGAGGTTGCGCGAATCGTAGGCCACGTAATCGAGCACTTCGCGGACGGTGTCGCCTCGAACCACCGCTTCGAGGACTGGCTCGCCGGTGGAACTCGTCCGCACGTGGACGGCGTTCGTGTCTCCGAACAGGTTGTGGAGGTCGCCGAGGATCTCCTGATAGGCTCCAATCAGGAAGGCTCCGAGCAGGTACGGATTCTCGTCCAAACTATGTAGCCGCAGGGTTTTCCTTACATCCCGACGGCTTATGAATTGGTCTATCTTGCCGTCGGAATCGCAGGAAATGTCTGCCAGCACGGCGTCCACAGTCGGCCGGTTGCCGAGCCGGTGGACCGGCATCACCGGAAAGAGCTGTTTCACCGCCCAGCTATCGGGGACGCTTTGAAAGAGCGAGAAGTTGCAGAAGTAGGTGTCCGAAAGCATCCGGTCCAGCCCCTCCAACTCCTCGGGCACGAAATCGAGCTGTTTTACCAGCGCCTGGATCCTGCGGCAGATCGTCCAATAGAGATTTTCGGCAGTGCATCGTTGCTGCAGCGGAAGGTATCCCAGGCTGAACAGGTTGAGTGCGGAGTCGAGCGCCTGTTGGGCATCGTGAAAGCTTTCGAGCAGGTTCTTGCTGCTCAGTTCCTTGATAGTCTCCCCCAACTGGATTACTGGCTGCTCGTAGTCGTCCGGAACTTCGGTTGGGATGTCCGGTTCCCCGGGGCCGGACGCACCCAACACGTTGAACACCAGAACACTGTGGTAGGCGGCGATGGCCCTCCCGCTTTCCGTCACGATGATGGGGTGCTCCACCTCGGCTTCTTCGCACACGTTTTGGATATGGTAGACAACGTCGTTGGCGTATTCCTGGAGGCTATAATTGACGCTCGACTCGAAATCGGTTTGTGACCCGTCATAGTCGATGCCGAGCCCCCCGCCGACATCCAGATACCGCAGGCCCGCACCCAAGCGTTTCAGTTCGACATAGACGCGCGCCGCCTCGATCACGGCAGCCTTGATTTGTCGTATGTTCGTGATTTGACTACCCAAATGGAAGTGAAGCAGTTGGAGCGAATCCGCCCGGCCGAGGGATTTCAACTGATCGAGGGCTCGTTTCGACTCGGTCGCCGTGAGGCCGAATTTCGATCGGTACCCCCCCGACGATTTCCAGCGTCCCGAGCCGCGGCTTGCGAGCTTGATCCGCAAGCCGATTACCGGTTCCACCCCGACCGCTGCGGCCTCGTTCAGGATCAGGTCGAGTTCCGTGTATTTCTCCACCACCGGTATGATCTGCCGGCCTACTTTGCGGGCCAGCATCACGGTATTGATGTACTCCTGATCTTTGAAGCCGTTACAAATGATCGGCGTCGTATTGTCCGCCAGCGCCATCACCGCCAGCAACTCGGGTTTTGACCCGGCCTCGAGGCCGAAGCCGAATTTACTGCCATAGTTGTGGACCGCCTCCACCACCTGGCGCTGCTGATTCACCTTTATCGGGTAGACGCAGCGATGGCTTCCCGTGTAGCCCGACTCGGAAATGGCCCGCTGGAATGCGTCGTGAATGTCCTGTACTCGCTGCTGCAGTATCTCGCTGAAACGCAGGAGGATTGGCAAGCCGATGCCACGGAGCGTGAGGGTGTCAATCAGTTTCTTGAGATCGATGCCGTTCTCCGGATCCTTTGTGGGATGCACCCAGAGATGACCGTTCGAACCGACCGAGAAGAATCCGTCGCCCCAGCGTGCAACTTCATAAAGTTCCGCGGCGTCATGGATGGTCCAGCGGTCGGCCGGTTCCCCAGTATTGCTCTTATCTGTGAATCTGTTGTCCAGCTTTGACGTTGAGTTCACCAAGTTCCAGTTTCCAGCGAATCGGCGAAAACAGCAAGCCCGTGGCGGAGGATACTGCCGTGAGCGCCGGGCGAATTCATTCTTGCCGGGAGGAACTCGGCCGGCTACTCGGTCTTCGGATCTTCCCTGAGAGCGTCCATAATATCCGCTACATAGTTTATCGTCTCGGGTATTGGGGGCAGGCCTCGGTACTTGTCCACCCGCACCGGGCCGGCGTTGTACGCCCCGAGCGCTTTCTCCAGATCACCGTCATAGCGCAGCAGCATCTCGCCGAGATATCGCGCTCCGCCATCGATGCTCTGTTTCGGATCGAACGGGTCTACAACACCCATCTCGGCGGCCGTGTCCGGCATGAGCTGCATCAAGCCCTGGGCTCCTTTGGTGGAGATCGCGCAAGGTTGGTAGGCTGATTCCTGCTGGATGACGGCGCGAAGCAGGTCAGGGGTGAACCCCTCGCGCTGCGCCGCCTCCTGGATGTACCGGTCGACTTCGGAAGGGGTGAGCGGAGTACAGTTCTCCCCGGAAACAGGAGGCAAAGCGGGGGTGTTCCACGGCAGCACAAAGAATTGATCGTTTGCGGGTACGCCTGCCTGTTGGCGGACAGCCGCGACCTGCTGTTCAACCGAGGCTTTCATCGCCTCGGCGGGCGGCTGGCCTTGAAGGAGAGCGCAGCAGAAACTGATCAGGCCAAAGGCGGCGAATCGAACCACGTCTCTGAATCGGCGCCATGGCGTTGATACTCCATATCTCTCTGATAATGAGGGGAATATTCCCCAGGCACAATCAGATGGTCTCCGGAAGGTCCACCACATTTTCGGGATCCGACATTTGGTGGCGTCCGGCGGGAGGGACCAGGATATTCTTCTGCTCGTCGGGAAGATCGTTGAACAGCTTGACCTTCTTTCGCGAGCGGTTCTTCGGCACTCTGGCGGCGAGATCCTTCTTTACGCCGGCAAATTGCGGATCGCCGGCCAAGTTGTGCCACTCGTTCGGATCCCGTGTGTGGTCATACAACTCTTCGCCGTCGCTGTATTGCGTGTAGCGGTAGCGTTCCGTACGGACACTGGTTTTATCGGGCCCAAGCGAGGTTATGGCGGGCCTATCCCACGGAGACGACGGCTGCTGAAGCAGTGGTCGCAGGGTCTCGCCGTCGAGACCGGTCTTGGCGGGAAGGCCGCAGAGGTCGATCAGCGTGGGATAGATGTCGATCAACTCGACAGTGCGCCCGCACTTGCCGCCCGCCTGGGTAACGCCAGGCGCTTGAAACATCAGCGGAACCCGGCATGAACGCTCCCAAAGCGTGAATTTGCGCCAGTGTTTCTTCTCGCCCAAATGCCATCCATGGTCGGTCCAGAGCACCACGACGGTGTTTCCCTTGTGCGGACTTCGCGCTAATGCCTCGAGAACCCGCCCGACATTTGCGTCGGTGTAGTTGATGCAAGCCAGATAGCTCGCCACCGCCCGCTTCCACTGGTTTCTCGATGTGACGTTATCGTGGTCGCGGAGGCTGCGGACGGCGGAATTGGGGACGTCGTCGAGATCGTTCTCGAGAAAAGGGGGAAGCTGGATTGAGTCCTCAGGGAACTTGTCGAAGTATCTCTTGGGTGCGTACCAGGGCAGATGAGGGCGGTAGAAGCCGCAGGCGAGGAAGAAAGGCTTGTCATGATCCCGCTGGAGGAAGTCCCCGGCCCACATGGCAAGCTGTGTTCCGGCCGTTTCCTCGTCTGGAGCATCGAAACCGCCCCAATCGAAGTGGCGGGTGTTCGGGATCCCGTTGACTGGAGTGTTCAGCGGATGCAGAAAGCCACCGAAATTGCGGTAGGCCTGCCACGATTTGGCTTCGTTTTGCGATCCGTGGAAGATCTTGCCGCCCCCGAGGACCTTATAGCCATTTCGGATGAAGTACTGGGGAATCGTAACGGCGTCCGGCATGGCGTCCCGCCAATAGTCGCCATTTCCGTAACAGCCGCTAGTGCTCGGACGCAGCCCGGACATCAAGCTGGCCCGTGAGGGATTGCACATCGGCGCCTGGCAATAGGCTCGCGTGAAACTCACCCCGCCGCCGGCGATGGAATCGATGTTGGGAGTAATGGTCTGGGGATGGCCGTGTAAGGTCCCGATCCAGTCATTCAGATCATCAATTGCAAGAAACAAGACATTCGGGCGACTGTTGCGGGCCGGCCTCCCGATGGCCGGCGCGGCGAGGCCCGCGGCCAGCGACCGAAGCGCCGATCGGCGGGTGACTTTGAAACTCATAACTCCATATCCTATCAGCGGGCTTCGCTCGCCGGCCGCGGGCCTGCCAAAATAGGAGAAGTGTCGTCACCGGTTACGCCCTTCACAACCAACAAGCCGCTCGATCATTACCTTCGGGCATTGTCCGAGCAGGGAATGCCGTTTCCGTTTGCCGAAACGCTGGGTTTCCGGCTGGCTGCCGTGGAGCCGGGCCGGGCAGTTGTCGAATTGGAGTGTGGACGGCCACATGAAAACACGTTCGCTACAGTCCACGGAGGTGTGTACTGCTCGGTGGCCGATACCGCAATGGGAATCGCGCACGGCAGCCTGCTGGCGGAAGGGGAGAGTTCCACGACGGTCGACTTGCAGATCACCTTTCTCCGCCCACTGAAGTCCGGGCGGATGCGCGCCGAGGCGCGGGTGGTGAAAAACGGGCGGACACTCACATTTGTGGAATGCGATGTTTGGGATGCGGAAGGCAAGCTCGTGGCGCGCGCCTCGTCCAATTGCATGACTCTGCGGAGAAAGGAGGGCGGAGAGTGACGGCTGGTGAAGCGATTCTTGACGCGGTCCGCGACGGGAACACTGGCAAGGTAGCCATGCTGCTGGATCAGGAGCCCGGACTGGTAAACGCTCGCAACGAGTTGGGCCAGAGCCCGATCCTGCTGGCGAAATACCACCGGCGCGACGAACTGGTAAACCTGTTGCTGGGTCGCGGCGCCGTTCTGAATATCTGGGAAGCTTCCGCCGTCGGAGACCTCGATCGCGTTATGGAGTTGCTTGATACTGACGACACCCTCGCCGATGCACACTCTGCCGACGGTTTTACCGTGCTCGGACTCTCCGCCTATTTCGGGCACGAGCAAATTGTGCACAACCTGCTCGCGAAAGGGGCCAATCCGAACCGGGCCGCCAGCAATCCGCTGCAGGCCACACCGCTCCACTCGGCCGTCGCCGCCGGCCACATGAGCATTGTCCGGTTGCTGGTGGAAGCCGGCGCCGGCGTGAATCTTACCCAGCAACAGGGCTTTACTCCACTTCACGGGGCTGCCGCAAACGGAGACGAACTTATGGTGCGTTATCTGCTCGCGAATGGCGCGACCGCAAATGCGCGGGCGGCGTCCGGGCAGACGCCACTCGATCTCGCTCTGGCCTCCGGTCATCCGGCCGTCGCGGCTCTGTTGAGGAATTCTCAAGTGCCGTAATCTACCATCAGCGAATCCGGCGCCTGGTTCTTCCGCCAGTCTTAGGTCTCGATTTCGTCGAGGAAGCCTTCGAGAGCGTCACGATCGATTTCGTATCCCAACCCGGGCTTGGTTGGTGCATCGACGTAGCCGTCCTTGGCGATCCGGATATGATCCTTCATGTACGGGCGGTCGCTCGATCCCTGCGGCACGGTCATCTCGAACCAGACGTTGTTCGGCATGGCAAGCTCGCAATGGAAGTGAACGGCGTGGTCGAATTGATTTCCCCAGTTGTGGGGCGCACACTCCATCCCGAAACACTCGGCAAGGTGAGCGACCTTCATTCCGGCGGTGATGCCCCCGATGTTATCGACAATCAACCGCAAGACGTCGACGGCGCCACGCCGGATGTACTCGGGATAATTGTAGATCGAGTATATGAACTCGCCGATATGGATTGGGGTGTCGATCGCGCGGCATAGCTCCACCAATCCGTCGATATCGGTAGTTGGGATTGGATCCTCGTAGCCGACGTAATTCAGCTCGTCCATCATCCGGCCTACCCTCATGGCTTCTTCCCGCGTGTACACGCCGACAGGGTCGTTAAGCAGGATAAACTCGTCACCAGCGGCCTCGCGTACCGCTTTGTAGACCTCCATGTCGAGCTTGTAGTCGACCCTTCCACCCGGCTCCTTTGCGTCTGGCGGGTGAATCTTGTAGGCGCGAAAACCCTGTGCCTTGCATTGATTGACTTCATCGACGAACTCCTCGACCGTGGCGTGGTGCTGGGAACTGGCGTAGGCAAGAACCCGGTCGCGGTAAGCGCCGAGGATGCGGTAAACGGGCAGTCCGACAGCCTTTCCGAGGATGTCCCACAGGCAGTTGTCAATCGCGGATGCATAGGAGTTCTGACCGATGCGGCGGCGCTGGGGCTCCCATTGCGATGTGAGTTCCGGCAGATGGAGAACGCTCTTGCCCACCAGCAGACGCTTCGCAAACGGCAGCCAACCGAGGTTGCTCCAGTTTGGATGCCAGTATCGGTCGGCCAGGGTATAGTTGCCCTCGATGCCACTCTCGGTCACGACGGCCGCGATCCGCTCGCGCCCTCGTCCACGTCCGAGTTTCGAGCGATCGAGTGAATAGACCTTGACTTCACGGATCGTGAGGTTCGGCAAATCGCCCGGTCTAACTCCGACGGACTGGGCGGCAGCGAGTCCAGGAGCGGCCACTGCCACGGCCAGAGGCGCGGATCTGCCAAAAAAAGAGCGGCGGGTAAAATCGTTGCCGGTCATAGCTGCCTCCCCACGCGGACGAACCGCGTCACCGGAATCATATACCAGATTGCAGGGCAGTGCGAACTCTCCGCCAACCCTGCGAGAGATTCATCCGAATTTGATCAGATCGCATGCCCGGGGTTGCGTCTTGAGAGACAGCGCGCCAGACGGACAGGCCTCGGCCGCGTGTCTGGCTGCGGTCCGGAGGCCGGCGGAAAGGGGCTCGCCGAATGGAACGGCGACGGAGACGTCGAATCCCCGGCCAACGATCGCAACGCCCAAGTCTTCCCCAGCTTCGGCCGCGATCCGGACGCAGGCGTCGCACATGATGCACTTTCCCGGTTCGTAGACGATCTCCGGGTGCGTAGTGTCTTGTTGGAAACGGCGCCGGGCGCCCTGGAATCGATAGGGGTCCGCACCATATTGGGTAGCAAGCTGACGTACGGTGCAGCCGTCCGCCTTGCGGCACCCACAGGTGAGGCAGCGCCGGGCTTCCGCCAATGCCTGTTCGCCAGATAGCCCGCCTTCGACCTCCGCGAAGCTGTGCAAGCGCTCCTCCAGTGCAATCTCGGGCAGAGGCACGCGCTGGGACTGTTCAATGCCGCGGAAGATTTCGGCGCGTTCGGCGTCATCGATCGGCTTCATCCCGATGCCCACCAGTTCTGGTTCGCCGGTCACCGGCTTGCCGGAAAGGAACTGATCTATCGAAGTTGCGGCCATCCGCCCGCCGGCGACGGCCCGAACCGCGAGATCGGCGCCAAGTACGGCGTCCCCGCCTGCAAAGATGCCGGGAACATTCGTAGCCAGAGTGCGCTCGTCCACATCGATCCCCCAGCCGGTCACCGCGAGACCTTCCCGTTCAGCGAGGGCAAGATCCACTTTCTGTCCCGTGGCGGCGATCACGGTTGAGCAGTCCACTACGAATTCAGACGCGGGGACCGGGACCGGCCTGCGCCGGCCGGATGAGTCGGGTTCACCCAGTTCCATGTGCTGGCACGTCAGCGACAGACGCTTCCCGGAGCGTTCCAGGCGCACAGGAGCGGCCAGGAAGCCGATGGTCACGCCTTCCGCTTCCGCACCCTCTACCTCTTCCATCAAACAGGGCATCTCGCGGCGAGTGCGGCGATAGAGGACCTTCACCGCTGATGGACCGAGCCGCATGGCCGAGCGGGCGCAGTCCATCGCCGTGTTGCCGCCACCGATAATGACCGTGGTGTCGCCAAGGTCCGGGAAATTCCCGTTTGCGATCTCCGCCAGGAATTTGACGCCGGAGATGGCAAGCTCCTCCCCTTGGCATCGCAAGGTTTGCCCGACCTGAGCGCCGATGGCGAGGAAAACGGCATCGTGTTCGTCACGGAGTTGGCGCAGCTTGAAATCGCGCCCCCACCGCTGATTCATTTCGAAGGTCGCGCCGAGCTTGCGGACGGCGGAGATCTCAGCTTCCAACTCGCTTTTCGGAAGACGGTACTCGGGAATGCCATAGCGCAACATGCCGCCTGGTTGGGGCATAGCGTCGTAGAGAGTGCAGCGGTGGCCCTTTTGGCAAAGATAATACCCGGCGGCCAGACCGGCCGGCCCGGCGCCGACGATGGCAACTCTCTTACCGGTTGGTGGCGCTTTCGGGGGGAGGTGGGGCGCCTCGGATTGCTGATCCTGATCGGCGGCAAAGCGGTGAAGAGCGCCGATGGCAAGACCCTGATCTCGCTCGCAGCGGCGGCATTCCTGCTCGCAAAGCCGGGGACAGATGCGGCCCAACGCGCCGGGGAGCGGGAGTTTATCCGCGATAATCTCCATGGAACGCCGATTGTCCCGGTTAGCGATCTGGTAAACGAAACCGGGGATGTCCAGACCGGCCGGGCACTGCGCCGAGCAGGGAGCCATGCACTCGCCGGCATGGTCCGAGAGCAGCAATTCCAGCGCGATCTTACGGGCGCGGCGGACGTCTTCCGTTCCAGTGTGGACGACCATCCCGTCCTCGGCGGGGAGTGCGCAGGCGGGCGAAAGATTGCGGCGCCCCTCCACCTGAACAGCGCAAACGAAACACGAGGCGATGGGCTCCAGGCCCGGCACGTGACACATGGTGGGTATGTGGATGCCGAGCGCGCGAGCGGCGTCCAGGACAGTCGCGCCGTCTTGAAATTCGACGGCACGGGAATCGATAGTCAAAGCCTGCATCGCTACACTACCTCAATAGCTTCGTCCTGGCAGACCTGCCGGCACATGTCACACCGGGTGCAGAGACCTGCATCGATCTTGTGTTTCTCATACGGCGTATAGGAGATAGCGTCGACTGGGCATGCCTGGGCGCAAAGCGTGCAGCCGATGCAGTTGTCGTTGACGCGGTACTCGATAAGATCCGGACAACGGCCGGCGGGACAGCGGCCGTCGAGGTGCGCTTCATACTCTTCGTGAAAGTACTTGAGCGTGGTGAGCACCGGATTGGGGGCGGTCTGGCCCAAGCCGCACAGGCTCCCGCGGGTGACGTAATCGGCGAGTTCCTCCAGTTTTCCAAGATCGTCGCGCCGTCCCTGTCCGGCGCAAAGGCGTTCGAGGATCTCGAGCATCCGCTTCGTGCCAATCCGGCAGAAAGTGCACTTTCCGCAAGATTCGGTCTGGGTGAATTGCAGGAAGAAGCGGGCCATATCGACCATGCAGTCCCGGTCATCAAGGACCACGAGTCCGCCGGATCCCATGATTGCTCCGGTCTCGGATAAGGCGTCGTAGTCGATGGGGGTGCGTGCAAGGCGGGCCGGGATGCAACCCCCGGACGGGCCGCCAAGTTGGACTGCCTTAAACTCCCGGCCGTCCTTAACCCCGCCGCCGATCTCATCGACAATCTCGCGAATGGTGATGCCCATCGGCACCTCGATAAGTCCGCCGCGTGCGATCTTCCCCGCCAGGGCGAAGACCTTGGTCCCTTTGCTGGTGCTGGTTCCGAGAGCGGCGAAATCACCGGCGCCGTGGCGGATGATCCACGGAACACAAGCGAGCGTCTCCACGTTGTTGATCAGCGTCGGCTGGCCGCGAAAGCCGCGCTCCACCGGGTAAGGCGGCCGGAGCGTTGGCATGCCGCGCCGCCCCTCCAGCGATTGGATAAGAGCCGTCTCTTCGCCGCAGACAAACGCCCCCGCGCCCTCCCGGACATCGAGGGAGAGCGAGAAGCCGGAACCGAGGATGTTCCCGCCAAGGAGCCCGCCCTCCGTTGCCTGCCTGAGAGCGGCCCGAACGCGGCTGACCGCGAGCGGATACTCGGCACGGATGTAGAAGAAACCCTTGGAAGCGCCGATCGCATAGGCGGCGATTGTGAGCCCTTCCACAACCCGGTGAGGATCGGATTCGAGGACGAGCCGGTCCATGAACGCGCCGGGATCGCCCTCGTCGCCGTTGCAGATTACGTACTTGGGATTGCTCGATTGTTCACGGGCGATCGTCCACTTCCGCCCGGTGGGAAATCCGGCTCCCCCACGGCCGCGCAGGCCTGATTCGCACACCTCGCCGATCACTTCCTCCGGCGTGCGCTCGAGACATCGCCGCAGAGCTTGGTAGCCGCCGCGAGCCAGATAATCGTCCATGCTGGCGGGGTCAATCTCGCCGCAATTCTCGAGTACGATCCTCTTCTGCTTTCCGAGGTAGGCGGCGGCGGGGCCGGTTTGACGGTCCAGTTGGCGATCCGGCAACTCCACCGCTTCAGGGTCATTGCGAAGTAGCCGGCCAACAGATTCAGCAGTCCACCGGAATCGGGTCCCGAGTGAACGTGGCTTGACAAATCGCTGAACAATGCAGCGGGCCGAGCTCGCGTCAATCTCGCCGAAGAGGGTTGCTTTTCCGCCGGGCTCCACGATTTCGACAAGCGGCTCCCGGTGGCACATTCCGTTGCAGCCAACCACTTTGACGATGCCGTTCGCACCAGCTTGCTTTACCGATTCGAGCAGAGCGTCGCGTACCAATTCGCCGCCACTGGCGATACCGCAAGAGCCGAGTCCGACACGGATTTCGATACCGTCGCTCATACTGGCTCCTTCCTGTCGACGGCATCGAGAGCCTCACATGCGCTGCCGGGAGTCAGCCGGCCCGCTGTATGGTCATCGATCATCATTACCGGAGCCAGGCTGCAGCAACCAAGGCAGGCGACTTCGTCAATGGTGAACATCCGATCTGGATCGGTGTCCTCGCCCTGTGGAATGCCGAGATGCCGGCGCAACTCCTCGGTAATCTGCCGGGCGCCCGAGACATGACAGGCCGTCCCATGGCACACGCGGACAACGTGTTCTCCAACGGGAGAACGCCGGAACTGGGCGTAGAACGAAGAAGTGCCGGCGATTTGAGCGGGTGTAATATCAGTTCGTTCGCATACGCGCTGGAGGGCTTCGTCGGGAAGATAGCGGTAGTGAGATTGGATCGCCTGGAGAATCGGAATCGCGGCTTCCCGTGTATTCCCCACACGGAAAATCACTTCATCGACGAATGCGAGATCGATCGTGGGCGCCGCGGCCCGGCGTTCCTGGACTGAAGCTTCTGGATTTAAGTCCAGACGCTGCGCTTCGAGCTTTACGAGCTTGGGATTCGCGACCACCTTCCGCGGTTGTTGGGAAATCAGCCATTTGGCCGAGGCGAGAAAGAGCGCCGAGGCGCCAATCAGAAAAATCGAAACTATGCCGCCCGCTTTCTTACGGGCCTGCCGGGCGTTGGTGATCCGGTCGTGCTCGGCGGCGAGTACGGGCGAATATGCCGAGTCCTGCTGCGTGAGCTCCTGAAGTTCGGCGATGCGCTCTTCGTCTCGAGGCGCCTGGGCTCGCGCGCCGGCATACGAGTACACGAGATGCGCCACGCAAATGGCGATAGCAAATAGGGAGATGGTGCGGATTGCACGCACCAGGACCGCGGCCGGCGGGAACCTCATGCACGGACCTCTGGGGGATTAGCAGGTGCGGCAGCTTGGTCGCCTGTGTGGCGTGGACAGGCGTCATAGCAGCGGGCGCAGTAGAGGCAGTCCTTGCGGGAGGCGCGCAGGTTGTCGATTGCCCCGTACGGGCAAGCCTCAGCACAGAGCCCGCAGTCGAGTTCTTTGTCCGGTGTTATGGTCACGCCGCGCTTGGAGAATCGTGAGCAAAGCGAGAGTAGCGCGCCGTAAGGGCAGAGATAGCGGCAGTACGGGCGGCCAACAAACATGCCCAGGACGAGAAACCCGGTTCCGAGGAAGAGCATGTGAGCGAAGCCGGTGCGGCGGAAGAAACTGACAAACGGATCGTAGCGGCAGATGACGAAATCCCTAGCGATGGCGGGCTGCACGGCGATCAGGATCGCGGCGCCGAGATAGACCCATTTCAGAAGGCCGAGAGCGCGGTCGACCTTCCGGGGAACTTGAACGGGCTTGAGAACAACGACCTCTTGAATGGCGCCAAGCGGGCAAACACCGCTGCAGAAGGCCCGTCCGAAAAAGAGAGCGACCAAGAGGGGCAGGAAGAAGATTGCGATCACTACGATTGGGATCGAATAGCTCGGATCCACCAGCGCGACCGATACGTTCTGAATGGCGCCGATTGGGCAAACGCAGCCCTCGCGGTAGAAGCCGAAGTAGGCAAGGCACGCAACCGCGAGAGCCAGTGCCCACTTCCGGCTCCGCCGGCTCAGAACGATCCAGACAGCGGCGGCCAGTGCCGCGGCGAGCAATGCGACATCAAGCACCTCGAGCCAGTAGCTGCGAGGTGCGGGGTTCTGGACTTCCGGGGTAACGTAGCCCTCGCCGATGTCATCGTCTTGGGGGGCGGTGTCCACGGGCCGCTCGTAGGGGATAGCCTGTGGCGCCGCGAAAGCGGGCAGGAGGAGCGTTAAAAGCACGATCCAGAGCAAGCGGCAGGGCAGCTTCATTCAGGCCTCATGCTTCCACGTGCAGGTTCTCCAACTCGAAGGCCTCATCGAGCGACACCTGAGAAAGAGCGTTCTCCGGGCAGGCCGTGGCGATAGCGCAGCGGTTGCAATCGACACACAGGTTGTAGCGTACCCGGAGCCGAATGGAACCGAGGCCGGCTGGTTCCTTGCAACCCATCACGCACTTGCCGCACCCGTCGCACTTTTCTTCGTCAATTAGGTAGTCATAGAAATTGTTAGCCGGGTCGGTGGGGTCGATCCAGCCGATGGGCTTTCGTTCGATGGCGTCGCGCGGGCAGAGCTTTTCGCTGGGGAGTCCCTCTTCGTCAATTGCGCTCTTGACGTTGAAGTAGGCGGGGCAGATGTAGCATCGGCCGCACTTCGAGCTGTCGTTTACGGCGCGCACCGCCGATTGGGTGACGACGCATTCCGTGGTGCAGAGATCACAGACGTCGACACCGACCGCGCCCAGCCGGCTGTTCACGCACCTCCGGCCATCGACCTGCCAGACGATCTGGCCGTCGGCTTTCTTGACAAGGTAGGCCGCGGAACCGCCCAGGGCGAGCAGGACCGTCCCGCGCACGGCATTGCCAAGAATATTTCGCCGGGTTGGATTGTCGCTCATGAGGAAGCCCTTTCCGGTTCGAAAACAAGAATCTGGAGTGTGACTGTCTCGGCCACGTAGACCCAGCCTCGGGAATCGACGGCAATGTCCATGTTCTTGCAGGCCAGGTCAAACGGATCGGAGGCGATCACCGCCAAAAGGTTACCGTCAAGGTCGTATACCTTCGCGCGCGGATCAGCCTTTTCGGTCACGTAGATCCGTTCCCCGCTAACGGCGACGTTGGTGGGGTTGCAGCAGCCGGAGAAACCTTCGGGGTTGAGGCCGTCGAAGTGGCCGATATGGCCGAGCAAATCCCCATCGAGAGTGTATCGCTCGACGCGGTGCTTGCCGGGATTGGCGGCGTGAATCACGTCTCCGGAGTCCAGGCTGAAGTCCAGAACTCTGTTCGGGACAAGGAACCCCTTCATGCGATTGTCCTTGCCAATGTTCTGGACGAAGTTGCCATCGTTGCTATAACGGCGGATACATCGCGCCTTCACATCTGCGAACAAAGCGCTGTCTCCAGCGAAACCGATGGCCGTAACCAGGCCAAGAAGCTCAGCATTCTGCCAGGTATCCCGGAGCCTGCCCGATAGAGGGTCGAAAATTTCAACCTGACCGGACTGCCCTACGAAGACGGAACCATCCGGCGCCACCGCAACGGAGTGGGCCTCGCGCGAGGTTTCCCACTTGCGCTGAGGAGTGCCGTCCGGAGTAAAGACATGTACCGCCGAATCGCCGGCCGCGTAGAGAATGTCCGAAGAGTCCAGTGTGATGGCTCGCAAGGTTTGCGAGAACTTACCGGGGCCACCGCCCCTGCCGCCGATCGGTCTGAGTTGGCGGTAACGCATAGTGCAGCCACTACTTTCCACGGACGTCGAGGCAGACCATCTTGGTCATGTCGCGCAGTACGAGTTTGCCGTCAGATAAGGCCATCGGGCCCCAGACGTCATGGCCGCTCAACACTTGCGCGCTGGAAAGTTCCTTGTACTCAGGAGCGCTTGCGTCCACTATGCGAAGCATCCCGGTGCGCCCTTCCAAAATGAAGAACATATTGTCCGCCAGCAGGAAACTGCCGAGACCGAAGGCAGCCTTGCCGTCGCTATCCCACACGGGCTTGCCATCTAGCCCCATGCAGGTGAACAGGCCCCGACGTTTCTTGCCCACCGCATAGAAGTGACCCTTGTGAACAACTGGAGTATGAACCTCCGAGTTCCACTCGTTGTTCGCCATGTTGAACACTTCCTCGGTCTCGAACTTTCCGGCGCTACCGTTGACCCGGATCATGATGCTACCTGCGTCATAGGGCCCGGTGAGGAAGACCTTGTCCCCGTCCACCGGGAGTGGAGAAGGCGAGAGAGCGACGTTGAACTTCCGCTCGTGCTGCCAGAGCAGTTTCCCGTCCGCGGCCGAGACACCCAGAAGCCCCGCGAGGGTACCGTAGAGATACTGCTTCGTGCCGCCGATTGTGGCCGGCATGACGGAGGCGTGAGAAAGAAGCATGCCGTCGGGATTTGGAGTCCGCCAGATCTCCTTACCACTTGCCTTCTCGAGGGCGACCATGATGGCGTCTCCACCGGTCGCAATGATGACGCGATCGGCCTCCATAAGCGGGTTCTGGCCGTTGTACCAAGGCGGAATTTTGGAGTTGTAGTCAGCGAAAAGGTCTTTGCGCCAGATCTCTTCGCCGGTTTCGGCATTCAGACAGTGCAGAATACACTTCGGGTCGAAGGAGAAGACATACTTGCCGTCTACCGCTGGAACGGTGCGTGTAATGCCGTGATTGGGACGAATGCGCCGTTTCTCGGCGAACTGCCAGATTTCCTTGCCGTCCGCCAGATTGCGGCAGTAGACCCTCCACTCCGACGTCGCGGAATCGTAGTCGTGGTGATATACCCGGCCGTTAACAATTGCGGCGCCGGCGTAGCCTTGATTCACTGGGATGGTCCATAGCACCTTCGGCCCGCCGGCCGGCCACTGCCGGAGTAAGCCGGTTTCTTTCGAGATGTTGTCGCGGTTAGGACCCCGGAACTGGGGCCAGTCTGCGGCAAATGCCGGTGTGAGACAAATCGCCCCGAGGGCGATCAAGGACACGGATAGAATTCTCGGTATTCGCATCGGCGCCTCTGATGCCGGTGGGCGATTGGAAGATCCGCGCACACCAGACGTATAAACTCTACTTTCAGATCCGGTTAGCAGCAGTATATCAAAACAACGGGTTCGGATGCGGCTTTCCGGCCGGCCGGGGGTGGTTGGTGATCGATGTGATATCGTGCGTTCGAGATGCGAATTCAGGCTCTCTTGATTCTGATGCTGGCCTGGCCGCCCTTCATAAAGGCGGCCGCGGCCCCGGATGTTATCCTGGAGCGTGCCCGGCAGATGCTCCTCCGCGGGGAAGCGCCCGCCGTAGACGCCGCTAACCGATACCTGGAAAGCCAGCGCCCTGATGGATCTTGGCCGGACATCGACTATTCCGACCGCTCCCGCTCACAGTGGAGACCGCTGACGCACCTCAGTCGAATTCAGGCCCTAATTCGCGTGCTTAAGCAGGATTCACGTTTTATGCCGGCGATCGAGCGGGGGCTGGACTACTGGATCGAAGTACGCCCTCAAAGCGGCAACTGGTGGTACAACGAGATCGGCACTCCGAGGGCGATGCGCGACATCATTATCCTGCTTGGGGACCGGCTGCGTGACGAGCGGCTCGACGGCTGCATGGAGGTGCTGGCTCAGCGCCGGATGCGGGCGACGGGCGCCAACCTCATGTGGTCGGCCGAACTGGCTTTGCATCATGGCGCGGTGCTCGCTTCGCGCTACGGTTCCCCGCGCCGGGAGGAAGGGCTGGCGGAGTTGGCCGAGGCCGCGAGAAGGATCCACGGCGAGATTCAGGTTGGCTGGGCGGAAGGTATCCAGGACGACTACAGCTTCTACCAGCACGGCGCCCGCTTGCAGTCGTTTCACTACGGCCACTCGTACCTGGACGTGGCGGTGAAACTCGGTTGGCAACTCCGTGAGTCTCCCTGGGAGTACCCGGAGGAGAAAGCGGAGATCATCACCAACTACATTCTCGAAGGTCTGCGATGGATGAGTCGGGGACGCTACACCGTCCCTTCCACCCTTGACCGCGCGGTAAGCCGGCCGGGAAGCATGTCGGTCGATCTGCAAGGCCTGCTCGGGCTCTGGCACGAAGTGACAACGATCCGTGCGCAAGAAATTGAAGCCCTGGCTGCCGGTGAGTCGGGCGAAGGTCCGGCGCTTACCGGTTTCCGGCATTTTCCTCACGCCGACTTCAGCACTTACCACCGGCCATCGTTCAGTTTCTTCCTGAAAGGTATCTCCACGCGGATCCTTCTCACCGAGGACATCAATAGCGAAAATCAACTTGGAAAGCGGTATTTGCAGACCGGAGACCATTATCTGCTGCGCCATGGCGACGAATACCACGACTTGCAACCGGTGTGGGACTGGCCGGGATTGCCGGGTCTCACGACAAGCGACGATTCTCCCGAAATCGACAAGCAGGGGTTCGTTGGAGGATTGGGCGATGGGCAGCGCGGAATGGGCGTTTTTGATCTGGCCCGGACCGGTGGGGCCGGCCGCCATTCGTTCGGGATCAGAAGATTGTGCGCGATGAACGCTGACGCCGTTGTGTGTCTGCTGAGCGAGGCAAGGATCGAAGGATCGGCCGGTAGTATCCGTACCTCCCTCGAGCAGAACCGGCTACGTGGTCCGGTATGGATCTCCGAGGACGGCAGGCAGCGCGCGGAGGTCCCGGACAACAAGGATGTGGTTCAGACTGCGAGGTGGATCTGGCATGACAACGTCGGTTACTTATTGAACCGAACCTTGCGCATGCGAGTTCGTGCCGGAAAGAGGGAAGGGAACTGGCGCCGAATCAACCGCGCTCTCAGTGATGAAACGATAGCCAGCGAGGTTTTTCTCGCGGAAGTTCTTCACGATCGGCCGTCGCAGTCATTCACGTATGCGATCCTTCCGGGCGTCTCACTCGATGGGATCAGTGCGACAGCGGAAAGCCCGGCCTGGCAGGTTCTGACCAACAGCCGCAGTCAGCAGGCGGTCCGATTCGGCGACGGTACGGTATTTGCCGCGATGTATGAGCCGGGAGCGCTTGAAGTCGAGGGCCAAACTTTGTTGCAAACCGATCATTCCTGCCTAGCCATGTGGGATGCCAGCACTCTCTGGATGGCTGATCCAAACAACGCGGGTTTCACCATACAGGCTCGATGGGGAGGCGAACTCCACACCGTCCGCCTGCCGGCGGGCGGGCGTGGCACTCAGATCCGGCGGTATCCGGAGTGATTGAGAACCAGACTATCGGCCTAGCGCGCAATGCCAAACTGCTTCATTTTGCGCCAGAGCGTTGAACGGTGAACGCCCAACTCGTCAGCAACCCTGGACCGGTTACCGCGGTGACGCCTCAAGGCCTCACGGATTACGTCGGGTTCGCTTCTCTCGCTATGCGTGATCCCGTTGGTTGCTTGCGCTTCGTCCGTTATGTGTTGGGGCAAATGTCTCACTTCGATCTGGTTTCCACGGCACATTACGAAGGCGTGTTCGAGGGCGTTCTCGAGTTCGCGCACATTGCCGGGAAACGGGTACTTCCGGAGCAGGCCCAATACCGCGTCGGAAACTTGCTTGATCGGTTTTCGAGTTCTTTGCCCGATTTTGCGGAGAAAGTGCTCCACGAGGAGCGGAAGGTCTTCCATGCGTTCCCGAAGAGGGGGCAGGTTAATTGTCACCACGTTGATCCGGAAGAAGAGATCTTCCCGGAACGTGCCGGCGGCAATGGCGGTTTTGAGATCGGCGTTGGTCGCCGCAATAATCCGGGCGTCGGTGTGCAGAGTCTTCACGGAGCCAAGCGGCTGGTACTCACCATTGTTGAGGACGCGCAGTAGCTTCACCTGTAGAGAAGGGTCCATTTCGCCAATCTCATCTAACAGAAGTGTGCCTCCGTTTGCCAGACAGAACTGACCAGGTTTGTCGCGCTTCGCGTCCGTGAAAGCTCCCTTCACATAGCCGAACAATTCGGACTCCAGCAGCGTGGCTGGAAGCGCGGCGCAGTTAATCTTGATGTAGGGGTTATACCGGCGCGGGCTCAGGCTGTGGATCGCTTGCGCGATCAATTCCTTGCCGGAACCGCTGAGGCCGCGAATGAGCACGCTGCAATCGGACTCAGCAACGTTAGGGAGCATGTCGATTACCCGCCGCATCCGGTCGCTGTTACTAATAATCTTCTCGAGGCAGTGATGCTGCTCCAACTGATGTCGCAGGTGCTCCACTTCGGATAGATCACGAAAGAACTCCACGGCGCCGATAATCTCGCCCTGATCGTCCCGGAGTATGGATGTGGAGACGCTGATCGGGGTTTCACAGCCTTCTCTGGTGATGATGGTGACCCTGGCGTTTTCGATCGCACCGTTCTTCAGCAGCGTGTCGCGCAGTGCGCAACTTTTGTGGCACACCTCCGTCCGAAAGATATCGAAGCAGTGTTTGCCAATAGCCTCGTCCGCGGTGAATCCGGTGATCTCCTCGGCGGCTTTGTTGAAAGAAGTGACGACGCAGGTGCGATCGACAGTAAAAACCCCGTCGCTAATGCTGTTGAAGATAATGCCGGGGAGTTTATCTCTCACTCGCTGAACCTTGTCAATCTGAGTCTTCGCGCCCCCTGCGAAGGCACCCGTAACACGGGGAGAAATTTTCTGGCCGTTGAGCGCGGGTGCGACTCTCGTTACTTCCATTCTATACCTCCGGGTCGGTAATCGTTCCAGAGAACTGCGCTTGCCAGCCTGCAATTTCGTCGTCGACCCTCTGCCAGGGTTCATCATTGAGCCCGAATGTGTCCGCCAACAGGGCGGCTGGAGCGTTGAGATGGATGGTCTCCGGCGAATCTGGTCCCACCATGATTAGCGGGCAAGCGAAGCTGCTGGCGAACTCGCGGATGGGACGCCCGGCGAAAGAAGCGTCTTCATCAGGACAGCCGAGGACGAGTACTTGGAACTCCCGGTCATAAAGGCAGCGATGCAATTCGGTCCATTCTTTGTCTTCACAAAGGCGGAAACCGACTTCAAGATAGTCGCCCAGGCGCGCATCGTAATAGAGCCGCAACTCCTTTTCTCGTTCGATCAGGAAATCCCGGTATTGCCGCGAAGAGAAGTTAACAGGACCTTCGTCGAATGGGTCATACGGGTCCGCGAGGAAGTGGAACACGTTCAGTTTCTTGTGTCGCCGTTGCGCAAGCTGCACTGCGTATTCGAAAGCCCAGTCGCCCTGGCGCGAGTAATGAGCGCAGAAGCCGACGGCGTTGATTGCTGGAACAGTCATGTTTTCTCCTTGATTCGGAATGAATTCTTCGCACTTCTCGCCGGGGATCGCCCGGGGGCGGGCGTCACGCTCTCCCGGAGGTAATAGTCGGAGTAGAGCGCACCGACAGGGTTATTTGCCAGGGAGCGGTCCTTGACGATCAAGGCGCTCGCCGGCGCTTGGCTGGCGCGGGCAAAGGCGGCGTCGGAACCAACACACAACCCAACTATAAGGTTGAAGTCCGTTTTTCGAAGATTCAGGATCTCCGCCTGGGCTAGCGGATTGCATGCCGTGTCACTGACCGCCTGAAACGCGGCCCCTTCATTGCCGGGGATGCCTTCCAATGTCGCCCCGCCCACTTTGCAGCACACCGGCGTAACTTCAAAAAATCTTCGCAGTACCCCCGTTAGAATCCGCGCCGGCTCAAGTAGCTCCGTGCAGAACGCGACGCCAATGTGGCGATAGTTCATCTCGAGGCAGAAGTAGACCATCTCGGCGACCCGGCAGAGCTGGCGTTCCTGCTCTTGAGAGAGGTCGAATGCGGTCTCGATCATCCGGAGGGATTCCGGTGGCGGTTCAATGTCGCCTCCGAGAGAGACATTAAGACAATTCTCACCGGCGAGACAGATCTTGTTACGGCAACCCAAGCAGTCGATGATTCGCGGGTCTACCTTGCCTTGCGTCTCTTCCGTTCCCGAGACTGGCAGGGGTGTTCCGCTCGACGTGGACAATCCGTATCCGGGCGTGAGGACTCCATTCTCAATTGCCGGAACGATTGCCTCTGCCGTGCACGCGACATTGTCAATCACTTCCACATCCAGCGAGTGAACCGTGTCCCTGACGTCAGCGCTAATGCCGCCGCAGATAAGCGTATCGAGCCGGTGCCGCTGGATCGCTTCTACCAGATCGAACACGTCTGCGATCTCTTCGGGAAAAAGATCCTGCCCCGCCACACGGCCCCTGGTCACCGAAACCACCAGCAAAGCGTCGGCGGCCGTGCAACGGGGGGCGACCCGTCTTCCGAGCAGGGGCGCGCCACAATGCATTCGTTGTCTCCGCCTCTGCACTCTGCAATCGTCCTGCCGAACCGGCGGTGTCCGGTCGTTGCGGACCTTCGAGATTCACCGTTGCCTTTCCGTCTCAACAACCTACTCGGCGGAAGGTTTGATTCGAGGGCACTGCTCCCCCTGCTCAGGTGTTGCACGAAGTGTTTCGCTGCGACGCTACGTTGCAACGTCCGCAACTGTTAACGGTCATCTTGAACTCGTCCAGAGGGGCCGTCGATATCTGCCAGGTTGTTCACTAAGCGTCACTTCCGCGTAAAGTGGCTGCCTGGCGACGGATCACCCGCCGATTCGGCACTGCGGTTGCATCTGCTTCCGACGACAGGAATGCACCAGCCATGAGACAGCGGAGGAGTGAATAGATATGGCAACAACCGTCGCGGAACCTAATGCGGCCAGCGCGTCGCAGACAACACAATATATGTTTCACCTCGACCGGCCGCTCCCAGCCGACCGAGTGGAGAGGTTTCTGAAGGCGTTTGCCGCGATTCTGGAGTATACGGATTACCGGCCCCTGCTCGATTCCTACGCTGCGTCGAGCGCTAAATGCAGCCGCTGTGTCGTCAGTTGTCCGATCTACCAGGTCACGCAAGATCCAAAAGACATACCGTGCAACCGGAGCCATATGCTCCTCGACGTCTACAAGCGGTACTTCACCGGGTCGGGCTGGCTCGCGTCCCGGCTTGGGTCGAGCTGGGAACTGACGGCGGCGGCCATCGATCAGTTCGCCCAGAGCTTTTGGCGCTGCACTGCGTGCAGGCGCTGTACGTTGGAGTGCCCGATGGGAATCGACCACGGGCTGATTGCACGCCTGGGGCGTTACATTCTCGCCACCGCAGGGATTGCGCCGCACGCCCTGCAGGTGAGCGTACGGGAACAACTTGAAGGTGAGACCCGCAACACTTCGAAAATCCCTGAACCGGCATTGCGGGACACACTGGAGTTTCTGTCTGACGAATTACACGAGTACCTAGGGCTGAGGCTTCAGTTCCCTGTGGATCAGCCGAACCGGGACTACGTTTTCTTCTGCGCTGTCAGCGACTACTTGATGGAGCCGGACACTCTGATGGGGAATGCCGCTGTTCTCTACGCGGCCGGCGATTGGGAGAACTGGACTATCGGCAGCGAGAACTACGACGCCATTAACTATGGGCTCTTCTATAGCGACTGGCATCTGGAACGAATCATTAAGCAGCTCGTTTCTGAGGTCGGGCGGCTGAACGGCCGCAGCATTCTTGTCGGCGAGTGCGGCCACGCCTCGCGGTCCGCCAAGGAGTTCGTTCCGGTATTTGGCGACGGCGACGCGAGGCCGGTGAAGAACTTCATCGAATACACGCTCGAATGCGTCGAGCAAGGCCGGATCAAACTGGACCCCGATGTGATCAGCGAGAAGGTGACGTATCACGATCCCTGCAACATCGCCCGCTCTGGATGGATCACCGAGCAACCCCGCAAACTGCTGCGATCATTCGTCAAGGACTTCGTCGAGATGACTCCGAATCGCCGGGAGAACTGTTGCTGCGGAGGCGGCGGCGGATTGGTCTCAATCGACGAAATGTACGAATACAGGATGGAGGTTTCTGGAAGGGCGAAGGCGGATCAGATTCGAGCGACTGGTGCGGAAGTTGTTGTGGCGCCCTGCGCGAACTGCAAGAAACAACTGAAGGAATTGGTGGAGTATTACAAACTTCCGTGCCGCGTCCTCGGGCTTCACGACCTAGTACTCCAAGCGGTTGAGATTGACGGCGCCCCCAGCGCCCGGCAAAGGCGCGACGAGGGCAAGGGCCCTCTGGCGATGTAGTGGAGAAAGTAATGGACCATTGGATTGAATTTGCACGTGGACCTCTGTTCGCAATCTCCGTCCTCGTTATGCTGCTTGGTCTTGGCCGGCACGTAGTCGTGCAATTGAACTTGTTGGCGGCAAAAGGAAACAAGCTCCAGCGTGTGCGCTGGCAGCAGGTGTTCGCGGATTCGTTGAGTTGGGCTTTCCCGGTGCGGCACTTGACGCGCGGAACGCTGGCGCTTACCTCGACTTCGATTCTCTTCCACGTTGGCGCGATACTCACGCCAATTTTCCTCGCGGATCATGTCGTATTATGGGAGTCCCTTCTGGGTGTGACACTGCCTCGACTGCCCGCTTCAGCCGCCGATCTCCTGACGCTGCTCACCATTATCTTGGTTGTGGTCTTGCTCGGCTATCGGATCCTGGTCAGGCGGTCCAGGGATCTGAGCAAGCCCGGTGACTACGTAATCCTTGGCATGGTCCTCGTCCCCTTTGTTACCGGTTACATGGCGTCGCACCCGATGGTGAATCCTCTGCCGTGGCAATCCATGATGCTGTTTCACCTGCTTAGCTCGGAGGCGCTCCTGGTGGCAATCCCGTTTACCAAGCTGGCGCATGTAGTCCTGTTCCCGTTTGACCGGTTGTCGCAGGTGCACTGGCAATTCCGCCCCGGCGCGGGAGACCGTGTCGCGGCAGCGATTTACGGAGAGGAGGCGAAAGTCTGATGTATGGAATTCTGGTGGATGTCACTCGCTGTACTGGCTGCGAGCGCTGCGTTTCGGCGTGTGTTGCAGCCCATGCCGACGGACAGGTCAAGCTTCCCCGCTCATACGTTGGCGGAGCGCTCTCGGAGGAGCAACTCCTGTACATCCAAGTAGTGGAAGAAGGACGCTTTGCCCGGAAGAGCTGCATGCACTGTGTTGAGCCGAGTTGCGTCTCTGCATGCCTCGTGGGGGGCATCACGAAATCGCCCGATGGTCCCGTTGTCTATGACCCGGACAAATGCATTGGCTGCCGTTACTGCATGCTCTCGTGTCCGCACCACATTCCTCGATACGAGTGGTCGAAAACAACCCCGTTTATGAAGAAATGCGACATGTGCGCGGATCGGCTGGCACACGGACAGCGCCCATCCTGTGTGGAGGCATGCCCGAACGACGCTCTCCGGTTCGGCGAGCGCTCCCGACTTCTGGCGGAAGCGCACAAATTGATAGACGGACAACCGGGGCGATATCTACCGCGGGTCTGGGGAGAGCACGAATGGGGCGGGACTTCAGTGATGTACATCTCTGACGTCGATCTCTCGGTCCTGGACTTTCCGCAGGAGACGGCCGCTCCCATTCCGTCCCTCACTGATCCTCTTATCGAGAAGACGCCCTACATCGGAGGTGGTGCAGCCGTAGGTCTGTGGGCGCTAGGCGCCATCATTGCGCGACGCAACGAAGTAATGGTTGCGGAGCGTTCCGGCCGGAAGGAGAAGCGCGGCAATGATTGACCGTACCCGAGCCTTGAAGGATATTCTCTGGATTCTCATCTTCGCCGGGGCCGTCGCCATCGGCTTCCGGCTCTGGTTCGGACTCGGCGCGACCACAAATCTCACTGACGAGGCGCCGTGGGGACTCTGGAAGATTCTGAACATGGTAGCTGGAGTGGCGCTGGCTACCAGCGGTTTCACGATCGGCTTTCTTGTCTACATCCTGCGCATAGAGTCGCTGCGGCCCATGCTGAAGCCGGCGATCCTGATCGCCTTCCTGGGCTACGGGTCCTCTGTCTTCGCGCTATTGCTCGATATCGGAATCCCGTATCGAATCTGGCACCCGATCGTCATGTGGAATGAACACTCCTTCCTGTTCGAGGTCGCTTGGTGCGTAATGCTCTACTTCACCATCACGATGATCGAGTTGAGCCCGACGGTGCTGGAGAAGTTCCGAATGGAAAGGATAGCCGGATCTCTTCACAAGATTGGATACGGTATTGTGATCGTTGGGATCTCGCTCTCATGTCTGCACCACTCTTCGTTGGGTTCGCTGTTCCTGGTGACTCCGCAAAGACTCCACTCTCTCTGGTACACACCGCGGCTGCCGCTTCTGTTCATTGTGTCCGCAGCGGCGGCCGGACTAATGGTTGCGGTGTTGGCAAAGCTCTTTCACTCGTACGCTTACGATCCGGCGGCCGTATTCGGCGATCGATCGCCTTGCTGCCCCGAGAACAATGCAGCTTCGGATCCGCAAGCGCGGGACCTGCCGATGTTGCGGAAGCTTGCGGGAATCGCCTCGGGCATTCTCGCTGTTTATCTGGTTTTGAGGATCGCGGACTTGTTTGCAACAGGCGCTGCCCGCGACCTGCTGGCAATGACGTGGGAGAGCTATTTCTACATCGGCGAAGTCCTGTTGTTGGCCGTTCTGCCCCTCGCTCTGATGGTATTTCCGAAAACACGGCAGTCGCCAGCAGGATTGGCTGTCGCCTCTGCTTCGGCAGCCCTCGGGCTCATATGGAACCGCCTGAATGTCGGCATCTTCGGCTATTATCGGGACGCTGAATCCGTTTACTTCCCGTCACTGACCGAATGGGCGCTGAGTCTGGGCATCCTTGCCGCCGCCGGCATGGCGTTTTTGTACATCTGCGAGCACCTGCCCATCTTCGAATCCGGCTGGCAGGAACGTTACCAACTTCGGATGACGCGTTTCCCCTCGTTTGATCCCATAACGGGAGTATGGGACCGCGCGATGTCGAGCGGACTGCGCCGCACAACTGCGATCTGTGTCCTAGTAGTTCCGATCGCCTGGGCCGCTTTCTATCCGCCATTCCACGAAGAACAAGCGGGTGCGGTTGTCAAACCTCCGCTGGCGCTGGACACCCAACGGGCGGTCCTCAAGCTGGACGGGAATGGGAACTCCTTCATGGTGCGGTTCCCTCACCATGACCACCAGCGGCGGCTGGGCGGAGAATCATCCTGCGCCAAGTGTCACCATCTCTCCCTGCCTGGGGACCACGCGACGCCCTGTTCGCGCTGCCATCAGCAAATGACGGCATCCACGAACATTTTCAACCACACTGCACACATGAATTGGGTCGCTCACGAGAGGCGCCTGACCGGCATGTTCCCAGCGAATCACTCCTGCAGCGTCTGCCACCCCCAAAGTGCGCCGAAACAGACTTCCACGGCGGAATCTTGCCGGGAGTGCCACCAGCAGAACATGAAGCCGCTACATCCACACGGGGCCGTACATGATCTGAAACTCGCCAGCGGGTATCAGTCCGCAATGCACCAGACATGCATCGACTGTCACCGGGAACAGCGCGAACACGTAGGCCGCGATAACCTCGCTGAGTGTTCCAACTGTCACTTGGAACGCCGTATGACAACGGTTTCGTTCGCCATCCGGCGTGAGCCGGGCCTCTGAATTTGTCAGTCGGCCGGGGCTCGGTGCCCATGCCGGGATCAGGATCACGACAGCATCGGCAGACCGAGTAGCCGCGCCGCATTGTCGTGATAGACCTTCTTCAATATGGCATCCGGCAAGCCGATCCCGTAGATTTTCCACCGTCCCTGCGGTGGCGCCGCGGCGGGAGCGTAATCGAAGTACTCGTCTTCGGTTTCAAGAAACCGGTAGTAGATTTCGTAAAGCCGGTCGTTGAACACTTGCTGGGGGTATTCGTCTCCATGCGGAACGGCGTCAGTGCCGAAGAGAATACGGTCCTGGTATTTCTCGAAGAACCAGCGGGAAGTGCGCGGCTGCCGGCCCAATTCACCAATGCGGGCGCCGAACTCGAGGTACATGTTATGGAACTTGTCCATGTTCTCGGCAATGTAGCGAAGGTTCTCGGCGTTTCCGAAGTGCAACACGACGAATTTCGTTTTGGGGTGCTTGGCCAACACCCGAAAACGCGCTTCTTGTAATTCGCGGTCGGATGGGAAGTCCTTGCCGTGGAACGACCAGTTGGGATGAGCGTGCAATTCTTCCCACCGCTCGTTGAAGCGGTCGATCGGAAGGAAGAACGCCTCCGGGTCCGAGGTGTGGATCAACACCGGCATGTCGAGCGCCCCACAGATTTCCCACATCGGGTCAAAACGCGGATCGTCGACTTTCACAAGTGGCCCGTCAGTGATGTTCTCGCGAAGGTAGAGGCCGAGTGTCTTCAGTATCTTGAGTCCGGCGGCGCCGGCTTTGCGCGCGGACTCTACCTCCTCAGCCTGGAATTGCGGATAGCCTGGATCGGCCGCCTTGTTCCAATGGGGTTCGCAACATACACGAAAGCGGTGCGGGTGCGGCTTCTGAAACGTATCTATCGCTTGCCGCAATGCCTTGCCGTGGCCGCCAGTTAGGTTCAGCATTAGCTTTAGCCCTTTGCGGTCCATCGTTTCCAGAATCTCGCCAGCAGGCATCGGGATGTCGAGACCTTCGGGTTCGTCTTCCGAGAACGTGAGATGCGAGTGAATATCAATCACCGGGAACTTCGGCTTAGGAACGCTCGTTTCCGGCACATGAAGCATGCTGTTGGGTTGGTAACTTGCAACGTCCAGGCATCCTTCCGGGGCCGCGGACGTCGGCCCCTCGTCTCCTTGCCCGCACCCAACAGCTCCGGCGGCGCCAAGCCCAGCCAACCACTCGCGGCGGTTACAAGTGCTCATGCGTTCTCCTTTCCAATCGTGTTGTAATCTTACCAAGGAGGGTGCAAGGTCAATGAGGCATGGGGTTTCTCTTTTGAAAATCACGATTCTGGGATTGCTGTTATGCGGTGTGGCCGCCGCTGACTGGCCGCACTGGCGCGGCCCCGATCTCTATGGCGTAAGCGGCGAACTAGGGCTCCCTGTGGAGTGGAGTCACGATGAGAATGTCACTTGGAAGCTGGCGATGCCGGACCGTAGTGGCGCGACCCCGATTATCTGGCGCGAGAAGATCTTTTTGAATGTCGCAGAAGAAGGCAGCCTCTTCCTCTGGTGCGTTGACCGCAATAAGGGTGAAGTCATTTGGAAGAAGCATCTCAGCGATGGCGACGTGCGAATGCGGAAGCAGAACATGTCGTCGCCGTCCCCGGTAACAGACGGCAATACTGTTTGGGTGATGACCGGTACCGGGATCCTGAAGGCGTTCGATTTCGACGGCGGCGAACTGTGGGCACGGGATATTCAAGCCGACTACGGCCAGTTCGGCTTGAATTGGGGCTATGCTTCCTCACCGCTACTCTACGATGGGGATCTCATCGTCGAGTGCCTTCACGGCATGAAGACCGATGAGCCGTCTTATGTCCTACGGATCGACGGAGCTACTGGCAAAACCTTGTGGAGGGTCGACCGCCCCACTGATGCACTGCGTGAATCTCCAGACGCGTATACCACGCCAGCGCTCCTTACTGGGCAGGGCGAAGATCAGATTGTGATTTCCGGCGGAGACTACGTGACTGGTCATGATCCGAAAACCGGCAGGGAGATCTGGCGCCGCGGCGGGCTCAATCCGCAGAACGCACCAAACTACCGTATCATCTCGTCCGCCGTCGTCCATAACGACCTCATCTTTGTGCCGACCCGGCGGACACCGTTCCAAGCGTTCCGAATCACAAAGAACGGAAGCAAGATCGAGCCGAAGCTTCTCTGGACCTTTGATCGTGGTCCCGACGTCCCGAGTCCGGTTACCGACGGAGAGTATCTCTATCTCTTCGATGACCGTGGTGTTGTCCACTGTCTGAACCCATCGACCGGCGATATCGTGTGGGGTTCCGAACGCATTCCCCCAGCGACCTACTCCTCGTCCCCAGTTCTAGCGGACGGAAAACTCTACATGTCGAATGAGGACGGGCAGACCGTGGTCATCAAGGCGGGTCCTAAATTCGAGATACTCGCCACCAACCAGATGAACGGCTACACCCTCAGTTCGCCCTCGATCTCGGGTGGTCAGATCTTCCTCCGGACCTCCGAGTGGCTCTACTGCGTGGGCAAGCGGCAGCGATAGCTCCAGCAGTGACCACGGTCACACCGGCTATCTCCTCGTCATTGGTAGAATTGCTTCGCGAGGATCGCTGTGTGGAGCAATCTTATGTTCATCCGAATATTGCTATCTGTCCTACTGTTGGCGGCAGCGGCCGCCGGTGCGACCTGTGTCGAATGCCACAAGACAGTAACCCCAAACATCGTTTCTGACTGGCAACTGAGCAAGCACTCCGAGAACTCCGTTGATTGTTCGGTTTGCCATGGTGAAGATCACACCACGGACTACGACGTCAAGGATGTGAAGATCCCGACGCCCGATACCTGCAAAGTGTGTCACGCGACCCAGGTAGAGCAGTTCAGCAAGGGCAAGCATGCCTTTGCATGGGCCGCTATGAAAGCGATGCCGACCTTCCACTGGCAGCCGATGGCGCAGACGGAAGGAATGAAAGGTTGCGGTGGTTGCCACAAGCTCGGCCTGAAGACCGAGGAAGAGATTGCGCAATTGAAAGCTCAGGGCGCCGGATTCGGAGTCGCGTCCTGCGACGCATGTCACACGCGCCACACTTTCTCAAAAGTAGAGGCGCAGCAGCCGCAGGCTTGCCAGACGTGCCACATGGGGTTCGACCATCCGCAGTGGGAAATGTACTCTTCATCGAAACATGGTGTGCGGGCTCTTCTCAGGCAGAACGGGACCCTGCCTGAGAGCACTGCCGCTCCCACCTGCCAAACCTGCCATATGCAGGAAGGCAATCACGAGGTACGCACCGCCTGGGGATTTCTCGCCGTTCGCCTTCCCATGCCGGAGAACGAACAGTGGGCCTCCGATCGGGCTACGATTCTGAAGGCTCTTGGCGTGCTCGACCCGGATGGCAATCCCACCGCCCGGCTGGAAGTGGTAAAGCAGGCCCAGGTCGCGCGCTTGACGCAGGAGGAGTGGCAGGCCGAGCGCGATAAAATGCTCAAAACCTGCAACCAGTGCCACTCGATGAACTTCGCTCGCGCCGAGCTCGACAAGGGCGACGATATGATTCGCGAAACCGACCGGCTGCTGGCCGAGGCGATCGAAATCGTCGCCGGCCTCTACAAAGATGGGGTGATCGCAAAACCCGATAGTTATTCCCACGCCTACCCGGACTTGCTCACATTTCACGACGCCGGCACTCCCATCGAAACCACCCTCCATGAGATGCACCTCGAGTATCGTATGCGGGCTTTTCAGGGCACCTTCCACGCGAATCCCGACTATGCCACGTGGTACGGCTGGGCCGCAATGAAAAAAGCTCTGACCGAGATCAAGTACCTCGCCGCGGAGATGAGAGAGTAAGGCGCGCGATCAACCCTCCGGGTAGGGTGGAAGCAGAGCGGCGAGAGATCTCCTACGAGGAGGGCTTAAAATACAGCACCATTCCCGCTCCGGCCGCGGCCAATACGAATCCCACGTACAGCAGTGGACTGGGCGCAGTTTTGGGAGGGTGTGTAACCATCGTCACCAGGACATTCACCACCGGCGCTCCAGCAAACACAAGAGGCATCACATACGTCGGGAGTCCGTCGTTTCGAAAGGCGAAGATGATACAGATAGCCCCCGCCGCGCCCAAACCGCCCGCCATCATTGCCAGGGAGACCCCTCCAGGCCCGAAACTGTTAAGCGCCCCCTCGCGGTAAAGAACGATCGCCGGCACAAGCACGCCGATCAAGAAGTAGGAGCCCCCCACGCATAGCAAGGCTCGCATGGGATGCCCCAGCGACGCCGTACCTTTATGCAAAGCGGGGCCGTACATTCCCCAAGCCAAGGCCGCTCCTAGCGCGAAAACCACCCAAAGCATCGACTTTCTCCTCTTCTGTTCGGTGTGCATCCTGTTGTGTCAGTAAGTTCAGAAAGATATCTTCAGCCCCAGTTGTATCTGCCGGGCGTCGGTGACGGTGTTCCGGACCCGCCCGAATGACGAAAGCGGTTGTTCATTGTCGCTTACACCGGCAAACGCCTGCAGGCTTGGGCTGTCGAAGTTCGCGCGGTTTGCCACGTTAAAGAATTCGGCCCGGAACTGGATGTTGGTGGATTCCCGGACGCGGAAATTCTTCAGTACGGCTAGATTGTAAACGCGCAGGTTGGGACCGTCGAAAGTTCCCCGCCCGAGGTTGCCCAGCGTGCCAGCCGGCTGCAGTGCAAAAGCCTCGGGGCGGAACCATTGATTTGGATCGCCCACCACTGCTGTTTCGTGGGTGTACCCAGGGGCCAAGTCTGGCCGGTCAAACCCCAATCCCGGAGCAAGCGACGGCGCCCACTGCGAGCGTGACCGGTTTCGCTGCAAGAAAGCGGTAAGCGGCTGTGGAGAACGATGATTCAGAATCCCAGAAAGCTCCCATCCATCCAGAATCTTCTTCGCGGCGCCGGCAGTGCCTTCCGCGAACGGTATTGCCCAGGTGAAATTGAAAGTCCAGTTATGACGGGCGTGGAAGTCCGACAGGCCTTTGTTATAGGAGAACCCGGGAAATTCCGGGAACGCGGATGTCGTTCCGTTGTTGGAGTCGGAGAAAAATGTTGATCCCTGAGTGGTGTCGATGCTGCGCGAGAATGTGTAGGCGAACTGGAAGCGGACTCCGTGGCGGAACCGCTTGCGCAACTCAAGAATCAACGCGTTGTACCAGGAGTTCCCGTCGCTCCGCTTTAATTCGATGGTCGAAAAGGCGGAATTCGGCCGCCTTGCCGAAGCGCTCCAGAAGAGAGTGCCGTCGTCCAAACGTTCGGGATCGGGGATGTTCACGTCCCCATTCCGAAACAGGTGAACACCCCGTGACCCGGCGTAGCCAGCGGTCAGCAGTATCTCGGCCGGCAACATCTTCTGCACGTTCAGATTCCAGACGTGGACGTTGGGCGCCTTGATTTTCCAGTCCACTGGCCGGAACGATACACTTCCAAACCGATCGAAGTCCGGCTGCGGAAATAGCGGCCCGCCCTGCACGATCCGGGGTGTAAACGGTGGATTTGTTACCGTTACGATGAGGTTCTGCTGATTGTTCGTATTGTAGAACCAGCCGTATCCGCCGCGCATCGCCAAGCTCCCGTCGCCTTTCACGTCCCAGGCGAAGCCGAAGCGCGGAGCGATGTTACGCCGCGAAGGTCCCTCGTGAAGCTGACCAACAAAGGGTTCGGTGTCGCTCATGTTGATGAGCGTCGCATCCCGTCCTTGGATGTCTTTCGGCATGGAAGTCGTCTCGTAGCGCAAACCCAGGTTGAGAGTGAAGCGGGGGGTCACCGTCCAATCATCCTGTACGTAGCCCGCATATAGGTTAAACCGCCAATAGCGGTCAAACTGGCCTTCCGGCGTCAAGCCTACAAAACGCGCGGAGTTGTTGGCGACGAAACTCTGCACGTTATTGAAAATATGAAGACCGCGGCTGAAGGTCGGGTTCACCATGTTGTCCTGATAGCGTTCCACCAACCCGCCCAGCCGGATCGTGTGGCTGCCCCGCACCAGGGTCAGGCTCTCGTCCACCGAGTAGACGTTTTGCACCAGGCTCACGTCAATCGATATTTGCGGCCCGAAGCGGGGAACTCCGCCGATATCTATGTTGCCCATCGAATCGCGCCCGGGAACGAAGGGGGCCAGTTCGCGGGATGTGTTCACGGCGACATCCTGGCCGATGTTGGTACGGCTGAAGCCAAGACGGAGTGTGTTTAAAGTGGTTGCCGAGAAAACAGAACTCAGCTCGGCGGTCGCGAACTGATTGCGTGAGAGAAACCGGCGCGGGAATTGCGGGAAATCGGTGGGCAGATCCTGCCGGGCGTCGTCGAAAGTGTACCGGCCGAAGAACTGGTGGTTGGGGCTGATAACATGGTCTACCCGGCCTTGCACGAAATCCTGGTTGACTTTTTCGTTGAATCCCCAGGTGAATTCCGCCAATCCGCCGCCGAGATTTCGTCCGTTCGGAAGCGGATACTCGTCGAGGTACGGCCGAACCGCAGGATCGACTGGTCCCAGCCGTACCGCTTCGTCGAGGGTGACCGTGCTGATGGTGCGTCCCTTGTCCGAGCGCAACCCCTCGTACCCCGCGAAGAAGAAGGTCTGGTTCCGCTGGATCGGCCCTCCTACAGTGCCGCCGTACTGATGGCGGCGAAACTCGGGTCTCTGGATGTCGAAGAAATTCCGGGCGTCCAGATTGTCGTTCCGGTGAAAGTAGAATATGTTACCGTGCAGGTCGTTGGTGCCCGATTTCGTAAGTGCGTTGATCTGCCCGCCCATGTTTCTTCCGTACTGGGCGCTGTAAGCATTGGTTTCCACTCGGAACTCTCGTATTGTTTCGACTCCGAGCGCAGTAGATGCGGCGCTGCCGGCCGGCGAATTGGTGAAGTCGTTCTGCGGGGTTCCATCAAGCAGGTAGACATTGGACCGCGGGTCCTGGCCGTTGACGCTGGTCGCCAAACCATGGGCCACGATCGAGCCGCCGTCGCGGTTGGGAAAGGCGACGACGCCCGGTTGCAGCAGGGCCAAGTCCGTGTAATTCCGGCCGTTCAGCGGAAGCTCCCGCATGGTGCGGTCGTCCACGAGGTAGCTCAGCTCAGAAGTCTGCGTGTTGACGGATTGGGCGTTCGCGGTAACCGTGGTCTCGAATTCCACGGTCCCCACCGCGAGCGTGACGTGGAGGTGCCGTGTTTCAGCGACGGTTAGCTCGACTTCCTTGTGAACCACGGGCTGAAAGCCGTCACGATTGAAATGCAGGTCGTACAACCCGGCCGGCAGAAGCGTGACGACGTAGTGGCCTCTGGCGTTCGAAACCGTGGTCCGCTCGAGTCCCATTTCCACGTTGACCGCCCGAACCTGGGCCCCGGCCAGCAGGTTCCCGGTTTGATCGAAAACTTCCCCGCTGATCGATGCCGTTGTTTGCCCGTAGAGTGTAGAGGCGGCGAGTAAAATCGCCGCGATTAGAACCCTCATTGCCCTCCCAGTATTCCCAGTGAACTTCTTGTAATGACGCTTCCAGGCCGTCTGGGGTTAGCCCCCAAAGCAATAAATAACGCCATCGGTGGCGCCGACAACGATCTTGCCGCCGGCGATTGCCGGTGAAGCGGTAATTGCCGCCCCGGCATGAAACTCCCACAGTTTCTCGCCGCTCTCGAGGTCGAATACGTAGAACCGGCCATCGTTCGACCCCACATATACTCGTCCGCCGGCAATAGCCGGGGACGAATCGATCCGGCTCCGTGTCATGTAATTCCAGATTTCCTTACCCGTCGCGGCATCCAGGCAATGGACCATCTTGTCGCGCCCCCCGACAACCACGCGGCCGTCATGCACCGCCGCCGACGAGTAGTACGGGAAGTGCCGCTTGGGGTGCTCGTAGCTCCACATCACCGAACGCCGCTTCAGGTCAACCCCGAGCACTTCGTTATTGAACGTACCGTAATAGGCGTTGCCATCCACCAGCGCAGGTGAGGCTCCGGTGTAGGCGCCCGACTCGACGGTGAAGACCTCTTTCCCGTCGGCGATCCTGATGGCGCGGAAATTCTCGTCGCACCCGGTCACATAGGTGATGCCGTCGAGCACGCCAGGAGTTGCGTGTACCGGGCCCAGAGTCTGGAATGTCCACGCGGCTTGGCCAGTCTTTGCCTCGATGGCGTGGAGGCGCTCATCGTAGGAGCCGATCAGCACCTTTTCGTCGACCACTACCGGCGAAGACTTAATCTCCATCTCGGTTTCGTACTTCCAAAGCGGACTGCCATCGGCCGCTTTGACGGCGTGCACCACCCCGGCAAGGTCGCCAATGTAGACGACTCCGTCGTGGACGGCCGCCGACGATTCGCCGATCATGTCACCCGTGCTGTACTTCCACCGGAGCTTTCCGCTGGACAGTTCCAGCGCTAGCAACTCTCCACTGCCGCACCCAACGTATACAACGCCATTCACGATCGCCGCCGAGGAATCAATGGGCTCTCCGGCGTCATAGGTCCACAACACCTTGAGGTCCCTCGGAGGAGCGCTTTCCGCTACACCTGTAAGCTGCGGGTTGCCGCGAAATTGAGGCCAATCTCCGGCCTGGACAGGCCACCCAAGCAGGGCCAACAGTACCGCCAGGGAGGTAAATCCACCATGGCGCACGGCTCCGGTCGCCACGGGCCCACAGTCGCACCGGCCGAGGCTGTACACGACCTCCCGGCGAGAGGAACAGAACGTCTTCGCGATCTTTCTCCAAAATCGTTTCATCAGTTGGTGGCAGCGATCTTGTAGAGCTGATTCCGGTTGGCGATGAAGATCGCGTCGTTGGCCGGAACAACTGAGCAATAGACTGAGCTGCCCATGTTCATTTCCGCGATCACTTTCTCCTCCTTACCCGTCTGCATCACCACCACATCGCCGTCCTCGTCGCCGATATAGACCTTGTCGCCGATGATCATGGGCGAGGCCCAAACCGCCGCCAACAGGTCGTAGACCCAGTAAGGTTCGCCGGTCTCTGCGTCAAGGCAATGAAAGAAACCGCTGAAGTCCGTGATATAGACTAAGCCGTCCTTGATTGCCGCCGTGGAGATGGAACGCCGGATTTTGTCGTAGTGCCATATGCGCCCTTTTTCCGTAAGATCGCCCCGCTTCGTGGCATCGATTGCGTACATATGGCCGGTACCCTCGCCGTGCTCCGGATCCTGCCCGTTCGCGATGTAAATGCGATCCTTGGAGATCACCGGTGTGGCGATCAGCTCATTCCTGGTCTTGGGCCATTCGGAGTCTTTTGGGTTCGTATCGAATTCCCAGAGCATTTCTCCAGTCTCCGCCTCGAACCCGCGTACCCAGCCGTCACCCTGCGCGTGGATGACCTGCACTACCCCGCCAATCTCGCCAACTGTCGGCGTTGACCATTGGCCGTGCAGGATGTTGCCTCCCACCGAGTTATCTTCCCAAAGCACCTCGCCCGTCGTTTTGTCCACGGCGATTAGTGCAGGCGCCCGGGGCGAGGGCACGTTTACGTGGCTTTCGTCCTGCCCGTTACCCGTCGAGATGTAGATCATGTTCTTGTACATCACGGGCGAGGAGTTCGCCAGATTATGTTGGAACACGCCCAACTCCTCCATCATGTCGAGCTTCCAGACAATGTCCGCGTGATGTTTCCCGGTCAACTTCTCGGTGGTGTATGGTCCGTCATTCTCACCGTCGTGGAAGCCTTCGGTGTCGAGGCAGACCACCTCGCCGCGGTTGTTGACGTAGTACAGCCGGTCGCCGACCACGAGCGGGGAGGACGCGACACCCTGATACGGCCAGTCATTCACGCGGCCGGCCGCGAGCTTTTCGCTCACATGCTGCCATAGAAACTCTCCGTCCGATTCGCGGAATGCAAGCAGTACGCCGCGGTCGCCAGTCAGGTCCTTATCGTAGAGCGCCTCATTATTCGTGCCGACGAAAACCTTCCCGCCAGCGACGACTGGATTGCCGTACGTTTGCGATCCGAGCTCGGACACCCAGACGATGTTCTTTTTCGTGTCAATGTCCCATTCGACCGGGGCTGAGTCCATGGCGGAGACCATATTGCGGTCCGGAGTACCGCCCCACATGGGCCACTCGCCAGTGCCCGGGTCCCCGGCGAACAGGAAACTGCCGGTCAGGGTTGCTGCGGCAATGATCGTTAGCGTTAGGCGCGGCATGTTCTTCATAATCTCTTACTCATTTGGGCTTACCTTTATGTTGTCAAAGAAAATCTCAACCGGGGCGTCGGCGAAAAGCCCAGGCGTACCCTCATGGTTTGGGACTCTGTCGATGTGCTCCAGCGTCCATTCGGCGGGTTCTTGCTCGTTCCGCGGCCACACTTTGCCACGCAGCTTCACGTTCCCGTCATCGAGGTTTTCGACTCGGAGCTTGATGGTGTACCACGTGTCTGGACTCCAGGCGAATCCAGTCTTGACCGTGCGCGACGGGTCCGCTTGCCAGGGGTGGATCTCCAGGCGCTGGTGATTTCCGAAAAGAACCAGGGAATAGCGTTGGGCGACAATCCCGGCGTCTCCCATCTGCCGGCGCTTCTCGGTCGTCCGAATGTCGGCCTGCATGGTGTAGTCATGCCAGTCGGGAGGTCCCATATAGACCCGGGCGCGCCTGGTTGCGGGATTGTCCGCGAGCTTTGCTAGCACGTTTGTTCCATCCATCTCCCGCACCTCGAACTTGCCACCCGCGTTAACCCAGTGTACCGGCGGAGGGCCGGGCTTCCGGTTGTCAAAGCTTTCGGTCCACGGTAGGGGGGCGATGACGCGCAGGCGGGCCTTCCTCTCTACCGTCGTTTCTCCTTTTCGCGCGACGGCCGTAATCTGGCCCGCGCCGCTGGGCGCTCCCGCCACAATCGTCAGTTTGCCGTCACCCGAGATTGTGCCTTTCACGCCGGACAAGCTCCAATCCGTCTGGCTCTCTCCCAACGGCAATCCGGCCGTATTGAAGCTTAGGGCTCGAAGTTGAACTGTCTCGCCCGGGAGAAGAGTCATTTCCGTTGGGGTCACCCGCAGATGGGTAGGTTGGCCAGTTGCCTCGGCCGGCTGGCGCGGAACTGCCGGTTCCGCGGGCGCGTCACTAACTTTCCCGAACGCGTACATCGCACTATCGGTGACCACATACACCCGTCCGTTTGAGATCGCGGCTGAAGCGGTGATGCGCTCCGGCGCATCGGGGCCGCCGAGGCGGTCCTTGTCCAGAATCTCGCAGCCTTCACGGGAGGGCTTGAGAATGAAGAAATCGCCATTCTCATTGCCCACGTATATCTTCCCGTCGGCGAAAACCGGCGATGCCCTCTGAATCGTGCCCAGATTCTCAACCCATAGCTTGTTGCCGCTGGCGATTTCAAAGGCGTATAGGTTGCTGCCGTTGTCGATCTGATAGATTACGCCTTGGTGGATCACCGGAGAAGAGTAGCCGCCCAGAAAGCCTTTTACCGCCCAGACTTCATCGCTGGGTTTCATCTCCCCCGTTAAGGAGGCGTCGACGGCCGCCAGTAGTCCCATCTCGCTGGTGTCGAGATTCTCTTCTCCATGGCTTACAATTGCGAGGTTTTCGTGGACTACAACTTCTGTGTTGATGCCGCGCTTGCTCATCGCATAGCGCCAGACCTTCTCCCCAGTCAAGGGCTTCAATGCAACAACCGAGCCATCTCCCGATCCGGCGATGAGCAGACGAATGCCGTTAATTTCGGCGGCGATCGGGGTCGAATAGGTAGTGTCGAAGGGACGCTCTCCCGGTGCGCTCATCCACACGCACTCGCCGGTGAGCTTGTCGAATGCGAAGAAGCGGTGCCGCGGTGGAGCGTGTTCGCCCCAGATAGCCGTCACGCCGCTGGCAATGACTAGATCGCCTTCGATTACCGGGGATACCGTTCGACCCCCGTGAGTCGAGATCGTATTGAACTCCTCGGCCAGCGACCGCTGCCAAAGGAGCTTGCCTTCCGCCGTCAGCGCGGTCATCATACCGGCCACGCCGTAGGTGTAGACGTTACCAGTCTCCGGATCGATCACCGGCGCCGACCAGGCGATCCGGCGCGGCGGGGCGTCACTGTGGAACACGTTATAGCGATACTCCCAGATTTCCTCGCCCGTGTTTGCATCCAGGCAGACGATCCGTTCTTGCCGCGTTTCGGCCTCTCCGGCGGAGTTGAGGGCATAGAGTCGATTGCCGCGAATCACCGGCGTCGAACGGCCGGGATAGGGAGCCTTCCAAAGGAGTTTCTCGCCACTAGGCGACCAACTTTCGGGAAGGCCTGTCTCGGGCGAATGCCCGTCACGCTTCGGACCGCGCCAGTCTGTCCAATCCGCGGCGACCGCCGGAGCGGCGATCAGGCCGGTTGCTATCAGAGTCAGGCCAAGCGCCACCTTAGGGTTCATCATGATTAGCATCCCCAGACGATTCGGGTTCAAACCGGTCAATACCTCTATTCTGACATGTAGATGCGCCGGCCACAGCCGGCGACACGGGAAAGATTGGAAAACCGCTTATGATGAGTATCTGATGGACGCCCAGAAGGTCACCATCGTTACCCCCTCTTACAACCAGGGCCATTACATCCGTGCCACTATCGAAAGCGTCCTCTCCCAGGACTACCCCGACATCGAATACCTCATCATGGACGGCGGCTCCACCGACGCAACCTCTTCGATCGCCGCTAGCTACTCCAGCCTGCTCACCTTTGTTTCGGAGCCGGACCGGGGCCAGTCTCATGCCATCAACAAAGGATTCCGGCGGGCTCGGGGGACCATTGTCGCTTGGCTCAACTCGGATGACATTCTGCTACCAGGTGCGGTCACGAAAGCCGTCGCCGCTTTGCATGCCCATCCCGAAGCCGCCGCGGTGTACGGTGAAGGCTACCGCATCGACCACAATGGCCGGCGTCTTGGCCGGTTCTCCCACACCGAGCCCTTCAACCTGTGGAAGCTGATCTTCCTGTACGACTACGTACTACAGCAGTCTCTTTTTCTCCGCCGGGAAGCGGTCGCCGGAGCCGGCTACCTCGACGAGTCCCTCCACTACACGATGGATTGGGACCTGCTAATCCGGCTAGGCAAGCTCCGCCCGCTGCTCTACGTCCCCGAATTCCTCGGCGCGATTCGCGAATATCCCGAGGCGAAATCCTTCTCCGGCGGCGACAAGCGAATCCACGAAATCCGGAATATGCTACGGCGGCATACCGGCTCGCGATTCCCACCGGGGTATCTCCTGTACGCGCTCGAAACCTGGCGGAACTGGTGGAACGCTCCTGTCACGGGCCGGATCATCGACCGGTTGCGGGCTCATTCCCAAGGCCTTTACCGCGATGGCTGGGCCGCGCCGCGCCTGCGCTACATGATTCCGCCGGGCGCCGGCCCGGTGGAGATTCGCGGGCTCAGTCCATTGCCCCAGTCCCTCACTCTTCACAGCAATGGCGCCTCAGTGGGGAGATTCGACGTCGGAAGGGGGCCCTTCCAATTGACTTCAGAACTCGCTGGACTGGTGAATCTGGAGATAGTCGCGTCATCCGGTCTCAGGCCGTCATCAGAATCACTAAACAGACGGACGGTCTCCTGGATTGTCAGGTCGATTGGCCGGAGCGTTCGATCAGAGGAGTCGTAGATGGCCTATATCATCGCGGAACCGTGCATCAATACCAAAGACACGGCTTGCGTTGACGCCTGTCCGGTGGATTGCATTCACCCTCGCAAGGACGAACCGGAGTTTAGTCGAGAGGAGATGCTCTATATAGACCCGGAAGAGTGCATCGACTGCGGCGCCTGTGTACCCGTATGCCCCGTATCCGCCATCTTTGAGGCCGATGAGCTGCCCAGCCAATGGGCGGGCTTTGCCGAACGGAATGCGACCTGGTATCGTCGCTAACCCGAAACTCGTCGGTTGATCCCGCAGTATCGCATTGAGTATCACGAACGGAAGTCCGTTTCACACCGGTCGTCGTAGTGGCATGAGAGCGTAGTCAAAGTGGAAGAAACTCCTACCATCCTTCCGCTCTCGCACCCTACAGACCGCCACTACTATCTAACCATTACCGATGTCGAGGTTGCGGCCTTCTCCGGCCGCGCCTCGCACTCCGCAACCGAGACAAAGTCGTGAGATCTCCCTCTCGTTTCCAAAAGATCGCCAGGGGCTTCGCCGCGAATCCGGTCGCCTCAGGCTGCTGCTCAGGAAACCGGCATAAGAATCGCGAATGTTACTTCGCTGAAGCATATCGTAGACTACTCTAATAAAGTGATGGACACCGAGATCGTCAGCCAAAAGAAGATGAGCATCTTTCCAGAACTCGTTTCCGAATTCTTCGGGACCCTCATCCTCATACTGATGGGCGCCGGGGTAGGCGCCATGACGACTCTCTTCGGTAGCGGTGCTCCCGGAGAGGTTGTGATGGGCGGGTGGACCAACATTACGCTCGGATGGGGATTGGGGGTCACCTTCGGTATCTACACGGCAAAGCGAAGCGGGGCTCACATTAACCCGGCGGTTACGCTTGCTTTTGCTGCCTGCAATGGGTTTCCGTGGCGGAAGGTTATTCCTTATTCGCTTGCCCAGACCGCCGGCGCCTTCGTAGCAGCGGCGCTGGTTTTCTGGAACTATCGCCCGGCATTCATCCGGGTTGATCCCTACCTGGAGAAGACGGCGGGAGTCTTCACAACCTTTCCCGCGTATCCTGAATCCTTCAGTTTCGGCCTGTTTGACCAGATACTCGGTACGGCGCTCTTGCTATTCCTGATCCTTGCCGTGGTCGAGCATGCTCCCGACTGGCTTCAACCCGCCATGATCGGCTTGGTTGTCGTGGCAATTGGAGTCTGCTTCGGCGCCATGCACGGTTACGCGATCAATCCTGCCCGGGACCTCGGCCCTCGGTTATTCACTGCCATTGCGGGTTTCCCAAATAACGGGCTCACTGACGGATCACGAGTGTTCTGGGTTCCGATTGTTGGTCCTCTGGTGGGTGGGCCCCTTGGCGCCGTGCTTTATCTGAAACTGCTGAAGCCCCACCTGAACTCGCAATAGAAGAACCCACGGAGATTACTGGGCGTCTCTTTCCTTACCCGCGCGATCCGGCTGTATGGGAGCGTGTTCCCAAATTTCAGTCAACCGGATACCGGTTGAACAACTCGAAGTTGTAATTCAGTATGAAGTAGATTCCTACTCCAATGAAGACAACCGCGGTGATCCGTCTAGCCCAGATCTCGATCTGACTCAGCTTTGTGAACGCCCTCTGCGCCGCCGTGACACCAGCCGTTGTGAGCAGAGCCAGGCCAAGAACGGGCGCCGCCGTTCCAATTCCATACAGCGCTGGAATCCAGACTGGAGACGAACGCTCCATGGCCAGTGGCAGAAGGCTGCCGAAGTACAGAGCCGCCGACACCGGACAGAAGGTAAGCGCGAAGATCGCACCGAGTGCCAGCGCTCCGAGCATCCCCCGGTTCGCCACGCGTTCACCGGTGCGCTGCACCAGCCCCCCGCCGACGGAGAAAGGAATGCGAATTATGCCAAATAACAATAATCCAACGATAACGAGCAGCGGACCCAGTGTCCGGTTTCCGTAGTGCTCGAGAAAGAATGCCACGTCGGGGATCGCGAGCAGGCTGGCGATAATTAGCC
>CAYXVG010000054.1:0-45110 GCA_964468205.1 uncultured Solibacteraceae bacterium | reverse complement strand
GGCCCGGCGCGGCGGATGGAATCGAGGACGTTGGTTCCGGTGCGAGTAGTGTGGCCGACGTCGATGCAGACACCCATGCGCCAGTCGCGGCCCTCGAGTTGATCGAGTGCGCTCTCCGGCGTGGGGAAGAACTTGTCCTCCGGGCCATGGTTGTGAATCGCAATCTTAATGTCGAACTCCTTGACGAGTTCCTCCACCTGGTCCAGCGTCTCTTTCTTCGGCGCGCAGACCATCATCGGAATTCCGGCCGTCTTGGCGTACTCGAACATCTTCCGGTTCTGCGCGGGATCTTTGAGATCGATATTGCCGCCGCTTAGCACTTCGACGCCCGCTTGGCGGAATTCATCTCCGCCCGCCGCGGTCTCTGCCGGACTGCCTTCGTAGGGCAGATGGAAGGACTTGATGCTGACGTAGCCGATCCGCAGAGCCTTCAGCATTTTGATGGCCTCGGCCCGCGAGAACTTCCTTAAAGAATAGGAAGCCACGCCAAGCTTCAGCGCGCCCGCCGAGGAACGCCGGCCCGCCGCGGCCGGAATGGCTCCGCCGGCAGCGAGCGCGGCCGCTGCACCGAGAAAGTTCCGCCGGTTGGTGATGTTGCTCATGTATGAATCTCCTCGCTCTATGATACTGTTCCGGCCGCCGGTGGAGGACAGATGGATTGTCCGCGGGCAGCGCGCCAGTCAGTGGAATGCTCAATCGTCGCGCCGCTACAGGTTCGGCGGCTTCTGACGGTGCCAGCCGGTCTGCCGCTGATACTCGCGTCCGGCGGCGAGCAGAGTGTTTTCCGAGAACGGCCTCCCGACGAGTGAAATGCCCACGGGCAGGCCGTCCGCCAAGCCGCATGGCAGCGACAGGGCCGGGAGGCCGGCGAGGTTGCCGGCGGGGATGAGGCCGCTGAGTCCCCGGGACTCCGGCCGCGGGCGGGCGGGTTCCTGAGCGTCAAGCGGTTCTGAAATCTTGGGCGCCACGCTCATCCGGGACGGCGTCACCAGGATGTCGATGCCGACGAAGATCTCGCGGAACTCGTGTTGAATGAGCCGGCGGATCCGCATAGCGCGGAAATAGTCTTTGGCCTTGATTTCGAGGCCGGCCTTGAGGCCCGCGATTTGATCCGCGTCGGCGAGTTGCTCCACCTCGCCGCTCGTAATGAGGTCTTCGAAAACCGCGGAGCCCTCGGCGTCGATCACTGTTCCGGTGACGGGGCCGTAGGGGAAGTCGGGAAGCTCCACCTCCTCGACTTTGAAGCCCAGGGCCACGATCGCTTCGAAGGCTTGCCGCAAGACCGGCCGGAGCGGTTCCTCGGCCCACTCGCCGAAGTCAACCGGGGCGAAGCCGATGGTCAGGTCGGAGAACTTCCGGGCGAACCGCGGGGCGTAGTAGAAGCTCTTGCCGGCCGAGAGGGGGTCTTCGTAGTCTCCGCCGGAAATCGCCTGCAGGACGTGCCCGCAGTCCTCGGCCGAGCGGCACATGGGGCCGATCTTGTCCATCGTCCAGGAAAGCGGCATGGCGCCGTAGCGGCTGACGTATCCATAGGTGGGGCGCAGGCCGGTGACGCCGCAGAATGCGCTCGGCGTGAGGATGGAGCCGGAGGTTTCCGAACCGATCGCGAAAGCCACCAATCCAGCGGCGACGGCGCTGCCGGGTCCGCTCGAGGAACCGCCGGACCACCGGGATTTGTCCCACGGGTTGAGGCCCGGCCCCTGCAGCGAGGCGCCGGCTGTGTTGTAGCCTCCGGCGCCGGCGAGTTCCACCATCGAAAGCTTACCGGTCAGCACTGCGCCTGCGCCTTCGAGCTTCCGCACAACCGTGGCGGTGTCTTCCGCCATCTGATTCGCGAAGGGTTTCGCGCCCCAGGTGGAAGCAAATCCCTTCACATCCAGCAGGTCTTTCACGCCGTATGGCAGCCCGTGGAGCGGCCCGCGGTCCCGCTCGCGCTTCAGGTCTCCGTCGAGCTCCTTGGCCCTCTTTCTCGCTTCATCGCGCATGGATGCAGCGAGCGCGTTGTACTCCGGGCCGAGCCTCTCCAGCCGGTCGACGAATGCCTCGGTCAACTCCCGCACGGAAAACTCGCCGGCCTTGAGCTTTTCGCCCAACTCGGTGGCGGTCAGGAAAAACAGTTCTTCGCTGAAGGCGGCCATGGCTTGCTCCCCATCACGGCTGGAAGATGAAGGCCGGCGCGGCGGACCGGTGCAATTCAAACTCTTCCAGGCGGGTGACGGACCTGTTGACAGTCTCGCGGGCCTCAGCGAGCAACGCATCCCCGGTTGCGGACTCTTGCCCGGCGGCCGCGGCCGAAGCCACAGCCGGCGCGCTCCCCGCCACTGCCACCACAAGCTGTCTACGGGTAAGTTTCGTCATTGGATTCCCATTGTAGCCCAGCGGGCGCGGCCTTCCGAGGCGATGCCGGCTCGGGACCCGCTCCGTACTGGTGGCGCTATTGTGCCGCCAACGCCTCGCGGGCGGCGCGCTCCATCGCTTCCGCCGGGGCGCTGAGACCGGTCCAGATTTCGAACTGGCGCACCGCCTGTTCAATGAACATCTGGAGCCCTTCAATCACCTGTTTCTTTTCGCTCCGGGCCCGGCGGATGAGAGCGGTCTCGAGCGGGTTGTAGACCATGTCGAAGACGACATCCGCGGGGATCTCGTCCTGGAAGTAGCACTCATCGGTGTGCGGATGCATCCCGAGTGGCGTGGCATGAATGAGCGCGTCGAAATGCCGGCCGGCGAGATCACTTTCACGCAGGGCTTCGCCGCCACAGGCGCCCGCCAGTTTCTTCACCCGGTCGCCGTTTCTTCCGGTAATGGACACTTCCGCGCCTTTGCCGGTCAGAGCGAAAGCCGCCGCCCGGGCCGCGCCTCCGTTGCCGACGAGGAGAATCGAGGATTTCGGCAGCCGGATCAGCCTCTCGAGCGGCGCTGTCACGCCGGCAATGTCGGTATTCGTTCCCCGCCACTTGCCGCCTTTGCGCCAGACCGTGTTCACCGCTCCGATGCGCCGTGCGAGCGGGTCCACCAGGTCGAGATAGCGCATCACCTTCTGCTTGTGCGGGATGGTGACGCTAAAGCCGGCCACCGGCAGTTCCGCCGCGGTGTCGAAGAAATCCTTCAGGCGGTTTGATGCCGTTTGGAAGGGGACGTAGACCGCGTCAACGCGCCGCGACTGGAATGCCCGATTGTGCACCTGCGGGGAGAGCGAATGGCCGACCGGGTCCGCGACCACTCCGTAAATCTTCGTCTTTTTGGAAAGCTTGTCGATGTGGTATTGCGACCGCAGTCGCCGTCCGCTGATCTGTCCCGGCGCGGTGCCCTCGGCGGCCGCCGGCGAGGCGTAGGAATACAGACCGTTGAAGATCGGTGCAATGACGCGGGTAGGGAAGCCGGCTTCGCCCATCGAGAGGACAATCATTGGCACCCGCGGGTGCGATTTGGCGAGGCTCAGCAGGCGTAGGTTGTCCGAAGGCTTCCTGGCGGTGGTGACGATCTTGTACGCGTCGGCGGGCACCTTCTCCATTCGCCTCAGCACGGTTTCCATGGCGGGAGTAGAAGTGAAGTTATGGTAGGAAATAATGAGTGTGGCGGCTGTCCGAAGCTTCGCTGCCCGTTCGGGGGCGTTCTCGGCGCTTTCGATTTCCAGATCCACCGACGTCGCGCCGGCGCCAGTTGCCGCTTCGAGGAGCTTGATCTGGGAATCGACGCTGCCGCGAAAGAGGCCCTTGTTCTGTTTGCGCCGGCAAGTGGCGAGCACGGAGCAGCCTGGATACTCTTCCAGGAAATCCTCAATAGCCGCCACACTGTCCGCCGGTTTGGAAAGATAGTCGAGACGGAACTCGAAGAACGTCGCCCCGGCGTCGGCTTCTTCCGACGCGCATTTCAGCAGCGCCGCGGTGTTGTCGAATCCGAGCGCTATACATACTCTTGGATAGTTGGGACGGCCTGGCATGAACTCCTTGCCTGCGAGAAAACAGGATACCACTAGTCAGGCGGATTTTCCTTGGTCAGCAGTTGCGGAGTCGAGGAGACGCTTCCATTCATCGAGTATGACGGCGGTCGCGGTGGAATCAAGACGCTGGCAGCCGATCTCACTTACTTCGCGCGCCTGGCCGAGCGATTTCACTTCGCCGGCCGCCTTCACCTGGACGCGGGGAGAACAATGCTTCACCACGAGGCGCAGGTCTTCCGGGGTGGCCGAGGTGGCGGCGAAATCGGCGCCGGTGCGTTTGCACAGCTTGCACGCGACTATCTTGAGGTCAGGTGTAAGGTGCGGGTTGTCGAATATCACCTTCAAGACCGCGCCATTCTCGCGGCAAGCCTGCGCCATCTGCGTCAACTCAGCCTCGAGATACGGGAACTGCCGCGAGATCAGCTTGCCGGTGTTCATGACCACGCCGATTTCCCGGGCGCCGCGCCGTAGCAGGTCTCTCGCTTCATAAAGCTTGGTGGGGGTGTTCTGGACGCCGAACGGGAAGCCGGCGACGCTGCCCACCCGGACATCGGTGCCCGCGAGGAGCGAGACGGCCAGGTCGACATCGCAAGGCCGGACGGTGACGCTCGCCACTCCATAGGCGCCGGCAAGTCTGCAGCCGGCCACCACCTCTTCCTCGGTCAGCTCGGGCCGTAACAACGAATGGTCGATGCGTTTGGCGAGGTCCTCGTAGGTCGTCAAGGTTGCTTGCTCAATATCCATAGCGTTCCCCAGTGCCGCAGTTGGGTGCGGACGTTCTTCGGGCCGGCGAACCAGTCTTCGTGGTGAAAGCGCAGGCGGCCCACGCCGCGCTCCTTTTCATCAAGATCGCCGAGCGCGATGTTCAGCCCCATGGCCCGATCTCCCATCGCGGGTTCGTAGAAAACGCCCGGCTCCACCTCCAGGCAGGGATCGAAGCTGACAGCCCACTCGATGACGTATCCGCCCCCCTCCGGCCTTGGCTCCGCCGCGCACTCCATGGCGCCGGCGAGAATCCACTGCTGGTATGTGTTCCAGGCCGCCTCGGAGCTGCGCGGCTCGCCCTCCGTAAGTCCGCCCTTGCCGACACCGCCGAGGCGGGATTTTGTGAGATTACAGACCATCTGCCAGCTTCGGCCAGTGCCGTCAGCCCGCTCATCGTCTTCCCAACGGTTATCGGCGTTGATAAGGATCTCCATCTCGTCGCCGAACCAAGGGTAGCCCTCGCGGGTGAGCTCGTGAACCTTCGGAAAGCCATCCGGCTGCCAGCGGGGCGTGTCGATGCCGTAGAGGACATCGTCGGTAATCTCGAAGCCGAAGTACAGGCGTTTTCCATCGTGCTTGAGGTAGCCGGTGAGCGAAAGGTCGGCGGGGTCGCTGGTGGGAGCGAACTGGGGAACCCACTCTTTCACGCCGGTGAAGCGGGCGGCGTCGCTCCACTCGCCCGGGCTGATGACACCATCAATCACCGGAGTGGAGCCAGGGCCGGCGCGCAGCCCACGCGGATACTCGCCGCCGTGGAGACCGGCAGCGGCCAGCAATAGCAACACGGCGGTGCGCATGGTATCGGGCGACGCTTGCTACTGGCCGACCCCGAGCTTGGCGAGCTCTTCCTCGGCCCGCCGCGTCAGTCCGGTGTCAGGGTATCTCTTTACCAGGGCGCGGAACTCTCGCGCGGCGGCCCGGTCTTGATTGGCTTGGGCCAGGCTCATGGCCTTCATGAACATTGCATCGGGCGTTTGAGGGTTCTCCGGATACTTCTCGAGCACGAGGTCGAAGGCTTGACGGGCGGCTTCATAATCTCCCTTGGCGAAGTAGATCTCGCCGATTCCATACTGGGCGGCCGGCGCGAGGTCCGAGTTCGGATAGAACTTAAGGAAATCCTGGTATTGCATCAATGCCAGATCCATCTTTCCGCCGGACTGGTCCCGCCTGGCGTTGTTGTACAGAGATGCCGCCGAGCCCATCGGAGGAGTGCCCCCCATCGCGGCTGAATCACCGGCGCCAGGAGGCGGCGGAGGAGCGGCCATGATCTGCAGCCCGTCGCGGAGGTCGGTAATCTGATTCTGAACTCTACCGACCCGGGAATTGAGATCCGCGATGGATTCCCGGACGTAGCGGAATTCGCTCGACATCTGATCCACCTTCGCGCCCAATCCTGCAATGGGCTCCGCGATCTGCTGTTCCTGCTTCTTGAGACTGTCCTTGATGCTGCTATCCAACACCGTCACCGTCGTGTTGGTGTTGCTCATCTTGCTCATGAGCTGCTCCACCATGACCGTGAGGTTGGTGAGTCTCTCATTCATGCCACGGACTTCATCCTGCAGTAGCGCCATATCGCGCTGCAGTTCCTGGATTTGCTGCTTCTGCGCGAAGATGCCAGCGGGGCAGAGAAGAAGGGCTATCACGCAAAGACGACCGATGCTCATGGTAACCTCTCTCAAGTCGGCGGGACGACCGATTTCCTTTGTGTTCACAACTACTTAGCCACACCCAGAATCGAGCCGAACGCTCTTGCGGAGGTCTCCCTCCAAAATGGTATACCGGGAGCAGCCGTCCCGCTCTATTGATTAAGACGGCGCTCCCGGTGAAAAAGTCTCCCTGCCTTTACTGTCCGGCAGAGAAGTGCGCGCGGCGGTTACGCTGCCAGCAACTCTCATTGGACTCGGTGCACTGCGGGCGCTCCTTGCCGTAGGAGATGGTGCGCAGCCGGGACTCGGAAACTCCGAGATCGACCAGAAACTCCCTGGCGGAGGTGGCGCGCCGGTCACCAAGCGCGAGGTTGTACTCAGCCGAGCCACGCTCGTCGCAATGCCCTTCGATGGTGATCACGGCGCTTGGGAAGTCGGACAAGATTGACCTCAGAGCCGATGCGTTTCGCGTCAACACCGTTTGCGCGTCAGGGCGTACATTGCTCTTGTCATAGTCGAAATAGGCATCTTGCACCTCTTCGGCCAGACGTTGGCTGAGAGTCTTCTTCGGCGGTTTTGGCGGCGGTGGCGGTGGCGGTGGCGGCTGCGTTACATCTACGCGAGCCGTGGCGGTGGCGGATCCGCCCGGGCCCTTCGCCGTCAGCGTGTAGGTCGTCGCACTGCTCGGGAAAACCCTCCGGTCGCCGCTGGACTGAACCGTACCGATTCCCTGATTAATGGAAATGTCGGTCGCGTTCTCGACCTTCCAACGAAGAGTGGAAGATTCTCCGCGCTGAATGGTGGACGGCTCGGCCACGAAGGTGGCGATCATCGGTTTTGGTTTCGGCACCTCCTTCGGTGGTGGTGGTGGCGGCGGCGGCGGTGGTGGAGCTTTCTTCTTACAGCCTGCCACGATCAGAAACAACGAGCACGCCAGAAGTATGGCACTTATGTTCCGTTTGTTCATCCTGAACTTTGCCTCCTGGAATCTAGGTCAAAAGTCAACTCTTCTTCTCTTCTTGTGTTATTTACCGCTCCACACAGGTTTCTCATTATTGCCCTGGGTGGTAAGTTGTCGCAACTGGGTTCCATCACCCAGCATCGTCCAAATCTGCGTGGATCCACTTCGATTGGACGAGAAAACGATATGACGGCCATCCGGCGCCCAGATAGGGTTCTCGTTCCGTCCGGCGCCATGAGTAAGCTGTACGTATTCTCTCGTCGCAACGTCCATTATAAAAACATTGTAGTTACCGGGATCATATCCTCTTGTCCAGGCAAATGCAATGTGCTGCCCTTCGGGATGCCAGCCTGGGTTGACCGCTTCTCCCTCTCCACTCGACAAACGAACCACGCTTGTACCGTTGATGTTCATCTTGTAGACCTGCGGCAAACCACTCCGCCCGGACACGAATGCGAGTTCGTTCCCGGTCTTGGGATTGACGGTCGGTTCAACGTCAATGGCCTGAGAGTAGCTGATTCGCTCCAACCCGCTGCCATCGAGACCGCAACTGTATATCTGAGCATACTTGCCGGACGCTGTCGAGGAAAAAAAGATCCTGCTGCCGTCCGGCGTGAATTCGGCCATGCCATTCATCGAGGCTTCCTGGTTGAAAAACGGCAAGCGGCGGCCGGTCTCCAACGAGTGCATATAGAGCTTCGGAACGGTTTCGGCATAGGTGGTGAACATCAGCTTCGAGCCGTCCGGGGAGACGGCCGGGAAAATCGAGGTGGAGCCGTATCGGGTCAACTGCTGCTGGTTGGAGCCGTCATGCTCCATTGACCAGATCTCCTTGGCGCCGGTGCGGTCCGAGACGAAATAGATCTTCGAGCCGAGCAGGCTTTCGTGTCCGAACTGGCCGAGGATATCGGCGGCGAACTGCCGGGCCACGTCGCGGGCTCCGTCTTCGTTCATCTCGCCGAAGTAGATTTTGCCAAACACCTGCGCATTGTCGATGGTTGGCTGGTCGACGTTGAAGAGCCAGCCGAACAGCACCAACCGGCCGCTCTGCTCGGCGGCGTACCCAATGGTCAGATAGTTGGCGTTCACCGGTGACGAGGACCAATCCGTGAGCCACGGCCCGCGGCGCACCGGCTGCCCGCCCTGGATGGCGGGCGGCATGAAGTCCTGGGGACGCTGCGGAACTTCCGTGGGATACATGCTCTTCGGCGCCATGCGGAACAAGCCGGAGTCCTGCAGTTCGGAGAACAGAGTGCCGCTGATCGTGCCGCCGAACGGGGCGGCGCCGCCGGCTCCCCTCAGGTCGGGGACGGCGATCGTGGCGCGCTCCCCCTGCATCAGCCGGATCACGACGTCGCTTTGCTGGGCCTGGACAATGACGGCGGCGCTGAGCGCCGCCAGAAACAGCAGCAGTGTAGTTTTCTTCATCTCTTCAACTGAAACCAGAATTCGATACGTGCGGAATCGCGTTCAAACGCCGCGGGAAGCGGCGGAAACGGACTTGCGTCCATGATGGCGCGCTGGCAGGAGTAATCCAGCGTTGTGTGACCGCTGCGCTGGAGGAAGCGGACGTCGCGCACCGTTCCGTTGCGGAAGATCTCGAAGGTGACGATCACGTTGGGCGCGGTTTGCAGCCGGGGATCCACTTGGCTGGTGTTCCAGGCCTGGGCGACGCGCTGCCGCAGAAGAGCGACATAGGAGCCAAACCGGTTGCCGAACGGATTTCCCTCGCCCACGCCCACTCCGCCCCCGCCGCTCGTGGAGCCGTACATGGGAGTGGTGGCGGCGGCGCCGCTACTCGAGTAGAGCTGGTTTTCCTGCGGCACGGACGCCCGGCTGGGATTGCCCTGGCGGCGGCGCGTGGCTGTCTTCGGGGCGGGCTTCTTGCTGGGGACCGGAATCGCCTCCTCCTCGGGCTCGGCCGTGGTTTGCTTGGTGGTCTTCACCTCGGGCGGCGGCGCGGGAACGCGCGATTCGGTATCGTTGGCGACCGGATTCACGCGGCCGGACCGCGGCGGGATGGGAATCTTGCTGACCGGTGTGATGGCGACTGAACCACCGCCGAGAGAGTTCGGGTCTCCCCACTGCACTACCTCCGCGATGGGAAGAATCGCGTAAATGATGGCGGCGGCCGCCAGCGCTGCGTGAAGCCCGATGGATGCCAGCAGTGGCTTCTGCAGCGAGTCCCGCCGGTCAAGAATGTCGTGCCGGGCCTCCATCATCTTCTATTATCGCTGTTCGCGCGTGTCCTCCTCGGGCTGGGTGACCACCCGCACCTCGATCTCCGAGCGGCGAAGCGCGTCGGCCACCTGGGCGAAGGTCTCGAACGTGGCCAGGCGGTCCGATCGCACGTACACCGCCGGGGCCTCGGGGAAGCGCTCCTTCAGCGTTTCGCCGAGAGCGTTGATGTTCACCGGATTGTCCTGGATGTAGAGCTCGCCGCTCCGGGTGATGCTGACAATCGGCATGTCCTCGATGGTGGTGCGCACCTGCTGTACCTTGGGCACCTCGATTTCCAGGCCGAACTCCATCGCCTGAGCCGTGATCATGAAGATGATCAACAGGACCAGCACCACGTCGACCAGCGGCACCACGTTCATCTCCGACATGGTCGATCCGGCGCGGAACCTCCTCGGAGATCGGCCGTTGCCGTTGCTGTTTGCCAAGAATGCCATAGCTCGCCTAGTCTCCGAAGCTCCTCTCGGCGAAGTTCATGAACTCCATCGAAAAGTCTTCCATGCGCGTGCCCATCTCGCGGATGACGTTGCCGAAGTAGTTGTAGAAAGCGGCGGCCGGAATGGCCGCCCCCAGGCCCATCGCCGTGGCGATCAGCGCCTCCGAAATGCCAGGCGCCACCGCCCGGAGGCTTGCGCCTCCCGCGAGACCAAGCGCCGAAAAGGCGTCAATAATGCCCCAGACGGTGCCGAATAGGCCGATGAACGGGCAGATGGTGGCCGTGGTGGCCAGCCCCCACATGTTCTGATCGAGCTCCGAGACTTCCTCGCTGATGGCGAGTTGCAGACTTCTCTCCAGGGACAGTTTGTTGTCCAGCGTTCCTTTCGCGGAGACCTGCCGTTCCATCTCCTCGTAGCCGAATTCGAAGACCGTCACCAGGGGCGAAACCCGGTACTGCTCCACCGCCAGCGCCACCGCCTCGAGGCCGTTGGCCTTGCGGAAGGCGCGGAGGAACTGCTTGTTGGCCAGGCGGGCCCGGCGAAATCCATTCCACTTGGAGAAGATGATCGCCCAGGACACGATCGAGAAGATCAACAGGATGACCATCACGGCCATCGGAACGGGGCTCGCCTGCTGCACGAGCTCCCACATGCTCACCTGGAGCAGGAAGGCCGTTAGAGAATCGAGTATCAACCGCGCTCCTTTCTCAAGTTCCTATGATAATGGAGACGCCGCTCGCACGTCCCGCAGATTCCTACATTATCAACTATAAATGTTTTTGCGGTTTTTCCATCCACTGGGCTTGCCTTTTTCGCCGTGGCCCATGGTCCCATCTATAATCACGAGAGATGCTCGTCGAGCTTCTTGTCGAGAACTACGCGGTGGTGGAGCGGGTCCGGGTGCGCTTTCACCGTGGGCTGAACCTGCTCACGGGCGAGACCGGCTCCGGGAAATCGATCGTCGTGGATGCGCTGGGACTGCTGTTCGGCGGCCGGGCGTCGGCGGACATCGTGCGCTCCGGGGCGGACCGCGCCCGGATCTCGGGAATATTCGAGGTCTCGGTGGAGAGCCGGCTGACTGCGCTGCTCGAAAGCGCCGGCATCGAAATCGAAGACGGGGAGATTCTGATCGAGCGCGAGATTCTTGCGAGTGGCAAGTCCCGCGCCTTCGCCGGCAGCCGTCCGGCCACCGCTGGTCTACTGAAGGAGTTGGCCCCTTTGCTCGGCGATATCCACGGGCAGCACGACCAGCAGCGGCTCTTCTCCTCCGAGGCGCAACTGGAGTTGCTGGACGGATACGCCGGCAGCGGCAAATTGCTACGGCATGTTGCCGGACTCTATCGCGACTGGCGCGCCGCCGGAGCGGAACTCGACGATCTGGAAGCCAATGAACAGGAGCGGTTGCGTCTCGCGGACTTGTGGAGCTTCCAGCGGAAGGAGATCGAGGATGCCGCCCCTACGCCGGGCGAGGACGCGGCCCTCGAAAACGAACGGCGCATGCTGAACAACGTGGCCCGGCTCGAGGAGAGCACGAATGCCGCATACAATTCCCTGTACGATTCACCCGACGCGGCGCTGGCCCGGATCCGCCAAGCCTCGCGCAGTTTGGAAGAGGCGGCCGGCTTCGACGAAAGTCTCCAGCCCATTCTCAACTCGCTGAAGCCAGCGGAGATCGTCATCGAGGAAGCGGCCCACGAGCTGCGCCACTATTTGGGTCGCCTGGAGGCGGATCCAAGCCGCCTGGAGGAGGTGGAAGCTCGTCTGGATACGCTCGACAAGCTGAAGAGGAAGTACGGATCCACGGTTGAAGAGGTCTGCCGTTTTCTCGATGAGGTGAAGGGCAAGCTCGAGGAACTGGAGAGTTCCGATGAGCGGAGGGAAGCCCTCCGGCGGAAGCGGGATGAGCTGGCGGTGCAATACAAGCAAGCCGCCGCGGAGTTGTCGGCCAAACGCCGGGAGGCGGCCGGGCGGCTCGAAAAGGCGGTCAGAAAAGAGCTGGAGTCGCTCAAGATGGAGCGAACCACGTTCCACATCGAGTTGGAGCAGACCGCCTGGAGCGGCTCCGGGGCGGACCGGGCACGCTTCCTAGTGTCGCCGAACCTTGGGGAGGAGCCCCGTCCAATGGAGAAGACGGCCTCGGGCGGCGAACTCTCGCGCATCGCCCTGGCGCTGAAAGCCTGCACGGCGGCGTCGTCGAAGCGGGCTCCGGCGGCCGGCCCGCGCACACTGGTGTTTGACGAGGTGGACGCCGGTGTCGGCGGAGGGGCCGCCGAAGCCGTGGGGAGGCGGTTGAAGCGGATCTCAGCAGCGGACCAGGTACTCTGCGTGACGCATTTGCCGCAGATCGCCGGATTCGCCGACCATCACTACCACGTGGCAAAGGCCGAGGCGAACGGGCGCACCGTGGCCACGGTCGCAGAACTGGACTCCGCCGAGCGAGTCCGCGAGATTGGCAGGATGCTGAGCGGGCAGCGGCTCACCGAGGAAGCGCTGCGCCACGCCGAGCAACTGATGCGCGTTGCCGGCGACTGAGCAGGGGGCGCTGCGCTCACGTCCGGACATCTCCGACGACTCTGCCGTCCCGCAGCGTAATACGGCGCTTGCAAGTTTCCGCGACCGAGCGCTCGTGCGTCACCAGCAGCACGGTGGACCCCAGCTTCTTCTGCAGGTCCGCGATCAATCCGAGAATCTCCGCCCCGGTCTCCGAGTCGAGATTCCCTGTAGGCTCGTCCGCGAGCAGGATTGGCGGGTATACGGCCAGCGCCCGGGCGATCGCCACCCGCTGGCGCTCCCCGCCCGACAACTCCTCCGGCAGATGGTCGAGCCGGTGGCTCAACTGGACCAGATCCAGCAGTTCTCGCGCCCGGGTTTCTATCTTGCGCCGCGCCCAGCCGCGCAGATGCAGCGGCATGGCCACGTTCTCAATGCAGGAGAGGGTGGGCAGCAGGTGAAACGACTGGAAAATGATCCCGACCTTCTCCCGCCGGTAGAGCGACATCTCGTCGTCGGACCAGCCTCCCAGACTCCGGCCGTCGACAAACACCTCGCCCGCAGTGGGCTGGTCGAGACCGCCGGCCAGGTTGAGGAGCGTGGACTTGCCGGAGCCGGATGGTCCGGCGATCGAGACGAACTCTCCGCTTTCCACCCGGAGGTCGATCCGCGACAGGGCGGCGACATCGCGTTTCCCGTTGTACACCTTGGATACGTCGCGGAACTCGATCATGGCGTGGGGCGGCCCATTTGAGACTCGTTTCGAGAGCGCTATTCTAGCACGGCCGCGGTGGTACGCCGCTATAATCCAGATAAGTGCGTCTCTTTTCGCTTATCGGCTGGCCTCACATCAAGAAGCACCGCTTGCGCTATTGTCTGCTGGTGGCCGGCGTGGCGCTGGGGGTCGCCGTGGCCGTCGCTCTGCGGGGCGGAAGCAAGGCCGCGTCGGAGGAGTTCCGCGACACCGTTACGCGGATTGCCGGCGCCAGCCAGATCCAGGTCAGCGCCGGCGACGCGGGCGTTCCCGTCGAACTTGTCGAACGCCTCCAGTCTCAGCCCGGCATCGCCGCCGCCAGCCCGGTAATCCAGGCGCTGGCCGAAGACGCGGGATCGCCCGGCTCCCGGGTTCTCATTCTCGCCATCGACGTCACCGGCGACGGGCAGATGCGGCCGTGGCTGCTGAAGCCGTCCGGCCAACCCAGCGAGATTGATCCGATCGCGTTCCTCGCGCAACCCGACTCGATCATGGTGAGCCGCTCCTACGCCAGCAGCCGCGGATTGCAGCTTGGCGGCAAGCTGCCGCTCGAGACCATGGGCGGGCCGAGGGAGTTCACAGTCCGCGCGCTGTTGGATAGCGAGGAGGCGGACCGGATCTACGGCGGCAACGTCGTCGTGATGGACATTTACGGCGCGCAGCAGGCGCTGGGGCGCGGCCCGGACGTCGACTGGATCGACATCGCGCTCGAGCGCGGCGTTTCGCTCGACCGGGGGCTGGAGATTGTGCGGGATTGCGTGGGGCCGGGCTACGTAGCTGCTCCGCCCGCCGCGCGCGGGGAGCAGCTCGAGGAACTCCTGGCTACTTATAGCTCCCTGCAGAACCTGGCCGGGCTCTTCGCCATCGCCCTCGGCATCTGTATGATCGATGTCGCCTTCCGCCTCGCCGTGGCGCAACGCCGGTCCGAGATCGGAGTGCTTCGCTCGCTCGGCGCAACACGCGGACAGATCCAGCGCGTCTTTCTGATCGAGGGCGCGCTCGCCGGCGCGCTCGGCTCATCCATCGGCCTCGTGGCGGGCGTCTATTCGAGCGAGCTGATCGCCAACGGGCTGCAGACCATCGTTCGCGGAGCGTTCGGCGGGCTGGAAAATCAGCCGCGAGGCTTGTTCGTGAGCTGGGAGGAGGTGGCCTTGGCCTATCTGCTGGGGGTGGGGGTGAGCGTGGTTTCCTGCTGGTTCCCCGCCCGGGAGGCAGGGAGGGTGAACCCGGTTGAGATGTTCCAGCCGGTTCACTATGAGCAGGGAATTCGCTCCTGGCGTCCCTGGCCGCTGGCCGTTGCCGCTGTGTCAGCGGCCGCGGCGTATCTTTGCGCTTACTTCTCGGAGTCGGCCTTCGTCACGAGCTTCTCGTTCCTGCTGCTGTTTTTCGCCGCCGTGCTGGCGATCCCCTCAGTCACGCTCCTCCTGCTGCGTCCCCTCCGGCCGGCAGCGGCGCGCCTTTTCGGCCTGGAAGGAGTGCTGGCGCTCGACAACATCCTTAGGACTCCGCGGCGGACGGTTAACACGATTGCCGTACTTCTGCTGACCTTTGCCCAAGCCATTCTGGTGGCCGGCGTCAGCCGGTCGTTCGACGAGGTACTGGACGGGTGGGTCGATTCGGTTATTCAGGGAGACCTGCTGGTGAGTTCGTCCGGTAACCTTTCCTCCCAGTGGTTCCGTTTTCCGGAGAGCATCGCCGATGAGTTGGCGGAGGTGGAGGGAGTTGCTCGAGTGCAGGCGGTGCGGTCTGTCCGCGTGCCCTTTCGTGGCCGCCCGCTGCTGCTGTTCGCCGGCGACTACTCGGCGCAGTCCACCGATTCCGGGATGAATGTTCGCGCGGGAGATTGGGATGAGATGTGGCGCCGGACCGGGGCGGGCGAGGCCGTGTACATCTCGGAAAGCCTGGCCGTCCACGAGCAACTCGCCATCGGCGACACGGTAACCATCGACGCTCCGCGGGGAACTCTCCGGCTGCCCGTGGCCGGCATCGTGGAGGACTTCAGCGACCGGCGCGGCGCCCTGTTCCTAGCCCTTGATGTCTACCGGCGCCTATGGGGCGACATGACCGTGGACAAGCTTCGCGTCGAATCCGCTGCCGGGGCGCCGGTGGAGCAGGTCCGCGCGGCGCTGAGGAACCGCATCGGCGGCCGCTACCCGGCCACCATCTTTACCCGCGAGGAGTTCCGCTACTATGTGCACCACCCCGAGTCGGGCGATCTCGCGCAGATTCAGTTCGGCATCTGTCTCGTGGTGGCGGCCCTCGCGCTAGCCAACATGACGCTTATCTCGGTTACGGAGCGGAAGCACGAAACGGCCGTGCTGCTGGCGATGGGCGCTTTGCGGCGGCAGATTCGGGCGAGCTTTCTAATTGAATCCCTCGTGGCGGCCGGTCTCAGCCTAGCGCTGGGCCTGGCTACCGGGGCACTGATGCTCCTCTTCATGTTTGAAAATCTGCACCGGAATATCGCCGGCGTGTTCCTGGAGTACGTTTTCCCCTGGTCGTCCGCCACCTGGCTCGGCGGCGTAACGCTGTTGTGCGGGGCAATTGCTCTGATGGCGGCTTGGCCGGCGCTGCGCCGGACTCCGCTGGCGGCGGCCCTGGATTCGGAGTAGCCGATGAGAGTTCTTTCGCTGCTTCTTTCGACTTTGACTCTTGCGGCGTTCGCTCCTCCGGATGCACCTACCGCCCGCGAAATCATGGAGGAGGTGCAGCGGAGAGCGTACGAAAAGAACCTGCTCTACGAAGGCCGGATCACCGTCGCCGGGCCAGGTTCGCGCCGGCGGGAGAAGGTGTGGCGGTACCGGAGATTCGGCGGGCCGGACGACGTCAAGAGCGCGATCCGGTTCCTCGAACCAGCCGAAGTGCGCGGGGTAACGCTGCTCGTTTGGAACCATCCAGACCAGCCGGCCGGCATGTGGCTCTACACTCCGGCCACCGCGCGCCACCGGCGCATCCCCCACCAAAGCCGCACGACGCGTTTCGCGGACACGGACTTCACCTATGAGGACCTCGAAATTCACAACATCGCCCGCTGGCGGTATTCTGATCTCGGGGAGGCCGGCGAAGGCGGCGAGGACTGCTGGCGCATTACCGCCCACCTCAGTTCCGCGAGACCCTCCGGGTTCGACAAAACCGTTCTCTGGATCAGCAAACAGAAGATGACTCCACTGCGCATCGACCGCTGGCGCGGCGGCGCTGTGGTCCGCCGCCTCCGGATGCGGCAGCTTGAGGCCCACCAGGGCATCTGGACGCCGATGCTGATCGAAGTCGAGGACGGATCGCGGGAGAGCGTGACGACGCTCCGGATTACCGATCTGCGCTACGATCCGCCCGTTTCCGAGGCGGACTTTACCCTGGAAGCCATGAAGGACGTCTGGTGACGGCCCGGTTAATACTATTGCTGCTCGGCGCCGTCATAGCCGCCCGGGCGGAGCCGCAGTGGCTGACCTATCGCGGTTACCTGGAGAACCGTACACTCCTCTACCCGCGCGAAGCGGAGAACGATCCGGCCCACCTGGTGAATGAGACTCTTCTGCGGTTCGAGGGAGAGGTCCGGCTGCCGGCTGGGCTCAGGCTGCTGGCTGGGTTCGATTCGCAAATCGACACCCATCACCAGGCGCAACGGAAGTGGCAGCTCTCCTGGGACGACCGGACGCTGCAGAGCCCGGCGTTCGCCGTGCGCACGTTGATGCTGCGCTACGCCCGCGGACCATTCCGCCTGGAAGCTGGGAAGCAGGTTGTCCGCTGGGGCGTAATCGATCTCTTCCCTCCGTCGGACCGCTTCGCTCCCGTGGACCTTCTCAGCCCGTCCGGCGCGGACTATCTTGGAGTCTATGCCGCGCGAGCGGTTGTGGACACCGGACCGCACTCCCTCGAACTGCTTTACCTGCCCCGCTTCACGCCAACACGGCTGCCGCTGGCCGGACAGCGATGGGTGATCACGCCGCCGGGATTGCCCGCCTCCAGACTCCGGCTGACGGATACCCGTTACCCGGGCGGCCCGCAATTCGGTGTCCGGTACCACCGTGTGGAGCCGGCGGCCGAGTATTCGGTCTCCTACGCGGAAGGGTTTAACCACTTCCCGTCACTGCCGTACCGGCTCAATCTGGGGGCCGGGACCATCGACTACCAGCGGGTTTATCCAAAGTTCCGCTCGGTTGGCGCCGACGTGACCGCCGCTTGGCAAGGATTGCTCTGGAAGGCAGAGTCAGCCTACTCGGCTTCACCGCCGGACTTCGCCGATGACGTGTGGACGTACGCCTTTCAGGTGGAGAAACTCGCCGGCCCCTGGCAAATCGCCGCCGGCTACGCGGGAGAGCACGTCACCAAGGAGCGGGACAATGTGTCGGTCGAAGTCGACCGCGCCCTGCGCGACGCTTTTGCGGGGCGGGTAGCCTGGGCGCCGTCCCTCAAACACAGCGCATCTGCCGATTGGTATTTCCGGCCGGATCCGTGGGCCTGGATCGCCAGGATCCAATACGACCGCCGGCTCTATTCCACTCTCCGCCTGGCCGCCGCCTGGAACTGGATCGCCGGCGAGCGCGACTCCACGATTGGCCGCTACGGCAGGAACTCGTACTTCTCGCTGCAACTCCGCTACAGCTTCTGAGACTGGCTGGCGGTCCGCTGGGAACGCTACACTGCTTTCCGCACCCGGTTTTTGCCGTCCGCAATCACAATCCTGGGCCGGTGGCCGGCCGCCTCATCCGCTTCCAGCCAGCAGAACGCGGCGATGATCACTTTGTCGCCGGGCTCGAAGAGCCGCGCCGCGGCTCCGTTCAGACAGATCTCGCCCGAGCCGGCGGGAGCCGTGATCACGTAAGTTTCAATGCGCTGCCCGTTGGAAACGTTCCACACGTGGACGGCTTCGTTTTCGATCAGATCCACTGCGCGCAGCAAATCCTCGTCGATCCCGATGCTCCCTTCGTATTCCAGATCGGCGCCGGTGACGGTAGCGCTATGAATCTTTGATTTCAGCAGTTTGCGGTACAAGGAAGGCTCCTCACTGTATTGTAGCGGCCGGTCGTGTATTTCTGCGGGGGTTTCTCGCCGGGGTGCGGGAACACTCGACCGCGCGGAATTGCGGACTTCGGCGGAACCGGGACGGCGGCAAGCTCGTTACTCTCTCTGATGGTAACAGCCAGGTTCGCTCCGCTTTCGCAAGCCGTTCTCGCGGTTGCCGCCGTGAAGACCCTGTTTCACCTGTTCACGTTCCAGGGCTACGGCATCTTTCGCGATGAGATGTACTTCGTTGCTTGCGCGCGCCACCTTTCCTGGGGGTTCGTGGATCATCCTCCCTTCGCCCCCGCGATGATGGCCATTTCCACCGGGCTACTGGGCGACTCGCTGTTTGCCGTCCGCTTCTGGCCGGCAGTCCTGGGGGGCCTTCCGGTGGTCCTGGCCGCCCTCATGGCGCGCGAGCTGGGCGGCCGGACCTACGCGCAACTGCTGGCGGGGATAGCCGCCGCAGTCGCTCCGATCTGGCTGGCCCTGCACCACGATTTCACCATCGTCATGTGGGAGCCGGTCTTCTGGACCGCCGGCGCGCTCGTTGTTGCGCGGCTCATCCGCACCGGCAACCCGAAACTCTGGCTCTGGTTCGGGGCCGCTTGTGGCGTCGGACTGCTGAACAAAACCTCGGTGGCCGTCTTCGGATTCGGCCTCGTCGCCGCGCTGCTGTTAACGAAGCAGCGGAGGCTGCTCTGGACTCCATGGCTGTTTGCCGGCGGAGCGCTGGCCGGGATCATCGCTGCTCCATTTCTGATCTGGCAGGCATTGCACGGATGGCCGCAGGCGGAGTTCGTCTCGAACGCGGCGCAGTTCAAAAACATTGCCCTTTCTCCGGCCGGGTTCTTCTTCGAACAGATCATTCAGTTCGGTCCGCCAGCCCTGCTCATATGGCTGGCCGGGCTGGGATTTCTCATTCTCGGACGGCAGGGCCAGTACCGGCCGCTGGGACTCGCCTGGCTGATCATGTTCGGCCTCTTCGTCGTCATGCACGGGAAATCGTACTATCTCGCCCCGTACGGTCACGTACTCATGGGCGCCGGCGCGGTGGCCTGGGAAAGCTGGTTCTATGCGCCAAAGTGGAAATGGGCTCGGGCCGCGCTGGCGCTCTTCGTTTGCCTGTCGCTCTCGTTTCTTCCGCTGGCGGTTCCGGTTCTACCGGCGGCTGACTACATCGCGTATGCCGCACGGCTCGGTATGGATCGCAGTTCCGGTGAGCGCCATGAGACTGCCGCGTTGCCACAGCATTACGCCGACATGCACGGCTGGAAGGAAATGGTGGAGGAGGTGGCCCGCGTCTACGACTCCCTGCCGCCTGAAGACCAGGCAAAAGCGCGAATTTTCGCCCGGAATTACGGCGAAGCCGGCGCAATCGACTACTTCGGAGCGGAATATGGTCTACCGCCCGCCATTTCAGGCCACAATTCCTATTGGGTGTGGGGCTATGGCGACTTCGGTGGCGAGGTGTTGATCGTGATCGGCGGCGACCGGCCTGGCCGGTTCTATGAAGAGGTGGAGGCCGCGGGCAGAATTCATCACGAATACGCAATGCCCTATGAGAGCGGCCTCACCGTTTGGATCTGCCGGGAACCGAAGCTGACGATCGCGGAGGTGTGGCCGCAAATCAAGAACTTCAACTAGCGATCAGCCCGCCACTTCCTCCCAGGTCACGATCCGCTTCTCGTAGATTGCCTTCGTGCCCATCAGCGGCAGCAGCGTTGACACCACGGCCGAATCGACATTGTTCAGCGGTTCGGCGCCGGTGCGAACGCTGTCGATGAAGGCCTTCAGAGCCATGTAGGTGGAGTTCTTGCCGGCGTCCGGGACCTCCAGTTTCACCGCCTCGGCGCCCCGCGCCCGGGGCTGCCAAACCGCCTTGACCAGGTCGACCAGCCCGTCCACCGCAAAGACGATCTCCTTGTCTCCCGTGTAGGCGGCCGGATCAAAGTAGTGGTGGCTGAAATTGACCCGCACATCGTTCGGATACTCGAGAATCAGGCTGTAGTTGTCCATCACCGTGCGGCCCGGCGGATCGTCAACGAACAGATTCGTGCCGCCGGATCCCATCGCCCGCAGGGGATGGCTCCCGATCGCCCAGGTGAACAAGTCCAGAATATGAATACCCTGGTCGACCATAATGTCGCCGTCCTTGGTGCGGTCGAAATACCACGGAATCTCGCGGGGCAAATCGCCGCCATGCCGGATGCCGTGGCACATCAGCACCCGGCCCGCCTTTCCGTCGTGAATAAAGGCCTCGGCCGCGCTGCGGTTCGGATCATGCCGCAATTGAAAGCCCACCTGCATGATTCCCTTCGAGCGCTTAGCCTGCGAGGCGATCATCCGGCAATCCTCCGGAGTGAGCGCGAGGGGCTTTTCCGCGTAGAGATGCCTGTCCAGTTCGAGAACGGCCGGGTAGACCTCCTTGTGGGTCCAGTCGGGCGTCGCCGCAACCACGGCGTCCACGTTCTCCCAATCGCCGAGCATTCGGTGGTAGTCGGTATAGGCCTTGGCCGAACCGCCTCGCTCGGCGACGGTTTGGGCCGCGGCCCGGGCGCGTTCCTCGATGAGGTCGCACACGGCGACCACCTGCACTCCGGGAACGTCGAGCATGTGCCGGAGCAGGTACGACCCGCGGTTGCCGACGCCGATGAAGGCCACCGTAACCGTATCCGCCGCCGCCATCCGCGAGACGGGAAGAAACGCCGCCGCCCCAGCGCTCCTCTTCAGAAACCCGCGGCGGGAATCCAGATTATGATTCATGATCTTTCTCCTTTGCGCATCTTGAATGTTATCGCTTCGCCACCGGATAGGCGCCCTTTGCCTCCAAGAGCAGTCGCACCGCCGCCTCCACGAGACGCTCTCCGCCGCCCGGGGCCAGCGGCGTGCTGATCACCTCGTAGGCCCCCTCGGAATAGGCCTTCAGATCCGGGACATAATCGTCCACGGCGTCGTTCGCCAGCTCGAGCACAATCGTCGTCCGAAACGGAGACGCGAGCTTGATGGCCTTGCCCAATTCGACGAACACTTCTCCCGGTAGCGCCACCCAGGCGACCTCGTCGCCGAGCGTGATTACCTGCACCTCCGCCTGAATCGGCTTGCCGTCCAACTCCGCCGCTGCCAGCACCTTCGCGGCCTGCACCTGTTCGTAGAACGGGCGCGCGCGGGGCGTTCCGTAGTCACGCATCACGTCCTCTGCCGCCTCGATTTCGGACGGCGTTACCTTCACCACCGGCAACTCCACCCGTTCGCTTCGTACTTTGAGTTCATTCGAGGAAACCCGCTCCAGGCGCGGAAATGTCTCCAGCACTGCCGTCGCCAGCACGGAGCCGATCCGCGCCGCCTCGCCGTGACCCTTCTGGCGCCCGCCGTGCTTGACGTCGATGTGGTTAATGTTGCCGCACGTGCCCAGGGTGAACATGGTCATCAACTCGTTTCCCTTCGCCGCCCCGAGCAGCCGTGCGAGGGTGTACGGGTAGTCCGCGGAAAAGTCGAGTCCGCCTACCGTGTCCAGGTGGTTCGCGAAGTTGACGTACAGAGCCAGCGGGCCGCCCGCCGGCGTCTCGAAGTAGACGACCGGCACGTCCGGGTCGATGGTGCTCACCGGCCGCACGATGTTCGGATTCAGTTTGCCCGGGTTCCAGCCGATGGAGCCGTCCTTCATGAGGAAGCGCCGCACGAAGCTGACGGAGTCCTCGTGACCGGTGGCGGCGGACGCCACGGCCGGCTCCAGCGAACCGGCGGCGAGCTTCACGCTCTCCACAATCCGGGCCGGCAGCCCTTCGTGGTAGTCTGCCGCGACTTGCCTCGCCGTGGCGTCAGCTCCGCGCGGCGCCGGCGTCATCACCGGCCCCGTGTGCGCGTGCGTGGCGCTCACCATGACATTGCCGCCGGGAATACCGGTCGCCTCCTCGACGCCGCGCCGGACCTTCTCCACCAGCGGCCACGGCGTGGCGATCAGGTCGCAGGCCACCAGAGCCACCCGCGCGGAGCCATCGTCCAGCACGATCGCCTTGGCGAACAAATCGTCATGCACCCCCTCGCTCAGCCGGACGTTGTAGTAGCCCGCCATCGGCATCCCGGCCGGCGGCGTGATCTTGACCGCCGCCCGCCCGGCCCGTAGTTCCCCCGCTTCAGCCGCCGGCGTCAGCACCCACGCCGCGGCAGCGAACAGCAGCGTCACGAAACCGGCCCTCGTGATTATCATCGGCTTGCTCCTTCGGCCCGCGATCCTTGCGCGCCCGTCCTCCACAGTACATGGGCGGCGGCGAAGGTTCAACAGCGGACCGCCCCGCTCTCCTCGGCTCGCCGCGTCCCAAGTAAAATACGGTCATGTGCCATCTGCGCCGCGCGAGCCTACTGATTATCGGGCTGGGGTTGCTCGCCCCCATCATTCCGCTCGCCGCCCAGCAGGACCCGCCGGATACCGACCCGCCCCGTCCGCAAAGCTGGTACGAATCCTGGCCGGTGCTTCCCGACGGCGTGCGGGCCAAGTCTCCTGACCGGCCGTTGCCTCCGGTCGTCAGCCCCGGCGGCTTCGACAGGGAGCCCCCATCCGACGCGATCGTGCTGTTCGATGGCCGGGACACGTCGAAGTGGTTCACCCGCGGCAAGCGGAAAGAGAGCGGCCAAACATTCCCCTTCCGGTGGAAGCTCGAAGACGGATACATGGAGGTGGCGCCGCTCTCCGGCGACCTCGTAACCCACGAGAAGTTTGGCAGCGTCCAGCTTCACGTCGAATGGGCCACCCCGGTGGAAATTCAGGCCGGCGGGCAGGGCCGGGGCAATTCCGGCATCACTCCCATGGGCGTCGGTATGTACGAAATCCAGGTGCTTGACTCCCATGGCAACCGAACCTACGCCGATGGCCAGGCAGCGTCCCTCTACGCCCAGTACCCGCCGCTGGTGAACGCTTCCCGCAAGCCCGGTGAATGGCAGACCTACGACATCGTATTCCTCAAGCCGGAGTTCAACGGGGAGAAGCTTGTCCGGCCCGCGCACGTCACCGTCTTCCACAACGGCGTTCTGGTCCACCACAACCGGGCCTATCTTGGCCAGGTTCGCCGGGGCCGGCAGGAGATCGCCTACCCGCCGCACCCGCCGGAAGGTCCGCTCATGCTTCAGGAGCACCGCCAGCCCGTCCGGTACCGCAACATCTGGCTCCGCGAACTGGACTAGGCCGGCCGCGGCCGGTTGTGGTATCCATGCTGGTGAGGCCGGCGGCTTCACCAGCCCGTGCCTCGAGCGGCCTGTATGGGAGGTACTACAGTGCGTTTGATCCTCTGTTCCTTGTTTCTGGCGACCTTGCTCAGCGCCCAGGATGGCTTCGTCCCGCTCTTCAATGGGACGAACCTGGAGGGTTGGGACATCGATACCCGGAGCGTCTGGTCTGTCGAAAACGGAACGCTCATCGGCAAGACGCCGGGGCTCACCTACAACGAGTTCCTGCGCACCAAGAAGAACTACTCCGACTTCATCCTCAAGCTCAGCATGAGAGTGATCGACGGGAAGGGCAACAGCGGCGTCCAATTCCGCAGCAAGCCGGTGCCGGACAGCCACGAGGTCTCCGGTTACCAGGCTGACGCCGGAGCGAGTCCGCAAGGTTTCGTCTACTGGGGCAGCCTCTACGACGAATCCCGCCGCCGGAAGATCCTCGCCGAAGCCCCGGAAGCGTGGCGTTCCAAGCTCGACCTGACCGCCTGGCACGATTACACGATCACCGCGCGCGGCAACCGCATTCAGCTCGAGGTGGACGGCGTCCGCACAGTGGACTACGTCGAAGAGGACCCGGCCATCGAACAAACGGGATTCATCGCCCTGCAAGTCCACAGCGCCAAGCATCCCATCGAAGTGCGCTTCAAGAACATCCGGATCAACGTGCTTTCGGAATGAAGCGCCGCCGGCTCAATCCAGCCGCACTGCCGCCACCTCGTAGTCATCCACCCGGTCCACGGTGAACGTAATAGCATTTCCGGCGCGCTCGAACGGCACTCCGCGTTCGCCGCGCAACAACTCCACTCCATCCACGCCGCGGTCTTCCGGCACGTTCATCCTGACCGCGAGCGGGCCGATCGCGTAGTGTTTGCGGATGTAGCCGCGGTGGAAGTTCGGGTTGTTGTAGTTGAGGATGTGCAGCGCCAGTCCGGGTCCGGTCTCCCAGGCGAATAGCTCCACCAAGCCCTCGCCGCTAACCGCGGCCGGCTGCTTGCCCCGCAGCAGCCAGCGTACCGAATTCGCCAGCAGACGCCCAATATCCGGGTTGCCGGAGAGCCAGAATGAGCGGTCGACATCTCCGGGGAAGTACACCAGGCGGCTGTTCCCCCGCTCACGCAGCACCACTGCCGGCTCGCTGGTCCGCGGCGTGTCCGAATAGAGGACCTCCGTCGGATAGGCGGGATAGGGCGGCACCACCGTGAGCACGCTTTCTCCGGCAGCGCGCACGGGGATGCGCTGCTCGGCGCCCGGCAGCCAGTTTGTGTCGCGGAACCCGTCGAGAATCGGATGCCGGCGCTCGATCCGGGCATAGTAGGAGTTCTCGAACCCGCGCGACGCCTTGTACTCCCCGGCCTTGTTTATTCCGAACAACTCCGCCAGCCCGAAATCGCCGCGCGGATGGCCCGCTTCGTCGTAGAGGCCGCTTTCGAACGTGGCCAGCAGCGAGCCGCCCGCGCCCGCATACGCCTGCAACTGCCGGCACTGCGCGTCGCTCAGGAGCGCGGCGTTCGGCAGTATCAGGGCGTCGTACTTCTTCAGCCGCTCCGCCGCCAGGTCGTCTTCATGCACGAAGTCGAACAGGAAGCGGTTCTCGATCAATGCATAGTAGATGCCGTCGAGATGATCCGTCACGCTCCCGCCTGCCCGCGGCTTATAGAAGGTGTGGGTCCGTTGCGGCAGGACGACTCCGAGGTTCGCGATGGGCTTCCGGTTTACGAAGTGTTCCTCGTGGCGGGCGTGCCAGTTCAGGAAATCGCGCCCTCCCTCCATCCACCGGCGATCCTCGCCCATGCCGGTCTGCGCGCCGAGCCAGTGGTACCAGACCACCATTCCGCTGGCCACCGTCTGCGCCATCCACAGGTCCGCCTCCGCGCGCGACTTGGCCGCATTGCGCCACAGCGGCCGGCCCGTCGCCCAGGCGCCGGTGACGTTCGTGATTGTCTTCCCCTTCATGGCGGACCACGCCACCCGTCCCTGCTGCGCGCAAACCCACGCCGGCGAGGCGCCCGTGCGGCCCTGGTTGTCGGCATTGAACCACCACGCCACCTCACCCAGTCGCTTCAGATTCACGCCCGCGCGGATGCTGCCGCCGAGGTTCCCGAAGTAGACGTTCTCCGGGCTCTTCTCCTGAGCAATCTTCTGAAACAGCCGCCACAGCTCAATCACGCGGTCCATGCACCGGTCGTGCCAGGCGAGCGTCCCACGCTCGGGCAGCCCGCTGCAGCTCTGGCAATAGCAGACCGGCATGCTGAACGGCGGCCAGCCGTTGGTGAAGATCCCGTCGATCGGATACCGCTCGTTGATCTCCCGCATGATCGCCGGCACTTGCACCGTGTAATACGGCGAGAACATGCAGGTGTGATGTAGCCCCTTGGCCCCGCTGAAGGCGCGTTCGGGATTGCCTTCGCGGTCCCGGCGGAACCACTCGGGATGCGCCTCCATTGCGTCGTCCCACTGGAGATCCGGACTCATGCGCCCGATCACCCGCAGCCCTCGCCTCTCTGCGGCCGCGCAGCAGTCTCCGAAGAAGTCCCGGTCTCCCAGGTACGGGCTGCGCCGGTGGAACGGAACTTCGGTCGGGTAGAAGGCGATCATCCCGGTCACGTTCACCAGCACCGCGTCCACTTTCGCCGACGCCCAGTAGTCCGCCCACAGCTCCACGTCCAGCTCCTGCGGATCGCGGGCGTTGAAGTTCACCTGCCCCACCCGCCGCAGCCGCTGGTGCCAGGGCTCCTGCCCGCCCGCATTCTGCGTTACCGCGGCGCTCAGCGCCAAGGCCTCGAATTCCCTGCGAGTCATGTCCATGTCTGACCTCCCGAAATGCGCCCGGCAACCCCGCGCCTGCTCGGGCAAGGCGCTCCGTATTCTATCCGATCCCGTGCGCCCGGCACGAAGGGCGATGGGTCTCCGCCCACATTCCATACGTTCCCACACTCACGATACGCGATAATGAAAGTGAGCCTGCCGGACGGGCAACCGCCTGTAACAGGGAGGAAAGTCCGGTCTCCGCAGGGCAGCGTGCCGGTTAACGGCCGGGGGGACGCCTGGGAACGGGCGTTCTACGGAAAGTGCCACAGAAAATATACCGCCTTCGGGTAAGGGTGAAAAGGTGCGGTAAGAGCGCACCGCGGCTCCAGTAATGGGGCTGGCAGGGTAAACCCCACGTGGAGCAAGACCAAATAGGAGAAGAGGAGTGGCCCGCTCCGTTACGATTCTCGGGTAGGTCGCTAGAACCGTTCAGCAATGGGCGGTCCAGATGAATGGTTGCCGCTCGTCTTCGGGCGAGTACAGAAACCGGCTTATAGTCCGGCAGACTCAAGACGCAACGGCGCGGCCAGCGCCATGCCTGCTAACCCTCGCAGCCCCGCCCGCCTGCAATAGAACTAGAATAAGAACTTGAACTCCGATTTCGTGAGACACTCCATGCGTTCGATCTTCGTAGCCCTCATTCTGACTCTTTCCGCTGTCCCGCTTACCGCCGCCGAAGACTGGACGGTCGATGATATTCTGCTCGCCGAGCAGGCCGGCTCGTTCGAGATCTCCCGCGACGGCAACCTCGTCGTTTGGGTGAAGTCCAAGATGGACAAGAAGAAGGGGACTTCGGTCTCCCACCTCTACCTGCGGAACCTGGCCGAGGATTTCGAGATCCAGCTCACCCGCGGCAAGGAGAGCGTCAGCGCTCCCACGTTTTCGCCGGACGGCACGAAGATCGCCTTCCTCAGCGCGCGGAAGAACGGCGAAGACGACGACGAGAAAGAGAGCGCCGATAGCGAGGCAAGGCAGGTCTGGATCATCGACACCCGCGGCGGCGAGCCCTACAAGGTGACCAGCCTCAAGAAGGGCGTCAAGGACGTCGACTGGATTGACGACGGCAACCTCCTCCTCACCGCCGCCGAAGATCCCAGCCTTCTCGAGCAACAGGCCAAGGAACGCAAGGACACCTCGGACATCGTCGAGGACGAAGAGACGGAACCGCCTGTCCGCCTCTTCCAATTCAACTTGAAGGACAAGAAGGCCGCCCGCCTCACCACCAACAACGACTGGATCGCCTCCAGCACCGTTTCCGGCGATGGCGTCTGGGCTGTCACCACCCACGAGCGCAGCCTCTCCTTCGAGTGGGACAATAAGATCCGCCCGGCGACCTATCTGCGCAACCTCAAGGACGGTTCCGCCAGGCAGCTCTTCCCGGATGGCAAGATTCTTCCCCGGCAGATCGGCTTCACTCCGGACAGCAAGGGCTTCTACTTCACCACCCCTTTCGCGAACCATCCGCTCTACCTTATGGCGGCTACCACGCACCTGTACTTCTACGACATCGCCGCGGAGAAGGCGATCCGGGTGAACCTCGATTGGGACCGCGACCTGGGCGGCGGCTACGCCGTTTCCGCGCAGGGCGTCTTCGCCCTGCTGGCTGACGGCGTCCGCTACAAGCCCGCTCTCTACCGGAAGAACGGCGACACCTGGAGCCGCACATGGGTGTCCGGCGAGCACGCCGCCAACATCTTCGGCGGCCAGTGGAGCCGCGACGGCAACACGCTCGTCTACAATTACTCGAGCGCCAGCGATCCCGGCCAGGCCTACGCCGCGAAGCTCGTCAACGGAGCGATAACGGATATCAAACCCATCACCGATATCAACAAGGACCTCAAGAACAAGCCCAAGGCGAGAACCGAGATCGTCACCTGGACTGGCGCGAAGGACGAAGAGGTCGAGGGTGTCCTCTACTTCCCCCACAACTACGAGGAAGGGAAGAAATACCCGCTCGTCCTCATGATCCACGGCGGCCCGCATGGCACGGACTTCGATCAATGGTCCGAGCGCTGGGCCTACCCGCACCAGTTGTTCGCCCAGCGCGGCGCCTTCGTTCTCAAGCCGAACTACCACGGCAGCGGCAACTACGGCCTCGAATGGGGCGAGTCGATCACCGGCGGAAACTACAACGATCTGGAGTGGATCGATTGCGAACGCGGCGTCGATTCCCTCATTGCGAAGGGCTTGGTGGACCCGGAGAAACTCGGCGTCATGGGCTGGTCGAACGGCTCCATCATCACCATCGAGATCACCACCCGCACCACCCGCTACAAGGCCGCCTCCGCCGGCGCCGGCGATGTGAACTGGATCAGCGACTGGGGTAACTGCCAGTTCGGCCATTCTTTCGACGACCTCTACCTGGGCACGACGCCCCTGGCCGACCCGCGGTTCTACATCAAGAAATCGCCGCTCTTCCGCATGGACAAAGTGGAGACGCCCACCATCATCTTCTTCGGCACGATTGACCGCCAGGTGCCCACCGAGCAGGGCTGGCAGCACTATCGCGCCCTGCAGCACATCGGCAAGACCGATACGAAGTTCATCCTCTTCCCGGGCGAGGCGCATGGTCCGCGGAAATACGGCCACCAGCGCCGGAAGATCACCGAGGAGCTGGCCTGGTTCGACAAGCATCTCTTCGAGACCGCGGTCGAGGATAACAAGGCGCTGAAGCCGGGTTCTCCGCTCGACGCCGCCCTCAGGCTGAACTCCGCCGGCGAAACGCCGGACACAGTGGAACAGGGCGATATCGCCGTCGGCCGCTTCGAAGTCACCCGCGCCCAGTTCGCCGCCTTCCGGGATTCCTACTCCTACCCGGCCGGAACGGATCGTTACCCGGCCAACAACATCTCTTTCGATGACGCCAAGGCCTATTGCGAATGGCTTTCCCGGCGAACCGGCGAGTCGTTCCGCCTACCCACCGAAAAGGAGTTCGGCAAGCTGCTGGAAGACTCCTCGAAGCAGAACACTCTCGACGCCTGGGCCGGCTACACCGTGAACCCCGACGACGCCGCGAAGCTCGCTCCGCAGGTGAGCACACTCGGCCCCGGCGCCCTGCTCAAACCTGCCGGCAGCGCGCCCGGCACGGGCGATGACCCGATCTACGATCTCGACGGCAATGTCGCGGAGTGGGTAATTGCCGAAAACGGGGAAGGGAAGGTCCTCGGCGGCAGCGCTGACTGCCCGGCCGATGCGAAAGGCGCGTCAACCGGCGCCCCGGACTACACCGGTTTTCGCGTCGTGCGGGAGCTATGAGTAGCGCGCATTCGGCCGGTCACGCTCCCGTCACGGCGCCAGACGCTTGTCGCTGAGCCGGACGTAGGGAACCGGCGCCGACCGGATGCCGGCGCGATAGGCGCCGTCCTGCGCCGAAACCGGCGCCACCGTTGAGCCCGCCTGCAGCCAGAGCCGCCCGGCCGGCGAGTGCCAGATCACCCGGACTCCCTGTTCGGTCTCCCGGTGCTCGAATCGGCCTTCCGCGCAGCGGCGGCTGAACGCGGTAAGCGCTCCCTCCGCCGGCGCCATCACCAGCGCCAAAGCCGCCCACGCCGTGTTCACTCTCGCCCAGCTCACTGCCTCGGGGTTCGCGGAGCGGTGCAGGTCCAGCGAAATCGTCAGCAGGCCTTCTTCGCGCGCCAGGGTGAGCGACGGCTCGCCGGAGCCGAATACGGCCCGCGGGAAGCGCATCCACAGGTAGGCCCCGCCGAGATCCACCGCGATGCGGGAGCCGGCCGGAAGCTCCGAACCCAGCGCTCCGGGACGGCCGTCCACGATCAAGTCCGGCTCCGCCGGCGCCCCCGCGATATCGGCGCGCCAGCGCAGCCGCGAACACTCGAATACGCCATCCTTCACCGGATCCAGGCTGATGTGCTTATCCCCGCCGGGGCTCCGGAAGTTCAGGAATCCCAGCACGCAGTTCTGTTCTTGAACCGAGTAGAACAGGCCCGAGGAGAAGTCGTAGTCATCCTTCATCAGCCGCAGTTGGAAGCAGCGCGCGGGGCGTTCTCCTCCGCCCCAATACGCGAGCAGCGGCCGGCGCTGGACCCAGAAGTCCGACTTGTTCGCCGACCCCAGACTGAGCTCTTGAGCAAGATAAGTTGTCCCCTGCAGCGGCGGCTCGGGCGGCTCCGCAAGGCGAAAGATCTCCCGGTGCAGACGCGTCTCCCGGAGGCGCGGAAAATCCTCCGCGAACTGGTCCGGGCATTCGAAGTCGAGAACAGCCGTTTCCGCGCTTTCCCGCACCTCGCCGTTGCGAACCTCCGCCAGCGTCGCGAATTCCAACCGCCCTCCAAGCGCTTTCTGCAGCCACAGCGGCGCGCCGATGTCGTTGCCGTAGCTCCGGCTCATCGGCCCGGCGAGCTGCCGGGTGGGCGCGTGCCAGTGCTTCGCCAGGTGCATCCACGCCCGCTCGTGAATTGCGGCCGCCATCTCCCGCATTTCCATCGAGCGGAACAGCATGCGCATCCGTGTCAGGTTCGCGATCGTGACCCGGGCGTAAGTAGGCGAATTGTACTCGGTGAAGCTGCCCGTTTCATCGATATGCCGGGCGAGGAAGTACATCCGCGCCTGCGCATACTCTCGCAGATCTTGCAATCCGAGCAACTCGGCCGCCGCCAGGGTTACGAACGTGCCCTTGACAGCGATGTTGGTATAACCCATGCCGACGTTCCGTCTCCGCACCGAATACGCGGCGTGCCGGATCGCTTCCCGCACCCGGCTGTGCAATTCTTCTGGCAGCGCCCCGCCGTGGCGCCGTTCCACCAGCAGCAGGGTCCCGCCGTTGAAATCGGCCCAGTTCCAGTCGGCGGGCGACATCTGATCCGGCGGCTCCTCCATGTACCAGCCCCATAGCCCGTACCACTTGCTCGCCGGGTCCGTCACCTGCAGCGCGAGCACCCGGTCGAGCACCTCGAAGGCCCGCTCGCGCCTGCCCGCTTCGAGCAAGTAAAGAGCATATTCGAGAGACGTCCGGGTCGGATGAGCCACCGTGCTTCGCAGGTTCGTGTGGTAGCGGTATTCCGGTCCGAGCCTCTGCGTCACCATCCGCTCGGCCTCGTCATAGGCGTCGTCGAGACTGTCCAGTGAGCCCGCCAGCACGGCCGTATCCCACTCCTTCGTCCACGGGGCCGCCTGAAGGCGGCGGGGGATCGCGGGCAAAGCCGCGGCAGCAGTCAACAAGCGACGGCGGGTCCACATCGTAAGTTCATGGTATCTCGCCGGACTTTTGGCGGGCGGCTCTCTGTCCTGTTCGCGTGACGTCTGCGTCCGGGATCAGTGGTCGCGGTCGGTAACCAGGTCGGTGACGGCCGCCAGCGAGCGCTGCGCCGCGGAATCGGGAAATCCGGCGATGAGGCCACGAGCCTTGTCGGTGAACGCCTGGGCGCGTTGCCGCGCCCGCTCTATGCCGTCGTGCTTCTGGATCAGGTCGAGGATGCGCCGCAGCGAGACCCGCTCGTAATTGCCGTCGTCGAGCACGGTCTCCACCAGACGCCGCTCCTCGCGGGTAGCGTCCTCCAAGGCGTAGATGAGCGGCAGTGTCACTTTCCCCTCGCGCAGGTCATTCCCGACCGGCTTGCCCAGCACCGCTTCACGGGACGTGAAGTCGAGCACATCGTCCACGAGTTGAAAAGCCATGCCCAGGTTCCAGGCGTAATCGGCCAGGTCTGACTCAAGGCTCTCCGATGCTCCGGAAGCGTGCGCGCCCAGCCGGGCGCAGGCTGAGAAAAGACTGGCCGTCTTCCGGTGCACCAGTTCCATGTAATCCGGTTCCGAGACGTCGAGCTTGCCGATCCGTTCCAGTTGCAGCAGCTCCCCTTCCACCATCAACTGCGTCAACGCGATCAGAATGTCCAGCACCTGGAAATCGCGTAGCCGGACTGAAACCTGGAACGCTTGCATGTAAAGCCAGTCGCCGGCCAGCACGCAGGTGTGATTGCCCCAGATCACGTTGGCCGAGGGCTTGCCGCGCCGCTTCTCGGCCACGTCGATCACGTCGTCATGCACCAGGGTGGCCGTATGCAGCATCTCCACAATGGCCGCCAGCCGGATCGCGACGTCATTCGTCTCGCCGACCAGCTTGGAGGTCAGCAGCAGCAGCATCGGGCGGAGGCGCTTGCCGCCGCTCGACTGAAGGTACTGCCCGATATTGGTCACCGCGTCTACCGATGCCACCGACTCCTCCGCGATTACCCGCTCCACCTTCTGCAGGTCGTCGTGGACGAGATCGAGGATCTCTTTCGCGGTCAGAGTCTGCCCAAGCTTGCCGAAGCCCATGAGAATGAATCCAGTCTAGTCGTTGCCATTTACCTCTGGCAAACAGAGTCGTTTGAAATTGCCGGTCGTGACGCGCGCGATCTCCTCAAAGGTCTCGCCGCGCAGTTCCGCTACTTTCCGCGCCGTCTGGACGGTGAAGGCCGGTTCGTTACGTTTCCCTCGGTTCGGAATTGGCGCCAGGTAAGGGCAATCCGTTTCCACCAGCAACCGGCTGGAGGGTACCACTTTCGCCGCCTCCTGCACTGCTGCCGCCTTCGGAAACGTCACGATGCCGGCGAAGCTTACGTGGAATCCCATGTCCACCACCAACCGCGCCTCGTCCGGCCCTCCGGAAAAACAGTGCATGATGCCACCCAGCCCGGTCGGCTCCCAATCCTCGCCCAGAATCCGAATAGTATCCTCCCACGCGTCCCGCGTATGAATGATCACTGGGAGCCGGCGGTCAGCGGCGATCCGCAATTGCTCCCGAAAAACCGCATTCTGCTTCTCGCGCGGCGAAAAATCGTAATGATAATCGAGACCGATCTCGCCGAGCGCAACCGTGTCTCCTTGTGAACAAAGCTCATCTACCCGGTACAGCGTCGCCGCATCCGCCTTCGCCGCGTCGTGTGGATGAACTCCGACCGATGCGCAGATAAAACTGTATTGCGCCGCCAGCCGCAGGCCCGCTTCGAGATCGGGCGGGCCGCTACCCGTCCCTACGGCGAGAATCCTCTCTACGCCGGCCTCGATCGCCCGCCCGATTACTGCCTCCCGGTCGGCGTCAAACTTGGCGTCGTCGAGGTGTGCATGCGAATCGACCAGGCTCATCGCAGCCGGGTCCCAACTGGAACGTCTGAAATGGGCGAAACGAGTACGGCCTTGTCATCTTCCGTGGTCGCCGCTACAACCATTCCATTTGAAAGGATGCCCCGCATCTTGCGCGGCTTCAAATTCGCCACGACAACCACCTTGCGCCCCACGATCTCCTCCGGCGCATACGATTCCGCGATGCCGGCCAGTACGGTCCGCGGCTCGGGTTCGCCGGCGTCGAGCGTCAACTGGAGCAGCTTGTCGGCCCCTTTCACTCTCTGCGCCGAGAGCACTTGCGCCACTCGCATCTCCACCTTGGCAAAGTCTTCAATGGTGATCGCGCCGTCTTCGCCGCCGGCTGGCTTCTTGCCGAGCAACTCGTTCTGCCGGGCGGTTTCCCTCTCTTCCAAATCGCGCATTTGCTTGATTGCCTGTTCGAGCTTGATACGCGGGAAGATGGGTTCTGCCTTCTTCACCTTCTGGCCGGCCGCCAATTGCCCCCACGCGAGGTTTTCGAGAATCATCTCGTCGAGCGGCTGCGGGAATCCGAGCTGATCCCAAATCTTCGCCGCCGACTCCGGGATCACCGGGGCCACCAGCAACGTCGCGATGCGCAGCACCTCCGCCGCGGTGTAGAGAGTTGCGTCGAGAAGCTCCTGGTCGGCCTTGTCCTCGCTTTTAATCAACTTCCACGGGGCGTTCTCGACGATCTTCTTGTCGATGGCTCCGAGCAGCGCCCAGAGAGATTCCAACCCCTTGGAGAACTCGAATTTCTCGAACCGCTCCGTCACTTCCGCGATGGTCGCCGTGGCCAGCCGCGAAATCTCGGGATCCACGCGCGCCACACCGTCGGGCACGGAGCCGCCGCGATACTGATGAATCATGCTCAGCGTCCGGCTCGAGAGATTGCCCAGCCCGTTGGCAAGATCGGAGTTGTAACGCCCCACCAAAGCGTCGTAGCTGAATGCGCCGTCCTGGCCGAAGACGATCTCACGCATCAGGAAATAGCGCAACGCGTCCGCCCCGATCACCTCCTGAATCGGAGTCGCCCGCACGATGTTCCCCTTCGATTTCGACATCTTGTCCTCTTGGAAGAGGAGCCAGCCGTGGGCAAAGATGCGTTTGGAGAGCGGCCAGTCCGCGGCCATCAGAAACGCCGGCCAGTAGACGGCGTGGAAGCGTACGATCTCCTTGCCGATCAGGTGGAGGTCGGCCGGCCAGAGGTCCTCGCCCTCCACCGCGCTCATGTAGGTCATCAGCGCGTCAAACCAGACGTAGAAAACGTGATCCTTTTCGCCCGGAACCGGAATGCCCCAGGTGATACTCGTCCGGCTGACGGAAAGATCGTTGAGGCCCTGCTTGACGAACGCGATCACCTCGTTGCGGCGCGTCTCCGGCTGGATGAAATCCGGCTGCCGCTCGTATAACTCGAGCAGCTTGTCCTGGAACTCCGAAAGCTTGAAGAAGTAGTTCTCCTCGGTAACCTCGGTGAGCGCGCGTCCGCACAGTGGGCACGGATCGCCTACCTTGCCGTCGCTGGCATACAACTCGTCCGGAACGCAATAGGCGCCGGTGTAGGAGCCCTTATACAGATAGCCGTTGTCCAGGCAGCGCCGGAAAAGCTGCTGAACCATCTTGTGATGCCTCGGGTCCGTGGTCCGGCGGAACCGGTCCGGCTCGATACCGAGCTTCTCCCATGTCTCTTTGAACTCCGCCGAAACTAAATCCGTGAACTCCTTGGGAGACTTGCCCTGATCCCGCGCCGCCTTCTCGATCTTTTGCCCATGCTCGTCGGTGCCGGAAGTCAACACCGCCTCGTATCCCTGCATCCGCTTAAAGCGGCGGATCAGGTCGGCTGCAAAGGTCGTGTATGCGTGCCCGATGTGCGGGGCCGCGTTCACGTAGTAGATCGGAGTGGTGAGGTAGAACTTCTTTGTCATGAAATCTTCTTATTCTTCGCCCGCGGCGTCCTGGCTCCCGCTAAGAAACGCCTGGCTGGCGGCGGCGATCACTTCCCTCAGCGGGGCCCCACTGGCGAGTGCCAGCTTCCGGCAGTCTTCGTATTCCGGGGCAAATACGCCCTCTCCCGCTACCTTGACGCCGGCAACGCCGAACCGCGTCCCTACCTTCACAACGTGGCGCGCCTGTACGCGCCGCTCCGCGTCCCACATCCGCAAACCGAGCGTCGAGGTTTCCCGCATCAGCAACGCCGCCAGCCGCTCCCGGTCCTCGGGATTGGAGATCACGCGCACCAGCGTGCCCGGCCGGTTCTTCTTCATATAGAGCGGCGAGAAACTCGCGTCCAGCGCGCCGGCTTCCATGAGCCGCTCAAGAGCGTAGCCGAGCACCTCGGCGCTCGAATCGTCAATGTTCGCCTCGAGCACGGCCACGCGGGTCGACTCCCTGGCCCCCGACGCCTCGCCGATCGTCGCCCGCAGCACGTTCGCCTGCTCCTCGAAATCGTAGCCGCCCGCACCGTAGCCCGTGCACAGAATGCGCAGCGGCGGCATGGGGCCGAACTCCTTCGCGAGAGTCGTCGCGAGAGCGGCGCCGGTGGGTGTCGTCAGTTCCTTGGCCGGACCGGCCGCGTACACCGGAAAGCCCTCGAGCAGCGCCGACGTGGCCGGAGCCGGTACCGGCAGCACGCCGTGTTCCGTGTTCACCGTGCCGCTACCGGCATTCACCGGCGAGCAGTAGACCGCTTCAACCCCGAGCAGTTCCAACCCAAGGCACGCGCCGGCGATATCGGCGATCGAATCCACCGCTCCCACCTCGTGGAAGTGTACTTTCTCGATGGGGACGTTGTGGACGCGGGCCTCGGCCTGTCCCAGCCGCTCGAAAACCGCCTTTGCGTTGTCCTTCGCGCGGCCGGGCAAGTCGGCGCCGTCGAGCATTCGGATGATATGCGGCAGGTGCCGGTGGGCTTTCGTCTCGCCGCCCTCGACGTGAAACTTCGTCGCGGCGATTCCCCGGCGCTTCACCTTCTCAACGCGGAAGGACGCGCCTGTCCCGAGCGACTCGAGCGCGCCGATCAGGGCCGCAGTGTCCGCTCCAGCGTCGGCCAGCGCGCCGACAGTCATGTCGCCGCTGATTCCGGAGAATGCGTCGAAGTAACAGATCTTCATGGAGATAGCCGGGCGACCCGAGGTCGACGCCCGTAAGCCAACATTGTCGCACAGGGGCGATTGAAGTCTGTGCGGCGCAGGGAACGAAAACGCAGCTCGGCGATCCGAAAAGGGGACGCATCATCCCGCCCCTGCCGACTCACCGCGGGTAGGGATGCCCCCGCAGCGTCGTGAAGGCGCGGTAGATCTGCTCGGTGAGCATAACGCGCGCCAACTCGTGGGGGAATGTCATACGGGACATCGAGATCCGGCGCTCGGCCCGCTCCGCCCAGCCGTCCGGCAGCCCGTCATGTCCGCCGATAAGAAAAACGAGATCCCGGGCCTCCTGCTCGGCCCGCTCCGTCAGAGCGACGAACTCCTGTGTGCTCAGCCGCGCACCGTCCGGGTCCAGGACCGCCACCAGAGCGCCGGGATGCCGCTGCCACGGGTCGAAGCGGTCCGGCCGGATCTCCCGCATCTCGCACTGGCAGTAACGCTCGGTCCGCTTCACGAACTCCGCGGCCATTGCATTCGCGTGCCGGTCCCGCGGCTTTCCGACGAAGAAAACATGGATTCGCACGCTGCCCCAATTATTCAACACCGGCCGCGCCGGTGTCTCCGCTCCGCCCGGGCGTCGAACCAGAACAGCGCCGGGCGTCGAACCAGAACAGCGCCGGGCGGCGAACCAGAACAGCGCCGGGCGCGTATTCTGAAGACGAGCCTGTTAAGATCAGCCAACGAAAGGCGTCTCTCACATGAATGAAGACAACAGGAGCGATCCCGTGACAGCCGCCGTGGAAACCACATCCGCTCAACCCGGCCCGGCCCGCATGGAGGAGATCTTCCAGCAGCATCACGGCCTCGTGTTTCGAGCCGCTTACCGGGTGACTGGAAACGCGGCCGACGCCGAGGACGTGATGCAAACCGTTTTCCTCCGCCTGGTCCGCCGTAAAGAGGCGATTCGTGACGTGGCCGAGGTCGAAAGCTACCTCTACCGCGCCGCGGTGAACGCGGCCCTGGATCTGGTGCGGTCCCGGCGGAACACCACGTCGGTCGCCCTGGAAGACTCGCCGCCGGGGCGGTTCTCCGATACGCGCCAGTCCCCGGATAAGGCGTTCGACAGCGGCCAGATTCAGAATTGGCTGCGCGGCGCCGTGGCGAAGCTGAGTCCTACTGCCGCCGAAGCCTTCGTCCTCCGCTACTTCGAGGACAAACGCAACACGGAGATCGCGGAAATCCTGGGCACAACCCCGTCCACTATTGCAGTCACGCTGCACCGGACAAGGGAAAGGCTGGAGCGAGAGTACAGAGCAGAGTTGGGAGGTGCGTTATGAGGCCCGAGGAAAACAAGCGCAACAAACTGGACGAGGCAATCGAGCAAATCAAAAACGAGCCCATCGACCCCGCGATGATCGAGAAGGCGGGCCAGCGCGTTTGGGCGCGCGTCGCTCAGGAGATGGAAGCGCGGCCCGCCGCGGCTATCGAAGGTTGCGCCGGCTTCCAGGCGTTGATTCCCGCCTACCGGGAAGGCAAGTTGAACGAGGCCCGCGCGTTGCTGGTGCGGGACCACCTGCATGAATGCGTTGCATGCCGCAAAGTGTTCATGAAGCAGACCCGGTCCCCACGGACCGCTCCGCGCCCGCGGATTCCGCGCTTCGCCGTCCCGAAATGGGCGATCGCGGCCCTGATCCTCATCGTGGCCGGCTTCGGCGGTTGGGAACTCTTCAATCTGGTGGGCCCCCCGCCGGACGGTCCGGCTGCTACCGTCGCCTCCGTCGACGGCTCTCTGTACCGGGTCAACGGTGGCGAAACCATCGCGATTGAGCCCGGTGCGGCGCTCGAAGCCCACGCCTTGGTGCGCGTCCCCAAGGGAACCAACGCCTCCTTGCGGCTCCGCGACGGCTCCCTGGTGGAATTGCGGGAACGCTCGGACTTCACGATCACCGAGACCCGGCGCGACGTCACCATTCGCCTCGCCCGCGGCAGCGTGATTGTCGAGGCGGCGAAACGCGCCTCCGGTCACCTCTATGTCTCCACCCGTGATTGCCGCGTGGCCGTCACCGGAACCGTCTTCGCCGTCAACAGTGGTTTGAAGGGATCCCGGGTCTCCGTGGTCGAAGGCGAGGTCCATGTAGCCCAGGGCGCCAGCGAAGCCGTGCTCGGCCCCGGAGATCAGTATTCGAGCAACCCTCATCTCGCCAAGGTGCCCGTGGCCCGGGAGATCGCCTGGAGCCAGAATGCTGACAAATACATCGCCCTCATGAAAGAGCTGGCCGCGCTCGGCGAAGAGATGGAAATCCGCGTGCCCATGCCCGGAGCCCGCTACACCCCGGCGCTGGCGAAGTACCTGCCCGCGGACACCGCTCTCTATGCCGCCGTGCCGAACCTCGGCGAAACCATGGCCGGCGCCTACGAGGTCTTTCGCCGGCAACTGGCTGGTAGCCCGGTGCTGCAGGAGTGGTGGAATGAAAAGGCCGGCGCCGGCGAAGGCGAGGAAACGCTGCGGAAAGTTGTTGGCGAACTCCGCCGGTTTGGCGGTTACATCGGGGAAGAGATCGTAATTGCCGCTGCGATCAATGATGACGGCAAACTCGGCGCGCCCGCTATCCTTGGTCTGGTCAAGCCCGGCTTCGCGGAGTTCGTGCAATCGGAAATGCAGCAGTTTGGCGATGCGAAATACACGATCGCCGCCACCGCGGCCACAATCCCCGCCGAAGCCGCCGATGGCATTATCTTCTACGTCAACGAAAGCTACGGTGTGGCTGCGGTGTCGCCGGACGCCGCCGCCCTGCGCCGCCTCGCCACGGCCATCGAGAGCGGTGGCAACGGCTTCACCGGCACTCCGTTCTTCAACCAAATCGCCTCCGCCTATCAGCAGGGCGCCAGCTTCCTCTTCAGCGCGGACCTCGACCGCCTGAAGGCCGGCGAACAGGACTCGGAAATCCTCGGCAATATCGAGTACATGGTCGTGAGCCAAAAACAAGACGGCGCCGAGCCGGATACCCGCGCCCTCGTCACCTTCGCCGGACCGCGCACCGGTATCTCGTCCTGGCTCGATGCGCCAGGGCCCATTGGAGCCCTCGAGTTCATCTCCGCGGAGGCCCGGATCGTCACCGCCTTCTCCGTCAAGGAGCCGGTTGCCGTGATCGATGATCTCATGGCAAAGGTCTCCGGCATCAGCGAAAACCTGGCCGCCGCCGAGGCGCAAGTGGGTCTCGGTATCCGCCAGGACATCGCGGCCGCTTTCGGCCACGAATTCGTCGTTGCGCTGGACGGACCGGTGCTCCCCGTGCCTTCCTGGAAGGTCGTGGCCGAGGTCCGCAGCGCCGAGTTGCTGCAGAACTCGCTCGAGCGTCTTGTGGCCGCCGCCGGGGTCGCCGCCCGGGATGGCGGGCCGGCCCCCGTCCTCGCCAGAGAGGACGTTAGCGGACGCGCCTACTTCTCGCTCGGCATGCCGCACGGCGGACCCGTCGCCGAAATGCACTATGCCTTCGTCGACGGGTACATGATTGCCGCCCCGAGCCGGGTTCTCATCGATCAGGCCGTCTCCATTCGCGACTCCCGCTCCGGCATCTTAACCTCCGAGCGATTCACCCAACTGCTCCCGCGCGATGGGCACAACAACTTTTCGGCGCTGGTCTACCATAACGTTGGACCTGTCGCCGGACCGTTGATGGAAGCGCTGACACCGGAACAGCAGCAAGCCGCCGAGGGGTTGGAGTCCATGATGGAGCCGGCTCTTGTGCTTGCCTACGCCGCCGAAGACAACATCACGGCGGCTACTCGCTCCAAGGTGTTTGGCTTTACTCCGGGCAATCTCTTCGGTCTCCGGGGGCCCCTCGGCTTGGGCGCGATGATGGGTGGCCGCGGCCCGGCGCCGGAAGCGCCCGCAACCGAAATCCAGTAGCCGTGGGACTGGAGCCACAATGAGGCGGCCCGGCAAGCCGGACCGCCTCGAAAAAGCTCTCGATGTGCCCGCTTCAGTCGCGAATCGCCGGCGGCTACGGAAGAACCGTCAGGCGATTGTCGACCTCCAAAATTCCTGGAACCCGCCAGGCGGCGCTTTCAGCCTCGTCGAATTCCGCCCACGATTCCACGGAACCCTGGAGAACGGCTCGCGAGTTCTCCACTGTGACGTCGATGTTGCGGGCGTCCGTGCGAGCTCTCCGGACAAGCGATTCTTCTATCTCCTCTTTCGCCTTCGCTTCGGTGTACGGCTGGGTCGCGGGACGGATCGTCAGGTCGTTCGTCACTCCGGTCACCCCGGCAAGTTGCTCCACTGCCCGCTCGGCTTCCCTCTTCTGGTAGAAGTAGTCCACTTCTCCCGTTAGAGTGACCCAGCCATCCTGTACGGTGACTTTCACGTTCTCGAACGGAATGGACCGCACCTGCAGTGTCCTCAGCGCGGCATCGGAAACCTCGGTGTCGCTGCGGACCGTGGCTCCCAGTTCGATAGTCAATTCGTTCGCCACGCCCCGAACGCCGTAAACCTCCTTTGCGACGGTTTCTGCGGCCGTCTTCTCCGCCAGACTTTGCACGGTTCCCGTAAGTGTAACTGTCCCCGTGTCGGTGGCCGATACGCCGATTTGTGTGGCGTCGACTCGAGGGTCGAGCCGCAATTCACTAATTACGTTGTCTTGGAGTTGTGAAGCTGTCATTGGATCCTCCTCTAACCTCACGATTCCTCTTCTCGGAACACCAGGCCGGGTATCCAGCCGGTTTGGCCGCCCGGCCCGGCCTCACGCGCTCACTTCCCGGCGGAAACCGGGATCTGACGCCGCTTCTTCTTGCTCTCGGGAACCGGGATCTGCACCCGCGGTTCGCCGTCATGAAACTCGGCCTTCGCCTTGTCCGTGCCGGCGCCCTCGGGCAAGGGAATAGTGCGCCGGAAGCTCCCGTAGCTCCGCTCGGAGCGATAGAATCCCTCTCGCTTTTCTTCATGCTCCTGTTTCCTCTCGCCGCTCAGGATGACTCCTTCATCCCTTAGTAATGAGAATCATCTCCCTTCACGGAGAGAAAATCGAATCTCCTCTCTCACCCCGGTGACGACCTTTGGCCGGGCCTGTTTCAGCCTTTTTTGGGCGCTGGTCTGCCCCCCTGAAACCACCCCGAAAAACCACTTCCCGCCCGTTCCTCCGGAAGGCTGAAACAGCGCGCGGCGGAGGTAGTCTCCCCAGCGAATCACCCCTGGAGGAAACCACTATGAATGTTGCGATCAACGGGCTTGGCCGCATCGGCCGGGCGGCGATGAAACAAATCCTGGAAGAACCCGAACTGACGCTCGCCGGCGTCAACGATCTGATTCCCGCCGGCAACCTGGCCTACCTGCTGAACTTCGACACCGCCTACGGCCGCTGGCGGAAACGGGCCACGGCCAGTAAGGAAGGGCTCGAAGTCGACGGGCGAACCATTCCCCTCTTCAACGAGAAGGACCCGTCGAAGCTGCCGTGGAAGAAACTGGGCGTCGATCTGGTCTTCGAATGCACCGGCGTCTTCCGTAAGAGGGATGATCTTGTCAAACACCTCGACGCCGGAGCGCAAACTGTCATTCTTTCAGCGCCGGCCAAGAGCGACGACGTCCCCACGGTTGTCTACGGCGTCAACGAAGGCGGAAACGGAGCCCGCGGGGTGATCTCCTGCGCCAGTTGCACCACCAACTGCATCACGCCCGTCGTCGAAGTCATGAAGCGCCGGATCGGCGTGAAGAAAGCGATCATGACCACGATCCACGCCTACACTTCCACCCAAGGCATCGTCGATGGACCCAACAAGAGCCCCCGCCGTGGCCGGGCCGCCGCCGCCAACTTCGTTCCCACATCCACCGGAGCGGCCAAGGCCACCGGCAAGGCGCTGCCCGAAATAGAAGGCAAGTTCGATGGTGTGGCTGTGCGCGGCCCCGTACCGGTGGGATCGCTGGCCGATATCGTCTTCGTCACCGAGCGCCCCACCAGCGTCGACGAGGTCAACAAAATCTTCCGTGAGGAGGCGCAATCCGAGCGCTATCGCGGCATCCTCGACGCCACCGACGCCCCCATCGTGTCCTCGGACATCGTCGGAGAAACCTACGCCTCCATCGTGGACCTCGAAATGACCCAGGTCGTCGACGGAGACCTCGTCAAGGTAATGAGCTGGTACGACAACGAATGGGGCTACGCCCATCAAATGCTTCTCGAAGCGCTCCGCGTGGGCCGCGAGCTTGCGCCTCAAAGCTAACCTGGCGATCGAAACATCTACATCGCCACGCCGTCTCTTCTTGAGGAGGCAAACGATATGTCTGTGACCCAAACACACCCCGAATCCGGAATTAGCACCTCCGTCCGGGAGATTCTCGGCTACTACGCCGGCGAAAACCCGGGAGTGCTCACCAATCTGGCTCGGATGCTGAACCATGGCACTCTGGCCGGTACCGGCAAGCTGGTGATTCTGCCCGTCGATCAGGGTTTCGAGCATGGGCCGGGGCGCAGCTTCGCCCCCAACCCGCCGGCCTATGATCCGCGGTATCACTTCGAACTCGCCCTCGCCGCCGGCTGCAACGCTTACGCGGCGCCCCTCGGCTTCCTGGAGGCCGGCGCGGCCGAATTCGCGGGCGAAATTCCCCTGATTCTCAAGGCGAACAACCACGATGTCCTGCACCAGGAGCCCGAGCCCATGCCGGCGCAAACCGCCACGGTCCGCGACGCTCTTCGCCTCGGCTGCTGCGCCATCGGCTACACGATTTATCCTGGTACGGCCGATAGACGGCTGCTCTATGAACAGGTGCGCGAACTCGCCCGGGAAGCGAAGGAAGCCGGGCTCGCCGTGGTGATCTGGTCCTATCCCCGGGGCGGCGACCTGAAGAAAGAAGACGAAACGTCGCTTGACGTCGCCGCTTACGCGGCGCAGATCGCCGCCCAGCTCGGCGCTCACCTCATTAAAGTGAAACTTCCCTCGGACCGCATCGCACAGGACGCTGCGAGAAAAGTCTACGAGGCCCACGACATTCCGCGCCAGACAGTCGCGGACCGCGTCCGGCATGTTATCGAGAGCGCCTTCAACGGCCGGCGGATCGTGATCTTCTCCGGCGGCGCAAAGAAAGACGACGAAAACGCCATCTTCGATGCGGTGCGCGGAATTCGCGACGGCGGCGGTTACGGCTCCATTATCGGCCGGAACTCCTTCCAGCGAAGCAAGAGTGAGGCCGTCAAAATGTTGCGCACAGTCATGGGAATCTACCGGGGCGACATCGCCTGACGGCCTCACGCCGCCTCTATTTGCTGCCACCCCCTGGACGGCGGCCGCGCGAACGGCGACCATAGTCGGTAGATGGCCGAGCAGTTGACAATCACCGGCTCCGTGGACGACCCCGTCCTCGTCGACAACGTCGCGGGCGCCTGCGACTGGATGGAGGAGCAGTATGAGAACGGGCGCTACGTCGAGGTCACCGTCACCCGGAGTTGGTCGCGCCACAATCCCGTCCTCAGCGGCGAGCTGGCCCGGCCATCAGCCTACCGCTGGTACCTCATGCGGGAGTTCGTCGAACTCGCCCAGCACGGGGCCGAAATCCGGATGCAGGCTTCCCGCGAGCGCGTCAGCCTGAACTCACCGGACCTCCTGCGGCTGCTTGACGAAACCGAGCTCGACCTCACCCGCAAAAAGCTCTTCCTCTTTGGACCGGAACGGATCGAACTCTCCGCGCACCGGATCGAGCACTACACCGGCACGTGCCCCGAGGACTTCCAGCGCTTCGTCCTGCTCACGAATTACCACATGCACATGGAGGCCTTTCTCGAGCGCTATCCCGATTCCGTATTGCCTTCCCGCCCGTCGGTCCAAATGCCGGCCTATCATCACAAGCGGGAAAACGACGCCGGCTACAGCATCGTCAACATCGGCGTCGGACCCTCGAATGCGAAGACATTGACGGACCACGTCGCGGTCCTCCGCCCCGATGCCATCCTCATGGTCGGCCACTGCGCCGGTGTCCGGAACCACCAGGAAATCGGCGATTACGTGTTGGCGTCCGGCTACGTGCGCGCCGACCGTCTGCTTGATGACCTGCTCCCGGTGAGCGTCCCCGTCGTCCCCAGCCTTCTCTTGAACCGCTACCTGGCCAGGGCCCTCGATGACGCGAAACTGCCCTACCGCTGGGGCGCGGTCTACACCACCGCCGACCGCAACTGGGAACTGGCCCTCTCCCGCGCGGTCCCGGATCTGCGCATCAGCCGCAGCATTGCCGTCGACATGGAGTCCGCCACGGTCGGCGCCAACGGCTTCCGCTACCGGATCCCCCATGCCACCCTGCTCTGTGTCTCCGACAAACCCCTGCACGGCAAACCCAAGCTGCCCCGGGAGGCGAAGGCCTTCTACGATGAAACCCGCAACCGCCACCTCGAAGTCGCCATCTCCGCCCTCCAAATGGCCCGCGACGACCACCCCCACGGCCTCCCCAACAGCGACGTCCGCTCCCTCGACCAACCCCTCATCTAAACCCGGGGACAGGCCGCGTGTTCCCCATTAACCCAAAACCCGGGGACAGGCCGCGTGTTCCCCATTAAACCTGCGCCGGCGGCAAAACCCGGCAAAACCCGGAAAACCCGGGGAAAACCCGGGGACAGGCCGCGTGTTCCCCATTAAACCTGCGCGGGAAAACCCGGGGGCAAAACCCGGGGGCAAAACCCGGGGGCAAAACCCGGGGACAGGCCGCG
>CAYXVG010000053.1:0-47448 GCA_964468205.1 uncultured Solibacteraceae bacterium | reverse complement strand
CACAGCCCCCCATCCAGGTCAGCGGCGCAAGGCTGTCGAGCGAATTCATCCGGGCGCGGAATTCGTCGATGGGCCGCCCAGCGCCACCGTTACCGGCGCCGGGGCGTTCTTGCGCGGCCCGAGCAGCGCTTCCTTGAGAGCCGAAAACTCCGCGGGGCGGTGCACGAAGTCATCCGGGACATCGTCGGCCATAAAGGGGACACGCTTAACCTCGCAAGGACGCTTGAGCTGCTCGGTGAAGCGCGTCTCCTGCTCCGGGATGCCGAGGTTGTAGATGTGCATCTCGCGCACCCACGGCCGGAGAGCGGAGAGATCGAGGCGTTCGGGAGGCACTCCGAAGACGGGGACGACACAGACGCCAAGCTGCCGCGCCAGCCGCCATTCTTTTTCGACGTACTTCGACTGCACCGCGGCCGGGGTCAGGACGAGTACCATGAACTCGACGGTGAGCAGGGCTTCTTCGACCTGCCTCCACCAGTCGCGGCCCCCCTCAAGGCTGGCCACATCCTGGAAGAGCGAAAAGCTGGTTTCGAGCCTGGCGCGCAGCGTTCGTGCGAATTCCCCGCCGTCGGAACGGGCATAGGAGAGGAATATCCTCGGCCCCTCAATCATTACCAGAAAGATAACCTATTCAGCGGCAGTTTTGATAGCAACCACCGGGAAGGCCCACGTGGTAAGCTGTGGAACGCCAAGCGGGCGCTGGGAGGGTGGGATGTCGAAACCACTGATTGCAATTGTCGGCAGTTCGGATAAGAGCGACTCCCCGGAGACCGTCCGGCAGGCGGCCCGGGATTTGGGCGCTGAACTTGCCGCGAGGGGTTGCCGGATTCTGGTCTATTCCAGCGATGCTCAATTCATTGACCGCGAGGTGGTGAGAGGATACGTGGAGGCGAAGGGAAAGAGAGAACCAAAGTCTATTATGGTAAGGCTCCCTGGGTACGCGAACGAGTTGCTGCCAGGCGAGGAGCCGGGCGACGAGAGGTTTGACCGCCACCCGAGCGGAGAAGAGTGGGACGAATCTTTTTATCCCTCCCTTGCGTCAACTGACGGCCTGCTGATTATGGGCGGCGGCCACACGACAAAGGTGGCTGGACTGATAGCCGTGGGAGCGCGGACGCCGCTGGTGGCGCTGGGCGGATTCGGCGGCGCTTCGGCGAAAGTCGTCGAATCCCTTCGCCAAGACCGGGGGGCCCTGGCGACGGAGGAGGAGATCAATCTGATGGCGCAAACCACGTGGACGCCGGCTTCGGCCAAGCGTTGCGTGGACGCACTTTTGGAGCAGCGGGAAAGGCTGATACAGCGGGCAAGCGCGGCCGCGGCGAACGAGTCGCAACGGCAGCGAGAGCGCCAGCTCAGCACGGCCGCCGTTTGCGCGTCGGTTCTATTCCTGCTCGTGCTGGCGGCGATGGTGGAACTGCTGCGGACGAACGGACTTTCGCGGCAGGCGTTGCTGGCTCTCTTCGGATTGCCGGCGATAGCGGGGGTCTCCGGAGCGCTGATCCGCGTGACCTGGAATTACTGGAGACAGCCGGAGAAGCCGACCGCCTCGAGGCCGTTTCTCATGACGATTGGCCTGGGGCTGTGGGCGAGCGGGGTGGGCGGAGCGCTGTTCACCGCGCCCCAGTTTCTAGCGCTGGCGAATCCGTCCTCCGAGCAGGTAGTCCGTTTGATTCCGTTTGCGGTGGTATTCGGTCTCATCGCGGGGCTGACTCTGGACCGGGTGTTCCCTCGCCTGATCAAGGTGGACCTTCCGCTCGACACCGGATCTCTGACATCCGGCCGGGTGGACGCCGCCGCGGGCGCAGACGAGCGAACAGATTAGCCCTTCGCGGGCGGACATACGCCTGTTGCCGGGTCGGCCTCTCAAGGAAGGGCGTTATCATTGTGGCTTGTAGCCGAATGAAGCTTCCGCGGTTCTATCCGATTCTTGATACGGGGATTCTCGAGCGCAGGGGTGTGGAGTGCACGGCCGCCGCGGCCGAGATGCTCGAAGGCGGCGTGGAGATCCTGCAATTCCGCCACAAGGGGCACTTGTCGCGCGGGGTTTTCTCGACGGCAAAAGCGGTGGGCGAGTTGTGCTGGAGCGCGGGCGCGTTGTTCGTGGTCGACGACCGGGCGGACGTGGCGGCAATGCTCGGGGCCGGGCTGCACCTCGGGCAGGAGGACCTGCCGCCGGCTCTGGCGCGGCGGGTTACCGGTGGGGATCAGGTAATCGGCTTCTCGACGCACAATGATGCGCAGATGCGGGCGGCGGCAGCCGAGCCGGTCGACTATCTGGCGATCGGGCCGATATTCGCGACCGGGTCGAAGGAGAATCCCGATCCCGTGGTGGGGCGAGAGAAGCTGAGGGAGTGGCGAGCGTTGACGGAACGCCCGCTGGTGGCGATCGGCGGCATCACACGCGACAATGCGGTAAGCGTGCTGGAGGCGGGAGCGGACTCCGTGGCAGTCATCGGGGATCTCTATCCGGAGCCTCTCGACCTCCGGACACTCAGAGAGCGAATCGGGGAATGGCAGACGCTGCTGACAAGGAAGTAAAGGGCGGTTTCATCCGGGGTCTTGGGCTGCTGGACGCCACGACCATCGTGATGGGCTCGATGATCGGGTCCGGCATATTCATCGTGGCCGGCGACATCGCGCGGCAAACCGACTCGCCGGGGCTGATCATGGTTGTCTGGACCGTGTCGGCCTTGATGACGCTGATCGCGGCATTGACCTACGGCGAATTGGCGGCGGCGATGCCAAAGGCCGGCGGGATGTATGTCTACCTGCGCGAGGCGTACGGACCGCTGTTCGGTTTTCTCTACGGTTGGACGCTGTTTCTGGTGATCCAGACGGGGACAGTGGCGGCGGTGGCGGTGGCGTTCGCGAAGTTCACCGGGGAGCTAGTGCCGTGGTTCGCGACCGAGAACTACCTGCTGCGGGCCGGCGGGGCGGGAGTGAGCGCGCAGCAAGGGCTTGCCATTGCGGTGCTGGTTTTCCTGAGCTGGCTGAATGCGCGCGGGCTGAAGGCCGGGGCGATGGTGCAGAACGTGTTCACGATCGCCAAGACCGGCGCGCTGCTGGGGCTGATCGCGCTGGGGCTCATCTTCAGCAACCCGGCGGCGGTGGAGCGCAACTACGGGGACTTCTGGGGCGGCGCCGAGTGGGGGTGGCTGGCGGTGCAGGCGGTTGGGATGGCGATGGTGGGAGCTCTGTTTTCCTCCGACGCCTGGCACGCGGTGACGTTCACCGGCGAGGAAGTCCGGAATCCGAAGCGGAACCTGCCGCTGGCGCTAGGCTCCGGGGTGGCGGCGGTCTCGGCGCTGTACTTGCTATGCAACTTGTCGTACCTGAACTTGTTGCCGATCGAGCAGATTCAGAACGCAAGCGAGGACCGGGTGGGGACGGCGGCGGTGGCGACGGTGCTGGGTCCGGCAGCGGTGCAGGTGATGGCGGTGGCCATTATGGTATCGACATTTGGCTGCATCAACGGGCTGCTGCTGGCCGGGGCGCGAGTCTACTATGCGATGGCCAAGGACGGGCTGTTTTTCCGGCAGGTGGCCCGCATTGATCCGAAGACGCACACGCCGCGTGTGTCGCTGGCAGTGCAGTGCTTCTGGGCCTGCCTGTTGACGCTTACCGGCACCTATAGCGACCTGCTGGACTATGTTATATTCGCGGTTTTAATCTTCTACATGCTGACCATTGCGGGGGTGGTGGTGTTGCGCATACGGAAGCCGGAAATGCCGCGGCCCTACAAGGCGTTCGGCTATCCGGTGTTCCCGGCCATCTATATCGCCACCGCGGGTCTCATCGAGTTTGTGCTGCTGCTCTACAAGCCTGCCTACACGTGGCCGGGGCTGATGATCGTGCTGCTCGGCATTCCGGTGTACTTCTTGTGGAGACGGCACGGCCAGCGAGCGGGCTGAGAGAGGGCGGGCGGCCAACCACCTTCCCCTGTTTGGCAGCACACCGCGGGGCGGGGCTGAAACTGCACGGAGGATACTGAGAATTGGCACAACGAGCACACTGGCATTCAAAAGCCGGATTCATTCTGGCGGCAGCGGGCAGCGCGGTCGGATTGGGAAACATCTGGGGTTTCCCGAAGGTGACGGCGGACAACGGCGGCGGCATTTTCGTGCTGGTGTACCTGGCGTGCGTCCTGCTGGTTGGTCTGCCGGTGATGACGGCGGAGATTCTGCTCGGCCGTACGACGCAGAGCGCGCCGATTGGGGCGATCCGGGCGCTGGCCGGGAAGGGGAGCCCGTGGATCTTGTTTGGCTGGCTGGGGGTGGCGGCAGGTTTCCTGATCCTGTCGTTTTACAGCGTGGTGGCCGGGTGGTCGCTGCACTACGTCTGGCTGGCGATTACCGGCGGGATTGACGCATCGAATCCGCAGGTGACGCAGGAACTGTACAACGAACTGTTCGCCGATTCTCCCTGGTTGAACGTTTTCTGGCACATGGTGTTCATGTGCATGGTGGTGGGGGTGGTGATCGGCGGCATTTCCAAGGGCGTGGAGCGGTGGTCGACAATATTGATGCCGGCGCTGTTCGTGATGCTGATTGGCCTACTGATTCGGGCGTTCACCCTCGACGGGTGGGGCCAGGCTGTCGATTTCGTCTTCGGGTTCCATGTGGAGAAGTTCACACCGGCTGGAGCGCTCGAAGCGCTGGGACAGGCGTTCTTCAGCCTCAGCCTGGGTATGGGGGCGATTCTCACGTACGGCAGTTATCTGAAGAAGGAGGACGACATCATGTCGTCCGCGATTACGATTTCGGCGCTCGACACGCTGATTGCCATTACGGCGGCGATGGTGCTTTTCCCAATCATCTTCACGAACAATCTGGAGGCGGCGGCGGGGCCGGGACTCGTGTTCATCACCATTCCAGTGGCGCTCTACAAGCTGCCCGCGGGCGGATTCCTGGCGATGGTCTTCTTCGGGCTGCTGGTGGTGGCGGCGCTGACGAGCGCGATATCGATGCTCGAGGTGGCGACGTCCTCGGCCATTGACGAATTGGCTTGGAGCCGGAGGAAGGCGGCTCTTCTGGCCGCGGTGGGCATCGCTGCGCTGGGCATACCGTCGGCGCTCAGCGGGAGCAATCCGTTCTTCGGCGTTTACATGGCCGAGACGTTCGGCAGGAATTGGTTTGACTCGATCGCGTACCTGACGAATAACTTCATGCTGCCGCTGGGCGGGCTGGGCATCGCGCTCTACACGGGGTGGCGGATGGATGAAGCGATCCGACACCACAATTTCCTCTCCGGCAGTAGGCTTGGCACGTTCTACAAGGGGTGGCTTGTGCTGCTCAAGTTTCTCGTGCCGGTGGCGATCACGTTTGTGTTTCTGAACGCGGTCGGCCTGCTTTCGCGTTGAGCCGGACGGGCGGCAACTCCGGGACCGGGACTGGGACGGGATTTCAGCGGAGTATGTCAAGCTAGACCTGTAGGAGCGATCAGAGGATGAAACGCGAAAGTTTGGCTGCACGAAGAACGTTCCTCGGTGCAGGCGCAGCGGCGATTTGCGGCGCGCGCGTGATGGGCAGTAATTGGGGAAAGAGTAGCCTGTCACCGAATTTGCTCTTTTTGTTTCCGGATCAGCATCGGTTTGACTGGGTGGGGTCGAATTCGGATCTGCCGGTGCGGACACCGGTGCTCGACCGGATTGAGCGTACGGGCGTGAAATTTAATAAGGCGGTGGTGGCGTCGCCTTTGTGTGCGCCGTCCCGCGCTTGTCTTGCGGCGGGTAAGGAGTATGACCGATGCCGCGTGCTGGGCAATGGCTACGATTTCCCACTGGATCAGACGACGTTCTACCAGTTGCTGCGCGACAGCGGCTACCACGTGATGGGGTGCGGCAAGTTCGACCTCCACAAGAAGACGGAGAACTGGGGGCTGGACGGTAAACGCCTACTGCCGGAGTGGGGATTCAGCGACGGCATCGACAACGAAGGCAAATGGGACGGCTGGCGGAATCTGCATAAGCCGACTGGGCCGTACAACGTATTCCTCAATGAGCGCGGTGTGGCACAAGTGCACTACGACGACTTCGCGAAACGGCGGGGAAGGAATCAGTTTGCCTACACCGAGCCGACGCCGCTGCCCGAAGACGCCTATTGCGACAACTGGATCGGGCAGAACGGACTCGACCTGATGCGGGCGGCGCCCGCAGGCAAGCCGTGGTTCCTCCAGGTGAACTTCTCCGGGCCGCATGAGCCGATGGATATCACCCGGCGGATGGAGAGCATCTGCCGCGATCGGGAGTTTCCGCAGCCCAACCACTGCCGGGAGTTTACGCCGGAGGTACACAACGCGATCCGGCAGAACTACTCGGCGATGGTCGAGAATATCGATCGCTGGTGCGGGAAGTTGATCGAGGAGGTGGAAGAGCGAGGGCAACTCGACAACACACTGATCGTCTTTTCGAGCGACCACGGCGAGATGCTCGGCGACCACAACCGGTGGGCGAAGCGGACGCCGTACGATCCCTCGGCAAGGGTGCCGCTCGCGGTGTCCGGGCCGGGAGTGCGGAAGGGCGCCCTGACGGACGCGCTGGTGAGCGTGATGGACCTGGCGGCGACGTTCCTGGACTATGCCGGCGTGAAGCGTCCGGACGCGATGGACAGCCTGTCGATTCGGCCAGTGATCGAGGGCCGTGCGGAGCATCACCGCGCGCAACTGCTTTCGGGCCTCGGCCCCTGGCGGATGGTGTGGGACGGCCGCTACAAACTGATTACCGGATTCGATCCAGATTCGCCGAATCCGGTGGAGCCGGAACGCCCGCGGCCCCTGCTGTTCGACACGGAGAAGGATCCGCTGGAGAACACGAACCTGGCGGGCGAGTTTCCGGAGACGGTGCGACAGTTGGCGAAGTTCCGCCGTCCGTTGCGGCGGAAGTAGCGGCAGATTCGCGCCAAGCCGCCCGGACGAAAGCCTAGAACTGCAGCTTCAACGCCAATTGCAGGGACCGCGGCCCGCCGACCTGGTAAAGCGGATTCATTCCGCCGAGGGAGGAACTTAGAACCCTCGTCGAGCGCCCGAAGTTTCCGCTGGACATCACGCCAATGGGGCTTGCGAAGTTCGGCGTGTTGAAAAGGTTGAAAGCATCCACGCGGAAGTTGAGAGCGATGCGCTCGTGAATTGGAAACCGGCGCCGGAGGGACAGGTCGAATTGCCGCAGGCCGAAGCCCTCGAGCGTGCCGCGCCCGAGCGTACCCTGCCGCCCTTCGGCCAGTGGTGTCGCGCCATCGAAGGCGGCGGGATTGAACACTTTGCCGCCCGGCAGGTTGCCACTGTAGATGTAGAGCGGTTCGCCGGGGACGAGGTCCGGCCGGGCCACGTTGGTCAATCCGAGGTTCAGGGCGTCCCGCCCGGTGACAACAGTGACGGGGGATGCGGTTCGGAGCCGGATCACTGTATCAAAAGCGAATCCGCCAAGAATCGCGGCCGCGATCCGGTTAGAGCGGGGCGCCGGGAGTTCGTAGGAGGCCGAAGCGGTGAAGGCGTGCCGGATATCGAAGGTGGAAAGGCCACGGTCGATATCGGGATCCATGCTCACAACCGGGGCGTTGAAGTTGAGGAGCGACTCGTCGGAGGCGTTGTCGAGAGACTTTGACCAGGTGTAGGCGACCAGCGTCTGCAGACCTTGCGACATGCGGCGCTTGAATTGCAGTTGCAGCGCGTTGTAGTCCGAACTCGCCTCGTTGCTGACTGCATCGATACGGGTGAAATCGGGATTCTGCAGCACCTGTGACCGCAGGCTCTCCACGCGGGCGAGACGGCGCCCGGCCGCGCCGACATAGGAAACCGAGAGAGAGTTCGTGTTTCCGAAAGGTTGCTCAACGGCCACGCTGTACTGGAGGGTGTAAGGCAGCGAGTAGCCGTCATAATAGGCGAACAGGCGCGGATACGGGGGAGCGACGCTTTGAGGCGGAACCTCGGTCATGAAGATGGGGTCGTCAATGGGCCGGTTGCTCACCCTGCGGCTGCGGGAAAATGGGAACTGGGTGGGCGAGAGGGCGGTTCCGGTGAAGGCGTAGCCTAGGTCGTAGAAATTGCCGAAGCCGGCGCGGATCACCGTACCGCGGTTGCGGAACGGCTGGTAAGCAATGCCCACGCGCGGCGCGAAGTTGGCGTAGGTGGTTTCGTACAGCGGTGCGCCAGGCGGTGCAAGCGTGGCCGTTTGCGGATTGTCAAGGCCCGTGACCGTAAGGGGCAGGCTCGACGGGTCGCCGGAGGGCGCGGGATTCACTTCCCAACGCAAACCATAAGTCAATGTCAGCCTGGGACTGATTCTCCAGGCGTCCTGGAAGTATGCCGAGGTGTTGTGATAACGCGGCTCGAGATATCGCTCGATCTGCGCGGTGTTGCCGCTCGGAACGACTCCGGTGGTGAGATCGGTGATGGTGGGCACGAAGAGAGTATTGGTGAAAAATCGCCCGCCCAGAGAAGGCGCCAGACGGCGGTAGTCCATTCCGAACTTGAGCGAGTGCGCTCCCACGTTCCAGCTCAGGGTGTTCACGATGTTGATCTGATTCTGTGTATTGCGGCTGAACGTACCGGGGCTGATGGTGTTTTCATCGAGCCCTCCGATGGAGAGATAGTACAGCGAGGTGTCCGGGTCGGCAAACGAGGGGAAGACGAGTTCGGGCGGCAGAAGCTTCGCGCCTCCGAAGGTGTCCTGGACGTAAATCTGCGAGGCGCGGGAGCGGCTCCAGTTGAAGCGGAGGTCGTTGGTGACGGCCGGCGAGAAGATAAACGTCGATCCAGCCGTGGCGGTGATGTTTTTTGCAGGCAGCACCGCGACGAAGCTGGGCGTGGCGTAGCGGGCGCGCTCGCGGACCTCGGAAGGCGAATAGTTGAACCGTCCGAACAGGGAGACGCGCGACGTCAGCGAGTGGTCGACGCGAACGCTGGTGGCGTCCAGGTTAGAAGGGTTGGAGAAACCGGCGACATAAGGCGTTTCGGCGGGCGCGTTCGCCAGCGGAGGCGCCACCGGCAGCGGGTAGGCGTCCAGCAGGCTCTTCACCATTCCGGTGGCGCTTTCCCGCGCCTCCATGGAGGGGACGCGGGATTCCTGTGAGATCACCGGCTGGCGAAGCCGCAGGCCTTCGTATGACACGTAGAAGAAGGTGCGGTTGCGGCCGTCGTAGAGCCTCGGCAGGATCACCGGAGCGCCGAGGGTGAAACCGAAGTCATTCTGCCGCAAGGCGGGGCGTTCCAGGCCGTTCGCGTTGCCGAACCAGTTGTTGGCGTCCAGTTTGTCATTTCGCAGATAATTGAAAACCGAACCGTGAATTTCATTCGTTCCGGAGCGGGTGACGATGGCCACCTGAGCGCCCGGCTGCCGGCCGTATTCGGGCGCATAGGTGGAGGTTTCGATGGTGAACTCCTGCACCGCGTCGACCGATGCGAGCGAGGCGGTGGTCCCCACGGCCGAGAAGGAGGGCACGCCTCCACCGGACCCCTCGTAGGGAGAGGTAGCGAACGGAAGGCCGAAGTTCGCGCTGACTCCATCGATGGTGAAGTAGTTGGAGCCCGTGCGCTGCCCGTTGGCGGAGAACTGCCCCATGCTCGGCAGAGAGGCAGAAGCGAGTACCACACCGGGACTCAAATTGATCAGCGTCTGGAAGCTGCGGCCGTTCAAGGGCTGGTTCTCGATGAAGGCCTGGTCCACTGAAGTGGCTACCGCGGGCGCCTCCCGGATCATCGGGGCCTCGGCAGTGACGGTGACACTCTCGCCACGGGCGGAGACCTCCAAGGTGATCCGCATGGAGCGCTGGTCGTTCGCATTGAGTACAATCCCGCCATACCGGGCCGTGGCGAACCCTTCCCGTTCCACGGTGAGCTCATAGGCGCTGGGGGCGAGCTGCGAGAAGACGAATGCCCCGTTCGCACCCGTAACGGTTTGCCGCCGGAATCCCTTGCCCAGATCGACGATGGTCACAGCGGCGGACGGCACGACGCCTGACTGCTCGTCGAGAACCGTTCCGGAAAGCGTGGCGGTGGAGGACTGCGCCCACACGGCGGCTGCGCCGGTCAAGACGAACACCGCCGCAAAGAGGACAGAGAAAGTACGAGAAGGATTCATGGGAGATTCTCCTGATAACACGAATGTTGTTGCAGTGCTACTGTAATGTTCCACGGCACTTTTCCGATTTGGCGAATGCGAGTCATTCTTTCCAGGCGCCTGGGCCGCTATCGCGGCCGTAACGGGAACTCCTCATCGAAGCGCGGATTCACCTTGCGAGCGAACTCCAACGCTGGGTCCGAGGGCGGCAACTCCGTCAGATGGAACACCGTACCGCTTTTGTGTTCGTGTTCGAGCTTTGCCGCCAGCTCTCGCAAGTAGTTCATGAACGCCTCGTCATCGTCGCCGCCAATGGCCTTGAAAATTAGGATGTAGGCGTCTTCCTTGAAGGGCACTTGATAGCCCGTCGGGATGTTGTCGCCGAACCAGTAAAGGCTTCCCGGCTCCATAAGATGCCAGCGGCCGAGGCTCTTTAGACCCCAGCGCCCGCGGACCGTGTAGATGATGGACCCTTTGGCGTGGGGATGTTCGTCAAGGTACATGCCGCCGGGCATGTCGATGTAGTGGGCCCGCATTTCGGGAGTGCGCAACAGCGGCCCGATGACGCCCTCGAGAGTCTCGACGCCGGGAACCTTGCCAGGTTCGAGAATGTTGTTGACGATCGACACGCCGGGAGCGAGATGGAATCGCTCCGGCGACACGGCGGTTTTCGGTTCCACCTCGGGCGCCTGCAGAGCGCGGGAATACAGGCCGTGCGGAACCGGCCCAGCAGGCTCGGCGGCGTGAGGGTGATGGTGGCCGTGTACGGGAGCGACTGCGTGGAGCCAGGCAAGCGCCTCGCGGTCCAGTTGCGGATGGTAGGCCCGGCGGAATGAGGCGAACGTGTACCGCTCGCGAAAGGCGAGGTCCGGGTCGTCCGGGGCGATCTGGAAGTTGTGATCCGCCCCTTGAATCAACACCGCCCTGGCGTTCAGGTTGCCCGCGCGCTGCATCACGGCCACGGCGCAGGCGGCGTGGTGAGGGGCCACGTTCAAGTCGCGGGAACCGGAAAGGGCGAGCGCCGGCTTCTGGATGAAGGCGAACATCTCGTCCGGCGGATTGTCGAGTTCCTCCCGCCGCCTCGCGAGCGTCACGGTCTGCCTGAAGCTGCCGTCGACGAGTTCAAACGTCTCTTCGCCGGCGCGCGCGGCGGCAAACATCCCGCGCCAGCGCCGTCCGAATGCGAGATCGCGTGCGAGATGGTTGGACTCCACCCACGCACGGTGGTCCGCACTTTCCGCGGCATAGCTCGCGAGACGGCCGAAGTTATACGAGAAGATCTCTTCTGCCTGGCCGCAGAAACCGCCGAGAAACAGGTAGGCGTCGGCGTGGGCTCCGGAGCGAGCGGCGAGACTCGCCACATACGCGCCCGCGCTTTCGCCGGCGGCGATCAGCTTACTGCACTCCGGACGTGAGCGCAGGTAGCCGTAAAGATCGGCCAGGATCCGCGCGTCGCCGGAGTAGAGATCCGTGTATCCCTCCTTCGCCCGGCTCGATCCGTGGCCTACCTGGTCATAGCGGAAGCTGCCGTAACCGGCGCCAGCCAGCGTCTCCGCAAATCGTCTGAGAGCGGTTCGCCGCGGGATGCCGGGCCGGTCCAACTCGCCATCACGCTTCTGGGAAAGGGTCCCGCCGACGATCACGACACACGGAAAGGGCCGGTTGACTCGCGGCAGCAGAAGGGTTCCGCCGATTTTCGCCGTGCTCAGGTCGAGGGTGAGGTCTTCGGATTCAGCGTCGATGCTGGCACGGACGGGTAGGGTCGTTGTGCAGACGAAGAGGATCCACGCGAACGTTTTGCGCATACGAATATCAGTATCGTAGCACACGAACCGGAGGGATACATTGTATTGTCCGAACGAGCCGCCGAAGCAGCCCGCGGATCCGGCCGCTTTAGCCGCCCAGTTTGTCGAGCAATTGGCGCGCCCGGCCTTCGTCACCAAACACGTGCGGGACATCACCCGAGTAGTCGAGGAACAGGCGCAGCAGCGAAATGGCCTCGTCGCGGCGGCCCTCCCCCGCGGCTAAAGCTCCGCGAAGGTAAAGGATACGAGGGAACACCAGACTGTGGAAGGGGGTTTCCGTGCCGGGCTGGATGATCGGATTCACACTGAGGAGCTTCGCGGCCCGTTCCGTATCACCGGACTCGAAGGCGGTCCAGGCGAGCAGAACTTTCCATTCCTCTTCCTGGAACGGAGCGGCGGCTTCGATGCGCTGTTCTATCACGCCGGCGGCCTCATCGAAGCGCCGGCTGAAGAGGTGCGCGTAGGCGAGGGTTTCCAGCCGGAGGGTTTCGTCATTGGGACGCGTGGCGGTTTGGCCGGCAAGCTTCTCCCAGGCGCTGGGGTTTTCGGCAAGCCGGAGAAGGTAGCTGGTGATGAGGGTAACGCGGTCCGTGCGTCCAGGCCCGAGTGCGGCAGCGGCCTTTGCGGCGTGTTCCCGCGCCTGGCCGTTCTCGCCAGCGAGCAAAGCCCAGACGGCGAGATGGCCGTGAGCGAGATTGGCAAGGACGGGAGTGCCCTCTTCGCCTTCGACCAGGGCTTCGAGGGCCTCGGTAGCTTCCGCGCGGCGGCCGGACCAGTAGGCCCATTGGGCCTCGCGCATCGCGATCGCCGGGTCAGTCAGGTCGCGCCGGATGGCCGCGTATTCGGCGAAGAGTTCCCCGCCCCGCTTGCGGTTCCCGGCGAAAAGCCAGGCCCGGGCGGCCTTGACCAGCGCGGCGCTGGCCTGGAAGTCCGCGGCTGTTTCGATGGCGCGGAAAAAGAAATCGGCGGCGGCTTCATAATCGCCGCGGCGGAAGTGAATCTCGCCAAGCGAGTCATAGGTGTTCGGATTGCCCGGTTCGGCGGCTTGGTAGCGCTCCAAGGCTTCGAGTGCGGCGCTCGATTCGCCGGCGTAGGCGAGCGGGTAGGCGGCGGCGTTGAGCAGATCCGCCCGGTCCGGTTCGGCGTCGTGGGCACGGCGGTACCAGCGGGCGGCTTCGGCGTACCGCTTCATCGCCAGGTGCGCCAACGCCGTGCGTTCAGCGGCGGTGGAATCGGCCGGGACCAGTTCGGCGTAGGCCGCCACTGCCGCAGCGCTTTCCTGCTCCCCGCCATCGATACTGGCGAGGACGGTTCGCGCGCGCGCTTGCGAAAGTGGGTCAGCGAGGGGCGAGTTTGCGGCGGCGGCAGCCAGTTCGAGGGCGGCATCGCGCTCACCACCGGCGGCGAGGATGCCGGCCAACCTGACTGCGGCAAGGCAGAACCCGGGTTCGGCGCGCACAGCATCCTCAAGCGCTTCTCTCAGCCCTTCCGGATTCGGGGCCACGAGAGACTGTCCGAAGCTGCGAAGAGCGGCGGGATCCCGCCCGCTAAACTCCCGTTGCGGAGAGCCGGCCATTGCCGCCACGGAAGCAGCGGCGCCGATCAGATCGTCCTCCAAGCCCGCGGAGAATCGCTCTCGGGCCACCATCTCCCGCCGGCCAGCATCTTCCAGGACCAGGTGAAGGGTAAGGCGACCCTCCGCGCCATCGAAGTAGCCCTGCAAGAGGTGGGTCGCCCGGAATCCGGCGGCGTCGCGGGCGTTCGGCAGCCGTTCGGCCAGCAGGTCGGGCGCGCCACGGAGGGTTTCGGCGGCGATCTCGGGGAGGAGGGCTCCGAACCCGTCCAACTCGGGGTCGGAGGTTAGGTTCTCGAAGTTGACGATGGCCACACGCCGGATTGTGGTTTCGGGCTCGTTGCGGCAGCCCGGAGCAGGAAGAAGGCCGGCGAAGACAAGGAGGGCAATGCTGGTGGAACGCCGAAAACAGTTCGGGCAGGCGAGACCGCCTGCCCGTCGATCAGTACTATCTGGGTCTTCGCGCGGCGTGCTAGAGGACACGCGGCTCTGCGGCCAGAAGCTGCTGGAACTCCTCATTCTCCTGCAAGTCGGCGAATTCGGGATCTGTCCGGAAACGGTCTCTTTCGCGGAAACCTTCTTCGAGCGCCTTGCGCATATACTCGAGCACGCGGTCTACCATGCCAGCCTTGGCGTAGGTCTTGGCGAGATAGAAGTGGAACTTCGCCCGCTCTTCAACGCTTCGCTCCTGGAGCAGGGATCCGGCGGTATTGCGGTGCTCGAATACGTTTGGATCCAGTTCGAGCGCCGTCTGGTAAGCCTCGAAGGCGTCTTTGTATTTCTTCCGGGCGAAATAAGCAGTGCCGAGGTTGCTATAAATCGAGGCCGAGCGCGGGGCGTACTTAAGCGCCTTCTCGTATTCGCGAATCGCCCTTTTGTGCTTCTTCTGGGCGTAGCGGACAGTTCCGATGTTGTTGATCGCCTCCGCATAGGTGGGGTCAAGCTGGAGCGCCATGTCGTAGTTCTCCAGCGCCGCATTGAAATCCATCAACTGGTGGTAGGCGATGCCGATTTTGTTGTAGGCGACAGCCGCGTCGCGGATCGCCTCCCGGTAGGTTTCAATGGCCTCGCGATACATTTTTCGGGCCATGAGAATGTCGCCGCGCCGCATTGGTGTTAGAGGCCTCTCGGCGGGTTCGGTTTCTCGAAGCGACGAGCGGTCCTCGGCGGGAGCGCCGGCTTCGTGTACGCTGGCGCTCTCAACCGCTTCGGGTTGGTGTGGCGTGACCGGAGCCGCGGTTTGAGCAAAGCAAACCGACGAAACGGCGACAAAAACGGAGAGCGGAATTAATAGGTTTAGGACCATCGTGTCCTCCCTCTTACTTAAATATATCCAAAAACTTGCCGAGGAGGCCCTTCTTTTTTTTGTCCTGCTGTGGGGCGGGCTGCTCGATCTCGATCTGGCGGGGAGAACTGGCGGAGCCATCAATGCGCGGAGTTGGAGCAGGACGGCGGTTGGCGGTGGCCACAACAGCGCCTTCACCGGCTGCGCCGGGCAGATCCCAGCCGGCCACCTGCGCTCCTCCGCCACAGAGTTCCACCGGTTGGGTGCCGGCCACGAACACTTCGGCGACAGGCTTGCTCCCGCAGCTTCCGGCGGCGAGCTTTCCACTCTCCGGGTCGATGTTGGCCGTAATCACCCCCTCGGGCGGATAAAACGGCCGGACGTTCCGGTAGGCGCGGTGGTTGTGGGCGCGCTTCATGAACTCGGTCCAGATGGGAAGCGCGGTCTGGGCGCCCTCCAGTTCGATGTCGCGATAGTCGTCATAGCCGACCCAGACGACGCAGAGAAGTTCGCTGGTGTAGCCGGCGAACCATCCGTCATGGGAAGTGCCAGTCTTGCCCGCGGCCGGGAGCGTGAATCCGAGCAGACGGGTGCGGACGCCCGTGCCCGAGCGCAGAGTCTCCTCCATGATGTTGGTCATGAGGTAGGCGACCCGCGGGTCGAGAGCGAGCCGCGGCACCTGGTGATGCTCGAAGAGATTCCGGCCCCCATCATCGCGGATTTGGTGTATGTAGTACGGTTTCAACACCTCGCCGCGGTTGGCGAACATGGTGTAGGCGCCGGCGATCTCAAGAGGCGTCGCTTCATAAGAGCCCAGGGCCACGGCAGGGGTCGGTTGGATGTCCATGTTCATGCCGGCGCGTTGGGCCATTTCGACGACGCGGTCATAGCCGACCATCTCCGCCACCTTGACAGTGGGGACGTTCAGCGACTTCGCCAGCGCCCAGCGAAGGGTGACTTCGCCATAGTACTTGCCCTTGTAGCCGCGAGGCTCGTATGGTTTGTCGTCGTACCAGAAGGTGGTGGGCTCGTCCATGACCCGAGACTGCGCGGTTAGCACGACTGGGGAGTCACCCTCGACAGCCGTATTCAAAGCCGCGGCGTAGACGAAGGGCTTGAATACCGAACCAGGCGGCCGTTTTGCCTGCGCGCGGTTCAACTGGCTCCAACCGTAATTGCGTCCGCCAACCACGGCCTTCACGGCGCCCGAATGGGGGTCGATGGCGACCAGGGCGACCTGAATGGGGGGCCAGCCCGCCTCGGTGTTGCGGCCCTTGTTGAGACAGAGTTCGTCGATGGATTCCAGCCCGATCTTGACCGCCTCCACGGCGTCGCGCTGGAGCTTCATGTCGATGGTGGTGTCGACGCGGTAACTGTGGGACTGGAAGTCGTACTCGGTGAACTGCCGGCGCAGCCATTGATTCACGAGATCGACGAAGTAGGGCGCCTCGCCGCTCTCGATGGAGCCCGGTTTTACCTCGACCGGCGATTCGACGGCAAGAGCATACTCCCGCTCGTCAATGGCTCCTGTTTCGAGCATCTGTGCCAGCACCCAATCGCGGCGAGCCTTGGCTCGCTCCATGTTCCGGAACGGAGAATAGAGGTTGCCGCCGCGCGGCATACCGGCAAGCATGGCCGCCTCGGCAAGCGTCAGGTTCCTCACATCCTTGTCGAAATACGCCTGCGCGCCCTGGCCAAAACCGTGAATGGCGAAACTGTTCACATGGCCAATGTAGATCTGGTTGGCGTAAAACTCGAAGATTTGCTCCTTGGTGAGCTTCCGTTCGAGATGGTAGGTGATCATCACCTCGCCAAATTTGCGTTCCCAGGTGCGCTGGCTGCGATCCAGCCAGAGGTCGCCCGCGACCTGCATGGTGAGAGTGGAGGCGCCCTGCTTAATTTCACCGGCCCGCAGGTTCACCCAAGCGGTCATGAGTACACGCATGGGATCGAAGCCGGAATGTTGGAAGAACCGTTTGTCCTCGGCGGCGAGTACGGCGTCGATGAGGTTCTGGGGGAGGTCCCCGAAGCGGACCAGCCGGCGTTTTTCCCGGTCACGGTTGAACAGGCTGGTGAGCAGTTCGGGTTCCAGACGGTGCAGGGTCCGCTCGGTGTTGTCCCGCAGGGAGATCACCCGCGAGACAGTGTCTCCGTCCAACAATATGACGGCGTCTTCATCCGGATATGCGGATTCCGGCCCCGGGAAGATTTCGACGGCGTTTTCGCGGAGGTGATACCAGCCGATGCGGTTGCCGCGGGTCTCGGTGTAGCCGGCACGTTCGAGGTCGGCGACAATCTCCTCGACGGACGTCGTGTCTCCGACACGGATGATATCAGGGGCCGCATAAAGATTGGCGGTGTGGCCAATAGGACCGACGGCGAGTTTCTCATCGGTCAGACGCTCGAAATGAAGATGGTAGTAACTCAGCGTCAGGCCTGCCAGAGTCGCCCCAATAACCGCGAGGACGACAAAGGCGATACCCGCCGGGTGGCGGAAAAAGCGGCCGATCGACGTACGCTTCCTTTTTTTCCTGGATTTCCTTTCCGTGGTCTTTCGAGGACTCACCATCACTCCTATTTTTCATCTTCGCACGGTTGCGCGTTTCTCACTCAGACGGGGCAAGCGCCCGGCGCGGTACACCCGGTTCCGCGAATACGTGAGCTTCAAACCATCCAGCCGGCCGGAAACCGGGCTCCGGGCCAGAGAATCGGCTTTCTTGGAACCATCATAAATGAAAACAAAACAAACTGTTCCTGTTTTTGATTAGCTCTGGAACAAACTGCGGAGCACAAGCAGCAGATTCGCCGGCCGCTCGGCCAGACGGCGCATGAAGTAGGGGTACCAGGCGTCGCCGTAGGGAACGTACAGGCGGACGGGGAAACCTTCCCGGCTGAGCTCGCGCTGCAGGGGGTTGCGGATGCCGAAAAGCATCTGAAACTCCAGTTCGCCGCGCGGGATCCCGCCGGCCTTCACCGTATCGACGATCTGCCGGATGATCCGCTCATCATGGGTTGCCATGGCCGGATGGACGCCTTCGGAGAGCAGCAACCGGGCGAGCCGTAGATAGTTCTCGTCAATCTCCTCTTTTGTCTGGAAGGCGACCTTGTCGGATTCCTTGTACGCTCCTTTACAGAGCCGCACGGGGATCCGGCGGGCGGAGAGGGATTGAATATCGTCCTCGCTCCGGCGGAGATAGGCCTGAATAACAGCGCGGACCGAGCGATGGCGCTCGTGGAACCGCGAGACGGCGCGGAGGGTGACGTCCACGTAGTTGAGCGATTCCATGTCGACCTCGACCGAGTTACCCCGCCGGGCAGCTTCGGCGACGACCTCCTCCACAAAGTCGAGGCATCGCTCCTCGGAAAAATCCAGCCCGAAGTGAGTGAGCTTGATGGAGACGGTGGCATTCAGGCGAAGGTCGGAAATCTGGCGCAGCGCGGCCAGGTAGGTGTCGCGAGTGCGCGCTCCTTCTTCAATGGAGAGTACGTTTTCACCGAGGTGATCAAGCGTGGCCAAAAGGCCCTCGGAGTTGAGGCGGGCCACCACGGCCAGCCCCTCTTCGAGACTCCGGCCGGCGATGAAACGGCGGGTCTGACTCCGAGCAACGCGAGAGTTTTCCACCCAGCGGCGGAGCATTTGCTGGCGGGAGAGAAACAGGAGCACGCTGCGGATGATCATCGCCGTTTCCCACTATAGCTATCCAGGACATTCCGCGCTTCGGCCTGCCGGCACGGACAGGGGAGCGGAAGAGCTCTTTCGGGCCTCGGAAAAAGACTCTGAAGACCACCTCGACGGCATCAGGATTCGTACGCCGGAATGGATTCCGTGGCGCATCCGTGGCCCAACGTGTGTAGCGCACCGCAGGGGACAGCGTGACGCCGCTTATATGGGTCTCCAGCCCCGATCCGGCAGTGATGCCGTAGTGCGATGGGTCGTAGCCGTTGAGATTACCAGCCAGGCGAAATGAGGGGCCGCCGGAGACGAATGGTCTCCACCCCGCCCCGGGCCAGCGGTATTTCACGAGCACCGGAAATTGCCAGGTGAGGACGGAAAAGTTCCCGGAGAAGTCCGAGCCTCGCAATGGTTTGAAAACGGCGTCGATTGCAACTGAGAGCTCATTGGTCAACGGCATCTGAGCGCCGAAACCAGCCAGGTACCGGAAGCGTTCCGTGAAAGAAGCTTCAGTAGCTCCAAAACCTGTGGTAGCAGCCCATCCGCCGAGGACACCGATTCCAAGTTTCCGGCCGGCCAGGCGTCTGGTCTCGGGACCGGTTTCGTACGCGAACGAGGCCAGAAATTCGAGTTGATCGGGCTTGGTTGCAAAGCGGGGGTGAATCGACTCTCGCGCCCAACGCGTGTATCGGAACGCCGGGGCAATTCGAAACCGGCCGAAATGGAAGCCGGCCCCGGCGCCTGCGGAGAATCCAAATTGCGATGGTTCGGTCGCCGATGCATCTTCCTGGGTCCGGAATGCCGGACCGGCCGCAAGGAACGGACGGAAGGCGCCGGACGAGCCCACGGCCGGCAGAGTGTATTTGAGGAGGACCGGGAATTCCCAAGTGCGAACGGCGGTGAAAGTGTCGGTGGAGAAGTTGGTGGATCCATCTGGAAGGAACTCAGTAAAGATGACGTCCGCTTTCATTGGGCGGTGCAATGCGTTCGCTTCGATCGAAAGACTATCGGTCAGGCGGCCTTCGAGGGAAGCGCCGAGAATCAGGCTGCGAGGGCCTGAGCGGTGCTCAAACCTGTTCGCGGGGTTGCCGAAAGGGTCCGCGGGGGAAGTTGTGACGGTGGTCGGGAAACTGTCCGTAAGGTTGACGCCCCCTACGAATCCGATGGAGATTGCCTGACCGTGAGCGGCGACACAAAGGAGGAATAGCGCCGCAAGAGCCGGCAAAGCAGTTCGCATAGGTACGCAGAGACGCCGCGACGTAGCCGGCGGTTCCGGTAAGTTGACTTCCGGGCAGTGGCGGAATCGACAGAATCAGAAAAAGACGGCGTAGCTGGCGTAGCCGAGGGATGTTCCGATGATCGCCCCGGCAACGACATCGCTGAGGAAGTGCATGCCGAGGAGGATGCGGGAGATAGCCACGCTAATGGCGCAGAATAAAACCCCGATCATCAAGGACGAGTAGGACAACATCAACGGGATGGCGACCGAGAATGCAGTAATGGTGTGGCCGGACGGGAAGGAAAATTGGTCCGGCGGCAGCAGGTTCGCCCAGCAGTGCGGTTCGTAATGGCAGGGCCGTTTCCGGCCGGCGAACCGTTTCAGCGAAAGGAAGACAATGATTCCAATGCCGGCGGCCAAAGCCGACGCACCCACGGCGGCAAAACGATTGGCCCCGCCGAAGAAGAGAAGCACGACACCCAGCGCGTACCAGAGCCAGCCGTCACCGCCCCTGGTGGCGCATAACATCCAAAGGCGGATCCACTGCGGAGCGCTCCAGTGGTTTACCTTTCGCATAATCCGGTGGTCGCGGGTTGTGATGAACTCGAGCATTGTCTGGGGCAGCGTCATCTCGTGTTCTCTCGCGAGATATTCCCGGCGCTGCCTTGGCTGCCAGGCATCGTTGAGACGTAACTCTCACCGGGACCTGAACGCTGTTAGCTTAAGTCTACCGGACCTTCCACTCCGGATGCCACCCCATTGCAACGGGGAAAATGCCAACAGGCCGAGACGATCTCTTCTCACTTCGTTTATCGGCCGAAAGCCATTACATCCGAATGACGGTTTAGAGAAACATTTGTGAAACGCAGTGTTTCGTTTCGGTCGCGTCTTGGTTGGAATGGATTAGCATGATTCGAGCATCCTAATATAGAGAGTTGGCTGCGAAAGTTGATTTCGTCTTTTTTGACGCCGGCGGCGGACATCGCTCGGCCGCGACCGCGCTCGATTCCATCGTCCGGGAGCAGAACCGGCAGTGGGAAGTGCGGCTGGTCAACTTACAAGACTTGCTCGACACGCTGGATCCGTTCCGCAGGCTCACCGGCGTACGTATACAGGACGGCTATAACATCCTCTTGAAGAAGGGCTGGACGCTCGGCTCCCAGCAGATGCTGAAGATGCTCCAGACCGTCATCCGCTCGTTGCATCCCAAGCATGTGCGAAAGCTTGCGGAATTTTGGTCAAGCGAGAATCCGGACATGGTGGTGTCACTGATACCGAACTTCAACCGGGCATTGTTTCAGGGATACCAAGCGGTGAAGCCGGACGGACGATTTGTCACCATCCTGACCGATCTGGCTGACTATCCGCCCCATTTCTGGATCGAGAATCAGGATCAATGGGTGATTTGCGGATCGGACAAGGCCGTGGAGCAAGCGCGGGAGATTGGGATCCCAGCCACGAAGATTCGCCAGACGTCGGGGATGATTCTGCGGCCGAACTTCTACAAGCCGATTCACTGGGATCCCGGCGCGGAGCGGAGCCGGCTGGGGCTGCTGCCAGAGACGCCCACCGGAATCGTGCTCTTTGGCGGCCACGGAGCCGAGGTGATGTCCGTTATCGCGCGGCGTCTGCAGCAGGTGGATCGGGAGCTGCAATTGATCTTCATTTGCGGGCGCAACGCGAGTCTTGCCCAGCGGTTGCGTTCCATGAAGACCCGTTTCCCGATCCACGTGGAGGAGTTCACAACCGAGATCCCGTATTTTATGAGCTTGGCGGACTTTTTCATCGGGAAGCCGGGGCCCGGCAGCATCAGTGAGGCGATCGCCATGAATCTCCCGGTGATCGTCGCCCGAAACGCCTGGACGCTACCGCAGGAGCGGTACAACGCGGACTGGGTGCTCGAAAACGACCTGGGTCTGGTAGTCACTAGTTTCCGCGACATCTGCGTGGCAGTGACGCGGATGCTCGAGCCGAAACGGCTGAAGCGATTCCGCGCATCGGCGGCGAATATCGAGAACCGGGCGGTGTTCGAGATTCCGGAAATGCTCGAGGAAATTCTGACGGGAGCTCCTGCGGTGGCGCCGGAAGGGTAGCGCCGGGAACTGGTTGCGCCTGGCCGGACGGGTCATGGAACTGGTTTCGTAAAGAGCTCGATTGTGTAACGGAGCAAGGCCGCACCGCCTGGCCGGCCGTGTCCCGGCACCACGGTGCGAACTTTCGGGTAGGCATCGGCGACCCGCCGGACGGTTCCGGGCCAGGCGCTGACGTCAGCCTCCTCCAGATTTCCCGTCCCCGATCCGGCGCTCTTGACGAGGCAGCCGCCGAAGAGAACCTTGTGCTGCGGCGCCCACACCACGATGTTGTCCCGCGTATGGCCCGCTCCGAAATAGCGCAGCTCAAAACTGGTTCCGCCGATGTCGAGACGAGTTTGGCCGGTGAAGGTGTGGGTGGGAACAGGAAGTGAGTCCCGGCGCGCAAATTCGGCGGTCATCTCGAGTGCATGGGACTGCGCACCCTTGCGGTGTGCTTCGGCGAGGCCGCCCATGCAGTCGACGTGGGAGTGAGTCGCTATGACGTGCCGGACCGCGACGTCGAAGCGGCGCTGCGTCCAATCAAAGAGGCGGCCCGTCTGCTCGTCATTCCAAGGCGTGTCGATCATAACGGCTGAGTCTTTCGTTATCACCAGGAGGCCGTTGGCGGCGGCGCTGAATTCCGGTGAGCGTGAGCGGTGCAGCCAAACCCCCGAGGCGAGCTCTTCCAGCTCGATGCCGGGATGGAGGGTTTCTCTCCCGGGGTCTTGTCCCGTGGCGGGTATGAAGAGCAGGAGCGCGGCGGATAAGAGGATACAGAGACGATTCACGGCGGCTTCATCATAGCGGGTTTTCGGGCCACGCGTGCTTGGGATAGCGGCGGCGGAGCTCGCGGCGAACCTGAGGGTAGAGGCGTTCCCAGAACCCAGCCAAGTCAGTTGTGGTCTGTACCGGGCGCATATTCGGGGCAAGCAGATGGAGCACCAGGGGAACGGCGCCGCGGGCGACGGTCGGGGTTCGGGTCATGCCGAAGAAGTCCTGCAGGCGGGATGAAGCCCAGGGAGGTTTGCCTGGCTCGTAGTGGATCTTCATCCGGCGGCCGGCGGGGAGACGCAGGTATTCCGGCGCGATTTCATCGAGCAGCTTGCGCTGGGCGGGCGAGAGGCGGGCTTTCAGCGCTTCGAGCAAACCGCCGTTGCGGGCAGCCACGGTCAATTCGCGGAAGCTGCGGAGTCCGTGGCAGAGCTGTTCGAAGGTCTCCCGGATCGCTTGCTCGTCGAGCACAAGGATATCGCCGTGGGCGGCGGCGAAGGCGGTACGGTTGCGGAGGGCGTCCAATTGCCGCTGATCCGCGAACCGGCCTGGACCAGCTTCCATGGCCTTTTCGGCCAGCAGCCGAGAAGCCGTCTCGGGATCCGGCTCACCGCCGCGCGACTCCTCGATTGGTATCTGATCGAACAGCAGGGCGCTGGCTTTCTCCACGCGTTTCTGTTCGCGGTTCCAAATTACCTCCTCCCGTTCGGTAATCCGTTCCGGAAAAAGATCAAGTAACCATTCCGCTTGGATGGCGCTTGCCAGACGCACCAGGGGCAGCCCGTGCTCGCGCCTCTCCTCAATGTCGAGCGCCACCAGGAGATTGCCCCGGCGGACGGAACTGCCCTTCGCGAGGATAGCGCCGCCGCCGCCGGCCAGCACGAGTTCGCTGCCGCGCCGGCGCAGGGCGACGCGGTCCGGAAACGCGCAAAGAGCGGCAATCTGCAGGGCTTCGTCGCCGCCGCGCCCGGGACGGGGGCGAAATTGATGCCGGATCTGGGCCGTGAGCCGGCGTGTCTTCGATTGCTGGCGGCCCTCGAGGAAGGCCAGTAAGTCGGAAGGGCCCGGTGAATGCTCCGACCCCGGTGGAAGGCGTTCTCCAGCGCTGAGCGCGGCCGCCGCAGCGCAGCCCTCCTCCCCGGCTCCCCGCCGGTCAGCCTCGATGAGAAGACGCGAAAGACGTGGCGGCAGCGGCAGGCGGGCCATGCGTCGGCCCTCAGGGGTCAGCGATCCTCCGGGGTCGAGGGCTCCGAGGTCGATCAGCAGTCTCCGGGCGGCGGCCACGGCCTCGAAGGGCGGAGGATCCAGCCAACGCACGCGTTCCGGCTCTCCGGCGCCGGCAAGATGAAGCGAGAGCAGGACTTGCGACAGCTCCCTGCGCAAGATCTCCGGGGTATCGAAAGCGGGCCGACGGACGAAATCGGCCTCCGGGTAAAGCCGGATCACCCGTCCGGGCCTAAGCCTTCCTGCCCGGCCGGCCCGTTGGTCTGCAGAGGCGCGGCTGACGCGGGCGACACGCAGGGTTGGCAGTCCGGTCCAGGGCGAATCCTCCGCCACCCGGGCGAGACCGCTATCGATGACGGCCGAGACGCCCTCGATGGTGATCGAGCTTTCGGCGACGTTGGTGGAGAGGATCACCTTACGCTGTGCGCCGGGTTCAATGGCGCGGTCCTGCTCTTCCGGCGATAGGTCGCCGTGAAGCGGCAGCAATTCGATCCCCGCACGGCTGGCGGGAGCGGAGCAGCTCCTCATGGCGGCGCGAATCTCGGCGGCGCCGGGGAGAAACACTAGCACGTCTCCGTCGAGGCCCTCACGCAGCAAGCTATCGAGGGCCGCGGCCACAAGGGAGTCAAGCGGCACGGCGGATTGAGGGGTGTAGCCGACGTCGACGGGATAGAGACGGCCGGAACTCGCGATGCGCGGGCATCCGCCGAGAAAGCGGGCCACCGGGGCGGCGTCGAGGGTCGCGGACATGACTACTATGCTCAGGTCCGGGCGGGCAGTCGATTGCAGCCGTTCAAGGAGAGTCAGCGCGAGATCGCCTTCAAGCCGCCGCTCGTGGAATTCGTCGAGGATCACGGCTGAGACGCCGGAGAGACCGTCGCCGGAGGCGAGCCGCCGGGTCAGCACTCCCTCGGTCAGGAACCAGAGGCGCGTCTCGGGGCCGCCGTTGGTTTCAAAGCGCACCTGGTAGCCGGCCGTACGCCCTGGCTGTTCGCCCAGTTCGGCGGCCACGCGGCGCGCCGCCATGCGGGCGGCGATCCGGCGGGGTTCCAGCACCAGGACGCTCCCATCCTCCGGCGGCAGCAGCGCGGGCGGAACACGTGTTGTCTTCCCCGCCCCGGGCGGCGCTTCGATCACCAGGTTGCGCGATGTCTCCAGCCGGCGGAGAATTTCCGGGATCTTCTCGTCGATGGGCAGGCCGTTCATAAAATGACAGTTGACTCGGTGAGGCTCTTATACAAGACTAGAACCTTATGCCTGAGTCATATCGTCCGTTAAATCCTCCGGCCCGCCTGCTGATGGGGCCGGGGCCGAGTCCGGTGGAACCCCGAGTGTACGAGGCAATCGCGCAGCCGATTGTCGGGCATTTGGATCCCTATTTCTTCGAAGTCGTCAGCGAAGTGCACGATCTGCTGGATGAGGTCTTCGACACGAGCAACAACTTCACGGTCGCTATCTCCGGGACGGGAACTTCCGGCATGGAGGCAGCGGTTGCGAACTTCGTCGAATCCAGCTCGAAGGTCGCGGTGTTCGCGAACGGCTTCTTCTGCGACCGCATATCGGAGATGGTGAAGCGGCAGGGCGCCGAACTGGTGCGCTTCGAGAAGGGTTGGGGCGAGACGTTCGAAGATGGCGAGGCGCGGGACTTCGTGCTGCGCGAGAGGCCGGCGGTGGTCGCTTTCGTCCACGCCGAGACATCCACGGGCGCGGTGCAACCCGGCAAGGCGATCTGCGAGGCGGCGCACGAAGCCGGAGCGCTGGTGATCGCGGACGAGGTGACGTCCCTCGGGAACATTCCAGTCAATATCGACGAAACCGGCATCGACATTGCGTATTCCTGCACACAGAAAGGGCTGGCGTGCCCGCCGGGCCTCGCGCCGGTGACCATTTCACAGAAGGCGCTCGAGTGGCTGCGGAAACGCGAGTCGATAAATCGCTCTTTCTACTTGGATTTGAAGCTGCTTGACAGCTACTATCTGAGCGCGCACCGGTATCACCATACGGCTCCCATCTCGATGTTTTACGCGCTTCGCGAAGCGCTCCGAGTGGTCCACGAAGAAGGGCTCGCCGCGCGGTTTGACCGGATCGAGCGGAACCATAAGGCGTTTGTGGCCGGCATCGAGGCGATGGGCCTGCGGATGCACGTGCCGGAAGGACAGCGCCTTTATCCGCTAAACACTCCTTGCGTGCCGGATGGCATCGACGACGGAAAGGTGCGCGGGCGCATGATGGCCGAGGATGGCATCGAAATCCTCGGCGGATTCGGGCCGCTGGCGGGCAAGGTGTGGCGCATCGGCATCATGGGCGCGGGCTCCACCAAGGAAAACGTCCTGCTCCTGCTCGACTCTTTCGAGCGGGCCCTGCGGGCAGAGGGCTACTCCCCGGCGGCCAACGGAAAGGAAGCGGCCGAGGCCTATTACCAGGCTTAGCAAGCTGCTGAAACGGCAGGTGAAAGCGCCTGCTCCACCAAGAGGACTCAATTGCCTCCAGCACTTGGCGGGGCGGGCATTCATCCTGTCCTCCGCGGCAGCGGGAAATCTACGAGCCGTCAGGCTCGGATACAATACGGGCCATGGATCGTAGAACTTGGGTACGTACGGTGGCGGCTGGCGGCGGCGCCGCGCTCGTCAAGGCGCAAAGCAAGGGCAAACCCATTCAATTGCACGTGGACCTGTTTGTAGCATCCGGACGAGAAGAGGAACTGCGTGAGAATTTCCTTACCGTCTTCAAGCCGGTGATCGCGGAACAACCTGGTTTTGCGGGGGTGAAACTCCTGAAGCTGCGGTCGGTCATCGTTGGAAAGAATCCAACGGAGTCCGTCTATCGCCTCATCATCAGCTTCGAGACCGAAGAGCAGAGGCTCGGCTGGGTGGCCACGAGCGACCACCAGCGAGTCTGGCCGGAAATCGCGAAAACGCTAACCGGGCCAGAGATCATCGCGATGCTCTACGACGAGATCTGAGTTGCCCGGCCGCCGGGCCCCTGCCGCCCGATATGTCAGAGTTCCCAGCGCCAGAGGTTCATGCCGGCGGTGTAACCAGCGCCCACAGCCGCGAAGAGCACAAGGTCGCCCTTCTTGAGCATGCCTCTTTCGATCGCATCCCGGGTGGCGAGGGGGATGGTGGCGGCGGTGGTGTTGCCGTACTCGTTGATGTTGATAACCACCCGCTCACAAGGGATGCCCAACCGCTCCGCCGTGGCGCAGATGATCCGCCGGTTGGCCTGATGAGGGACGAACGCATCCACATCGGCGGCGGTGAAGCCGTGCTCCTCGAGCAGGCCGCGGCACTGCTCATACATTGTCCGCACCGCGTACCGGAAAACCTGGCTGCCATCCTGGTGGACGAAGTGCATTCTGTTCTTGACCGTCTCTTCGCTGGCCGGGATGCGGCTGCCGCCGGCGGGCATCTTCAGATAGTCGCCTCCGGAACCGTCAATTACGTTCCGGAACCCGATGAAGCCGGTTTCGCCATCTGCGGCCGCCTCCACCACCACCGCGCCGGCGCCGTCGCCAAACAGGACACAGGTGGAGCGGTCAGTGTAATCGATGATGCGGGACATTGTGTCAGCCCCGATGACGAGCACCTTCTCATGGCTGCCGGAGCCCACCAGGCTCGCGGCCGTGGTGAGGCCGTATACGAAGCCGGAGCAGGCAGCGACGAGATCAAATCCCCAGGCGCCCTTGATCCCCATTCGGTCCTGCACCAGACAGGCCGTGGAGGGAAACAGCATATCCGGCGTCACCGTGCAGACGATGACGGCGTCGATATCCTCCGGGGCCATTCCCGCGCTCTCGAGCGCGGCCTGGGCCGCTTTCGTGGCGAGGTCCGACGTGGCGGTATTCTCGTCCGCGATGCGCCGCCTCTCGATTCCCGTTCTTTCGACGATCCAGCGGTCGTTCGTCTGGACCATCTCTTCGAGATCGTGATTGGTCAACACACGGTCGGGCACATGACACCCAAGTGCGCTTATTTTGACTCTTCGCAAGCAACCTCCTGAAGCGTTCAGAGAAAAAACCCAAATCTACTTGATATGTTAATTATCGGGACGAATGCAAGTCGAAGGTGGAACGGGCGGCGAGACACGAGCAGAGATCTTTGCCAGGACGTACCGGCAATTGAGGCCCCGCGCACCGCTTCCGGTGTTCCGTATCGAGTTTAAACGATTTGCTAACGCTAATAGTTTCATCAGCATGCAGGGCAACGAGGTCACTGTCCGCATCACGGACGCGCTCGAGACCGCCCCGGCCCCGGTGCTCGAATCGCTGGCGTTCATCTTATTGGGCAAGTTGTTCCGCAAGCCGATTCCGAGGAAACACAACGACCGCTACCGCCGGTTTCTCAATGGCCGTGAAATGCGGCGCCGGCTGCATCTGATGCGTCAGGCGCGGGGCTGGAAGGTGCTGAATCCGCCACAGGGCGAAGTGTATGACATGGAGGAGATCTTCGAGGAACTGAACCTGCAATTCTTCCATGGCTTGATGGCGCGGCCGGAGTTGGGGTGGAGTAAGCGCGCCTCGCGGGCCACTTTGGGTCACTATGATCCCTCTCACAACGTCATCGTCCTCAGCAAAATACTCGACCGGCCGGAGGTGCCGCGACTGGCGGTCGAGTATGTCCTGTTCCACGAGATGCTCCATCTGCGATACCCGGCTGAGCACAAAGGGGCAAAGCGCCGGGTCCATACGAGGGAGTTCAAGGAAGCCGAGAAACAGTTTCCGGAATTGGCGAAGGCGCTCGATCATCTAAAGAAACTGTAGTGGCCGTTCGGGCAGCGTAACGCGGCAGTCCAACGCGAAAAGCCGGTTGGCCGGCGGAGGGACCAATGAGAACGAACTGTTTGACCGTATTGGCAGGGGCATGTGCAATCACCGTGGGGAGTGCGGAAGCGCAAAAGGCGGTGGCGCCAAACACGGACGTCTATACCCGGGTACTACAAGAGTTTGTCAGCGAAGACGGAAAGGTGCGGTACGCCCATCTGCGCGCGGATCTGGATGCTCTCGGAGGCTTCGTATGGCAGATTGGCCAGGTGAGCCCGCGTTCCCATCCGCAAATGTTCTCGAGCCAAAACGAGAAGCTCGCGTATTGGATCAATGCTTACAACGCGATCGTGTTGTGGGCCTTTGCGCGGGAGTATCCCGAGAAAAGAGATCGCTTGAAGGGGCTGCTCGGGCGCGGCAGCTTCTTCTACTGGACTACTTATACCGTCGGAGGCGAGCAGATGAGCCTGGCAAAGATCGAGAACGGCGTCATCCGGGAAGAGTTCGATGATCCGCGGATCCACTTCGCCTTGGTCTGCGCCTCTTCGAGTTGCCCGGCGCTGAGAAACCGCGCCTACACCGCGGAAAACCTCGATAGGGCTCTCGAAACGGAAACGCGGCAGTTCCTGAATGATGACAACAATGTCAAGTTGAACGAAGAAACCCGGGTAGTAACGCTTTCTAAGATATTCGACTGGTATGCGAAAGATTTCGGATCGACCACGCAGGAGCGGTTATCTTTCATCGCCAGCTTTCGACGAGGCGGCGAGGTGTTGAGGAAAGGGGAGTGGCGAATCCGGTACTTCGATTACGACTGGTCGCCAAACGACGCGCCGGATTCCACTCGCTAAGCGCCGGCAGGCGGCTAAGCAGCCGCGGGAGCCGCCAGCGCGGATAGTTCTTGTTGCATTGCTTCGATGGTCGAGATCAGACCGCGCACATCCACGCTGCCGATCCCGAAGCGGTAGAACTCGATCTTGATGTGTAAGGCGAGGACACCGGCGACAAAGTACAGTTTCTGCCGGATCAGTGTCTTCGCGAGTTCCGGGCTGTCTTCAGGGGCGTGCAGAACCATTAACCGCAAAGCCAGATGTAGCCGGTTGAAATCCCGGCCCAAGTCTCGCAGATACATGCGAAAGACGCGGCGCCGGTCCGCCCGAAGCCGTTTTTCCATGCCCGGCTCGTAGCCGGGCTGTTCTTTCAGGAATGCGATGTCATCTTCGTTCAAGAGCCGCTCCATCGGGCGATAGGAGGACACAGAAAAGTTCTTAAGCCATACCGGGTCAACGCCGCGGATCTGCATCGATGACAGCACCTTCCACACGAGTACGGCTCCCGCCGCGGCAAGCAGCGCCGCAACCAGGCCGAACCCCATGAAAGCGCTCATAAACAGCTACCTCCCTACAATTCTTCTTTCCGAGGATAACCGGAATGGCCGGCGTATGCAAGTCCTTATCGACCGAATTGGGGTGATTTATTCGATGTATTCGCGTGAAAGCTACTTTCGAGCGGCCCGGAGCAGGCTGTGGTTGATGGCGTCAAGCTGGCCGGAGAGCCGCTCGGACTCCTCCGGCCGCCAGCGGTGACCGACCACGACGGTCTTCTGCTCGCCGGACTCTTTGAGGAAGAAAATCCAACCCGTTAGACAGATGACGAATACGCCGAGGTCCAGCGCGCTAAGAAAGTGCACAAGACCCCGCTCGTAACCGAAAACGTTGCGCACAAGGTGCAGCAAAGCGCGGGTACAGAAAGCGAACCCGAAGAGGATGGTGTGGACAACCGTATTCCGGGACAGGGGAACAGGGAACCAGACAAGGAAGAGAGCGATGAAGACGACAAATAGGAGCAAGGCAGAGTAGACGGCGCGTTCGAAAACGCTGAAGTACAGCAGAAGAGGGTAGGTATCGCCCGTGTTGGCCAGATCAGGCGAGAGGCTCAATACCGAAACGACGGTGGCCACGGCTAGTCCCCCGCCCAGAAGCCAGCGCCCCACCGTACCGATCCCGCTGTACTCCTGGAAGATCATCCCGAAGAGTTCGAGAATCACGAGCACGAGCAGGATCGAAAACACGACAGCAAAACCGAAAAAGGCGTAGGCGTACGTGTTGGTAAGACGGTCAATTTGGGAAAGCACGCCCGCTTCCACTAGATGGAGAGCGAGAAAAGAGGCGAACCACCTGTACCGCCACAACAGCCCGGAACGCCAGAGCCGCAGGAGCAATGCGGCCTGGAGCAGGACCGAGACCACCCAGAAGGCTGTTTCGGCGGAGTCCAGAATCTTTGTGTCAAGCACGGCCAATCAGTATTTTAGCCGTTGCGCCTCATTCCTGGGGACGAGCGTGCCTCCCCCGAATCTTTGTCAGAAGGCCACGGCGCGCTTACGGAGCGACGACGGTGGACTTGCACGGCAGGCACAGCGGCCAGGGGGCCGTTGCCGATGCCACGCTCACGACGCCGGCAAACTGGATAGCGAGAATCAGTACCAACAGAGTCTTTTTCATGGTTTTAGGTCTCCTCAAAACTGCAAATCAGCAAATTTGGTTGTCGTGGAAGCGACAATCACAGACTAGAGCGGGACGCCGGCCGCCGTCCGGAAATTGCGAAACCTTTTCGATATTCAGAACAGGGCGATAACGTCGAAGAGTTTGTATAGTATGATTAGGGAAGGATTAATCCGCATAGCCGTCTTATCCGGTTACGCGGTAGCGAGGAGTGTCAGGGCATGGGTCAAACTGCCCGGAAGGAAGAACTAGACCGTAGCGCGGCGGCGGATCTCTGGCGGCATACCCTGTCCCAGATTCCGTCGGTCTTCGGCCGTCTCGTATACCTCTCTTCGCTCCGCAACAGTGACTCAAACTGCTACGAGCATCATGGTTTCGCCCAGATGTTCGGCGAAGATGTCTCCAACGAGACGCTCGGCCAGAGCCACACCACTGCATTCGCCGATTGGCTCAGCTTCAATCTGGAACAGCAGAAGGCCGATCTGGACCTCTATTTATCGGCTCTGGGAATCGACCGGCAGACCGTGGTGGAAGCCTGGTTACGGCTTGCTCCCTACCGCCACCTGGTTCCCGGCGCCGCCCGGTCATCCGAGCGCGAACTCTACCTCTCGGACTTCAACATATTGCTGACACTGCTCAAGAACGAGCACGACGCCGCGCCGCCTGATCCAGACGCATAGCGACGCCGTCAATCTGGCCGATCACATCGATCTCGGACGGAAAATCAAACACTTCCGGGGACTGGGTGGAGGCTGGGTGCGGCAGTACCACCAACTGCCGCTCATTCAGGCTGCACCATCCGCAGATGTATCCATTGCGGTGCTCGAGGAAGTAGATGGGCCGCTCCAACTCGCTCGCCCAGCCCGAGTTAACGATTTTCCGCTTCGTTTCATCCACCACCACAAGCGAGCCGGGATGGAGCAACGGATACATCGACCAATCCTCCGAACCGATGAAAGCGTAGCGATGATTCTTCAAATCGAGGCCGTTGAGCAGCATTAGAGGCAGCGTTCCCCACTTCTGAATCATCCGGGAAAGGTAGGTGGTTTTCCTCATGTCCAGGCCCGGATCGAGTGAAAGAGGCACTTGGATTACTCCGTGCTCGGAAGGAGAGAAACCGATCGCGTGCGTCGTCTCCAGACGGATGCTGGCGGCGTCAGAGGCGATCTTCGTGAGATCCACGGCGTACCATTGCAGCACTTCGACAACATCGAGACGATAGATGGCGCAGAGCGAATAGAGGCGGTAGATGCTCGGCACCGTCCCTTTGTTTTCAATATCGGCCAACCGGCTCAAGGCAATCGCGAACTCATCATTCTTGTGCCGCTCGGCAATTCGGAGACTAGCCTGCTCAACGTCCCGGTACCGGAGATTCAGACGCTCCCGTGCGTGTTTGAGTTTTCGACCGGCATCCTCCATGTTATGATTGCTCCCGGTGGATTGGAACGGCCAGGCGAACAGCCTCCGAACACGGTGGGACACTCCCTGGGTTTGATTTTATCGGGTAGGCCGCCCGTGAGCAAGTCATTAGCGTCAGTTTTGTTCTGATTTCGGAACAAGATCTCGGGAAGGGTGGGAATTTTGAAAGTTGTATTAGGTGTGACAGGGGCGAGCGGCTCTATTTATGGTTTGCGGCTGCTCGAAAAGCTCCGCGCGGCCGGAAATGTGGAGATCCACCTCATTCTGAGCCGGCTCGGCGAGCGGACAGCGTACATCGAGACCGGCAAGAAGGCGGCCGATTTCCGGGCGCTCGCCGACTATTGGTATCCGCTCGAGGACGTCGGCTGCCGGCTCGCCAGCGGCTCCTACCCGGTCGACGCTATGGTGATCGCTCCCTGCTCCATTCACAGTATGTCTGCCATCGCTCACGGGATCACTTCGAACCTGCTCACCCGCGCGGCGGACGTCAATCTCAAAGAGCGCCGCAAACTCGTGCTAATGGTGCGCGAGACTCCGCTTCACGTGGGCCATCTGCGAACGATGGTCCAACTCGCGGAAATGGGAGCGATAATAGTACCTCCCATCCCGGGGTTCTATCATCACCCCGAAACGGTCATGGATATCGTAGACCACTCGGTCGAGCGGATATTGGACCTGCTGGGAACCCCGGATCCGAACGCAAAACGGTGGGAAGGAAAATGAGCGCGAGAAAGAAGCGGGAGAGAGTTTCGTTCCAAGGCGAGAAAGGGGCGTTTAGCCAGGTAGCCGTGCATCAACTCCTCGGGGACGATGTCGAGGTCGCGCCACGCCAGCGGTTCGAGCAAGTGTTTCAGGCCCTCGCGGACGGCGAGGTCGACGCTGCCGTGATTCCAATCGAGAATACGCTGCATGGATCAGTGCATGAGAACTATGACAATTTGCTGAAGTTTGGGTTCCCCATCGTCGCCGAAACCAACGTGCGCATCGTCCACAACCTGATCGCAATGCCGGGCATGAGCTTCAGGAAAGTGAAGCGGGTGTTCTCGCATCCGGTGGCCCTGAACCAGTGCCTTCAATTCTTCGCCGACAATCGCCAGATCGAAAAGGTGATCCATTATGACACCGCCGGCGCGGTGAAAATGCTGTCGGAGGAGTTGCCGCCGGACGCGGCGGCGATCGCATCGAGCGTCGCCGCCAGAATCTACGGAGCGCGGATCCTCAAACGGTCGATCGAGGATGACCGCCGCAATTTTACGAGGTTCTTTCTGCTCCGGCGGCAAACGAAACGCCAACAGATTCCACCGGCCGGGAAGAAGGGGTATAAGACATCCCTAGTGTTCGCCACGCGCAATGCTCCCGGCAGTCTGTTCCGCGCCCTGAGCGCCTTCGCCCTGCGCGATATCAATCTCGCCAAGATCGAGTCACGGCCGCTCCGAGGCAAGCCTTGGGAGTATCTCTTCTACCTCGACTTCCACGCGAGCCTCGAGGAGAAGCAAGTGCAAAACGCTCTCAACCATCTCGCGGAACTGTCCGATTTCCAGCGTGTGCTCGGGTGTTATCCGAGAGGCGCCTAGCCGCTTCTCCCACGGCGGTTGCGCATCACGCGGCCGGCGTGCATACCGTGTGAGCGCTCCGAGGCTCGCGCGGCCGGCCAGCCTGTTAGAATCCATTCATGTCCGCTGGAGGAAAGCTCAAGAATCTCAAGTGGTGGATCTGCACCCTGCTGTTCATCGCCACTCTCATCAACTACCTGGACCGGCAGACTCTCTCGGTGGCGACGCCGGAGATTGTCCAGGAGTTCCAGCTTTCAAACACCGATGTCGCGAATATCAACAACGCGTTCACGGCTGCCTACACCATCGGACAGCTTCTCACCGGCCGTCTGGTGGACATCCTCGGCACCAAGATGGGATTCTTTCTCATCATGCTGGTCTGGTCGGCGGCCGGAGTCCTCTGCTCCACGGCGCGAGGGGTGCTGAGCCTCAGCGTCTTCCGGTTCATTCTCGGACTCGGAGAGGCCGGCAATTGGCCGGTCTCCGTAAAGGCGGTTTCCGAGTGGTTCCCAGCCAGGTTGCGGAGCATGGGCGTGGCCTACTTCTCGAGCGGCTCGGGCGTCGGGGCCATGCTCGCGCCGATCCTGATCGCCCAGATTATTATTTGGGGTGGCTGGCGGTCCGCCTTTATCGTGATCGGCGCGCTTGGCTTCCTGTGGATTCCGTTCTGGTTATGGTTCTACCGCTCGCCGCAAGAGCATTGGGCCATCACCCGCGAGGAACTCGAGGAACTCCAGGCAGAAGGCTCCGCCGCTCCGGCCGCAAAGCAGCCCGGCGGCGTCAGCGCCATGCTTCGCGAGTGGGCGGGACTGCTGCGCCACCGCCAGATCTGGGGAGTGTTCCTCGTCCGCTTCTTCTCCGATTCCATCCTGTGGTTCTACATCCAATGGCTGCCGTTGTATTTCTCAATCGAGCGCGGCTATTCGATGGAAGAAATTCGCAATTACCTCTGGGTCGTGTTTCTGCCGACGACGTTCGCGGCGCTGATCGGAGGCGGAGCGTCGAGTTGGCTGATTCGCCAAGGATGGAGCGTGGACCGTGCGCGCAAGACCGTCATGCTCGTCACCGGTCTGATGATGATGTCGTCCATTCCAGTCGGCATGGTGGAAAGCGATCTGGCCGCGCTGCTGCTCTCCGCAAACGCCCTGCTCGCCTTCTACGCCTATTCGGTCAACACCCTGACGCTGCCGGCTGACCTTGTACCTTCCCGGCTGGTAGCCTCGGTATCAGGGCTCTCCGGCATGGGGGCCGGACTCGGGAGCGTCTGCTTCACGTACTTGGTCGGGAGGCTCTCAGATGCGCAGTCTTTCACCCCGGTCTTCGTTCTGGTCGGCCTGCTGCCGCTCGCATCGCTGGCGATGCTGTTCCTGGTCACGGGGCGGCTGCGCCGGGTAATTGACGCATAACCACGCGCCGGAACCGGAAATCGCCTCGCCGCCTGCGGGCTATTCTGAGTAATACCAGTGCTCGGGCTTTGGAACACCGTCCGGGAGCTTGGTGTTCACATCGCCATCGGCAAGTTCGAGTTGCTGGGGAGTGAGACCGCGGGCCTGACCGAGATCGGCGCTGGAGAGGTCGGCTTCTTTCAGCAGAGCGCCTTCGAAATCGCAATGCCGCAGGTCCGCGCCGCACAGTTTCGCCCGGCTGAGGTGAGATCCCCCAAGGTTTGCTCCGAATAGATCCGCTCCGGACAGGTCGGCCCCATAGAGATTCGCGGCGAAGAGGTTCGCCATGGTGAGATTCGCCGCCCGGAGGTCCAGTTCAATCAACGTAGCCCAGCTCAAGTCAGCCCAGAACAGATCCGCTTTGCTCAGGCTCGCCCGTTTTAGCAGCGCCCGGCGAAGATCGGTGCCGCCAAGCTTGGCGCCCGAAAGGTTGGCTCCGCCGAGGCTCACGCGGCGGAGGTCCGCGCCGCTGAATTCGGGCACGATGACCGAATTTTCGGTCCTCCACTGATTCCAGGCATCGGAGCCTTGCAGCAGAATTCCCAGATGATCCGTCTTTTCCATACCCTCCCCCTCCTTGTCGTCACCCGAGATCTAAATCCCAGTTTCCACTCGGGTTTCGCGGGATGGTTGTTTTCCCTTAACTTATCAGACGGGAAAAGCGGTACAGGAGATTCGCGGATTCGTCATACGGCAGTCGTCGTTCATTCCGGATGTGGATATCCGTGTTGCTCTGCGGCAATCCCTGTGATACATATAGATCAGTAATCGGATTCTTCAACCTATCTTACGGCCGGCCATAGTCGCGCGAGCCCAAGATCCAAGATCCGCAAGTCTCACTCGAAGAGGTGGCACCGTGGAGGCCCAGCACCGGAAACTCATACGTCCTTCCTTGGCGGAAGTGAAAGAGCACATGAACACTCGCCGAAATCAACCCGAAAACAGCAATAATAAGAAGCCCGTACCGCCGGAGCATACAAACGCCGAAAACTTCTACTACGTTAAGCAGATGCAATCGAGGACGTCGATGGTGGTGGTCCTCAGGGATGGAGAGGAGTTGCAAGGCGTGATCGAGTGGTACGACAAGAGCTGCTTGAAACTGAGCCGCGACGAGGAGCCCAATCTGCTGATCTACAAACCGAACATCAAGTACATGTACAAGCGGTAGTGCCGGCCGTATTGCTACTGCTTGCGGCGTTCCGAGTCCTTCCTCGCCAGCCGGTGTTCCCTGCGATCCCCCGCCTCGCGGTATCTGCGCTGTTCCTCCTCGGATTCCGGGATGACCGGGGCCGCCGGGGCCGGCTTCCCGGAATCGTCCAGGGCGACAAATGTTACATACGCGGACGACGTGTGCCGGAGCTCGCCGGTGGTGAGATCCTCGACCATTACCTTTACTCCCACCTCCATCGACGTGCGAAACACCCGGTTCACCGAGGAACGCAGCAGCAGCAACTGGCCGATCCTGACCGGGTACAGGAAGGTCATTTGATCGATGGAAGCGGTGACCACGGGCCGCCTGGCGTGGCGCATGGCCGCGAGGGCCCCAGCCATGTCGACGAGATGCATGACGTGCCCGCCCAGCAGATCGCCGAGAGGGTTCGCGTCATTCGGCAGGGCCAGTTCGGAATATTCGGAAACCGATTCGCTGACCGGCCTTCCCTTGAGTTTGTCGTTCACGGATTCAGGATACCGCGGCGCCGCGGGAGTCGGCTTACAATAGATGGTTATGAGTTCCAACCGACTCGACGTTCTGAAGGATATGGTCGATCAGAATCCCGCTGACAGCCGCACCCGGTACATGCTGGCAATGGAATTGGGCAACGCCGGCGAACTCGAAGCGGCCGTGGCCGAGTACAAGCGGATCATCGACCAGGATGGCGGCTACGTCGCCGCATATTTCCACTGCGGGCAAGCGCTCGAGAAACTCGACCGCCCGGAAGAAGCAGGGGATGTCTACAGGACCGGAATGCTGGCTTGTGAGCGCGTGGGGGACGAACACACGAAGAACGAACTGCAGGAAGTCTTGGACGCGCTGGAGTGAGGTCCGGCTCGCGCCACGCCGCACAGCCAGATAACTCCCCACTGCCACACAGCCGGGCGCGCAATCTCGAACCGCGGCCCGCTAAAACGGAACGTCGTCGTCGGTGACGCCCTGGTCGAATGCCGAGGATTCGTCGGGCGTTTCCTGTTTCGGCTGGGCCGATCGCGGCATGGACACCGGCTGGTCTTGAGAACCACCGCCCTCTCCGCCATCACCGCCCCGGCTCAGGAGCACGACATCATCCGCCATGATCTCGGTTATGTACCGCTTGTTCCCGTCCCTGTCCTCGTAGGAGCGGTTTTGGATGCGGCCCTCCACATAGACCTGTTTGCCCTTCGTAAGGTAATTGGCGACGTTTTCCTGTCGCCACAAAACGATGTTGTGCCAGTCGGTCTCCTCGCGCCATTCGCCGGTATTCTTGTCCTTCCAGCGGCGGGACGTGGCGAGGGTAAAATTGGTCACGGACACGCCTGACGGCGTATAACGCGTTTCGGCATCCTTGCCGAGATGCCCGATGAGAATAGCTTTGTTGACGCTTCGCGATGCCATACTTCTGAGAAGGTTAACACATTGGGCCACCCGCGGATTCGCGCGGGAGCATTACTTTTGCACCCCCGGCTGGCCCGCGGGGTTTCGTTCGTTCCGGCAGCTTGCTAAACTAGCGAGTAGCTCAATTACTCAAGGACACACGGAAATGGTGGAGCCACCTGCGGTTCCGGTTACTGCACACCTTGGAATTCTTGCTCGCGCCGCCATCCTTTTGTGCCTACCCATCCTCCTTCCAGCCCAGTCGCTGTTACCGCCCGCCGGGCCGGGCGGGAGGGTCCGCCTCCACACAAGCGACCTGGCCATCTTCGCCGCCGGAGAGGATCGGCACGATCTCGCCTGCACAGTGAGCCCGAACGATCCGTTTCTCGGCTTCGATCTGAAATTCCATGCCGGCTACGAGGTGATCGTTCCGCTCAGCGAGTTGGCCGGCTCCGGCAACCTGCTCTCGATTCTCTTCCGGGTAACGCCGGCGGATCGAGAGGGCGAAGCGGTTCACTTCGTCCAGCGCTTCCAGGTCCCGGAAATCGAGGAGGGCGCGAAAGGAGACGCCTTTCTGCGCGGCGCGTTCGACGTCGGTGAAGGTACCTACGACGTTGCCTGGCTCATGCGCGACCGCGGGGGAACGGTCTGCTCGTCGTTCTGGGAAGCCACGGCGAAGCTTTCCGGGAAGGATGAAGCGATCGGCCTCGCCATTGCAGAGTCGGAGATCCGGCCGTCAGACCCCGAGCAGTTCGCCGAGGAGGCTCCGGTGATCCGCACCGGGGGACAGAGCGGCCTCAATGTGAAGGTGCTCGTGAATTTCGCCCCGCAGAACGAGCGGGCGGCAACCCTACAGCCCTACGATACGTCTGCCCTAGTGTCGATACTGAGAACGATTTCGCGCGAACCCCGGATTGGACGGTTTTCGTTGGTGGCGTTCAATCTGCAAGAACAGCGGGTAGTCTACCGGCAGGAAGACGCCGACCGCATCGACTTTCCGGCGTTAGGGAGTTCGCTCGAAACGCTTAAGCTCGGCACGGTCGATTTGGAGCGGCTGAGCGACAAGCACGGGGAAACGAGGTTTTTGACGGAACTCATAGGCCAGGAGCTCGAAAGCGGGCAGTATGTGGACGCCCTGATCTTCGCCGGGCCGAAGGCGATGCTGAGCCAGAACGTGGCCCAGGAAGATTTGAAGGCTCTAGGGGACTTGCCATATCCGGTGTATTACATGAACTACAATCTCTACCCTTACGAGGTCCCCTGGCGGGACACCATCGGAAATGCGGTGAGGTTCCTCAACGGGCAGGAGTATACGATCACCCGCCCGCGCGATCTGTGGCGCGCCGTCAGAGAAATGGTCTCGCAAATCGTTGCGGAGAAGGACAGCCGGTCAATCGCATCGGCTTCGTCGGAGTAGATATGCGGTTCTTCCTAGCACTGCTGTTAGCGCTGATTGTCATCGCGCCCACCGCGCCCGGACGGGCCCAATCCGGCGACTATATCAAGAGTCTGGCCCCCTATGTCCCGAGCCCCCAAGCGATCGTGGAACGGATGCTCGAGGCCGCCCAAGTGCGGCCGGACGAAGTGGTGTTCGATCTTGGTTCCGGCGACGGGCGAGTGGTGGTGACGGCGGCCAAGAAGTTCAAAGCCCACTCGGTTGGAATCGAAATCTCCTCCGATCTCGTTGACCAGGCGAACCAGCGGATCAAGGAAGAGGGACTCGAGAAGAGGTGTAAGGTGATCCACGGCGATATCCGGGAGGTGGATCTCAGCTCCGCGGATGTAGTGGTGCTTTACCTGCTCACGAGTTCCAATGAATTGCTGCGTCCAAAGCTGGAGAAGTCGCTCCGGCCGGGCGCGCGCGTGGTATCGCACGATTTCGAAATCCGGGAATGGAACCCCTCGAAAGTGGTCCAGGCGGAAGTCCATGGCCGCATTCACAGCATCTACGTCTATGAGTTTCCGGTGGTCAAATAGCGAGGGAGTTACCCCCGCGAATGGCTGAATTCGATGTTGTCGGCGTCGGCCTGAACGCCACCGATTCCATCCTTCTTCTCTCTAAGTTCCCCCCCTACGGTGGCAAAGTCCCTTTCGACGAGGAGGTTCTGAGCCCGGGTGGCCAGGTGGCAAGCGCCATGGTGGCTTGCGCCCGTCTTGGACTACGCGCGAAGTACATCGGGACGGTGGGTGATGACCTGCGAGGCCGGATACAGCGCGAGAGCCTCGAGGGTTGCGGCGTCAATCTCGACCATGTCCAGGTGCGGGAGAACTGCCCCAACCAGTCCGCCTACATCATGGTCGACAAATCGACCGGAGAGCGCACTATCCTCTGGAGCCGCCCGGACTGCCTGCGCATCGACCCCGAGGAAATCACCCCGGATCAGATCACCTGCGCCCGCCTGCTGCACATTGACGGGCACGACACCCCCGCCGTCGCTCACGCCGCCCGCATCGCCCGGCAGCACGGCATCCCGGTAACTGTCGACGTCGACACCATCTATCCGGGTTTCGATAAGGTGCTCCCGAACATCGACTACCTCGTGGCAAGCTCGGAGTTCCCGGGCAACTGGACCCACGAGCACGATCCGTTTCGCGCCCTCGATCTCATCCAGGAGGAGTACGGGATGAAGGTAGCGTGCATGACGCTCGGCCCCGCCGGAGCGCTCGCCAGGGTGGAAGGGCGCTACTACTACTCGCCCGGCTACGTGGTGAACTGCATGGACACCACCGGCGCCGGAGACTGCTTCCACGGAGCCTTCTGCTATGCTGTGCTCAGCGGCATGAGCATCGCCGATACCCTTGAATTTTCGAACGCAATGGCGGCGCTCAATTGCACGGCGCTCGGGGCCCGGGGCGGGATTGCCACGTTGGAAGAGGTGAAACGGCTGGTGGGCCGGCCGGACCGGCACCGGGACCGGAAATTCGCGGATCGGGCCGGCGTGACAACAGCGAAATGATTCCACTGCGTGACTCACATCCCAGCCATTCCACGCCCATCGTCACCTTTGCGCTGATCACGGTAAACGTCCTGGTCTTCCTCTACATGCTGTCCCTCGACCGTTACTCGGCGAACCACTTCGTAGCCGAGTACGGAATGATTCCGGCGAGCTTCCAGCCGGCATCGATGCTCACCTCCATGTTCCTCCACGGCGGTTGGCTGCACCTGATCGGGAACATGTGGTTTCTTTGGATCTACGGCGACAATGTCGAGGACATTCTGGGCAAGGGGAAATACTTGCTGTTCTACCTGCTCTGCGGATTGCTCGCCTCGGCCGCGCACCTGGCGCTGAACCTGGACTCCCAGGTTCCGGCCGTTGGGGCCAGCGGCGCGATCGCCGGCGTAATGGGCGCCTACATGGCAAGGTTCCCTCGCTCGCGTATTGTTACGCTGGTCTTTATCTTCTTCTTCATCACCACGGTGGAGTTGCCCGCCGTCGTGATACTGCTCTACTGGTTCGTTATCCAGTTCTTCTACGGTGTCGGCTCCATCGCCTCGTCGTCGGCCAGCTCAGGCGGCACGGCATGGTTCGCCCACGTCGGCGGATTCGTCGCCGGCTACATTCTCATCCGCCTCTTCCCCACCCACGACCCACACCGCCATCACGACGAACTCCGATGGTAGCGGTGGCCCCGCCAATCGGCGAACATGGTGGTTGTTGATGCACGATCCAAATACCGATAGCGGAGATCTGCCGGCGCTCGATATTCTCGCCATCGCCGCCCACCCGGACGACATCGAGCAAACTTGCGGGGGGACCCTCATCCGCATGGCTGGGCAGGGTTACCGCACCGGAGCGCTGGATCTCACGGCCGGGGACATGGGAAGCCGCGGCACACCTGAAACGCGGCTCGAGGAGGCCGCGGCGGCGGCCCGGGCGATGCGGCTCATCTGGCGCGGCAACATGCGCTTCCCCGATGCCCGTCTGGAGAACAACATCGCGGCGCGGATGAGCCTCGCGGGGAGGATCCGGCGGCTGCGGCCCCGGGTCGTAATCCTGCCATACTGGGAGGCCCGCCACCCGGACCACTACCGCGCCAGCGAACTCGGTTTCGAGGCTTCGTTCCTCGCGGGCCTGAAAAAGCTGGACGAAAGCGTTCCGCCGCACCGGCCCTACAAGGTGCTCTATTCGTCGCTGTACGCTGACGTCCGGCCGTCCTTTATCGTGGACATCAGCCCACACTTCGAACGGCGGATGGAAGCGCTGTTCTGTTACGAGTCCCAGTACGCCGCCACCGGAGCGGCAACCGAACTGTTCCCGGAACAGAGCGAAATCCGGGAGCGGCTAGGCTCCATCGCGCGCTTCTACGGCCAGCAGATCGGCGTGAAGTACGGCGAGCCGTTTGTCGTGAAAGAGGCGATGCAGGTCGAGGACATCGTCGCCATGGGGGTGCGCAGCTTTTGAGCCCGGCCTGGCGGTTTATCGCGGCCGCGGCGGCTGTTGGCGCCGCTTTCCTCGCCGGCGGATTCCTGGAGCCGGTGCAAGTGACCCTCTCTGTCGTCGCCGGCCGGAGCCCCCACTGCCCGTGGGGCCAGGCCCTTCACGCCGGCACGCACGCGGGGCTGATCGAGCGAACCAAGGACCAAATCCTCTCCCGCAGCCGGCTGGTGCGGCGCTCCGCGGACGGCCTGGAACTCTGGGAAACTCCGCACGGCAATTTCTGGATCCCCCACGGGATGCAATACACGCTCCCCTTCAACCTTGCCGAACAGGAGTTGAACATCTACGAAACGGAGCGGGTGCGAATTCGGCCGGGGGATACCGTGCTCGACTGCGGCGCGAATGTCGGGGTGTATACCCGGGCCGCTCTCGAAGCGGGAGCCGGAAAGGTGGTGGCGATCGAGCCGCTCCCGGAAAATCTCGAGTGCCTGCGGCGGTCGTTCTCCCGTCAGATCACGGACGGCCGCGTCATCCTGGTTCCCAAAGGTGTATGGGACCGTGAAGACCAGCTCGAGCTGCACGTCGACGAAGGCGCGGAGGCCGCCGCCAGCCTGGTAATGGGGACCGGAGCCCGCAAGCGCAGTGTCACCGTCCCGCTCACAACCATTGACCGGCTCGTGGAAGAGCTTGGCCTCGAGCGCGTGGATTTCATCAAGATGGACATCGAAGGCGCCGAGACAAACGCCCTGCGCGGCGCCCGGAAGACCCTCGCCAGGTGGCGGCCCAAGCTCGCGGTCTCCGCCTATCACCTGCCGGCGGATCCGGCGGAAATTCCACTGGAAGTACTGCGGGCGAATGCGGCGTACGAGCAGTCGTGCGGCGCCTGCGAGGCGCTTGATGACCACATCCGTCCGGTGGTTCTGTTCTTCTGGTAGGCCCAGAAAAGCAAAACCGGTGGACACTCGGAGGAAGATGTCCACCGGCCGGCGCATTCGCTCTCGACGAGATCCTGCGCCGAGCTCAAAGAGAGCTCTAGTTGCCTTCAATGTACCACGGAAATGCGGCAATGTTTCAATGGGGTTGCCGACAAAGAGCAGCGGCCTTGCACGGTTTCCGGTTTGCGCTCTTGCCACCTCGGGGCTAACGCGCGACTGTAAGCACGGCGTAATAGAACATTAGGCAGATGGTGGTGACGGCGGCAATCCAAAGGCCCACCGTGATCCACCGCTGGGGGATCACCTGCTTCGGCAGCCGCTTGTAGCGGAGGTAGAGGGCCGCGATGGAGATGACCGGAAGCATCAACGCCTGGGCCACGCCGCCGATCTTCACCATCGTCACCGGTGATTCAAACACCAGGAACAAGATAGCTCCAAGTCCGGCGAGGACGCACACAAACCGGTTGCGCCAGCGGACCCGGGCCTCGTAGTCGTCCTCCCGGAACCCGCCCATCAACCGGACCATGTCCGCCGCGATGCGGGACTCGGCGGCCGTCGCGGCGAAGATGGTGCCGTAAAGGGTAATCAGCGCGCCCGGGTAGAAGAAGTAGGCCGACCAGCCTCCGAGCGTCTCGGTGTACATATTCGAGAGGCGCGGTACCATCTCGGTCGCGTTCGGCACCAGCCCGCGGCTGTGAAGGATGCCGGCCCCCAGGAGGTAGAAGGCGATGGTGGCGACCGTATAGACGATCATCGAGGCGAGAATGTCGGTATGCATCACCTTTGTCCAGCCTAGCGCCCGTGATTTCCACTGCTCCGTATTCTGAAACTTGCCGGTGAAGCGGGCATAACCTTTTTCCACGCACCAGTAGGGATACATAAAGAGCTCGGAGGCGCCGACGCCGGTTATCCCGAACACCGCGATCCCGCTCGCCAGGCCGCCCCTGGGCAGCTCGAAGCGGAGTCCATTAACGATTTCGCCCCAAGTGAAATCCGGGCTGCGGGTCAGCAGCACGGCCGCCATGAAAGTGAGTAGCGTGAACAGCCCCACCTTCAGCATGGCCAGCCCCTCGATGCGCTCGTAACCGCCCCCGATCAGCAGCACGAGGGTGAGACCGTACAGAAGCAGCACCCAGACGGATACCGGAACCGCTGGAAAGGCCATCGTCAGCGCCTGGGACACTCCGCCGAACATGGCGCCGATCTGGAATCGCGTCATGAGGATCATCAGTACCCAGCCGAAGATGATCCAGTTGATCTTGCGCCGCGGTCCGGGCACGTGATTCATGCCCGCGAGCCCGGTTTCGCCGGTGGCAATCGAGTACCGGCCCAGCTCCGCCTGAATAGCCGGCTTCAGAAAACAGGAAAGCAGGATCACCCACAGAGCGACATAGCCGACCTCGGCGCCGAGAGTCGTGGTGGCGATGAGTTCGCCCGAACCCACGATGGAGGCGGCGAGGATCATGCCCGGGCCAATCTTGCGCAGGATGGGCCAGAATCCGCGCGGCGGATCCGTCACCTCGGCTGTATCGTAGGCGTAGGGATTCTTGAGGGTGGGCCGGGGCTGTTCCGTAGCGGACATTCTGACACTCTATCGGGTTTGCGCCGGCAGTTCAATTCGTGACCGGGATCACTGAAGCGCGGCGGGCGGCTCTCTACAATGATGGATTCATGCGCTGGAAACGTACTCTGCGGCTGCCGAAGGAACACGGCGCCTGGGGCATGCTCTACATTCCGTTCCTGCTGGGAGCGTTCGTGGCCGCGGCGCATCCGGGCCGGATGGTCTTGTTAGGCCTCTCGATGACCTTCGTTTTCATCGGCCGCGAGTCCCTGCTGGCCTGGTGGCGGGCGCGAGCGCGTGGCAAGGCGGCTGGCTCGGCCCCAGCCATGGCGAGCGGCTACATGGCGCTGGCCGGCGCGGCGGCCGCCCCGCTGGTGATCGCGGATCAACTTTATGGAATATTGCCCCTCGCGGCCCTCACCGCGGCATTGCTCCTCTGGAACGGCGGCCAGGCGGCGAAGCGCGAAGAGCGCACGATGACAACGGAAATCACCGGCATCGCCGGTCTTTGCCTCGCGGCGCCGGCGGCCCACTACACCGGCGCCGGAAGCTGGCAGCCCACGGCCGCTTGGCTGTGGCTCGCCTGCGTCCTCTACTTCGTCAGCAGTGTCTTCTACGTGAAGCTGCGGGTGTTGACGGCGCACGCAAAGCGGCCGGAACCTCTGGCGCGAATCCGCTGGCAGTGCGCCGCCTACCATGCAACGCTGGCCGCGCTGGCGCTCGCCCTGGTGGCCGGCGGCTGGTGGCACTGGTTCCTGCTTCCGGCCTACGCGCCTGTTACCCTCCGGGCGTTCTGGCACTTGGCCCGGCCGGCGCGGAGCCTCGTCCTCAAGCAGGTCGGTTACCTGGAGGTGGCATACTCCATCGTGTTCCTCGTGTGCGCGGCCCTGGGTTTCTGATCTGGGAAGACCTCGTCCCGCCTCACCTCATGTAAAAAAGGCTCAGGCGCGGCAGGCCGGCGGATTCGAGTAGCGCGCGGTCAAGATACTGCTTCTCGAGCATCGCGATCTGCTCTGCCTTCATCTTTCCGCGGTACTGCTTCAGTTGGCGTTCCAGGCCGCGCCGCGCCTCGAATAGCTGCTCCTCGGATTGATGAATCCGGGCGATGCTCGCCATCTTCTCCTCGATGGCGCTCAAGCGCATCTCGAGTTCCTCGACGTTTTGATGGTGCGTCTCGAGTTCGGCCAGGACCCTCTCCACCCCTTCGATGATCGCGGTGTAGTAGTTGTCCTCGCGCGCCCGCAGGGCCTCGACGGCGCCTTCGAGATGCTCGCGCAGTTGCTCGATCTCGAACACCGGCTCAACCTGCCGCGACGCGTCCTTCTGCTCGACGCCGGCCATCGCCTCGGCCTCCTCCACCACCGCCTGGGTGCAGTAAGTAAGGGAGTTGATCATCCGGGTCTTCCGCTTCCCGCCCTGCCGGGAGCGCCAGGTGGCGAAGGCTTTGTCGATGCCGCGCAGTACCGCCTCGAGCGGTATCCCGGCGTTCTTCCAGGTCTCGATGAGCGCCCAGTCCAGGGGCGAAAGCAGAAACAGCCCGGTGCCGCGCGCCTGCCGGAAGCGCTCCTCGATCTCGGTGAAGTAATTGAAGTAGTTCAGCTCCCAGCGCTCTTCGCCGCCGCTCACGATTGACCCTTCACCCGCTCCCAAATCAGCCGCAGCCCGTCGAGAGTAAGATCGCTGTTCACCGTCTCCAAGTACCGGGAGCCGCCGACGATGAGCCCGGCATGGCCACCCGTGGCCACGAGCTTCGTCTCCGGCCCGGATACCCCCAGTATTCGCTCGATGAGCCCGTCAACCATGCTGATCGTTCCATAGAAGAATCCCGATTGCATGCTGCCCGCGGTATTCGTCCCGATCAGCTTCTCGGGCTCGCGGAAATCCACCATCGGCAGCCGCGCCGCCTTGGCGAACAGGGCCCCGATGGAGACGGCGATACCAGCGCAAATAATACCGCCCAAGTACTCAGCCTGGGCCGAAACCAGGTCGAAGGTGATGGCCGTGCCGAAGTCGACGACTACACACGGCCCCCCGTAATGATGGTACGCCGCCACACTGTTCACGAGCCGGTCGGCGCCCACTTCGCTGGGATTCTCATAGGCGATCGCCAGACCCGTGTCCGTTTCGTGGGTGACGAAGACAGGATCGCGTTGGAAGTAATCGCGGGCCATCGCGGCAAGCGTCGGATCGAGCGGCGGCACGACGCTCGAAATGATAACGCCGTCAATGGCCGCGAAATCGAGCTGCGCCAGCGCGAAAAGGTTCCGCATGAGGATGCCCCACTCGTCTTCGGTCTGGTCATGGACGGTGCGTAGCCGCCACTGGTGCGCGAGTTGGCCGTTGCGGAACACCCCGATCGTAATGTTCGTGTTCCCGGCGTCGAGAGCGAGCAGCATATGAACCAGTCTAGGAGAGTTCCGCCATGGATTCACGCCCCGCAATGAGCGCGGGCGCGGCTCTTGCTCCCCCGCGGACGGGGCCGCGGCCAGAGGAGCCCCGCCAGATTGTGCCGCGTAATCAGCGCGGCCGCCCAAGTCCAGCAGCAGGCAGCATAAGTTTTGTGGAATCATGAAACAAGACGCGGGCGCGTAGCTCAGCCGGATAGAGCATCGGCCTTCTAAGCCGAGGGTCGCAGGTTCGAGTCCTGCCGCGCC
>CAYXVG010000052.1:0-51388 GCA_964468205.1 uncultured Solibacteraceae bacterium | reverse complement strand
CGACCGTTGATTCCCCGATCAGAAGAACTTCACCCGCAGTAAACTCCCGCTAGGGGTCTTCCCGCACCAGTATGTCGAGGCCTCCTGAGGGAAGCTTTTCAAACAGGACCGGCATTTCCCCCACCACGACATAGGCCTCCCGTTCCGCAGCGAATCGCATCACCCGCAGGTGGTTTTCCGAATCATCTTTGAGCACCCAGTCGCCGGCAGGCTCAATGCCGGCCGCGGACCACAGTGAGTGGCAGAGTTCCCGCGATCCGGTCCCGCGAAAATCGACAAAATACGATTTCGTCCTACCGATCCGGCGGAGCGCCTCCACACCGCTTCGCAACCCGCAAACCCCGGCCGGATCAGCGGGCGGCCCGGCGATCACGAGTTGGTTGCGGCGCCAAGGACGTAAGTTCCGCGCGTAGCCGTCCGCGACCAGATTGGTTGTAATGTCACCGGAGTGCATGGTGAGCAGGTCCACCTCGCCTGCCTCCATAGCCTCAGCCAGTATTGCGCGCTGCCCGGTGACCACTGTTTCCACGGTGATGCCGGTCTTTCGTTGGAAAAGGGTAGACACTTCCTGCCACACGCCGGTCATTGTCAGCCCGCCGATCACGGCGCAGCGAATCGTTTCAGCAGTGGCGTTGCTTGGACAAATGAATAGGCCGAGAAGGCAGAAGATCCGCCAACCGCGGCTCGCTTGATGGATAAGCAAACCTGACTCCCCGCCGCCCCCGGTCACCTATAATAATGAGGCGCCGGGCAACCGGAAGTAGTCTCCATTCAGGGCTGCCGGATTCAACTGGGCGATGAACGCCGTTGTGCCGTACAGCCGCAGGTTCGTCGAGGCGTCCGGGTAGGCGCCGGATTCAACTTGGCGATGAACGCCGCTGTGACCCCGCGGTGCTCGGCGTCGTAGGCGCCCGCCGTGACCGGGACCTCCAGCAATTCCGTAGTCTCCGTGACGCACGGTTTCCATCACGATCCGTCGCCAGATCGGTTATCCGGCCGCTCCCTCCTGCGCGGTTTCCGTCACCACCCAGGTACGAGGAGTACAGCATGAGCGGGTCCATCCGTGGATCCCGTTCCCTGTCGTTGTTCCCAAGCTGGATCCATACCGTTCGCGGGCCGTCAAGTATGTACCAAGCGCGAACGCTTTCTTCACCTCCGGATGCACTCCGCTGGATGGCAGCCGCGTCTTCTGTACGATGGTCCTCGCTTTCATTCGCAACTGCGGATCGTCGTAATCATCGATAACCATTTCGCGGCTCCTTCATACTGCAGCAGGATTCCCTTGGGGTCTGCGCCCGGCGCAGGCACGAAGCCATAATCCAGGTGGCCGGCATTCCCGTAGAACACCAGATCCGCGCCTGGCTGAATGTCCTCATAGACCACTTCGGCGATGTGCGGAACCCGGCGTACCCACCGCAACGGATCTTGTCCCCGCAGGTAAGTGCCCGCCCCGGATCGTCGGTCGCGGCGCTGCGGACCCCAGATTCAGGACAGCAGCGTCGGCGGTCAAGAATGTCGCGTATTTCTCGCCGCGCATGAGAAATAGTACATCTAGCGGGGCCTTTGCCTGATTGGGGTCAAAGACGAGCGGCAGCGCCATCCCTGTCCGCGGGCGGCACATCAAGATGACCAACAAGTGCGGCCGCGAAACGCGAGTCAGCCGGTCCTTCGTTCAAAAATCCCCCCGTAGTTGTACCAACGTTCTGATTCTGCCTCCTCTTAGGGCGAAAATCAACACTTCGGATCTGAGTGCACCTTATCTGCCGGATCCGCGCGCGTGCTTCAATGAGTACGTGGCTCGTCCTAAGACTCCACCTCGCATTGCCGGCCGAATCAGCGTTCACCGCGACGGTTACGGATTCGTAATCCCGTCGCATCCGCTTCCTTGGATGAAGGGCGATCTCTTCATCCCGCCCGACGCACTGCACAGCGCCATGCACGGTGACCGGGTGATGGCAAAGCTGGTGAAAGTGTCCGGCGACGGCCGCGCGGAGGGCGAGATCGTCAAGATCCTTGACCGCGCCCATCCCACCGTTGTCGGCACGTTCCGCGTGAGCCGCGTGCGCAGCTACGTCGAACCGTTCGACAACCGGCTCACCCAGTGGGTGGAGATTCCTCCAGGCAAGGAGGTTCCGCCTTCGAACCTGGAAGACGACCGCATTGGCGCCGCTCCAGTGGATTTTTCCGGCCCTGACGAGCTCGACGGCATGGTAGTCAATGCCGAGATTCTTACTTTCCCCAAGAAAGACCAGGGCCCCACCGGCCGGATCGTGGAAGTTCTTGGGCGCACCGGCGATTTCGGCGTCGACGTCGAGATCATCATCCGGAAACACCACATCCCGCACCGGTTTCCACCCGAGGCGATCGAGGAAGCGCAAAACATCCCCAACGTCATCCGTCAATCCGACTTGGAAGGACGCGAGGATTTTCGGGAGTTTGACGTAGTCACCATTGACGGCGAAACGGCCCGCGACTTCGACGATGCAGTCTGGGTGGACCGGCTCGACAATGGCAACTACGCGCTTCACGTTCATATCGCGGATGTTAGCCAGTACGTTAAGCCCGGTTCCCATATCGACCGGGAAGCCGAGTTGCGCGGCAACAGCGTCTACTTCCCGGACCGGGCGGTGCCTATGCTGCCGCTCGATCTTTCCACCGACATCTGCTCGCTGAATCCGAACGTCGACCGGCTCACCATGTCAGCTCTGCTCGAGATCGATAACCGCGGTCACGTAGTCTCGCAGCGGCTCTGCCGTAGCGTCATCCGCAGCGCGGAGCGGATGACGTATACGAACGTTCACCTGCTGCTCGAAGGCGATGAAGGATTGCGCGAACGATACGCCCCGCTAGTCGAGCGCTTCGAGTTGATGCGGGACCTCGCCCTGATCCTCAATCGCATGCGAACGCGCCGCGGCTCGATTGACTTCGATTTGCCGGAGCCCCTGATCGAGTTCGACGAGTTCGGCGCGATGACCGGAATCGGCCGCAGCCCCCGCAACATCGCTCACCGGCTGATCGAAGAGTTCATGCTGGCGGCCAACGAAGCCGTTGCCGCGCACCTGGCATCCCACGTTCCGGACTCTCTCTACCGCGTACATGAGAAACCGGATGTCATGAGGGTAATGGAGTTCGAGGAGATCGCCTCGGGCTTCGGCCTCTCCCTGGGGATCAAGGGGATGGCCCAGAAGAGATTCCGCAACATCGAACGGCATACGAGCGGCCGGAAAGTTCGCAAGGATATCGAGGTTCCACTCCCCGACATTAACATCACGCCCCGTCACTACCAGCGGCTCTTGAAAAAGATCGAGGGAAAGCCGGAAGAACGGATTCTCAGCTACCTCATGCTGCGGTCGCTCAAACAGGCCAGATACTCCGAGAACAACCGCGGTCACTTCGCACTGGCCACCGGAACCTACACCCATTTCACATCCCCCATCCGGCGTTATCCTGACCTGATTGTTCATCGCATACTCGGCGATCTGATAGACGGACGGCAGTCAACGTACCACGAGGCGAAACTCCGCCAGATCGGCGACACATCATCAGAAACCGAACGCCGCGCGGCTGATGCGGAACGCGAACTCGTGGAATGGAAGAAGGTAAATTTCATGGCCCAACACCTTGGTGACGAGTTCCCAGGGCTGATCACAAACACCGTGCCGGCCGGCTTCTTCGTCGAACTCGAGGACCTTTTCGTGGAGGGTCTGGTACCGGTGGAAACGCTGCCCGGCGAGCGCTGGGGCTACAACGAAACGACGCGCAAGATTACTGGTTCCCGAAGCGGCCGTTCCTTCTCGATTGGCGATCAAGTCTCGGTCCGGCTCGATAGGGTCGACACCCTGGACCGGAAACTGAGCTTCTCGGTTGTTGCACCCTGGCCGCACAAACAGCGCCGCAGGAAAGAACGATAAGCCGGTTAAACAGCCGGGACCAAGTCAATTTTCGGCTTTTCCCTGTTGAAAACTGCGCAAACATCCGATTACTTACCTGTCAGGTTAATTGTGTCTGACACGGTGGTCGCGAACACGGGCGCCGGCCTGCCGCCTAGCCTGGCGCCGGCCCCGAGGACAGCTTGTTGCATCACCGGAACACACTGAGGAGAACTCTAGTGCCATATTCACCCGGAAGTGACACGAACCGAAGTGGAGACGGCGCCGGCAAGGATATCGACCAAGCCGGTCAGGCTGTGGCACGTGCCGTCTCTCTGCACCTGGAAGGAAAGCTGGAAGAGGCACTCGTCGAGCTAAATTCCGCGCGAGATGGCGGATTGAACTCAGCGGAGCTACACCGCGCACTGGCCAGTGTGCAGATGGAACTCGGGTTACACCAGGAAGCCATGGACAGCTTCCAAAAGCTCTTCGCGGTGGCCCCCGCGCAACCAGGCGTCAAAGCTCAGTTTGCGCTCTGCCTCCAGAATCTAGAGCAGTGGGAAGAAGCCGTTAAGCGCTACCAGGAGGCGCACGCGGCCGGGGAGGAGACCGCGCAAACCAATCATGGTCTTGGGGTTTGTCTGCTTCACCTGGACCAAGCTGGCGAAGCGCTCAAGTGCTTCGAGACGGCTATCAATTCCGGAAACGGGAGCGAATCGTCTGAATTCGGCCGCGCCGTCGCGCTGCAGAAGCTCGGGCAGGTAGAGGAAGCGAAGCAGATCTACAAACACCTCCTCGAGCAGAATCCTGATGGTCTCGACACGCTGCGGAACATGGTGGCACTTGGAATCCAAGCAAACGATGACGAGATCCTTGCTACGTACGGAGAGCGGCTAGTAGCCCTCGACCCGGCCGCGCTGCCGGCCCATGTCGCTCTCGCCGCCCATGCATTCCGGCAGGAGAACTTCGAGGCCGCCGTCCGGCACTGCGAGCAGATCCTCGCACAGAGAAATGACGACTTTGAGGCGCACTACAATCTTGGCGCCGCGTTACACCGGCTCGGACGCTGGGAAGACGCTGTGGGGGCATATCGCTCAGCGGCGGCCTTGCGCCCTGACACTGTTGCCCTGTATCGCAATTTAGGGCTAGCCCTGATCGAGGCGGGCAAACGCGACGAGGCCCGCGAGTCCTTCCGAAAAGCTCTTGAAATCGATCCGGCCGAGAGCGAATCCGCCGCTCAACTCGCCTGGCTTCTGGAGCAGGATGGTGAAACCGCCGAGGCCCTCCGCATTTATGAAGAACTCGCCTCCAGCGGGGTCGCCGACGAGTTCGCGCAGGTGCGGCTCGGAGTGCTCCGTTTGCGTGAGGGTGACTACGATGGATCGATTGCCGCACTGGGCTCTGTCGACGACAGCGGACGGATGACGGCGGAAGCTAAATGGCATCTCGGACGGGCCCACTGGCTAAGAGGGGAAAATGACAAGGCCGAGGCAATCTTCGAGGAACTGCACCAGGAGGCTCCGGAATCGCTCGAACCTCTGCGTGCGCTGGCGGCCCTGGCTCTGGAAGCCGACGACCACGCCAAAGCTCTTGCGCTCCACCAGATGCTGCTTGACGCCGGTGAATCCTCGTCCGAGGTTTGCTACAACGCCGGACTTCTCCACCAGCAGACCGGCGGCACGGACGAGGCCATCCGCTGCTACCGTGAGGCGATGGAGCACCAACCCGAGTTTGCTGAAGCGTTATTGAACCTTGGCCACGCGCTGCACTCGGCGGGGCGGGAAAAAGAGGCAATCGACCACTGGCGCCGGGCACTGGAACTCAAACCGGAACTTGCCGCTGGGTATTTTAAGTAGTCGTGTTCAAATTGGGCCTGCCGGTTCCGCCCGCTACTTGACATTGATGGTGCCGCGGCAATTCGGCGCTCCGCAACTACACGGTACCTCGTCAACGTCAGCGTCAAAATGATAGTCGACGGTCAGCTCTTCGCCGGGCTCGATATCGCGCTTGCTCATATATAGGATGTGGCCGCGGACGATCCGCGAGTCGCAGTTCGGCTCGCAGCAATGGTTGATGAACTCCGCGCCGCTTCCCCCGACGGCCCCGTCAATTGCCCAGTACTTGTCGAGAGTGAAAAGATAGTTGTAGGGGGCCTCGGCGCGCCGTTTTGTCTCCCTCCGGCTGATGCGCTCGCCCGTATACTCAATGATCTTGCGGCGGGCCGGAATACGCTCACCGGCAAAAATGCCCCAGCGATGAATCCTTGACTTGGCAAGACGGAGCTTGAAGCAACATTTCGATTCGTCAAGGCGAGGTTCCGGACCATTCCAGTTCGTGCCGCGGTCAGGTTTCGAAACCCTCTTGGTTTTCGTTGCAGGCCGTTGCCGGCCGGGTTGAGAATTCTTCGATCTGGGCATCTGGCGTGGACGTTTCGAAAGCGTTTCCCCACTATCCTACAAACAGAGGGCGTTGGCGTGGCCTACAATATTAGATTCTATGCCCGTTCCTGAGGCTGCCACTGAGTTCATCCACAATCAAGCCGAACGTCTCCGCAGGCTTGGGAGTCCGGCCCGGATCGTCTTTCCAGAAGGAGACGACCCGCGGGTTGTCGAGGCCGCAAACCGGCTCTCCCGGGAAGGACTTGCCGAACCCCTCCTTCTACGGGGCGATCTGGCCGAAAACAAGTTGAGAAAGTACAGCGCCCTCTACTTCGAGCGGCGTAGGGCCAAAGGGATCACAGAGCCGGAGGCGATGGAGGCGGTTCGCCACCCGCTTTATCACGGCAACCTCATGGTGACAGCAGGCGAGGCGGACGGATTCGTTGGCGGAGCCCATTTCACATCACGTGAAACGATCCGTGCCATGTTGCACTGCATCGGTACGGGACCGAAGGTGCGGACCCTCTCGAGCGTCTTCGTGATGGCCGTGCATAACCGGAGCTTCGGCCACAACGGCCTGATGTCGTTCGCGGACTGTTCGATCGTGATTCAGCCCTCTCCAGTTCAACTCGCCGACATTACGATTGCCACGGCCGAAAGCACACGGGCGTTCTTCAATATCGAGCCGGCGGTCGCCATGCTGTCCTTCTCCACCAAAGGCAGCGGAAGGCACAAGCAAGTGGACCAGGTTGTGGAAGCCTTTCGTATTGTCAAAGAGAGGGCCCCTGATCTCAATGTGGACGGCGAATTGCAAGCTGACGCCGCCCTTGTGGCGGCCATCGGCCGTTCAAAGGCTCCGGGGTCAACGGTCGCCGGCCGGGCCAACACCTTTATTTTCCCGGACTTGGCATCAGCGAACATCGCCTATAAAATGGTGGAGCGAATCGCTGATGGCGCTGCCCTGGGGCCGTTTTTGCAGGGTCTTGCGAAACCGGCAAACGAGCTGTCCAGAGGCTGTTCGGCGGATGACATCTTCGGCGTGGCCGTGATCACAGCGCTCCAGGCCAAGACGGATGGACAAGGAATATACTAGCGGGCATTTGCCCTTCCGGCTTATCTACCACGAAGGCTACGATCTCAACTTCGGCGCTCATGTGTTTCCGACGCAGAAATACCGGCTCGTTCGCGACCGGCTCCTTTCAAGCGGGGTCGCCGGGCCAGCGGACTTCCTGAGACCGGAGCCGGCGCCGGAATCGGACCTGTTGCTCGTGCACGAATCCGAATGGGTGAGTAAGCTCGCGCACGGTACACTGACCTTCCATGAAATCCGGCGGCTCGAGGTTCCTTACTCCCGGCAAATGGTCAACGGCTTCCTGTTGAGCGCCGGCGGGACTACGCTTGCCGCCGAGTGTGCCCTCGAGGAGGGTGCGGGCTACAATATCGGCGGCGGGTTCCACCACGCGTTCGCCGGTCATGGTGAAGGGTTTTGCGCCGTGAACGACATCGCCGTGGCTATCCGCAGCCTCCAGAAGCGGGGCCGGATTCGAAAGGCCATGGTAGTGGACTGCGACGTGCACCAAGGCAATGGAACAGCCGCCATCTTCTCCACCAACACCGACGTCTTCACGTTATCGATTCATCAGTATCACAACTACCCGGCCGAGAAGCCCCCGTCTACCGTTGACATCCATCTGCCCGACGGCGTCGGAGACGGCGAGTACCTCAAGAGGCTGATAGATCCGCTCGAAACCGCCATCGCGGGATTCGGTCCGGATTTGATTCTCTACGTTGCCGGCGCGGACCCCTATTGCGAAGACCAACTTGGAGGACTCTCTCTCACCCTGGAAGGGTTAAAGGCGCGAGACCGGCTTGTGTTTGAAACCGCTTTGCGGCAGCGTGTGCCCGTCGCGGTCACCCTCGCCGGAGGCTACGCCCTGAAAACCGACGACACCATCACCATCCACGTCAACACCGCCATCGTAGCGAAGGACTGCCTCACGGAGATTGGCTGGGTTGAACCGCACCGCCGGTAGCCTCGCGTGCCAAGCCGCCGACGCTGACGCAGTGGCGAGATTCGTTGAACCAGCAGCTCGGCTTGGTCGCCAGGAATCCGCTCTGATGAGACGGTGGCGCCGCGCGAAACGCGGCGCCACCGGCGAAGCCGTCCTAGTTTGAGGCGAGGAGTGATCGAAGACGGCGAGCGTGCTCCGGAGACCGGAGACGCTCAAGGGCCTTCGTTTCGATCTGGCGGATACGCTCCCGGGTTAGCTGCAACTTGTCGCCAATCTCCCCAAGCGTGTGCTCACGGTCGAAACCAATTCCGAACCGGAGGCGAATCACCTGCTCTTCCTTGGGCGTGAGGGCCTGCAGGAATCCTTCCGTCTCACTGTGAACCTCGAGTTTGGCGATGGCTTCGGTAGGGGAGTTTCGTGAGTTGTCCTCTAGCAACTCGCCCAGAGTCGACTCGCGGTCGGTACCGACTGGAGTTTCCAGCGACACTGGTTCGCGGTTGATCGATCGAAGCATCTGTACCTTCTCGATCGGGATCTTCAGCCGGCGGCTGATGTCTGCGTCATTTGGTTCTCTCCCGAGCTCTTTCTGGATCTCCTGGGAAGCGCGAATCAGCTTGTTCAAGCTTTCGTTCATATGGACCGGGACGCGGATGGTCCGCGACTGATCCGCGATTGCCCGTGTAATCGCCTGCCGGATCCACCAAGTGGCGTAGGTGGAAAACTTGAAGCCGCGCCGGTAGTCGAATTTCTCGGCGGCACGGATGAGACCCATGTTGCCTTCCTGCACGAGGTCGAGAAGAAACATTCCGCGATTGACGTATTTCTTGGCGACGGAGACAACCAATCGCAGGTTGGCTTCCACCAACTGCTTCTTGGCCTGCTCCAGTTCCCGTTCCCCGCGCCGGATTCTCATCGTGGCGTGGCGCAACTCCGCAAGACTCATACCACCAGCGTTCTCCAACAGACGCATCTGCTTTCGCAACGCGCGTTCTGTAGACGTTGAACGCCGGCGCCGATTGATCATCCTTTGATAGTGATTGTCAAGAGAAGAGATCTCCTCGTAGAGACGCTCGAGTTCTTCCCGATACCGGCTCCACACCTCGGGCCGGAGTGGCAGGTTACGGATAATCCCAGCGATCTTCACCTGGTACCGGCGGAACTCCGCGGCCCGCCGTTTGCGGGTTCCACCCGCCGATTCTTCCTGCAGCCGCCGGTAACGGCGGACGAGATTTAACGCCCGGGAGAGCTTCGCACGGGCCGCCGCTTTGGTTTTCTTAGGGTCGGCCTCGCTATCGATCGGCACAGATATCTCGATCAAGCCGTCAATCGGCGCTTTCCCTTGTACAACCTCCTCCGCTTCAGCGATAAATCTCCTTTGTACAACTTCGGAACGGCTGATCGCCTTTCGCATGATCAGTCTTCCGGCTTCCATCCTGCGTCCCAACTCCGCTTCGCCACGCTTATTTAAGAGCGGCACCGAACCCATTTCGTGCAGGTAGATTCGGACGCTATCCTCGGTCACGAAGCGTTCCTGCTCTTCAGCATGAAGCTCGTCATCCTCGGCGGAGACCGGATCACGGTGGTAGAGCTCGGCTTCCCGGTCTCTCAACACCTGCTTCACGCGAAGAGGGGGCTGGCGCCGTTCGACATTGTTGCTTGTGATCTCGGACATGAGCTACCTACCTCCTTTCTGATGGGTTGCCGCCTGTAAACAAAAATCCCCTCCGGACTAGTGACAGGCGTACTCGTGGCTTTCACTCATAATGACGCGCGGGCTGCATCATTCGTTCCGAACAAAATTGCTCCTGCTTACAATGAGATACGAAAACGCCACCCCCACGGCGGGTCCGCAAGGGGATCAAGAGCTGGAGTTAGTATGCCGCGGCACGTTCCGGGAGAGGATCCGCCAACTCCATGTTGCGCCGCAGAAGGCTTAAGCGCATCTCCCCGAGCAGCGGCTGTGCCTGGGAAAGCTGAGCGATGTTCCGGAACTGATTCGGATCAGCCTCAAGATCGAACAGCATTTCGTCGCCGTTCTTCCAGCACGAGTAGATGGCTTCGGTGGTCCGAAGAATCTGATTGTTGAAGCCTTCCATGAAAATGGAGTCTCTGGCTCTACCGCCGTTTAAGGCATCCCTGAGCGAGATTCCCTGGTTACCCTTCGTCTGGGATATGCCGAGCAGGTCAAATAGAGTTGGCATTATGTCGACGATCTCGCACAAAGCGTCGCTCCGCCGGCCTTGCGGTACCCCCGGACCGGTGACAACCAGCGGTATTAACATGTCCTCCAGATAGGGGTTGGAGTTCTTGCTGACCAGATTGTGGTCCCCTAGGAAGTCTCCGTGGTCGGACGTGAAGACCACAATTGTGTTTTCGAGTTGGCCGTTGTCGCGCACGGTATCGAGAATCCGCCCGACGTGCCGGTCAACATCGGAAACCATGGCGTAGAAGTGGCGGCGGTACTCAGTCCAGAGTTCCTCGGGAATCTGGGAGAGTTCCTCCATGCGGCGGGCGATGCCGGGTGTCACGTAGTCGATCTCACCGGAGTTCACCTTGCGAGACGGAAATGTCCGTCCGTCGTAGCGAGCCAACTGGGAAGCAGGAGGATTGAGCGGTGGATGGGGGGAGTAGAAGCCGCTGTGGACGAAGAAAGGCTGCTCCGGCCGTGTACGGGCGCACTCTTCGAGGAAGCCGATGGTCTCCAACGCAACCCAGGCGGCGTGGGTCGTATCTTCCTCGCCCTCGAACGTATACATCTGCAGCCCGTAGACGTCCGGCGGCGGGGTGTGGATCCGCGGACGGCGCCGGGAAAACTCCTTCGCGGCTGGCGGCATGCGGACATTAGCCTTTCTCCGTACCCCGGAACCTTGAGCGTTCAGCCAGAGACCGTAGGCGTCGTCGTAGCAGCCGGGTTCGTCGGAGAGCAGCATCTGATGAAAGCCGTAGGGAGGATGGTATTCCCGGTGGTTCCGCCCGCTATGCGGCCAGAAATGGAGCTTGCCGAATTGGCCGGTGTAGTAGCCGTTGTCGCGCAGGACATGGGTCAGAGTAACTTCGTCTTCCGGCAATTTGATCCCGTTCGACATCACCCCGTGCGAGTGCGGGTAGCGCCCTGACATCAGCGACGCCCGGTTCGGAGCGCACGCGACACCAACGGTGTGGCAGAGGGTGAAACTTACGCCACGCTGTACTAGGCCGTCCAGCACAGGCGTCACCATGTGCGGAGCGCCGTTGGCGGCGATATTGTCCAGCCTCATATGGTCCGTGGTAATCAGAATGATGTTTGGGCGGCGTCCGGTGGGAGGTATAGCGCCCGCAACCTGGACTGGGACGGGCACCGCCCCCGAACCCGGAATGGCGGCGGCCACTGAACCAGCGGGCAGAATGCTGCCAAACTCCCTTCTTGAAAGCTTGTTCATCGTTTCGCCTCCTGTTCCATCCGGAGTGGGCGCGGAGCCTCGGCCAAACCCGCAAGGCGCTGATTGGTTCCGGCGTTGTCTCCGTCACCGAGATCTTGCCGGGCTCGATCCGCCAGAGCACGGAGGTCGCTCACAACACTGGCGTTGGATGCGGCAAGGTTCCTCGATTCGGCGATATCGGCCTCCAGGTCGTATAGCGCCGCGGGACGGTCCTCCGACGCCAAATGCAGCTTCCACTTCCCCGAGCGAATGGCTTGCAGCCGATCCCGGTAATAGTAGAAAAAGGCTTCGTGGGGCGTTTTCGCACTGACCTCACCTGTCATCAGCGGCAAGATGTCCTTGCCATCGATAATCCGGTCACCCGGCGGCGCTCCGCCGGCGAGGCGGGCAAACGTAGGCAGGATGTCGATGGTGGAAGCGAGTTCATCGCACTTAGACCCGGCTGGAATGCGTTCGGGCCAACGCATGATGCATGGGACCCTCATCCCGCCCTCCATCGTGCTCCCTTTCCAGCCGGAAAGCGGCAGATTCGACCCGCCCCAACGGCTGGCCGCCCCGTTATCGGAGGTGAAAACAACGAGCGTATTCCCGGCAATCCCGGCCCGGTCCAGCGCCTTCAGAATCTCGCCCGTTGACCAGTCGATCTCTTCCACGCAGTCACCGTAGCCCGAGTTGGCTGATTTTCCCCGGAAGCGAAGACTTGAATTGACCGGGTTGTGCGGCATCGTATGCGGAAGGTACAGGAAGAATGGCTTCCCAGCCTTCTCTTCGATGAAGCGTACCGCTTCATCTGTGTAGCGCCGCGTAATCGTGACTTGGTCCACAGGCGCCTCGATGACTGTTTCTCCCTGGAGCAGGGGCAGCGGCGGCCACTCCGCCTGCCCATTTTTGTGCTCGTACATGTCATTCGAATACGGGATGCCGAAATAGTAGTCGAATCCCTGCCGAGTGGGCAAGAACTGCGGCTGGTCGCCAAGGTGCCACTTGCCGATTACGGCTGTTGCATAACCCTGCTCCTTTAGGCTTTCGGCCACCGTGACCTCGTCTGGATGCAGCCCCTTCTTGGCAACGGGGAAGAGAACCCAGCGGTCGCGCGCATCCTGATGCATGTTAACGCGGCGGGGATAAGACGCGGTCATGAGGCTGCTGCGGGACGCAGTGCAGACACCGCTGGTAACATAGAAACTCGTGAATCGCATCCCTTCCGACGCCATCCGGTCCAGATTTGGAGTGCGATGTTTCGTGGAACCGAACGGGCCGATATCGCCGTATCCGAGATCGTCACAGAAGATTACGACGAAATTTGGTTTGGGCGTCTGTGCGAAGGATGCCACACAGTCGAGCATCAGGATGAGGAGCGGGATGAAAGCTCGAATTGCTACAGTCATGGCGGACTACCGAGTATATCAATCCGAATGAAGCAGCCCTTCGAGCAGCCGGAAAACTTCTGCCATTGTTAACGTGGAGACCGCTAGCCCCACCGGCGGAGACCGGCTAGATCTTCAGGAAGATCCGGCGTTTGTAGAAGAAGTAGTTTACGCTCCAAAAAACCGCCACGATGGCGAACGCCTGAAGAATCGGCGCCACGTCGCCAAACAGGGCGAATCTTCCGGTGAAAACCGCCAGAGCGTCGTCCACCCATCCGCGCAGCATGATGGAGAGTGAGTAGATGAGGATGGAATTGGAGCCAACCACGATGAGCGGGAAGGTCCACTTCCTCCACTGGAGCACCTCCACGACGTAATAAAACGCCAGCATCATGAGGAGCACCCAACCCGCGCTGTAGAAAGTGAACGTGGCCGTCCAGATCCGCTTCACTCCGGGTACCAGCGCCCAGAAGGCGAACAGCATCACAAAGGAGATCACGGCCCACTCCACCAGTCGTTTCGCCGTGAATGTTACGGACTTCCCCGCCAACAGCAACTGCCCGGTCCAGGCCCCGATTAAAGTCGTCACCGTGCTGGGGATGAAGTTTATGGTCACGTAATGCCCTGGGTAGTTGTACCCCAGAATCGCTTGATCGATCACCTGGCCAATGTTGCCTTCCTTAGAAAATGGTCCATCCGGACCTGGGAATAGGAAGAAGAGCGCTGTATGAAAAACCAGCAGGCCGAGGCCGATACCCGCTTGCCAACGCCAGCGAAGCTGCAGAATCCAGAAGACCGCGAAGTAGGCGAAGGCGATTTGGCACAGGACGTTGATGAGCTGAAAATGAGCCACTCCCGCGCTCACCGACATAATAACCTGGCTCAGCAAAATGAGTTTTAGAGAACGGATCGCGGCATGCTTGGCCTGGTCCGGGAACGACTGCCCCTGCTGGGAGCGAATCGCCAGCGCGAACGGGAGCGCCGCGCCCACAATAAACATGAACGCCGGCTGCACCATATCCCAGAAGACCCCTCCCTCCCAAGACACGTGCGTGAATTGCCTGGCGATACCTCCAAACACGGGGTGGTCCTGCAGTTCGTGGAAGCCGAAGCCCTGAGAGACGAGCATCAGCATGATGAAGCCTCGATATGCGTCAAGGGCCAGATAGCGCTGGATTTTCGGCTGTGGCGTCTCGCTCATTCCTGCTTCATCGTCACTTTGTCCCGCCGCCGACATCAGTTGTTCTGCTGAGGCCGCGGCGGAACCGGCGTCTTCACCTCGTGGTCAGCGTATTTGTTACAGCCAAGGCACAGGATGACGGCCACGCAGATCACGGATAGAGTAGCAATGACCTTTCTCATAACGATTCTTTGTTCTTCTTAAACCTCCACCCATTAGCTTTACTCCTCCCGGCCTTGCGGTTCGGCGTAGACTAAGCGCGTCTCCACACGAGTTCCCCGTCTACTATCGTCGCCACTGGCCCCCCAGTGAACTTCACGCCGTTGAACGGCGAGTTCTTGCTTTTCGAGAGCGAATCGTTCACGTCGTAGGTCCATTCGAGATTCGGATCGATCAGTGTGATATCCGCCGCTTTGCCCGGAGCAAGCTCGCCGGCGTCAAGGTCGAACACCCTGGCAGGTCCGGTGGTAAAGAGTTCCACCATCCGCAGCATGGGGATTCTTCCCGGATGCACGAGATGGCCCATAGCGATGCCGACCGCGGTTTCGAGCCCTGTGACCCCAAAGGGGCAGCACTCGAACTCCTGCATCTTCTGGTAACCGGTGTGGGGCGCGTGGTCCGTGGCGATGGCATCCACCGTGCCATTCACGATCCCCTCGATCATAGCGGCCCTGTCGTCCTTGCCGCGTAACGGAGGTTTCATTTTGAAGTTGCTGTCGTAGGGGGCCACGTCTTCATCGGTCAAGGCGATGTGATGAGGGGTCACCTCGCAAGTCACCGGTAGGCCTCTGGATTTCGCGAAGGCGACCATTTCCATCGAGTTCTTCGCTGAAAGATGGGCAACGTGATAGCGGCAGCCGGTGGCCTGGGTCAGAAGTATGTCCCGCGCCACCATCACATCCTCCGAGCAAGACGGAATGCCAATTAGGCCCCGCCGGGTGGACTCGACGCCCTCGTGCATCACCCCTCCGGCGCTCAGGTTTAGGTCTTCGCAGTGCTGCACAATAGTGAGGCCGAAAGAGCGGGCCAGTTCCATCGCCCGCCGCATCACCCGGGCATTCATTACCGGCATACCGTCATCCGAAATGGCTACGACCCCAGCCCTTTGCAGCGTCCCAATCGGAGCCAGGTCCTCTCCTTCGCTGCCCATCGTGATGGCGCCAACGGGATGAACCTTGACCGCAGCGGTGAGTCTGGCCTGCTCAAGGATGTATCCGGTAACCGTGGCGCTGTCGTTCACCGGTGTCGTGTTGGGCATGCAGCAGACGCGCGTGAATCCCCCAGCCGCGGCCGCGCGGGTCCCAGTTTCAATCGTCTCCGCGTGGGTGAAGCCGGGCTCGCGCAGGTGGACATGGATGTCGATAAAGCCGGGCGCCACCACCAGACCAGTCGCATCAATCTGCTCCGCCCCGTCGGCCTGTATGTTGTCCCCGACCGCAGCGATGGAATCGCCTTCTATGAGAACATCTCCGGTCGCATCCCGCCCGGAGGCTGGGTCGATGACCCTACCATTCTTGATCAGCAGCTTGGACATGGTTAGCTGAGAATCCGTTCCAGCACCGCCATTCGCACGGCGACGCCGTTTTCTACCTGATTCAGGATGACGGACCGGTTGGAATCCGCCACTTCCGAGTCAATCTCCCTGCCGCGGTTGATCGGCCCGGGATGCATCACAAACACGTCTTCCTGGGCAAGTTCCACGTGCTCCAGGCCAAGCCCGTAGAAAGTGAAGTACTCTCCGCGCGGGAAGTTGGTCTCGTGTTGGCGCTCGAGCTGGACGCGCAGCATCATGATGACGTCGGCGCCCTTGATGGCCCGCTTTATGTCGTACTCTATCGATACCCCCGGAGCGATACGAGCCAACGCCGGGGGAACCAGCGGCGCCGGGCCACAGAGAACAATATCGACTCCAAACTTGGACAGCAAGTGGATATTGGACCGCGCCACGCGGGAATGCACGATGTCCCCAATGATTACCACGCGCAGGCCGTCCAAGCGTTCCTTGCGGTCGAGTATGGTTCGCGCGTCGAGCAACGCCTGTGTCGGGTGTTCATGGGTGCCATCACCCGCGTTAATTATCGGCGTATCTAGATACCGGGCAAGGAAATGGGGCGCGCCGGAGGCGCTATGCCGCATGACAATCGCGTCCGGGCGCATCGCGGCGAGGGTATTCAGCGTGTCCACTAGAGACTCGCCTTTCGACAGGCTGGATCCGCTGCCGCTAATTGGGACAGCATGAACCCCCAATCGCATCGCGGCAATCTGAAAGCTGGTGCGTGTGCGCGTCGAGGGTTCGAGAAACAGCAGCACCACAAGCCGCCCCGGCGGGATATTGGAGGGTTTAACCGACTTATGCTGTACCGGCTGGAAGTCCTTAGCGCGGGTTAGTATTACTTCGATTTCATCACGGGTGAGATCTTCTGTACCGAGCAGTCCGGCGGGCATCTTGACCTCAATCAGTCTTAATCTGTTCTCTCCACAAGCAGAACTTTCTCTTCGCCGTCGATTTCCGACAGGCGGACTTCAACAACCTGTTGCGTCGTCGTGGGGATACTGCGCCCGACGTACGAAGCCTCTATGGGCAGCTCCCTGTGTCCGCGCTCGATCAGGGCCAGCAGTTGCACCCGGGCCGGGCGGCCGTGGTCAAACAAGGCATTCAGCGCGGCACGAGCGGTTCTCCCCGTGTAGAGGACGTCATCCACCAGGATGACGTCCAGCGCTGTCACGGAAAAGGGGATTTCGGTGGCATTCACCACGGGTTGGGTCGCAACCATGGAGAGGTCGTCTCGATAGAGCCTGATATCCAAGACGCCCACCGGAACTTCCAACCCGTCAATTTCGTTGAGTTTGGCCGCCAGCCGCCGGGCGAGTGGTGCGCCACGCCTTCTAATCCCGATCAGTGCGAGCCGGCCCGCGTCGCCGCTCCTCTCCAGGATTTCATGGGCCAGCCGTACCAGCATCCGCTCAATTTCCGATGCGCTCATCAACTGGACGGCCTGCGTCGGGGTACTCATAGCGTTACAGCCAAACGCTTCAGAGTATCACACAAGCGGCGCTTCAGTAGCGTTTCAGACGGTTCTTTAATTGTTTCGCGATCTTCTCAATCTCCTCGGCCACCTTCACAGCCTTTAGAGAAAGTACGTTGTGATCGTTCTTCTCGAGTTCCAACTTGAGCTCTTCAACCAGCTTGGCTAGTTCGTCAACGTCTTCCTTGGATTTCTCGTACTCGGACTCCAGAATGTGTTCCGCCTGGGTGCGCCCGTCGGGCATGCGGCGCATGCGAGGATCTTTTGTCTCAGCGGCGCCGCCCTGGGCGTGCAGCGTCGCCGCTAGAAGAAGAACCAGTAAAATCAGGCGTTTCATAGCTTCTGATTGTTATGATAGCGAGTTATGAAAGATGTTAAGATCGGCGTGGTCGGCTTGGGCACCATTGGGGGCGGTACGCTTCACATTCTGGCCGGGAACGCCGGGCAAATCGAGCAGAAACTGGGTTTTCGCCTGAAGGTGACTATCGTTTGCGATCTTCTGGTGAACGAGAAGGAGATCCCGGCCGCGCTGGGCACTGTGGAGAAGACCCAGGACTGGCGGCAGGTCGTCAGCCACCCGGACGTTGACATCGTCCTTGAACTGATTGGCGGCATATCCGTCGCCGGCGAAGTTATTGACGCCGCCATCGCCAACAAGAAATCGGTAGTCACGGCCAACAAAGCGCTGATGGGATTGCGTGGCGCCGAGATTTGGGACAGCGCCATCCGGGCAGGCATAAATCTCGCCATGGAGGCGAGTGTGGCTGGCGGCATCCCCATTCACGCCGTCCTGCGAGAGGGCATCTCGGGTGACCGGATCAGCGACCTGTATGGCATCCTGAATGGCACCTGCAACTACATCCTGACGGAGATAGAGTCCAGGGGAACGCCCTTTGACGAGGTTCTCGCCGAGGCTCAAAGACTGGGCTACGCCGAAGCTGACCCGAGCGCCGACATCGACGGACATGATGCGCGATCCAAACTTGCGCTACTCTCCGCCCTGGCCTTCGGCGAGCGGATCACACCCGAGGATATATACCTGGAAGGCATCCGGCGCATCACTCCCGTCGACTTCCAGTACGCCGACCGCCTGAACCACACTATCCGCCTGATCGCGGCCGCCCGGCAGACGCCCGCTGGATTAATTCTGTCGGTCCGGCCATCGCTGATTCCCAAGGGCACCATCCTGGCCCACGTCCAGGGAGTCTACAATGCCGTCTGGGTCCGCGGCCATTTCGGCGACGACAGCCTCTACTACGGACAGGGAGCCGGGCCGCGAGCCACCGGGGTGGCCGTTGTCAGCGACCTGATGCGCGTCAGCCGTGAGATTCTTTTCGGATCCCCCGAGCGTGTCTCGCCCTTCGCGCACGAGCGCCTAGGCGAATACAAACCCATTCCGGTCACCTTACAGGACAAGGCCTTCTATCTTCGCTTCCGGGTGAAGGACCGGCCTGGCATTATCGCCAAGCTGGGCGAAATCCTCGCCGGGAAGGGGATCAGCCTGGACGCTGTGCTGCAACTTCCCTGTGAGTCCAAGGACAACCTGCCCTTCGTAATCACGATCGAGCCCAGCCGGGAGGAGGCAGTCAGGGAGGCTGTCACCGCGATGAATTCCCTCGACTTCATGGTAGAGCCGGCGCTTGCTCTTCCGATCGAGGGATCGTTATGAAAACGCTTACCTTGCTACTAGGTTTTGCCGTGATGGCCCCGGCGCAGGTGGCGAGCGACGCCAACCGCCACTACGCCGATCGCGAGTCCCGGAGACAGATGGTGAAGGTCCTCGCCGACCCGGCTCGCGCGGACCGGCTACAGGCGGAAAAGCTCGTGGGAGCGCTGGGGCTTAGAGTAGGCGACACAGTGGTTGATCTCGGAACCGGAGCGGGAGTCCTGCTGCCATACTTGGCGGAGGCCGTCGGCCCGGCTGGTCAAGTTCTTGCCCAGGATATCCACGAGGACTTCCTCGAAGCCGCCCGCAGGACGGCGAGCGAGGCGCGTCTTGCCAATGTCGATTTCGCTCTCGGCGGAGAGCGTGACCCAAACCTGCCAGCCAATTCGGCCGACATGATTCTCGCCGTGGACGCATACCACCATTTCGACTATCCCAAACCCTTGCTTGCGCGTGTACACAATGCGCTCAAAAGCGCCGGGCGCTTGGCCATCATGGATTACTACAAACATGGCTTCCGCGACCCGGACCACATTCGGGCAGATAAACCTGTGGTGATCGAGGAAATCGAAGCCGCCGGATTCCGGCTCGTGAAGGACATAGAACACGTCCCGGACACACAATACTTACTCATTTTCGAGAAAGCCGACTAAAACCACCCGCGTACTTCCGCGTACGCGGATGGCATTGACCTGCAACTCACGTTAGGGCTGTGGCCGGTTGCCGGCCGCTGCCCGCCTTATTACGCCTGCCCTTCCCGGCGCTGAACCGGATACAATGACGAAACCGCTTGTCCGCGCGCCATGTGGCGTTTCTGGCCCGGCGGAATCGATGACCGCCAGCCCGTACCGAGGCGGTATAGGAGAAAAGCATGAAGAAAGCGATTCAGAAGATGATGGGCCGGCGCTCATTTCTCGGAGCGGCCGGTCTCGGCGCCAGCGCATTTTTTTCCGGCGATGCGGCGGAAGCCTACCAGAATAACGTCAAGACAAACTCGAGACCGTCTGAGCTGAAGATCACGGACCTGCGTGTGGCGACCGTCACCGGCGCTCCGATGACCTGCCCGATCATCCGCCTCGATACCAATCAGGGCATTGTCGGATGGGGTGAGGTCCGTGACGGCGCTTCAGAGACTTATGCACTAGTGCTCAAGCGCAAGCTGCTTGGTCAGAACCCGTGCAATGTGGACAAGATCTTCAAGGAGATTAAGCAATTCGGCGGCCACGCCCGGCAGGCGGGCGGCGTTTGCGGGGTCGAGATGGCCTTGTGGGACTTGGCCGGTAAGGCGTACAACGTCCCTGCGTACCAAATGCTCGGCGGCAAGTTCCGCGACAGTATCCGCTGCTACGCCGACACCGACATGTCGCCGGACCCGAAGATCTACGCCGAGCGCATGAAGGGGCGCCTGGACATGGGCTTCACCTACCTGAAGATGGATCTGGGAATCCGCCTAGTCGAAGGTACCCCCGGAACGCTGACACGTCCCCTCGGGCTCAGCTCGCGAGAGACTCGTGACACCATGCATTTCTTCACCGGGATCGAGATCACCGACAAGGGCATCGCCATGATGGCGGACTATGTTGCTCAAGTGCGCGAGATTATTGGCATGGAGGTGCCACTGGCGGCCGACCACTTCGGTCACATCGGAGTCAACTCCTGCATCAGACTCGGCAAGGCTCTGGAACCTTACAACATGGCCTGGCTAGAGGATATGATCCCCTGGCAGTTCCCGGAGCAGTGGCGGCAGATCACCGACGCTATCGACGTGCCAACCCTCACCGGCGAAGACATCTACCTCAAAGAACCGTTCAAACTGCTCTGCGAGAAACACGCCGTGGACATCATCCATCCGGACCTTGCCAGCTCCGGCGGATTGCTCGAAACCAAGAAGATCGGCGACATGGCCGAGGAGTACGGAGTGGCCATGGCCATGCACTTCGCCGGCACCCCGATTTCGTGCATGGCGAACGTTCACTGCGCCGCGGCCACACAGAACTTCCTTTCCCTGGAGAACCACTCCGTGGACGTGCCGTGGTGGAACGACATGGTCGAAGGCATTTCGAAACCGATCATCCAGAAGGGCTTCATCCCGGTGCCGGAGGGTCCCGGCCTTGGCATCGAGGTCGTCGAGGAGGTCATCAAGGAGCACCTGCACCCGCGGAAGCCCGGCTTCTTCGAGCCCACCGAAGAGTGGGATACAGACCGCGTGAACGATCGGCTTTGGAGCTAAACGGACAAGCGGCTCTGCTGGCGAGCGGTCCGGTGCGCGCGACCGGCCCGCTTTCGCCTGCTACAGTGCCGGTTAGATAGACAGCCATGACCCGACTGTTGATCGTTCTTCTCATTCTTTCCCCGTTTGCCACCCTTGCGGCTCCCGTACTGAAAGTCAGCCCCAACCACCGCTACCTCATTTACGAGGACGGTTCGCCCTTCTTCTACCTCGGCGACACCGCTTGGGAGCTGTTTCACCGCCTGGACCGCAAGGAGGCGGACCTGTACCTGGCCAACCGGGCGGGAAAGGGATTTACCGTCATCCAGGCCGTTGCGCTTGCCGAGCTCGATGGCCTCAACACTCCGAACGTTTACGGCCATCGTCCGCTGGTCGAGAACGACCCGGCCCGCCCGGACGTTCGAGACGGCCCCGCAAATGACTATTGGGACCACGTCGACTATATTGTCAACCGGGCCGAAAAGCTCGGCCTGTTCATCGGGCTGTTGCCGACATGGGGAGACAAATGGGTAAAACGCTGGGGAGTTGGTCCAGAAGTCTTTACCCCTCACAACGCAGAAACCTACGGAGAGTTTCTCGGCCGCCGTTACCGGGACAAGCCAGTGATCTGGATTCTCGGCGGCGACCGCAGCCCGGATAACGACCGGCACATCGAGATTATCCGCGCCATGGCCCGCGGCCTCGAAAAGGGGGACGGCGGCCGGAACCTCATGACCTTCCATCCGCAGGGAGGAAACGCCTCCTCCAAGTGGTTCCACAGTGACGACTGGTTGGATTTCAACATGTTTCAGTCGGGCCACGGCCGATTGCTGAATCCCAACTATGAAACGACGCTTGCAGCCCGCGCCCTGGTACCGCCAAAACCCGTGCTTGATGGTGAACCATGCTACGAAGATCACCCTGTCAACTGGCATCGTGATGGCGCAAAAGGCTGGTTCGACGAGTGGGACGTCCGGCGGGCCGCCTACATGTCGATGCTCGCTGGAGCCGCTGGCCACACCTATGGCGACCACAACATCTGGCAGATGTGGCAGCCGGGCCGGGAGCCGATTTCGGTTGCCCGCACCCCATGGCCTCACGCGCTAGACCACCCGGCTTCCTTCCAGATGGGCCATTTCCGGCGGCTTTTCACGCTCCGGCCGTTTCACCGGCTTGAACCTGACCAATCACTGATCATTGGAGATCCCGGCTCCGGCACGAATCATAAGCGAGCCGGCCGGGCTACTGACAGTGCGTTCGCGCTGGTTTACCTCCCGATGGGAGAACCGGTAACTGTTGACATGACCAAGGTCTCCGGACCAACCGCGAAGGTTTGGTTCTTCAACCCGAGGCAGGGTATCGCGGAGCCTATCGGCGAGTTTCCCACTGCGGGAGAGCGCCGCTTTGATCCACCCTATAGCGGCCGCAACAACGACTGGGTGCTAATCGTCGACGACGCTTCGCGGAATTTCCCCCGTGTCGAACGCGGCGGCTGGCGATAGAACAGACGCGGGACGTGGCGCCGCCTGCCCCGGCAGACGCAGTGAGGATCCGTCCCTCAAAACCAGACCGCCTTCGCTACCAAAACCACCTCGCCGGCAAGAAAACCAAGCAAGGCGTTGTATTCTTTGTTCCTCCGATACAACGTCCACCGGAAGCTTCCTTTCGCGAACGGTTTCAGACGCGGCAGCAGCAGCGGCACCTCGCGGGCGTAGTCATCGAACGCCGGAAACAGATCCCGGAGGTGCTTCTCCTCCTCCTGGATCACCGGCAAGTAGATTAGCACGAACACCGCCGCAAACACGGCCGCCAGAATCCACTCGCGTGCGGCGACTACCAGCCCCGCAGCTACCAGCAGCGTCCCCAGGTAGAGGGGATTTCGCAGGTGCGCATACGGTCCAGTGCTCACCAGCCGCTGGTTCTTTGTAAGATGCCCCGCGGCCCAGAGGCGCAGGTGCAATCCAGCCAAGGATAGTGGCAACCCCCAGAAAAGCGATTCCACGGTCGGCTTGGAGAGCCAAAGGAAAACCGCCACGAGAAGAAATCCTCCAGGCACGCGCAGCCGGGCGGCCCAGTCAGCATAGGCCTTCGGAAAAAGATAGCGCGGCATCAGGTCTCCGTCTCCAGCGCGGTCTGCAGGGCGCGCAGCACCTCATCCGGGGAAATCTCGCCCATCGACGCCTCCGCCTTATCGCTTCGCTTGTACGTTGTATGAACGTTAGGCCGGCGCAGCGTCACAAAACCGCGCCAGTACGGTCCGTTGCGCGCCGGATCGGTGGGGCCGAAGATCGCGACGCCGGGCTTTCGCAACGCCGCCGCCAGATGCAGAGGCCCGCTGTCGATTCCGATGACCGCTCGGGCCCGCCGTGTCGCGTCAATGAGGCCCGCCACAGTCGAGTAGTGCTTTCTGCAGCCTTCCACCGCTTCCATTTCAGGATGGGCGTTGGGCGAGCCGTTCAGCACAAGCGGCATTCCGAGCTTCCGTACGAGCAGCGCCGCCAACTCGGAGTAGTGCCGCATGGGCCACTGTTTCGAGCGCCAGCCCCCGAGCGGAGAAGCCAGTACAAACTCGCCAGGCGGCAGTTCTCCCTCCGGCTTTCCCACCGGGACCGGAAACGTATTAAGAGTATTTACCGCCCCCGCTCCCCGGGCCAAGGCGAGGTTTTTATCCACCACGTGCGGAGCGTCCGTAGCGATACGGTCCGAATAAAAGAGCGCCGCGAGACGCTCGCGGCAGTGCGACTCGTGAAAGCCAAATATCCTCTGCGGGCGCGCCGCCGAGGCAAGCAGACCGCTCTTGATCAGCCCTTGAAAGTCCACCACCATGTCAAAGCGCCTCTCCCTGAGGACTCGGCGGCATTCAATGATGCCGCGGAAACTGCGCCGGTTAAAGAGGATCACCTCGTCCACGTAAGGGTTGTCTTCTAAAAGGATGGCCCAGCGCGGGTCGATGACCCACGCCAGGTAGGAACCCGGAAAGCTGTGCTTCAACGAGGCCACCGCGGGCAGCGTATGGATGACGTCGCCCATCGAGCTAAGCCGCACAGCCAGGATTCGGTTCTCGGCCATTCGTGATCAGGCTACTTGCCGCGAGCGCACATGGCGCACTAACTCCTCTGTCCGCTCGGCGTCGCTGGCCTGCTCCAAGCTGAGGATCTCGGCGGGCACCAAACGCAGCAGGTCGCGAAGGCGGGAGGGCGGGACTACGATCACGCTCTCCACCAAGTCTAGAGCGGCCACCAACTCTGCGCGCGCGGCAGGCGGGAGAAGCGGCCGCGCGGGGGAGCTGACCAGCGCGATCAGCTTGTGGCCGCCGGCAATCTTCTCCAATCGCCGGACATGGCTTGCCAGCAACGGATCGAAATACCCGACAACAACCTTCACCGCTGGCTTGGCGCCAGCCCGCGAACGCAGCAACTCCTCCGCATCACTCCCATCGACGATCTTCTTCCGTGTATCCAACAGGCATTCTCCAACTGACGTGTGGCAGGCAGATTCGCCGGCCAGCAGATTCTTCTCAACCAGTCTTCTATTTCAGCAATTCCAACGCTGCTTCCGCCACACGCTCCGCGCCGACCCGCTTCATACAACGGTGATCGATCGGGCACTCCCGCAACATGCATGGCGCACAATCCACCGGCTCCCGCACGATGCGAAACGCCGGTCCTTTCGGGCTGGTGGCAACGTGATCCGTGGGCCCGAAAACGGCTACCACCGGCACACCAACGGCGGCGGCGACGTGCATTGCGCCGGAATCGTTCGAAATGAAGAGCCTGCAGGCGGCTGTCATATCGATAAACTCCCGTAGCGACGTGCGTCCGGCGAAGTTACGCGTCCGGATCCCAGCGGCAGCGAGCCCGGCTTCGACCTCGTCACACAGCGGCCGCTCGCCAGCAGAACCGAAGAGTGCAACGGCCGCTCCCCGTTCTCCGGCCACCCGCGCCGCGGCTTCCGCGAAGCGGCCCGGGAACCAGCGCTTCGCACTTCCGAAAGCCGCCCCGGGACTCAATCCGATCACCTTGTCGCCTAGCCCCGCTTCAGCGAGTAGTCCCCTTCCAGCCTGCCGGGCGGACGCCGCGCCGTCAAACTGGATAGCCCGCACCTCCGGAACGGCCTCCAGAATGCCGGCCCGGCGGAGCATCTCCAGGTAATAGTAGGATTCGTGCTCCTCAACTTCGCCCGGGCGCGGCGCCGGAATGGCGCCGGTGAGCAAGAATCCCCGTCCGTCCTGGTTATAGCCAATTCGCCGAGGAATCCCCGCGAGCCAAACAATCAGAGCCGCTCTGAAGGCATTCTGAAACAGAATGGCTGCGTCAAACCGCTGGCGCCTCAACTCGCGGGCGACGCGCCAATCGCCAGCCAATCCGCGGACTCCTGGCTGGACATTGTAGGGGATCACACGGTCAGCAATCGGCTCCCGGGCATAAAGACCGGCCACCCACGGACGCGCGAGCACGCTGATCTCCGCATGCGGATAGCGGCGGCGGAGGGCCTGCAAGGCGGGTAAGGACATTACGGCGTCGCCGATCCAGTTCGTGGCCCGCACAAGTATCTTCGAGAACTCCATCTGGAGAGCAGGCTTTATCGTAGCAAGCAACCGGTGCGAGAGGTCTTACACCGTTGTCTTGACCAGCCTCGCGGCCAGTCATTTGAGGATCCAACCGGTGGCGCGGAACGCCCCAGGGCTATGGACTACGGCGCAAGGATACTCGATCCACCACCAGGAGATGGGCGGACTGGCGGGCCTCAGCCCGTACTCCTTCCATTCCTGCTGGAGGAGTTCCAGTTCCACCAGACTTTCGAAGCTGTCGCGGCCGGCAGATTCATAAGCCTCAAGGAGGTTCTCGAAGGCTGCAATCTCCCTTTCGAATCCGAATTCACCGTAGCAAAGGCGGCCGAGGATTGGCGCAGCAGACGCTCCTTCAAAACCGAGCGCGTGCAGAGACATGAGGGTAGCCCCCTCCACCGCAGTCCTCCGGGCCGGCGGGAACTGGCTGTACGCTGGACCGCGGCTAATCGTGTCACCGTAGTAGATTACTCCGCCCTCGCGGCGGAGGGCATGCAGTACTGCCACATGGTCAACTGTGACCAGCCGGGCGAGTTTTTCGCGCGCGACTTGGCGCCCCTTCCATTCCCGAAGCCGGGTGTCGAACCGGGCGCGCACCAGCCGATCCGCATAGGCCAGCGGGTAACGTGGCAGTTCGGAGAGCAACAGAGAGGAGATTACCACGTCGGCCTGAGGCAGCCAGAGCTTCTGGACGCCTGTGCGTAGCGACGCAAACAACGTGTCGAACTGGTGGAACGCCTCGTCCGCGTTTTGGCTTGCCTCGACAGCCTCGCGGAGATCGCTCATCAGAGTGGAGGCGAAAGTGGTGACGTCCGAGATTCTGAGCTCTACCTTCGGGCGTAATTCCATCGGGAGGGCTTCCACGGCGGCCAACATGCTATGGCCATCTAGGTCGACCAGGATCACGCGCTCGAACCGGCGCGCCAATTCCTCCAACGGAATCTCCGAGCAGACGCCGGGACCGAGCAGGATCGCGACCTCGCGATTCTCGGCTAGTTCCGCGGCTCCCAAGATTTGGCGGTGGCTGGTCTCAATGTGGGGGGTCCAAAATTTCTGCTGCTCCTCGGAGGTCCCACGGAAACCCGCACCGGCGCCGCGGAAATACTCTTCCGGAGTCTGCGAGATGGCTGGGATGGCCAACATCAAGCAGAGAATGATAGTCACGTGGCACGGCATCTACCAGCCATCGTAACCGGAAGCAGAAGAGTCGGCTTGGCTGACTGCGGAACTGCCGTTACTCGATGATAGCCAGGAGTTCCTGTTTCAGGCGGGCTTTGATGGCGGCATAGTTCGCGGCACCGGCGAGATTAGTCCATTCGTGCGGGTCGTCTGCGTGGTCGTAGAGCTCCTCCTCGCCATTGGAGCACAGGATGTAGCGGTAGCGCCGGCTGCGAGCGCTGAAGTGCCCGGTCTCATCGTTGCCCAGTTGGGTAACGGCGATTTCCGGACCGTCCCATTCGCCGCCGGCCGGGTCAGCGAGGAAAGGACGGATGCTGTAGCCATCGAGCGGACGGCCGCCGCGGCTAGCGTTCGGAGTCGCGGGGAGGCCGCACAACTCCGTCAAGGTGGGGTAGACGTCGATCAGAGAAATCGGGTGTTCGCATTGGGAGCCGGGAGGAGTAACTCCGGGAGCGGAGACGATGAAGGGGACCCGGGCTGACTCTTCCCAGAGAGAGTTCTTGAACAACCAGTCCTTTTCGCCCATGTGAAAGCCGTGGTCGCCGGTGAAGAAGACAACCGTGTTATCCGCATAGGCGCTATCTTCCAATGCATCTAGCACCTGGCCGATCATGTCGTCCACCATGGCGACATTCGCGAGGTAGGCCTGCACCCACTGCCTCCACATACGTTCCCCGCCGGCGGCATGCCAGAGACGGAAGTTTTGGTGGCCCTTGCGGTCGCCGCCGACGTAGAGCGCATGTGCAAGGTCGCGGAAATCATCAGACTTGTACGGCGGCAGTTCGATCTCATCCAGCGGGAACATGTCGAAGTACTTCTTCGGCGCGTACATCGGCACATGCGGCCGATTGAAGCCCACACCGAGAAAGAAAGGACGGTCGTGCCGCCTACAGAGCACGGCCGTGGCATATTGAGCGTTGAGTTCGTCTGGAACGAGGTCGCGGTCGTCCTCGCTTTCATAGCGAAACGGCCTGTTGAAAAGCATCCAGCCGTCGAAGCCTGGGGCGCCCGTCGGGTTGTCAGCCGGATAGGCGGGGACGCTCGAAAGCGGCCCGAACGTTTGCATGTGCGGGGCGTCGAATAGCCGGGGCAGGTTTTTTACGTAGCCGGTCTCGAAGACAAAAGCCTGCTCGGGCAGTTCCCGCCGGCGTTTGCCGTCGTAGGGCCAAGGACCGAAGTCGGCGGGCCACTTATATTCGGTGTACATCTCTTCCACCTCGTGGCCGTTGTGGAAAAGCTTGCCCGTGCCGAATACTCCGTAACCGCTATCCCGCAGATGCTCCATGAGCATGACGGTGTCGCGCAGCACCGGGTGTTTCTGCCAATGGCCCGAACCGTGATAACCGCTCCGGAAGGGATAGAGACCGCTCCACATACTGGCGCGGGAAGGCGCGCACCACGGCTGGTTGTTCTGGCAGTTCGTGAATGAGACGCCTCGGGACGCCAGCCGGTGAATGTTCGGTGTACGCGCCTGCGGATGACCGCCCATCCCCTCGATCGAGTCGTTGAGATCGTCACAGAGGAGGAAGATGATATTGGGGCGGTCGCCGGCCGGACCAGCGGGGAGGGAGCGCAACGCACCGAACGCGGCCAGAGTGGTGGCGCTGCGAAAAAACCGTCTGCGCGAAGTGGAGAGAGGCATCGCGTCAATGATAGTTCGGGCGAGGCACGCATTTCCACCGGAGAAGGCCCGAACGAATGCCAGTCCCGTGAAGCGCTTTCCGCCGGTCAAGAGGCGATGTCAGGCGGCCGGCTTCACCGGAGACGCGAATCCCTCGGGTTTCACAACCAGCACCGAGCATTCCACCTGGCCGAGGATTCGTTCGGCGGAATTGCCGATTAACATGCCGGAGATCCCCGTTCTGGCAGTGGTACCCATGACTATGAGATTGATCCCGCGCTGCGCGGCAAATCGCGGGATGATAAGCCCCGGCGATCCGCGCAGAACATGTTTCTGGCGGGCCGGGAGTTTGAACTCAAACTGACCGATGAACTCGTGGAAGCGGGTCCGAACCTTTTCCCGCGCCTCCGAGATGTACGCGTCGAGATCCGCTTTCGGGATGCGGGCCGAGGTAGCCAATGAGTCCTCGTATGGCGCCTGCCAGGCATGCACAATATGGAGTTCTCCACCCTCGGACGCTGCGACGGCGCGTCCCAGATCGACTATGCGCCGGTTCAAGTCATCAGCCCCGGCGGCCTGCGATACGGGGTCCACGGCAGCTAGTATGCGTGGGCCGTGGAAGTCATCCACAGGCTTCACTACCCAGACAGGGCAGGGGCACTTACGCATCAGGTGCACGGCCGTACTGCCGAATAGGCGGGTAGATCCGTCGCGGTCGGCGGTCTTCATCACAAGGTCGTGACGATTGCGCAGAACATCGTGGATGATGGCGGCGAAGGCGGTTCCGATGAGGACATCGGTCTGGACGGAGACGCCGCTGGCCCGCAGAGGGGCCACTGCGGCCTCCAACCGTTCCTTCTTTTCCTCGGCGATGGCTTCAGCCACCTTCTCGCCGTCGACAGAAAAGCCGCGCAGAAGCTCTGGCAAGGATTCAACGACGTCCACTACCCTGAGGCTCGCCCCGGTCCGCCGGGCAAGCACGCCGCCCCGGTCGAGTGCATGGTTATTGGGCTTGTGGGTGTTAACGTAAACAAGGATTTTCCGAAAGCGCTTCCTGGCTGTTTCCTGTTCGACTTCTGCGCTTCGTACGGCCTCCGTCTGGCGCCGGCGATCCTCGGCTGCCTGTCTCAGCTTTGCGGCGTCCTGACGGGCAAAGTATTCATTTTCCCCGGGTGTCGGCTTCACTGGCATCGCTAGATCTCCTTTCTTCAGAGGCCTGGAGGTCCCGGGCCAGCTCGTCTAATACAGTCCCTTTCCAAAGCGGTTCGCCCGCGAGATAAGCGGCCCGCCCGATGACGTGGGCGGCTATCGGCGCGGTCAGCCCGAGAAAAGCAACGATCAGAATCGTAGTGGTGGTGACCGAGAATTCCCGGAAGTGGACGGCCACGCCGCTCAACAGGAGGAATATCCCGAGTGTGCCGGCCTTGGTTGCCGTCTGCATCCGGCTATAGATGTCTGGCATGCGAAATACTCCGACCGCGGCCAGCAGCGCCAGCAGCGATCCCAGCATAATGAGAACCGCAGACACGTAGGTCATTCGTAGTCTCCTTTTTCCAGATGCCGGGCAAAGGCTATTGTGCCGAGGAAGGCGAGCAGCGCAACCGCTGTGGCCACTCGCAGGAACGAGGCTTCCCCGGTCACGACCGCATCGACTGCAATCATCCCGATGACCAGTACCGCGATCAGGTCTAGCGCGACCACGCGATCGGCCAGGGAAGGTCCCCGCAGAAGCCGCCACACCGCCAGCGCCAGGCCGGCGCTCAGCAGGATAAACGCCGTACTGGACGCTAAGTTGATGGGGTCAAACTCCATTGCGGTCATCGAAGTCCCTCCAACAAGCGGCGTTCGAGGCCGTTCTTGATCTGGTCTCGGATTTCGTCCGGGTCTCTTACGTACATCACGTGCAGGTAGAGGACCCGCTTATCCTTGGAGTAGTCCAGGCTCAGGGTGCCCGGCGTCAGGGAGATCATGTTCGCCAGCAGCGTGATCTCCAAATCGGTCTCAGCATCAAGCGGCACCGCGACAACCGCCGGCCGCATGTGCAGCCGGGGAGTGATCACGTCATGCGCGACGCGCAGATTGGCGGCGATCATCTCCTTTAGAAAGAAGAAGGTGAACCGCAGCCAACGAATCGGCCGGCTGTGGTAGGCGGAAGTCGCGAGCAGCCGCCGGGAGAGAAATAGCGTTCCGTAACCAATCGCGAAGCCAGTCAAATAGTTGCCGAGGGTGAGTTCTCCGGTGGCGAAAGCCCAAACGAACGCAAGCATGATATTCCATAGGAACGTCGTCATCGGGACACTCCTTCAGCAACAGTTCTGGCACCGAGAACCGCCTCAATATAGGCATCCGTGTCTAGCAGACCATGAGCAGCCGCCATGGTGACATCCATCGCCGGACCGGCGCCGAGGCCCAGTCCAATGGCGAGCGCGGCGAATGCCGCTGAGACGGCGAGCATTGTCCGCGCCGTCAGGTGGTAGCCGAAAGCCGGCGCCACTCCGTCTGCGGAGCCTTCCGGCGCCAGCTTCCAGAACGCTTCGTTCCAGATCTTCGTCATAGAGTAGAGTGTGAGGAGGCTGACGGCGAGAGCCGCCGCTGTCACCAGATACTCAGATGCCTCTAGGCCGGCCCGGACCAGCCCCAGCTTCGCGAAGAAGCCGGAGAACGGTGGAAGTCCAGCCAGCGAAAGCGCGGTGGCCAGGAAGATTCCCGCCAGCAGCGGCCGGCTTTCGTAGAGCCCACCCAGTGGCTGCAACTGCTCCGTGCCTTTCAGCCGCCGCACTAACCCGCTGATGAAGAACAGGTTAGTCTTCACCAGACCATGATGAACGATAAAAAGAATTGAGGCGGCCACCGCCAGAGGCGAAAGCAACGCGAGGCCAAGAATCATGTAGCCGATCTGGCTGATGCTGTGAAAAGCCAGGATGCGGCGAATGTTGGTCTGCACCACCGCGCCGAAGACTCCAGTTACCATCGTCAGCCCGGCGATTACCAGAAGCAGGCCATGAGTGATTCCTGTTTCGTGGTGAAATATCAGCGTGAAAACGCGGAACAGAGCGTAGACGCCAACCTTCGTTAGCAACCCTGCGAACAGCGCCGACACCACCGGCAGCGGGACGTGATAGGACGCCGGGAGCCAGAAGAACAATGGGAATACGGCTGCCTTGATGCCGAAGGCAACCATGAAAAGCATCGCCACGGCCGTCAGCCAGGCGGGGTTTTCCAACTCCGCTGTCTTGGCAGCCAGGTCAGCCATATTAAGTGTTCCGGTATTTGCGTACAGTATCCCAGCGGCCGCTAGGAAGAAGGCCGAAGAAACGAGGTTGAGCGTCACATACTTGATTGCGCCCTCCATCTGCGCGCGCTTAGCCCCGAGGCCGAGCAGCACGAAGGAAGCGATCAGCAGCACCTCGAACCAGACATAGAGGTTGAAGAGGTCGCCGGTTAAGAAGGCGCCGGAAACACCGGCGAGCACAACGTGAACTAGCGTGAAGTAACCGCTGGCGCGCTGGCCCGGAGGGATCGAGAACAGCGAGTACACCAGGACCGCCGCGCCCACGGCCGCCGCGAGCACGATCATCACCGCGCTGAACAGGTCCGCCACCAGCGTAATGCCATAAGGCGCCGTCCATCCGCCAAGTTGCACTGCCACGTTTCCGTCTGACCAGACGCGAGCGAAAAGGGCGCACCCAATCACGAGCACCACTGCGGCAGAGACGAGTGCGATACCGCGCTGCCACACCGCGGAGCGGCGGCCGGCCAGCGACAACGCCGCCGCGAACAGCGGAACTAAGATTGGCAATGTGAGAATCATTGTGCGCGCTCCGTCGTCGTCATCTCATTCAAGTCATCGGTGCCAGCCTCTTCGGTGGCCCGAAGAACCAGTACAAGCGCAAAGGCCACTACGCCGAAGCTGATGACGATCGCCGTCAATATCAGTGCCTGAGGAAGCGGATCTGCGATTAGCCCGTCCGGCGCACTCAGGCCTACTGGGATCAGCGGCGGCGCGCCGCGGGTTAGCCCAGCCGAGGTGAAGATCAACAGGTGCACGGCGTGGCTCAGGAGGACAAGTCCCAGCAGTAACTTCACGGCGCTCCGGCGCAAGATGAGATAGACGCCGGCGGCATAGAGTAGACCTACGAGGATCGCAAGCAGCAATTCCATGCGTCATTCCTCCGCAAGTGCAAACAGAATCAGCGTCACCACACCGGTGACGACGAGGAACACGCCGATGTCGAACAGTATCGGCGTGCCGACATACAGACCACCTGACTTCATCCATATTCCTGCCAGGAACGGCTTGCCAGAGAGCATGCCCGGAAGTCCGGACGCGAGGGCGGCCAGGAGTCCCGCGGAAAGCAGCGTAGACGGGTGGACCCATAAAGCCTGCCGTGCTGACCGGACACCGAACACCAGCGCGTGCAGGGCGAAAGCCGCAGCCGCGATTAGTCCCGCGGCAAACCCTCCACCGGGCTCGTTATGCCCCACGAACAAAACGAAGACTGCAAACGTCAGCAGCAGTGGTTCGAGAAATCGTGTGGCGGTACGCAGAATAACCGACTCTCTCATGAGGGCCTCCGTCTTAAGCGCAGAAGAGCAGCCACACCGAGCGCGGCGGTGGCGATCACCGTGATCTCGCCCAGGGTGTCTAGAGCGCGGAAGTCCACCAGAATCACGTTGACAATGTTTCGTCCATAGGCTTCCGGCACACTGGCTTGCGCGAAGTAGTCTGAAATCGCCGGGTACAACTGAATCTGCAGGCTGAACAGCGTCAGCACTGTCATTACTACTCCAACGCCGGTCGCGAGGAACCCGTCCCGAATCCGGGAGGCTCTTGGGGATCGGGGTTTGTAATCCGGCAGACCTCGCATCGCAAAAACGAAAAGAACCACGACAAGAGTCTCAACAACAATCTGCGTCAAGGCCAAGTCTGGAGCGCCGAACGTAAGGAAGATCAGACCGACACCGTAGCCAGCCACGCCAAGCGCTGCGATTGCTTTCCACCGCTGCGATGTGAGAGCTACGGCGATGCAGGAAACCGCCACCACCAGTGCCAGCGCCGCCTCGTAGATTCCCACTCCCGAAGTCGATGGAATCGTGAACTGAGGCAGAGCTCGCGCCACACCGTAACCAACAAGCGCAATCATCGTCAGCAAGACGATAATTAGGTACCGGCGCAAATACCCCGATTGCAGAAATCCCGTGACACGGTCCGCTGCGCTAAGCGTGCCGTCGAGAAGGCCTTGATAGATCATCGAGCCGGTCCATCCGTTGCCGCCAGTCACCGCCCTCAGATTCAGGAACCGCTCCCGGACTGAGTACAATGCAGCTCCGAGAGCGATGGTGAAGCCGCTCAGCGCCAGTTCCGGAGTCCAACCATGCCAGAGTGCAAGCGGTTTGTCCGGCGCCACGCCGGTGATTGCGCCCACCGCGGGGTACACGAGCCAGCGCCCGGTGAAAGGCGCGAGTAGACCAAGTACGATACCAGCGGCCGCCAGGGCGACCGGACCGGCCAGCATCGCTAGACCGGCTTCGCCGCCTTCCCGCACCGTTCCAACACTTCCCAAGAATGGACGGAGCGCCACGAGGCCGCTCACCGCAATACCAACAGCGGCCGCGGCCGTAACCACCCAGACAGCGCCGGGGATTTCCCAGGAAGCCATTAGAAGGTTTTCCTTGCCAAGAAAACCCAGCGTCGGTGCGAGGCCGGCCATTCCGGCGCCGGCCGCAATCGCCGCCGATGCAGTCCAGGGTGCCCGCCGGAGCAATCCTCCAAGCTTTCCCAGTTCCGCTGTGCCGAACTCGTGTTCGACGTTACCGGCCACCAGGAACAGGGCTCCCTTATAGAGGGCGTGCGCCAGTAGGTATCCGACAGCGGCCTTCACAGCCAAGTCAGTGCCGATGCCGGTCAGAAACACCATAGTCCCAAGCGCGCTGACGGTCGAATAGGCCAGAATCCGTTTGAGGTGCTTCTCGCGATAGGCCAGCACCGCGCCCACCGTCATGGTCAACAGACCGGTTCCCGCAACGAGCGCTTGCCAGGAAAGCGTCGCGCCAAGCACGGGCAGCAACCGCAGTAGCAAGTACACGCCGGCTTTCACCATTGTCGCCGCGTGCAGATAGGCGCTTGCGGGGGCCGGAGCGGTCATCGCCGCCGGCAGCCAGAAATGAAACGGAAACTGCGCCGACTTGGTGAAGGCCCCGATCAGGATGAGTACGAGAGCCGGAAGGTAGAGCGCGTGGTTCTGGATTTCACCGGCGGAGTCCACCATGGCGGAGATGGTATAGGTTCCCGCGATGTTGCCGAGCATCAGCAAGCCGGCCAGCAGCGCAAGCCCGCCCAGCGCGGTGACCAGCAACGCCATGAGGGCCGCCGAGCGAGCCTCCTTCCAGTTCGATTTGAACCCGATCAGGAGATAAGACGTGACGCTCGTCAATTCCCAAAAGATAAAAAGAATCAACAAGTTGTCGGCCAGCAGCAGACCCAGCATCGAGGCCATGAACGCCATCAGTGTTGCATAGAAGCGGCCGAGTTGCGGGTGTCCGGCCAGATACCCGGAGGCGTGTAGCGTCACCGCCGCTCCAACCACGCACACCACCAGGGAAAGGAGCAGGCTCAACCCGTCAAGTTGGAAGGCCCACTCCACTCCCAGAGACGGAACCCATGGCGCCGCCACCCGGACGCTCCCGCCGTGCAGCGCGGCGCTTCCCTGCACCCCGATGTACGCGGCCAGACCGAGGCAGAACAGCGCCAACAGAGTGCCCGTGCGGCGGCCGGCGCCCCGATGCATCGGCAGCGCCGCGGCGGCGGCGAGGTAGCTCGATAGAACTGCGGCAAGTATGGGCATTATTTCGTGTTTCAGGCGGCAACTTGGTATCGCAGCAGCGCTCCCACTCCGCCCAGTTGATCTAGCTCATCACTACCGGTTACCACCTCCACATGACACCCGGTCTTCACTGCCAGACGCACGATCTCCTCTCGCTCGGTTTCGTCGAGCGAAGAAGAGAGCACAACTGTATCCGCAATCCCCTGCGTCAAGTAGGCAGTCACGGGCCCTGCGCCAGTGACCGCCGGTCCTCCCAAACGCAACTCGCGAAGAAGCTCCGCCACCACCGAAACCGAGGCCCGTTCCTCCTCCTCGATGAAAGTCGTGAGAGTCGCGGCAACCACATCGTCGAGAGCCTCGCGTGCGGAAACCGGTACTGCATCCACCAAGCGATCTTTCAATCGTCTCGGCAGCGCCTTCCGGACCTGCGCGATCACCTGGGGGCTCCCGGCCAATATCAAGTGGCCGTAGCCGCCGGCATCGATGAGTTTCTCCAGATAGTGTATCTGCTCTCTCAGAAATTGATTTGAGCGTTCCCCCAAGTGGCTCCGGTAGTGCTCCCGCGTCCACTCGCGCCCGACCCTGCTTCGCAGGTCGCGGCGCGCAAGAAGTAATTGGCGCGTCACGGCGCCAAGATTCACCTCCAGAATGCGCGCGTGCTTCTCTGTGGAGAGCATCACGACATATCGGTGGTAGGTGTCTTTGAGCTCGACCAGATGGTAAATGTTCGGCGCCCGTCCAACGGACATCCACGTCGGCAGCGGCGCCTTAAAAGTCAGCGGCAGAAACAATCGGTCCTTGCCCGAACGCGCGAAAATGGCGGCGCCGCGCCGGCCATGCCACTCCGCTCCGTCAAGGTAGGACTGGATTGCTAGCCAAGAATCCTCGAGGTTTCGCAACTGCTCGCCCTCAAACTGCAATGAGATTTCGCGAAACCGGCTCTCCAGGTTCGCGCTGGGGGCGCACTCTTCGAGGTTGACGTAACAACTCATAACAGGTGCGCCTGTATCAGGCAGAGTCGCCAACTCCTTCACGCGTTTCTGTAGTTCCTCAAGTTTCATACTTCCTCCTCGCACATGGGCGGAGCTAGTAAGGGTCTACTGTTTGCCGCTTTCCAAAACCGGCTTGATACCGGAGGACTATGCGGCTGTGGATTGCCTGGACCAAACCATTGCCTCTAGTCGCGAGACGCGCTCTTCCGGTGGCGGATGTGTGCAAACGAGTTTTGATGCCGCCCCGGCTGAGAACGGGTCCTGCATTAAGAGGTGGGATGTGGCCGGAGTAGCGTGCCTCATCGGAAGCCGCTCAGCCCAAACTTCGATTCTGCACAGCGCGGAGGCGAGCGCCAGGGGATTGTGTGTAAAACTGGCCGCGGAAGCGTCAGCCTCAAACTCGCGCGTCCCGGCGCCAGAAATCGCTGTCAGAACAATGAGAGCTGCGACGGATGCAACCAGAACAGCGAGAAACGATCCGCCCAACCCGGCGCCGGTGTCTGACGGCAGTCCTCTGAGGGAAGCAAGCAGCCCGATTGTTTTGATCCGGTTCATCTTCGGAGTGTCCTCCTAGCGACCAGCCGCAAATAGAAAGACCCTTCGCGGCCGATCGCCACGAAAGGTCTCGATCCACAGGGCTAACGCGCCCTCGCCGGAGAGCCGGTTCCGAATACGGAACGTACTGACGATCACTCCGGATCACATAGGGACGATCTACTCCCCTCTCTTTGAGGCATCAGATGCGGCCGTCAGGAACAAGGTTCCAGAAAAGCTCACTTCGACATTCGGAATAGGGAAACACTCGGGCGAACCGGATTCCGAGCCCAGCCCCCGGCGACTTTGGTAGAATAAAGCGTCACTCAGAGGCTCGCCTTTAGTGAATCCCCACCACTGGAAAACGGTCTAGCTGGGAAAGTCTTACCGTCCACCGTGTGGAAAAAGTTGGAGTAAACGAATGAGTTTTGGCTGGATGCTGTTTATCAGCATCGTGGTGATGCAAGTGTCCGTATTCTGCACCACGATCTACCTGCACCGGTGCCTGTCGCACAAAGGCCTGCGCCTGCACCCTGTTATTCGAAATCTGATGCACCTGCACCTCATCCTCTTCACGGGAATCATTCCGCGGGAATGGGCTGCCGTTCACCGCAAACATCATCACTTTTCCGACCAGGAAGGCGACCCGCACAGCCCCTATCTAAAGGGACTCTGGCACGTGCTGTTCCTCAACGCCATATACTACCGGCGGGAAGCGAACAACAAGGACACGATCGAGAAGTACACCAGGGATTACGAACCGGCTCTCGTCGATAAGATCCCGTTCGGGCCTTTCGGCGCCCTGTTCGGGATGGCGATCTTCACCCTCGCTTTCGGCTGGATCTGGGGACCTGTTCTTTTCATCGCGCAAGGATGGATATACATCTTCCTGAACGCGATGATCAACAGCGTCTGCCACGTTATCGGGTACCGCAACTACGGTAACAAAGCGACGAACCTGCAGTGGGTGGCATTGATTACCGCCGGTGAGGGCTTGCACAACAACCACCACCAATTCCCTGCGTCTCCGAAGTTGGCGTTGGAGAAGGGCGAGTTCGATCCCGCCTGGCCGGTGATCCGGCTGTTGGAGATGGTCAAACTCGCGGAAGTGGTTCGGCCGAAGAAGTCTTTGGCAAAAGCGGCGTAGCAGACGTCAATTCATGGCCGAGGGCGGACAAGGTTAAGCGGCCCAGCTTCTGAATTCGCGGCGGGGCGAGCGACATAGCCCGCCCCGCAGATCTCATTCGCTAAACGGATCATCCTCGACCACCTCTTCGTTGAAGCCACTGGCCGGGAACTGGATTCTGGCATCCTCGTCGAAGGTCGGAACCGATTCGGTAATCACCGCTTCGGAATCGGGCAGTCCTTCCTCCTCGATCACGTCCTCGCCCGCGATCTTCACCTTGCGGTAGTAGCTCATACCGGTGCCGGCGGGAATCAGACGGCCCATGATCACGTTCTCTTTCAGACCGCGAAGGTAATCGACCTTCCCGTTGATCGCGGCTTCGGTGAGTACCCTCGTCGTCTCCTGGAACGACGCAGCGGAGATGAACGAGTCCGTGGACAGAGAGGCCTTCGTAATACCCAGCAGAAGTGGTGAGCCTTCAGCCGGGCGGCCTTTAGATGCGATGACCGCCGCATTCTCCTTCAAGAACTTGAACTTGTCCACCACCTCGTCAGGCAGGAACTCGGTGTCGCCGATCTCCTCCACCTTCACCCAACGCATCATCTGGCGAACAATAGTCTCGAGGTGTTTGTCGTTGATGTGCACGCCCTGGAGACGATAGACCTCCTGAATCTCATTGACGAGATACTTCTGAAGTTCGGTCTCCCCGAGTACATGGAGGATGTCATGCGGATTGCGCGGGCCATCCATGAGTGGATCGCCTGCCTCAACGCGCTCTCCTTCCTGCACGTTGATATGCACACCGCGCGGCAAAGCGTATTCGCGTTCCTCACCGTCATCGCCAATAATGTTGATCTTCCGCGTCGACTTGGTGAGTTCGCCATAGCGAACCGTCCCATTGATCTCGGAGATCACGGCGGTCTCGCGCGGCTTCCGCGCTTCAAAGAGTTCCACAACCCTCGGCAGACCGCCCGTAATGTCCTTGGTCTTTGTCGTCGCGCGTGGAATCTTGGCGAGCACGTCGCCGGCGTGGACCGTATCGCCGTCGCTGACCATCAGGTGAGCGTGGGTCGGCATCAGGTAGCGCTTCTCGTCGGACCGGCCGCCACTCTCGGGACGGACCGCGATGGCCGGCACCCTCTTCTCGTCCGGCGAGCTGACCACCACGTACTGCGACAGGCCACTGATCTCGTCAACCTGCTCCTGGAGGGTGACTCCTTCCGCGAGGTCGCGGTAGTGGATTACACCGCTGATTTCGGTAAGAATCGAGAACGTGTAGGGGTCCCATTCGAGCAGCTTCTGGTTCGCCTTCACCGCGTCGCCGTCGTTCACTAGCAAACGGGCGCTGTAGACCACCTGGTAGCGCTCTTTTTCCCTCCCCTTCTCGTCGACCACCGCCAGAACACCGTTGCGGTTCATGGCAATCAACTCATTCTTGGCGTTAACAACGGTGACGATGCCCACGTACTTGGCAAAGCCGTCGGAACGCGCCTCCTGCTCGTTTTGCTCGCGCTGTCCCGTCGCTGTTCCACCAATGTGGAAGGTGCGCATTGTAAGCTGTGTGCCGGGTTCGCCGATTGACTGGGCGGCAATGACACCCACAGCCTCGCCCCGCTCGACCATGCGGCCGGTGGCGAGGTTGCGCCCGTAGCAAAGTTGGCAGACGCCGCGGCGGGATTCACAGGTCAACACCGAGCGGATTTTCACCCGCTCGACGCCGGCGTCCTGAATTTCCGCGGCCAGCGATTCGGTGATCTCTTCATTCACGGAGACGATCAACTTGTCTTCGTAGTCGCGGACGTCTTCTTGCGCCACGCGGCCCACAATGCGGTCGCGAAGAGGTTCGATGATCTCGCCGGACTCGACAATCGGCTCGACGTTGATGCCGTCAGTCGTGCCGCAGTCAGTCTCCGTGATAATCACGTCTTGCGCCACGTCAACCAACCGGCGGGTCAGATAGCCCGAATCGGCTGTCTTCAGTGCGGTATCGGCCAGGCCCTTGCGCGCGCCGTGCGTCGAAATGAAGTACTGCAGTACGTTCAGGCCTTCGCGGAAATTGGCGGTAATCGGCGTCTCGATAATCTCGCCGGAAGGTTTTGCCATCAGGCCGCGCATGCCGGAGAGCTGGCGGATCTGCTGTTTCGATCCGCGGGCGCCGGAGTCGGCCATGATGTAGATCGGATTCATTACTCCGCCTTCGGTCTGCGCCTCCATGCCCTTGAACATCTCGTCGGAAACGCGATCGGTGAGTTGTGACCAGATCCCAATGATCTTGTTGTAACGTTCACCGTGGGTAATTGCGCCTTCCTGGTACTGCTCCTGAACCTCGATAACCGCCTTCTCCGCGTTCCGAACGAGAGCTTCTTTCTGAACCGGCACCACCATGTCGTCGATACCGATGGAGATCCCAGCGCGGGTCGCGTAGTTGAAACCGAGCTTCTTGATCTGGTCAAGCAACGCGACCGTGGTCTCGAGACCGAACTTCAAGTAGCAGTACTGAACGAGCTGTGCAAGTCCCTTCTTCTTGAGCAAGCCGTTTATGAACGGCATCTCGGCGGGTAGTGCGTCGTTTAGAATCACGCGGCCGACAGTGGTGTCCATGTACTGCTTCCGGAAATCCACCGGCTCGGTGTGCAATATGTCTTGATTGTCAAATGCGGTGGCAAGGTTGATTACCTGGCCGGTGTAGCGGAGCCGAATGGGCGTGAGGCTCTCCACTTCCTCCATTTCGAGAGCGATCAGCACATCTTCGGCGGAGGCGAACATCCGCCCCTCGCCTTTAGCTTTCGGCTTGGGCTTGGTGAGGTAGTACAGGCCGAGCACCATGTCCTGGCTCGGTACCGCGATCGGCGCCCCATGAGCCGGAGAGAGAACGTTGTTTGAAGCGAGCATGAGGGTCCGAGCCTCGATCTGCGCCTCGGGCGACAGCGGGATGTGGACGGCCATCTGGTCGCCGTCAAAGTCAGCGTTGAACGCGATGCAGGCGAGCGGATGGAGGCGAATCGCCTTCCCTTCCACGAGGACTGGTTGAAACGCCTGAATGCCGAGGCGGTGGAGCGTGGGAGCGCGGTTGAGCAGGATCGGATGATCGCGAATCACCTCTTCGAGAATGTCCCACACAACAGCGTCCTGCTGTTCCACCAACTCCTTTGCCTGTTTAATGGTGGTGCAGTGGCCGCGCTGTTCGAGCCGGTGATAGATGAACGGCTTGAAGAGCTCAAGCGCCATCTTCTTCGGAAGACCGCACTGGTGTAGCTGAAGCTCCGGCCCCACAACAATAACCGAGCGGCCCGAGTAATCGACCCGTTTTCCTAGCAGATTCTGACGGAACCGGCCCTGTTTTCCCTTGAGAGTATCAGAGAGCGACTTCAGTGGCCGGTTGTTCGCGCCACGCAACACTCTTCCCCGGCGGCCGTTGTCAAAGAGAGCGTCCGCCGCTTCCTGCAGCATGCGCTTCTCGTTGCGAACGATTACGTCCGGCGCGTGCAACTCCATCAGCTTCTTCAAACGGTTGTTCCGGTTGATCACGCGGCGGTAGAGGTCATTGAGATCGGAGGTGGCAAACCGGCCTCCGTCGAGCGGGACGAGCGGGCGAAGTTCCGGAGGGATCACGGGCAACACGTCCAATATCATCCACTCCGGCTTGTTGCCGGACTTCCGGAAAGACTCAACTACACGGAGGCGCTTAGCAAACTTTACTTTTTTCTGCTGTGAAGTCTCCACCTTCATCTTCTCGCGGATATCCGTCGAGAGTGCGTCGGTGTCAATCTTGCGCAGCAACTCCTTGATGCCCTCGGCGCCCATCATGGCCACGAACTTGTCGGGATAATCCTGGTCGAGCTGCCGCTTCCGCTCGTCGGTGATCACCTCGCCACGGGTCAGCTCCTCAACCTCGCCGGGGTCCACTACTACAAAGGCTTCGAAATAAAGGACTCGTTCGAGTTCGCGAAGGGTAATATCGAGCAAATAGCCGATACGGCTCGGCAAGCCCTTGAAAAACCAGACATGAGAGCACGGCGTGGCCAGTTCGATGTGGCCAAGCCGCTCCCGGCGTACACGGCTGAGCGTCACTTCGACGCCGCACTTGTCACAAATGACGCCGCGGTGCTTCATTCGCTTGTACTTGCCGCAGAGACATTCCCAGTCCGCCGTGGGACCGAAAATACGGGCGCAGAAGAGGCCGTCTTTCTCGGGCTTGAAAGTCCGGTAGTTGATGGTCTCCGGTTTGGTGACTTCTCCGTGCGACCAACTCCGAATCTTTTCGGGCGACGCTAGACTGATTCGAATGGAGTCGAAGTCAGCGATCAAATTGGCTCTGTCGTACGGTGACGATCTATACAAGGTGCCTCCTTCCCGGTTCCCTTAGTCCGCGGCGAGCGCCGTGTCGGCGATCTCGCGCGGCTTCTTCATCAATTCCACATCCAGGCAGAGTGACTGCAACTCGCGAATCAGGACGTTGAAGGACTCCGGCACGCCGGGCTCCGCCGCGGCCTCGCCCTTCACAATGGCCTCGTATATCTTCGCGCGGCCATAGACATCGTCCGACTTCGCAGTCAGCAGCTCCTGCAGAACATAAGCGGCTCCATATGCCTCGAGCGCCCAAACTTCCATCTCGCCAAAACGCTGGCCACCGAATTGGGCCTTGCCGCCCAGCGGCTGCTGGGTAATCAGCGAGTACGGGCCAATGGAACGGGCGTGAATCTTGTCATCTACCAGGTGGGACAACTTGAGCATGTAGATGTATCCCACGGTGACCGGCTGCTCGAATGGTTGACCACTCATGCCGTCAATCAGTTTTGTCTTGCCGGATTTCGGCAGGCCGGCCTTCTCGAGGTATTCCTTGATGTCGGGCTCGTTAGCGCCATCGAACACCGGCGTCGCGAAATGCAACCCTAATGCCGCCGCCGCCCATCCGAGGTGGGTCTCAAGGATCTGCCCAACATTCATACGGGAGGGAACTCCGAGGGGATTCAGAACAACCTCGACGGGTGTGCCATCCGGGAGGTGCGGCATGTCCTCGATAGGAACGATCCTCGCAATCACGCCTTTGTTACCGTGGCGGCCGGCCATCTTATCGCCCACCGACAGCTTGCGCTTCATCGCAATGTAGACCTTCACCATCTTGATGACGCCCGGTGGAAGCTCATCTCCCTTCCGGAGCTTCGCGATCCTCTCCTCGGTGATCTTCTCGAGAACCGTAATCTGCCGCGACGTCATCTCCTCGATCTCGTCGATGTGTTCATTGAGGCGCGGATCCTTCTGCTGGAGCCTCATCCGCTTGAGATCGCGGGCACGGAGCTTTTCCACCACGTCGCGAGTCAACTCCGCCCCTTTGGAGAGAAGCCGCTTGTTGGTCTTTTCGTCGTGCAGGTCAGCCTGAAGGACCTTTCCGCCGAGAATGACCATCAAACGTTTCGCGCGCTCATCGTTGAGGATCCGTTTCTCGTCCTCGAGGTTGCGGTACAACGTGTCGATCTGCGAGTCGAGAATCGATTTCGAGCGCTCATCAAGCTCTGCTCCCTTACGGGAGAATACCTTGCAATCCACCACCGTGCCCTCTATGCCCGGCGGGCAATAAAGAGACGCGTCCTTGACGTCACCCGCTTTTTCGCCGAAGATCGCCCGTAGCAGCTTCTCCTCCGGCGTGAGCTGGGTTTCTCCCTTAGGGGTGACCTTACCCACTAGGATGTCGCCCGGCTTCACCGTGGCGCCAATGCGGATGATTCCGCTCTCATCCAAATTTCGCAGGAACGATTCGGCTATGTTGGGAATGTCCCGGGTGACCTCTTCCGGTCCGAGCTTGGTGTCACGGGCCTCTATCTCGAACTCCTCGATGTGAATCGAGGTGTAGAAATCATCCCGGACCAGACGTTCGCTGACGACGATCGCGTCCTCAAAATTGTACCCTCGCCACGGCATGAAAGCGACCAGCACGTTGCGTCCCAGAGCCAGTTCGCCCAGGTCAGTGCATGGACCATCTGCCAGAACCTCCCCCTTGCGAACCTGTTGGCCCACCTTGACAATGGGCTTCTGCGTGATGCAGGTGTTCTGGTTCGAGCGCTTGAACTTCGTGAGCTGGTAAATATCGGCGCCGACCTCGCGGGAAAGCTGCCCCTCATGGGAGGCGGAGTCGACGCGCACGATGATTCGCTCCGAATCCACCGAATCGACCACGCCCGACCGCTTACACATCGCCACCGCTCCGGAATCGCGCGCCGTGACTTTCTCCATCCCCGTCCCGACAAGCGGTGCTTCGACGCGAAGTAGCGGGACGGCTTGGCGCTGCATATTCGAGCCCATCAGCGCACGGTTCGCGTCATCGTTTTCGAGAAACGGAATGAGCGACGCAGCCACCGATACCAATTGCTTCGGGCTCACATCCATGAACTGGACCTCTTCTTTGTGCTTGAGAACGAAGTTGCCAGTCTGCCTCGCGTTCACCAACTCTCGGGTAATACGCCCCTTTTCCATCGGAACGTTGGCCTGGGCAATGACGAACTTGTCCTCCTCCCAAGCGGATAGATACTCACAATGCGCCTCATACTCCGCCGGTTGCTTTGAGGCAGGCAGCTTGGCGTTTAATTTCTCGGCATCCTCCACGCGGTAGATTTCCCCCACCTTGACGCCGGTGTCTCCCGGGTTAAGAATGCGTACCTCATCGAGCGCCTGGGCGTTGCGGATCTTGCGATACGGACTCTCTATGAAACCGTAGTCATTGATTCTTGCAAAGCAGGAAAGCGATGAGATCAGGCCAATATTCGGACCCTCCGGCGTCTCGATGGGACAGATTCGGCCGTAGTGTGTCGGGTGAACGTCGCGGACCTCAAATCCCGCGCGTTCGCGGGAAAGCCCGCCCGGACCGAGTGCCGAAAGGCGCCGCTTGTGGGTGATCTCCGAAAGCGGGTTCGTCTGGTCCATGAACTGCGAAAGTTGGCTCGAGCCAAAAAACTCACGGATCGCTGCCATGACCGGCTTCGCGTTCACCAAGTCATGCGGCATCGCCGTGTGCATCTCCTGGTAAACCGACATTTTCTCTTTAATCGCACGCTCCATCCGAACCAGACCGATGCGGAACTGGTTCTCCAGCAATTCGCCCACCGCCCGGACACGGCGGTTGCCAAGGTGGTCGATATCGTCCACCGAGCCAACCCCTTTCCGCAACTTGAGGAGATAGGAAATGGTATCGATGAAATCCACCCGGTCGAGCGTCCGGCGGTCGAGAGGCGTCTTGCCCTTGTTCTCCTCGGCGGCCAGCCACGTTTCGGGAGCGTACTCCATGTCGGCGTAAAGCTTGATATTGAACTTCATCCGGCCAACGCGGGAGAAATCGTACTTCCGCGAGTCGAAGAACATTCCCTCGAACAACTGGGTCGCGCTGTCAATCGTGGGTGGATCACCGGGCCGTAGCTTGCGGTAAATTTCAAGCAACGCATCCGATTGAGCCGCGATGTTGTCCTTTTCGATGGTCTTTGAGATTACATTCCCGACATCGTCCCGCTCCGGAAAAAAGATCTCGCACTTCTCGACGCCGGCATCCATTAGCCGGCCAAAGTCAGACTCCTTCAGCTCCTGGTTCGCCTCGGCCAGCACCTCGCCCGTTTCCATGTCGATGATGTCGTCCGCCGCGAACGCTCCTTCCAGGTCGTTGACGGAGATTTCGATATGATCCAGGCCGGCCTTCTTGATCTCGCGCATGAAGGTCGCAGTTACTTTGCGGCCCTGCGGCACGAGCACCTTGCCGGACTTGTCTTTCACCTCGATGGAAAGGCGCATGCCGCGAAGCATGGGCGAAACTTGCCACAGCAGCTTCGAGTCCTGAATGTGCACCGCGGTGGTCTGGTAGAAGGCTTTGACAATCTCCGAGTTTGTCTTCAGTCCCAATGCGCGCAGAAATACCGTGCCGTGGAATTTCCGCTTCCGGTCAATGCGTACAAACAGCAGATTCTTGTTGTCGTACTCAAACTCTACCCAACTGCCCCGGTAAGGAATAATCTTGCCCAGATAGTAACTCTGCGCCGGTACCCGCTCAAAGAACACGCCAGGCGAGCGGTGCAACTGCGATACGATTACGCGTTCAGTTCCATTGATGATGAAGGTGCCGTTGTTGGTCATCAAGGGAACCTCGCCGAAGAAGACCTCCTGCTCCTTGATGTCCCGAATGGTCTTCTGGCCCGTCTCGGCGTCCTTGTCGTAAACAGTCAAGCGGATAGTGACCTTCAGCGGAGCGGCGTACGTCATGCCGCGTTCCTCGCACTCCGCTACGTCATACTTCAGTTGCAGGCCCACGGGATCGCCGCAGCGGTTGCAGAATGTGACAATGTTCCGATTGAAATGACCGCATGCCGGACAAAGCACGTCACCGCCATGGTAAGGATCGGTCTGGATGGTTGCGCCACATTGGGTGCAGGTGGACCTCAAATGGTGCAACCCCTTGAGATTACCGCACTTACACTCCCAGTTACCGATGGAGTAATCGACGAACTCGAGCTGGCTCAAGCCACGGAAATCCTCGATCGGGAAGACGGACGTGAACACGCTTTGCAGCCCCATGTCCTCGCGCTCCGCGGGGAGGTAGTCCATCTGAAGGAAGCGTTCGTATGATTTCTTCTGCACCTCAATCAAGTTGGGAATCGGGATCGAGGTCTTGATCTTGGAGAAATCAACTCGCTCACGGGTGGCAGACGCTATTGGCATTTGCATTTATCTATCCACTCCTTAGTCCGGGACCGGAATCAACCCTCGACGGACCGATCGCGGGCCACCGGACAATTATCAACAGAACCAGCCCGGCGGACAGATGCCTCCGGGCCTCAGATCGATGCTGCGCCTCAGACTCGCGCAGTGATGAAAGGTCAACTCAAGTGCCGTTTCGTTCCAGCGCGCCTGGGAACGGACTTGGTGAATGCGGTGGATGTCGCCGGAATACGAATCACTGGTGCCGCGCCCGAGAGGCGCGACCCCAAACGGGCCAGCAATCCCAAAAAACGGGTGCGGGATACACTCCTCCCCCGGCGTGTCTGTGTGCAAGATGTGCCCAAATGCAGCCCCAGACAGACTACCCGATGATACGCAGGAAGAAGGGTTCACAAGCGAAAATTCCGCGTCCGACTCCGATCCGGATCTAATTCAGTGTAACAAAGCCCACACAAAGCGTCAATTCAGAATGATCCCGCCAGCTCGTTGCCCGCCGGCGGGGCACACCAAAACCTCGACCTGCGGTGGGACCCGCTACTTGATCTCGACAGTCGCGCCGGCTTCCTCGAACTTCTTCTTGATTTCCTCGGCCTCCGCCTTCGGCACGGCCTCTTTCACTGCCTTCGGGGCGGCTTCTACCAAGTCCTTGGCTTCCTTCAAGCCCAGACTCGTAACCTCGCGAACAACCTTGATGACGTTGATTTTCTTGGCGCCAACCGACGCGAGAACCACGTCAAATTCTGTCTGCTCTTCCACCGCCTCGGCCGGCGCGCCGCCAGCCGCTGGCGCCGCGGCCACGGCCGCCGCCGCCGCGGAAACGCCCAGCTTCTCCTCGAGGACCTTAACCAACTCAGCCGCTTCCAGCAGCGTCAGGCCCTGAATCTCTTCTGCAATTGCGTTGATGTCCGCCATTTCCTGTTACTCCTCTAAATACTCTAGATTCCTAGTATGAGTTGGAACTCGTTCTCCCTGGCTCGCGCCAGATTCCGCACTCGCCCGGCTGAACCGGCGTTAGCGTCAGGCAGAGAACTTGTTTTCCTTGCAACCCTGATCCACAACAACGGCCAGATTCCTCCCGACACCATTGATGGCGCGAGCCAAACCAGTCGCCGGGGCGTTGATAACGAAGAGTAGCTTCGCGTAAAGCTCTTCCTTCGAAGGCATCTCGGCAAGCGCCTTGACTTCCCCTGCATCAATCACCCGGCCCTCAACGAAACCGGCCTTAAAGGTGAAGGTCGCGTGTTGCTTGGCATAGCCGGTCAGCGCCTTGGCCAAAGCCACCGGATCGCCCGTGGTGAATGCCAGCGATGACATGCCAACCAAACCCGTAAGGGCCTCTTCCGCGGAGGTGCCCGCCGACGCCTTTTCCGCCAAGTTGTTCTTTAAAACCCGGTAACTGCCGCCCACGTCGCGGACAGTCTTCCGGAGTTCAAAGTCCTGATCGACCGTGAGCTTCTCGAACCCGGTCACAAACAGACTGGGATCGCCCTTGAGCAAGTCGTGCAACCACTCGACGTCCCGTTTCTTCTCGTCTCTGCTCTTCATGACAAATTTACCCGTAGTGGAATCAACGTAATCCGCCTATCGCCGGCTAGACGGCCTTGACGTTCATCGACGTAACGTCAATCGGCACGCCGGGACCCATACTCGAACAAACCGTCGCGCTCCGCACGTACCGGCCTTTGGCCGCCGAAGGTCTGGCCTTCAGCACGGCCTGCACGAGCGTAGAGGCGTTTTCCAGCAGCTTGTCCTGTTCAAAACTCACTTTGCCAACCGGAGCGTGAATCACTCCAGTACGATCAACGCGGAACTCCACCTTGCCCGCCTTCACTTCTTTCACCGCGGCGCCCACTTCCTGGGTTACGGTTCCGGTTTTCGGATTGGGCATCATTCCGCGCGGGCCGAGGATCTTGCCCAACCGGCCCACCACGCGCATCATGTCGGGGGAAGCGATCACAGCGTCGAAGTCGAGCCAGTTTTCCTTCTGGATCTTCGTTACCATATCTTCCCCGCCAACATGGTCGGCGCCGGCCTCTTCGGCTTCCTGCACTTTCTCGCCAGAGGTGATCACGAGTACCCGTTTCGTCTTGCCGAGCCCGTTCGGCAACACGACTGTCCCGCGAACCATTTGGTCGGCGTGCTTCGGGTTGACCCCCAGGCGCATGTGAACCTCGACCGTCTCGTCGAACTTCGTGAACCGGATCTTCTGCACTAGCGGAATCGCCTCTTCCAAGGCATAGGGGCGCTTCTCAACCTGAGCAGCCGCAGACTCGTATTTTTTTCCGTGCTTGTGTGCCATATCGTGTCTGGTCCAAACGGTCCGCGTCACGACTACTGACCGCGAACCTCCCAAAGTGGAAACTTCTCTTAAGAAACTCTCTTAGTATAGCAAAAAGAATGCCAACCGGGCTGATCAGCCCTTGATATCTACACCCATGCTCCGGGCCGTCCCCTTCACGCTCTCCATGGCCGCTTCAATCGAAAACGCGTTTAGGTCCGGCATCTTGATCTTCGCGATCTCTTCCACCTGCTTGTTGGTGATCTTGCCAACCTTGGTCTTGTTCGGCTCTCCCGAACCCTTCGCGAGCCCGCACGCTTTTTTAATCAAGACCGGCACTGGCGGAGTCTTGGTGATAAAGGTGAAGGAGCGGTCCTGATAGACCGTGATCACCACCGGGATGATCATCCCGTCGTCATCCTTGCCGGAAGTCTTGGCGTTAAACGCCTTACAGAACTCCATAATATTGACACCCTGGGGCCCAAGCGCCGTGCCCACCGGCGGAGCCGGCGTGGCCTTGCCGGCCGGAATCTGCAACTTCACCATGCCAATTACTTTTTTCGCCATATCAACCTCTCGCCATCAGCGAACCGCCCGGAGCCCGCGCACACTCACCTGCCCGCCTTCGAGCGTCCGTCCGCAATTCTTCCTAAGTGATCTTCTCGACTTGCAGAAACTCCAGTTCGACCGGAGTCGCCCGGCCGAAGATTGTCACCAGCACGCGCAACGTGTCGCGATCCGGGTTCACTTCGTCCACTTTGCCCTGGAAGTTGGTGAACGGACCGTCTGTTATTCGCACCAACTCGCCCTTTTCATAGCTGAGCTTGGGCCGCGGCCGCTCAGCCGAAGACGCTTGACGATAAAGAATCTGATTCACCTCGTCAGCGGTGAGGGGAACCGGCCTGGTACCACCGCCGATGAATCCGGTCACCCGGGGTGTCGCCTTCACCGCGTGCCAGAGATCGTCGTTCATCTCCATCTCCACCAATACGTATCCCGGATAGAGAAGGCGCTTACTAGTTACTTTCTTGCCCCCCTTCATCTCCACGACCTCTTCGGTCGGGATCAGAATCTGGCCTATTTGCTCGTCGAAACCGAACGCCTGGGCGCGCGACCGCAGTGACTCAGCCACCTTCTGCTCGAATCCGGAGTATGTGTGAATGATGAACCACTCCTTACCGGAGTCTTCATCCACGAAAGACGCGGGAGATTCGCCCGACGCGTCCTCAGCAGATTCCTCGGCGGATTCAACATTCTCTTCAACAGTGTCATCGACCGCCGGTTCCTCGACCACATGAATCGCCTCCTCGAGCGGATCTCCCTCGGTCTTTGGCTCGGCCATGGCGGCCGTGTCGTCGCCGGAATCGGGCGCGGCTTCCAATGCGGCCTCCGCGCTCTCCAGAACGTCGTCGTCAGCGGCCCCCTCCGGCTGCACCGGCTCCGACGGATCTTCCGCTTCCGGCGTAAACTGGATGGCGCGTTCCGCGTCAGCAGTCTCACCGGCTGATCCTTCGCCGGCCGGAGGCTCGACCGATAGATCATCGCTGTCAAGCACGGTAACTTGAGGATCCCCTCCGTCGGTCTCTTCACCAGGTGGCTCTTCGACCGGAGGAGGCTCGCCTTCCGGGTCCTCGACCGGCGGAGACTCCGGCGGTGGCGGTTCGACCGGAACGCTTTCATCTTCACCCGGCGGGGGCTCAATCGGAGCATCACCAGAAGGCGGCGGGACTTCGTCCCGGGACGCCATAGGTTCGGTAGGGGGAGCCACCGCGTCACCGGATTCTCCGGCGGGAGGGGCGGCTGGCGCCTGCTCTTCCGGGGTCGCGTCTCCGGTAGTGTCTTGATTCTGTTTTTCCTGCTCGTCCATTACTACAATTGCTCTCTGCTCCGGCCATCACGGCTCTGGCCGCGGGGCGGAACTGGCTAGCGGGTGAACGTATCGAATATCTGGCCGACGGAGCGTCCCAGTAAGAAATCGACGACGAAGAAAAAGCCGGCAAAGGCGAACACGGTCGCGATCACGACACCCGTTGTCGAACGCACCTGTTTCCAGTTCGGCCATGTAACGCGGCGCATCTCTGTCTGCAGCTCGTCAATGTAGTTCTTCAACCGCACGGGCCACTGCGTGATTTGCTTGGCAACGCTTTCGGATTTCATAAAGCCGTTCTTCCGGAAAACTCTACGAAGGGGAGAAACACCAGAACGCTTTTAGTATCTGGCAGGGGCGGCAGGACTCGAACCTGCAACACCCGGTTTTGGAGACCGGTGCTCTGCCAATTGAGCTACGCCCCTACTCCTGCGCAGACAAACTCTCTCTTTTCGATCTTAGTTTAGCGCAACACCGGCAACACCTCGCGGCGCTATCGCGGTGCAAACCAATTTCCAAACGCGCCTACTCCACCACCTCGGTCACCGTGCCGGCGCCGACGGTGCGGCCACCCTCGCGG
>CAYXVG010000051.1:28005-52958 GCA_964468205.1 uncultured Solibacteraceae bacterium | reverse complement strand
CTGGTTTCCACCTTGACCACCACGAGGGTACGGATGTTATCCGGGCACGTTAGGATGGTGCGAATCTTCTTGATCTTCAGGGGTGGCAGCCCCCGCACGGCCTGTGCATAGGCCTGCGTGGCTGCGGGCGCCAGAGCGACTCCCTTTAACATGTCGCGTCGTTTCATTGTGGCTCTCCTGCAAGGACGGGTTTGATATAGGCGTAGACGAAAAGCGGGGCATGTCCGCCCGGCTGGTTTCCCGATGTGACCGGTGATTCTAGTGCCCTGCCTCGCCGAGCTTAATCTTTCCAGCGAGACGTTTATAGGTAAAGAAGAAATAGCCTGCGGCGAGGAGCATGCCGGGAATCCACCAGGCGAAGCCGATAGCGAGTCCTTTGGCTGGAGCCGCTGCGCTGAACGCTGTCAACCCCATCTCCGCGCCGGTGGTGGCGGGCATCACGTACGGGAACAGGCCCTGCACCGCCGAGGTCAGCATTCCGATGATGAACAGCCCGGAGGACAGGAAGGCCTTCATCTCGCCTTCGGGATAGCGGCCGAACATCAGCACGCCAATCAGGCCCGCCACCGCGAGGATCGGGAAAATATATCCCCATGGACGGGCGGCGAACGCTTCGGTAAGCGCGGGCTGGATGGCGAAGGAGGCGACGGTGACGGCGGCAGTCAGGAACAGCACGCCGAAGAAGACCGCGCGGCTAGCTCGGCGCGCCCTCTCGGAAAGCGGCCCCTCGGTTTTGAGCGCCACCCAGAGGCAGCCATGCATGGTGAGGGTCAGGGCAGCCAATACGCCTACCAGTACGGTGTACCAATCGAGGATGCCGACATCCACGCCGACGTTCCAGTTGGTCCAGAGCGGCAGGAAGAAGTCGCCCCGGTCATCGAGCGGCACGCCGCGCACGACGTTGCCGAGCGCGGCGCCGAAGAATATGGCCAACAGGAGGCTGGCCACGCCAAACGCGGTATCCCAAAAGGGTGACCAAGTCGGGTTGTCCATCTGATGGCGCAGTTCGATCGAGAGGCCGCGGAACATTAGCAGCCAGAGCACGATTATCAGCGGCAGATAGAATCCTTGGAAAGCCGAGGCGTAGAGCTTCGGGAAAGCGAAGTAAAGCACGCCGCCGCTGGCCAGCAGCCAGACTTCGTTGCCATCCCAGACCGGCGCGATGGACTGGACGACCTGTTCCTTTTCCTCCTTGCCCTCGGCAATGAACAGAGAAACGATGCCGGCGCCGATGTCAAATCCATCGAGCACGACATACATAGCGATCATCACCGCAACCAGACAGAACCAAATAATCTCCATGATGTTCTCCTCGATCAGTCTCCGTACCCCTCGGCGGCATCCGGCGCGGATTCACCGGAAGATCCGCTCTCGGGCCCGGTATCGATCAGGCGCTGCATCAGGAAAACAAACAGGATCGAGATCAACGCGTACATGCCCATGAACCCAAGCAGCGTAAAGAGAGTGTTGCCCGCCGAGACGAGAGCCGACGAACCGTCACTGGTTCGCATGAGCCCGTAGATCACCCACGGCTGCCGCCCCATCTCAGCCGTCAGCCAGCCGGCCGTGTTGGCGATAAACGGGAACGGTGTCAGCAACAAAATAACCCACAGAACCGGCTTCAGACTGAACAACGAACCTTTTCTTAAGAGGAAGAACGAGATGCCATAGGTCAATATGAAGATCGTCCCGAGCCCGACCATGATGTGGAACGAGTAGTAGAGCAGCGGGATGTTGTCGGGCCAGAGATCACGGGGGTAAGCGTCGAGTCCTTTCACCTCGGAGTCCCATCGCTGATAGATCATCATGCTCAGCATGTTGGGAATGGTGAGCGGATTGTCGATCCTTCCTTTCTCGACGTCGGGCTGTCCGAGGATGTTCAGGCCCGCTCCCGTAGTGGTCTCGAAGTGGCCCTCCATGGCGGCCAGCGCCACGGGCTGGTGCTCGGCGACCATCCGTCCCTGGCCGTCTCCGGTGGGGAACAGAAGCAGTACGGAAGCGATGAAGCCCGCTGTCACGCCGACCTTGAGGAAAGTTTTTCCGTACTGCTCGTGCTTCTTCATGAGCAGATAGAAAGCCCCGACGCCAGCCATCACGAAGGCTCCGGTTGTCACGGCGCCGATCATGTTGTGGGGGTACATCCACAAGATCCAGGGATTCAGGATCAGCCCCCAGAAGCTGTCAAGCAGGATCTCGCCTCCAGGGCCAAGCGTGTATCCGGTCGGGTACTGCATCCAGGCATTAGTGGCGATGATGAAGTAGCCGGAGATCCATGATCCCAGCCAGACGGCCACGGCGGAGAGATAGTGCAGCCGCGGGCCGATCAGCTTCTCACCGTAAAGGAACAACCCCAAGAACGTGGATTCGAGGAAGAACGCGTATACGCCTTCCATGGCCAGTGTGTGTCCGATGATTCCGCCGGCGGCCTCGGAGAAGCGCGACCAGTTGGTGCCGAACTGGAACTCCATCGGGATTCCGGTCACAACGCCCATTACGAAACAGACGCCAAAAACTTTGCCCCAGAAGCGCGCGGCGCGAAGGTAGTGATCGTCGCCAGTCTTCCGCCCGATGGTCATGAGGATGACAATCAGCAGGGCGAGTCCCATCGTGATCTGAGGAAACAGATAGTGATAGGTGACCGTGAATGCAAATTGGAAACGGTGTAGACCCAGTGCAGTATCCATACTCTTATGTTCAGATTATAGCAGCGCCAAACCGAGTTTCGGACCGGCTACTACTGATTAGTTTTAGTCATGCTGAAACAAGGTTCGCCCGGGCGGCGGAGACCCGCCTCTCGGGTATTACCCGGATCAACACTTTAACACAGTTCCGGCTCCGCGACGGAACGCGAAGTGAACAAAAAGCGGCCAGCCGCGCCGGAGGTTCAAAACTCGTACCCCACTCCCGCAAACGGCGTGAACTGGTGCAGGAATCCGCGCGCCCGGCCGCCGTCAGCGGGAACGAAGAGCTTCTTCGGAAAGGGAGTGAGGTAGTCTCGAAAAGCGAAGTGCAGGTTTAAATGCCGGCTTATGCGAAGCTTCAGCCCGCCGCCGAGCGACACTAACGGTTTCACTTCGCTATTGACGGCCAGTGCGGCGATGCTGCTCAGTGGAGGCAAAGGCTCCCGGGGGCCGTGCGAGACGTACTGCTTCGCGCCAAGTCCCGCCGCCACGTACGGACGAAATCTTCGCGACCGCGGGCGGACGTGGAAGAGCAAATCGTAGTGGATTGCATGGGAGTGACCCTGCAAGTTCGTTTCTGCCGCTTCCGCGGCAAGAAAGGGGTCGCCGTCTTGATAGCTATAGCGGATCTCTCCAGACAGGTGTTCGTACATGTCATGGCAAGTGGAGGCGCTCAATGCGTATCTGTTCCGGACTCCGGCCACCGCCGTACCAGCCGGCGAGAGGACGCTCGCGTTCCTGTACGCGCCATAGCCCACGGCGCCGCCAACTTCCCATTCCTGTGCGGGGCAGAACGAAGCGAAGAAAAGAGGCAGCCAGATGCCGTTCCGCGCCGAAAAGATCCTCGCAATTTCGAGCCGCGACATTTCTCTTCACCCTAGAGAGCGGATTCTCCCGCGTTGCCTGCTGGTCCAATTCTATAGCGGCGAGACAAGGGCTCGATTCTCGATAAAGGCGGCGGAGCCGTGCCGAAGCTGTAGACTTGGGATAGAGAGTCCGAGATCGACCGCATGCTCGAAAGAAGACAATTTCTTTGGCGGGCCGGCGGGTTCGCTCTTGCGCCGTGGATGATGCCACTCCGAACCCGGGACTCCACTCCGCAACAAAGCGCCCCTACTGCCGAGAAGGCGGCCAGGGATGCAGGTCCAGTGACCCTCTTCTTGTGCGGCGACGTGATGACCGGAAGAGGCATTGACCAGGTGCTGCCTCATCCTTCCGAACCTCAACTCCATGAGTCGTACTTGAGATCCGCTCTCGGATATGTGGAACTGGCCGAAAGCGCAAACGGCCCGATCCCGAAGCCGGTCGATTATTCGTATGTTTGGGGCGACGCTCTTCAGGAGTTCGAGAGCTTCGCGCCGGACCTGCGCATTGTCAATCTCGAGACCAGCATCACGAGGAGTGACGATTGGGAGGCCAAGGGCATCAACTACCGGATGCACCCGGCGAACGTCCCGTGTTTGACCGTGGCGGGGATCGATTGCTGTGTTCTCGCGAACAATCACGTCCTGGACTGGGGGAAGTCCGGTCTGCTGGAGACGCTCGAAGTGTTGCGGAATGCAGGACTCGGAGTATCGGGCGCGGGAAGCGATCTCGTGGCGGCGCAAGCACCCGCAGTGATGGATACGGGGAGCGGCGCGCGCGTGATCGTATTTGGATTCGGAACAACCAGCAGCGGGATACCAGCGGGCTGGGCAGCCACCGGCGGGAGACCCGGAGTGTGCCTATTACCGGATCTCTCGGACACGACAGCCACACGGATTGGCGAGCGGGTGCGAGCGGTGAGGCGGACACACGACATCGTGGTAGCCTCCATTCATTGGGGCGGCAACTGGGGGTACGAAGTCCCGCCGGCTCATCGTGGGTTTGCGCACCGGCTGGTGGAGGAGGGCGCGGCCGACATCATTCATGGTCACTCGTCCCATCATCCGAAGGGGATCGAGGTTTACCAGAATAAGCCCATTCTGTACGGCTGCGGCGACTTCTTGAACGACTACGAAGGCATCGGGGGATACGAAGAGTTCCGGAGCCACCTGACACTGATGTACTTCGCGACGGTTGACCCGTCCACTCAAGGACTCCTGCGACTCGAAATGCGTCCTCTCGAGATCAAGCGGTTCCGATTGCAGAGGACTGCTCCGGAGGACGCGCGCTGGCTGCGGGACCGGCTTCATCGGGAAGGCTCGGATCTCGGAACCGGCGTGACACTGGACGCCGAAGGCACACTTCGGCTTGGATGGCGTGAACGGCTTTAGACGGACCGCGGGATGCTACGTTTTCTCCCATTCCTCGCTGCTCTTTCACTCTGGGGCGCCGGACGGAGGTGATGAGATTACGGCGGAACCGGGTGTGAGAGATCAACTGCCAAGGCTGTCTGGATTCTCCGCCCATGAGACTGTGGCGACCCGGATCACTTCTCGTACTGGGACCAAAAGCTGGACTTCCTGCCATGGGCCTGACGAAGCGCGTGGCGGTAGGTATCGTGTTCTTCCTCACCACGCCAATCAGAGATGGATTCAGCCAGTCTGTCCAGTTTCTTGAGATAGCGGACCCCATGTGGATAGGTTCTGGTTTGACCTCGCCGCAGAATCGAATTGAGTAGCGCCCGGTAGAGCACAGTGGCCGCCAGATGGCGGCCGGCCGTTTCCATGGCTTTGGCCAGGGAAAGCAGGCTGCCATAGAGATCCCCATTGAGTAGGTCTGCCCGCCCGAGCAGGTAGCTTTCCGCATCGTCCAAGCGACCAATCTCCACGAGGAATGCAGCATCCGAGAGGGAAAGTGTTCTCTCGCTGAGAATGGAGTCCACTTCACCGGCCGTAACCGGCGCGCGCTGATCTTCGCCGATCACGGATAGAAGCTCTTGCAGCGAATCCGTGCACCGGTACCGCCTGAAGATCCGCCACGCAACATCCGACTGCTTCCGCGTCTCCCCGAGCCGCCCGTGAATGTCGAGCAGCAACCGGTCCCGCTCATGGGCTTGAAAGGTCTCGTCCGCAGGGATCTTTTCGATCCACGAAAGAGCAGTTCGCGGATCGTCACTTTCGAGGTAGACCTGGGCTATGTCCACGCAGGCGGCGGTTGACAACTCTCCCCACGAGGCGATCCGAGTCTTCTCAAAAAGGGACGCATCCTTGATCTGCCGGGCCAGGGATTCGACCAAGAGCAACCAATGGCGCTTATCGTGTTCCTCGCTCTCCCGGCCGGCAGCTTCTTGAAGCCAACCGATCATGGTGCGGATGTCCGGTTCCGGCAGATACTCCGCCGCGCAATCGATCAACGCGTCGCGCACTCCGTAGTCATCGTTCTGGTTGAGTTCGAAGACCAGTTTCGCCAGCCATTCCTTTTCGGGGCAACGCCGGGCGTAGACGGAAAAGAGACTTTTAGCATGAATGCGGTAAACGTCTCCGACGCAGCCGCTGGAGTCGTCGCAACGGCCGAGAGATCCTCGGTCGGTTTCGAAGAAAGCTGCCGTCAGCTCAGCTCCTGTTTTTGGGTCATCCACGCCTGCCCGAAGATCTTCGAGCAGGTTTTCGAGTTCACGGGCTAAGCCGGCGGATTCCCCCCAGCGTATGAACCGGCGGGAGCGTTTGAGGGAAGTCAGTTTCGCTTTGAATCGCTGAATGTTTTCCTTGGGTGTGGCGATCATCCGTTCCACCATGTCGTCAGCCGCACCATCCCGGCTTGCCAATTCCAACAGGGCGTCAGCCAGGGCTTCGGCCCCCAAGTCGATCAGGCGATCCCTTCTTTTGTCGTTCATCCACTCAGTTACCCGTGTGTTCCGAACTGATACCGGGCAGGTCCCGGATCGCGCCCTGGGAACCGCTCCAGTATAATTGAGGGTTCGCATCCCTGTCCCGGCCGCGCATAAGGCGGCGATACCAGCTAAGCGGAGAGGGAAGCCTGAGCTGATAATGCACGATGGCGCCAGGGATGAGGCCGGCACGAAACTGATCATCCAGATACCCTGTTACAACGAGGAAGAGACCCTCGCGCAAACACTGGCCGATCTGCCGGCCCAAATCGAAGGCATCGACTCGATCGAGGTGCTCGTCATAGACGACGGCAGCACGGACCGGACCGCGGAGGTGGCGCGGACCGCGGGAGCCCACCACGTGGTCAGCTTCAAGCAGAACATGGGTCTGGCCCGTGCGTTTACCACCGGTCTTGAAACGGCGCTGAAACTGGGCGCCGGCATTATCGTTAACACTGACGGTGACAACCAGTATTGCGCTGACGATATTCCGAAGCTGGTCCGGCCGATTCTCGAGGGCGGCGCCGATGTGGTGGTGGGGGCTCGGCCCATCGAAGACATTGCGCATTTCTCATGGACGAAGAAGCTTCTCCAGCGGCTTGGGAGCTGGGTGGTGCGGCGGGTGAGCGGCACTGGCATCGCGGATAGTCCGAGCGGTTTCCGGGCCATGAGCAAGGAAGCCGCGCTGCGGATGAACGTTTTCGGGAACTATACCTATACTCTGGAGACGGTGATTCAAGCTGGCCTGAAAGGGCTCGCCATTCGTTCGACGCCGATCCGGACGAACGGGCAGGCCCGGCCGTCGCGGCTGGTGAAGAGCAGCCTGAATTACGTGGTGCGGAGTATCGGGACCATTCTTCGCGTCTATGCCGTTTACCGCCCACTGGAGTTCTTCTGGCGATTGTCTGCATTGCCGCTGGTGGCTGGCGGCGCGCTGCTGGCGAGGTGGCTGCTCCTGTACTGGTTCGACGATCCCACGCGCGTTCGCGCGCCCAGTCTTATCGCGGCGACCATTCTTGTGATTCTCGGCGGCCTCGGCCTGATGGCCGGGTTGATGGCGGATCTGCTGGCGGCGAACCGCAAGATGCTGGAGGAGATCCAGTACCGGCTCCGGCGCCAGGAAGTGGACCGCCTCGGTGAGGACGGCGAATGAGCCCGCGGGATCGCCTGGCGCGAGAGGCGCTGCAGCTTATACCCAAGATTCTGACGTTGCAGGACCGGAATCCGCACAGCCCCACTTACGGCTGTTTCGACCGCAACTACTGGCACTATAAGATCATTGATTTTCCGAGTGGCATGGCCCAGGAGTTTGTCTGGCCGCTGGCCCTGGCGTGGCGATCGGATGTGGCCGGGAATCCGTTCCATCAGCAGCCGGCCGTCCGGCAGTGGGTGGAAGCCGGCCTTCGCTATACGGCCCGCAGCGCGCACGCGGACGGCTCGAGCGACGACTATTTCCCTTACGAGAAAGCGGCGGGAGCCACGGTATTCTCGCTGCTGGCAAGCCTGGAGAGCTACCGGTTGCTGGGCCTGGACGACGAGGATCTGCGCCGGTTTTTCCATCGGCGCGCCAAGTGGCTGGCTGGCCGGGAGGAGAGCGGCCGGCTGAGCAACCACCACGCGCTCATTATCCTCAGCTTGTCGCTTGCCGGCGAGTTGCTCGGGACTGGTGAATGGGAGCAAAGCCTCCGCCGGCGCCTGGAGCGGTTGCTCGACTGGCAGTCACCGGAGGGCTGGTTCCCGGAATACGAAGGATTCGACCCCGGATACCAGACGCTGACCATCTCGGCGCTGGCACGGCTCTTCGAACGGGAACCGGAGAATGAGAAGCTGCGGGCGTCGGTGGCCCGCGCTGTCGAGTGTGCCTCCCACTTCATCCATCCCGACGGCTCTTTTGGCGGGGAGTACGGGAGCCGCAACACCTACAATTTCTTCCCGCACGGGTTCGAACTCGCGGGGCGATGGATGCCTCAGGCGCTGGCCGTGAATGACCGGTTTGTTGAAGCGCTCGCAGCCGGCCGCGCCCCCTGCTACGCAGACGACCACATTGTCGGACACCACGTCTGGAACTACCTGCTGGCCTGGAGTGATTGGGTGGAAGAACGTCCCGGTCCCGCGCTTCCTCCTCAGGGCCGAGTTCATTTGCCGGAGGCCGGGATCTTGATTGACCGGCGTGACGACACGGTCCTTTACATCGCGCTCAACAAAGGAGGCGTGTTCAAGTGCTTTCAGGGCGGCCGGCTGGCGGCCTCGGACACGCAGGTTTCGTTGCAGGTGCGCGCGGGGAGCCGTGTCCGCTGCGCGGTGGCGCACTTGATGGGTGAGTACGAGACCGAGATCGCAGAGGAGGCCATTTTCGTGCGCGGCCGTTTCGGGTGGGCCAGGCAGACGCTCATGTCGACGTTCAAGCTGCTCGTTCTCAGAACCGTGATGCTCACCTTCGGCCGCCTGTTCCCGGATCTGATCCGGCGTCTGCTGCAGCGGTTGCTCATCACGGGCCGCGCCACGGCGCCGTTTCGTTTTAGCCGCCGGCTTGAGTGGAACGGATCCGCGTGGACGGTGCGCGACGAGGTGGGGGCTGAGGATTGGCAGAGCGTGGAGGCCGCCGGAATTGGGGGCGATCAAACGTCCATCTACGTCGTGATGAGCCGGACCTTCCAAGCAAGTCAACTGCAGCCATGGCTCGACCTCACGGCGCGGGTGCGGGAGCTCGGCAAGGGGGAGCCGCTGGTGGTGGAGCGAACGCTCACGGCTTCGCGATGAAACGCATCGTCACGATCGCGGTCAGCCTGGCCATTCTCGCGGTCATCTACTGGAAGGTTGACATTCGCAATGTCATAGCCGTCCTGACCGCCGCCGGCCGGGGGTGGATCTTGCTGGGCATGGCGGCGTTCGTGCCGCTCATCTGGCTCGCCGGGGTACGCCTGTGCCGCATGGTTCCGCGGCAGGCGCCACTCGCGGTGGGCGAGGCGATCCGGCTCAACCTGGCCGCGGCGGTTCTGAACATGGTGTTGCCTTCCAAGATGGGCGATCTTGCCAAGTCATGGTTCTTTCGACAGAGGGGACACCTCTCTGGTTCGCTGGCCCTATCTCTGGTGGTGTTCGAGCGAATCTGCGACATGCTTTCGCTGCTGCTGTGGTGCGCGGCGGGTCTCCTGTTCGTGGGAGGAGATGACCCGGTGATCGCGGCGCTCGCCGTGGCGGTGTTTGGCGGAATCGGGGCCGGGATGCTGATCCTGGGTGTGCCCCGGATCGCGCATGGGGCGTTTGGCTTCGTTTCGCGCTTTTCCTCCGGCCAGGTCAAGGAAAAGATCGGCCGGCTTGGCGAGAGCTGGGCCGCGATGCACAGCCATTTCTGGTTGGACCGCCGGCGGCTGCTCGGGATCGCTGTAATGTCGGTGACCATCTGGTTCGTGAATCTCGTTCAGGTCTGGTTCTTCCTCCGCGCCGTGGGCGGCCGAACCCCGCTGCTGGACAGTTTGGGACTCATTCCGCTGGCGATCCTGGCGGGGCTACTGCCGCTAACCTTCGCCGGAGTTGGGACCCGGGACGCTGCAGTCATCTACTTATTCCGCGATTGGCTGTCTCCCGAGGCGGGCGCAGCGCTCGGCGTGCTGCTGACCTTGCGGTACGTCGTGATGGGTTTGTTGGGTCTGCCGTACCTCGGAACCGTAAGCCGCCCGGAAGCGAGCGGCGGCCTCCGGATGGAATAATCGGAATGCGTGAGCCGCTCGCCGGCGGATACTCCAGCCGCGAGCCCGGCCGCGGGCCCGGTGCGGCCATGGGAAAATGAGTATTTCATGGAGCGCGTTCGCCCAATCGATGTATCCGGCCTATTCTCAGAAATTAACGATGAGCTTGGCCGGCTGCTTCGCGGCCTGAGGCCGGAGGACTGGCGTACACCGACCGTCTGTGCCGGTTGGAGTGTCAAGGATATCGCGGCCCACTTGCTCGATTCCAACATTCGCAAACTCTCGTTCGAGCGTGACGGACATCCGCCACCGGCGCCGCCCCACCCGATTCGCGGCTATCCGGATCTGGTCGTCTTTCTGAATGGCCTCAATGCCGACTGGGTGAGCGCCTTTCGCCGTGTCAGCCCGGAGCTTCTTATCGAGATGCTCGTATCGACCGGGGAACAACTCGCCGCCCACGTAGCGTCACTCGATCCGGAGGCGGACTCGCTGTTTCCGGTTGCCTGGGCCGGCGAGGAGCGCTCGGCCAACTGGTTCGACACCGCCCGCGAATACACCGAGAAGTGGCACCATCAGCAGCAGATTCGCGACGCCGTGGGAGCGGAGCCCCTGGCCAACCGGCGTTTTCTGCATCCCGTCCTCGACACCTTTCTGCGCGCACTTCCGTTCCGCTACCGGGAGACCGCGGCGCCCAGCGGGGCTACGGTGACGATCCGCGTAACAGGGCCGGCCGGTGGAGATTGGACCCTGCTTCGCTCGGACGGCAAGTGGCTGCTGCACACGGGTTTATCCAGACAGCCGGCCGCGTCCATCGACATTCCGCAGGACGCCGCCTGGCGACTCCTCACGAAGGGGCTCGCTCCGGCTGAGGCGAAGAAGCGGTCGGAGGTGTTCGGGCCGGAATCGCTTACTGCTCCGTTCTTTGACACGCTGTCGGTGATGGCGTGACCGCGGGGCAACCGCAATCCGGATCTTGCCCGAAGGTTTCGATCACGTCAGGCCGGTCGAACGCAAACGGGCTTTGGAGTCTGGTTGGGAAGCGTTCGGCTGAGCGGGATCAGTCGGGCTCGGAAGGAGAACGGATGTTCAGGTCTTGGATGGAATCTCGGAAATCACGGCAACCGCGGTTGTAACCTGTTGCCATCGTTATCGACCGGATAGACGGCTTTGTGATCCTCCAGAGCGGCAATCAAGCCTTTTATCATTCGCTCGAGCTCGCGGGGATGTGAGCTGGCAAGATTCCTCGATTCGAAGGGGTCGTCCGCGAGATTGAACAGTTCATAATGTCCGCCTTCGAATTGAATGTGGCCATCTATTGCCGGCGCCTCCGGCAATGCGTGGTAGATCACCTTCCAGGAACCATCACGCCAGCAGGTGAAGTAGTTGCTGCGATGGGGTCCGTGCGGATAGTGCATAAGAAACTGTTCGGGCCGGCCGGGATCGCGTTTCCCGGTCAGCAATGTCTGTAGCAGCTCTCCGTCGACGACGTGGCCGCTGGGAGAAGAGATTCCAGTGATCTCCAAGATGGTGGGGAACAAATCCTCGACCGACGCGACTTGACTCTGGATAGCGCCCAAGGGAATGGGCAGTTTTCGTTGAAACGCGTCGGCGGGGTCCGGCTTTGTCCAGGCGGCGATGAACGGGACCCGCATCCCGCCCTCGTAATGAGCGCCCTTTTTCCCCCGCAGTGGAGCAGCACAGGCGACCTGATGCTGGTGGCCCAGAGGTGCGTCGGAGCCATTGTCGCCGAGGAAGAAGATAAGAGTGTTCTCCGCGATGCCGAGCTGCTCAAACTGATCGATCATGTCGCCGAGCGACTTGTCCATTCCCTCGATGAGCGTCGCGAATGCCTGCGCGCTCTCCGGTTTCCCCGAGGTCTTGTAATGATCGGCAAACCGCGGATCGGATTCAAACGGCGCGTGGACCGCGTAGTGGGAGAAGTAGAGGTAGAACGGTTCGCCGTCCTCAACGGCATCGGCCACCTGTTTCTTCGCTTCGATCGTTAGTGCTTCGGTGAGAAACGTGTTCGTGCCGTGATACTTTCGCAAATGGGGAACGGCATGATGGCTGCGCTTGGTACCGAGTCCGTAGTTCTTCTCCGCATAGTAGCTTCCGGGCGCGCCGAACGCGGCGCCGGCGACGTTCACGTCGAAGCCAAGATTGAGGGGTTCGGCGCCCTCGTGTTCTTCGGGGCCAAAGTGTCCCTTCCCGATATGGATGGTTCGGTAGCCATTCTCACGCAGTATTCCAGCTAGGGTTACATCCCCTTTCTTTAAGCCAGCCCAGTTCCAATCGGGAGCGCCGTTGGGGCCGGCGTTGTCCCGGCGAGGGTTGATCCAGTTCGTTGTGCGGTGGCGGGCAGCGTTTTGGCCGGTCATGATCGATACGCGTGTCGGCGAGCAAACGCTCATCGCGTAGAATTGGTTGAATCGTATGCCGCGTTCGGCCAGCCGCTGCATGCTGGGCGTCCGGTAATAGCGGTTCAGCGAGTACGGCTTGGGCTTCCCGCTGTCGTCGGTTAGAAATGGGACCGAAGTGTCCATCAGGCCCATGTCATCAACCAGAAAGACCATGATGTTCGGCCTTTCCGCAGCCGAACAAGGGCTCTGCGGAAACGCGCCGAGGAAGAACAGGCAAAGTGTGAATAGCTTTCGCATAGCAGGAATCCGCCTGGGCGCGGAGACTGTGGACAAGGTTATCCGATTTCCTTCTTCCGCGCCACCGGCGATGAATGAGCCGCTGCCGTCCAACGGACACTATCAGAGGATCGAGCTGGCAGCCCGCGGAGCCAGGCGCACCGGTCGCGCTGGCTGCCAAACTCGATATCCGAAAGATTCCGCGGGCCGCGGATATCTCCATTGCAGGCCAATTGTCCCGCTACCTTCTCCGCAGCCGGGTCCGGCGCTGCTCGCATTTCAGTTGCACTGACTCCGGACTGGGAATACAGGTCATTGGAATCACTGGTTTGCCATCAGACCACGACCCCATGTCAACCTGAGCCGGGCCGCCGCCGCTGAAGGACGACTCGCAGTCAATGTTGAACATCCCGCAGTTCATCGCTGCGACGCTAAGCTTCCACGTCACATAGTAGTCGCGCGCGTCGACCCCGAGTTCTAATACTCCCGCAGTTGTTGGGAACGGGTGATCCGCGGTGAGCGCTGGTGTGCCCCACCGGTCTGTGTGGACCACCAGAAGCTGCCGATTCGCCGGAGGCTGGTCTTTAACAAGGCGCCAGAGAAGCTCAGCGCCGGACTTGCAAACGACGGCATCGTCTTCAGCCACCACGATAAGCGTCTTCGTTTTAGCAGGATACGAAGAAAAGTCCGAAGGTTCCAGCCAGGCCAGCGCCGGTTCGATGGCGAACACAGCAGCGGGCGCCGGCGCTTTCAACATTCGTTCTGAGCGGCCCGCCAGCAAGACCGCGAGCGCGCCGCCCAGTGAATGCCCGACAATTCCCGTGCGCAGGGCGCCGGAGTCGTCTCGAGCTAACGGCACAAACGCTGTTGATTGCAGCTCGATGCGTTCCAGTGCATGCCGATAGGATTCAACAGCGTTGCCAAGGTACTCGGGCAGGATTGTCGCACTGCTCTCATAGCGTACCCAGATGACGGAGAACCCTTTCTTGGCAAGATGGGCAATCCACGACTCGTAAACGACGGGGCTAACGGCCCCTTTGCCATGCAGGAATAGGATGGCAGGCGCTTCCGGCGGCGCGGGAAGACTTGGCTGGTAGATCCAATACTCAAAGGCCTCCTGGCCTTCGCGACCTTCTGGCCAGAACGGGCCATAGGACTGCACTCCGGCATGGCGATAATCCTGTCCACCGGGACCAGCGGCCGGTTGATCAGGAGGAGTTTGGGCATTCCCTGAAATCACACAGAGAATTAGTAGAAAAAAGAAGTTGCTGATTAGTTTATACATAGGTTTTGTTACCGGATGACCGGGTAAATTGAAGAGGCGAACGCCTACAAGTCGATCGGCGGAATGCCGGAGGATCTGTAGTTCTGCCAGTACTTGCCCACCGTTCTCGAATTGGCCCCGCTTGCAGGTGAGAGACGAACTCCCGTGGGTTCGATCCGCAATTTCTGTCACGGGATTTGAACGAGTGCGGCACGAACCGATGCAATACACTTAAAGGAAGAGGAGGGTGGAGGATGCTCGAAGGATCACGGGTTCCCCTGGGTTTGGCCTGTTCGCGCTATTCTATTCGCTCGGCATGCGGTTTCCGCGGGATGGTTTCCTTGCCGGAGGCGATGCTCGGTTTGATCGCTGTATTACTGCTTCAGCCAGCTACCTTGGCGGGTCAGCCTTCTCCGCCGGGCCAGCCATCTTCGGGACCGGGCGGTTCGGACTACAAACATTCCGCGGTAGCAGCTACGAAGTACGGCTCCGGCGCCCGGGAATACTGGATTTTCGAGCCGCGGCCGAATCCCTCGGAAGCGCCGCTGATCGCTTTTCTGCACGGCTGGGGAGGGATGGATCCGGGTGGCTACCGCGAGTGGATCGACCACATTGTCAAACACGGTCACATAGTGGTCTATCCGCGCTATCAGGAGAACCTACGGGAATCCATCGCGAACATGACGGACAACGCCCAGGAGGCTCTGAAGGGCGCCTTGGGGAAGTTGGATGGAGGGCGTCACACCAAGGCCGGGACCGACCGGTTCGCACTGGTGGGGCACTCGCTCGGCGGAACGATTGCCATGAATCTGGCGGGACGGTTCGAGCGAGCAGGGCTACCTGAACCGCGAGCCGTGCTCTCGGTCGCGCCGGGTGACTCTACATCCTCCGGCCTCTTCGGCAAGCGGCTGCCGTCTCTGCTGGAACCGGAGACCTACCAGCGGATTCCGCGTGAGACTCTGGTGGTGATCATGGCCGGAGACGAGGATGGCGTGGTCGGAGATGAGATTGCCCGCAAGCTGTTTCGGGCGATACCGCGGATCCCGGAGTCCAACAAGGCTTACGTGACCGTATCATCCGACCGGCACGGGAAGCCTTCCTTGACCGCTGATCACTTTGCGCCTCTTGCCCCCGGGGCAGATGCTGATAGCCCGGGGAGGGGCGTTCTTCGTGAACGACTGTTCCGCCGTCGCGGAGCCCGCAAAGGAGAGCTCAATGCACTGGATTACTACGTGTACTGGGCTGTTTTCGACGCCCTCACGGACGCCGCCTTCACGGAAGGGAAGATCAGAAGGCGGGATTGGCGGCCGGAAAGGGTGGTGCGCGGAGCGTGGAGTGACGGACGACCACTGCGGCTGGTGGAGTGAGGAAAGCCGGGGGCGGCAGGTGCAAGAACGTGCTGCCGCCCCATAATAAAGCCTAAGCCCGTTTTCGCCGCCGGGCGAGGAATAGTCCAACCAGTCCGGCGCCAACGAGCGAAATGCTAATGGGCTCGGGAATGACGGATATGCTCCCGGATAGGGCATCGGCGTCGATCGTGAATCCGAACTCGTCCGCAACAAATCCGCCGAAGCCAAATATGCCGATTCCCGGACTTAGAGTTATGTTGCTGGCGCCAACGCCCACCGGATTGAAGACCAAGGAAAACAGCAGCACATCCGACACGCCGTCTTGAAGACCGCTGAGGTCGAATAGAAGCGAGATTTCTGCCGCCTCAACCGCGCCGGGCGTCTCACTGGCATCCTGAATAGAATTGAAAAAACCTCCACCGAGCGAGGTTCCGAAAATGACGCTGGTCAGGTCAACAATGACGGGGTCGTAGGAGACTCCGATGGAGAACGCGCCGACTCTGTTGCCTTCCGGGTTGGAGAAGACGACGTCCACTGCCGCCGGATCGCCAATCTGGTGCGTTTGGTCAAGCGGATCAACCAGAATGATGGGGGTCCCATAGACAACGGGCGCCAAACTCAGCGCGAGCAACAGAACCAATAACCGGGGGACTCGCATAATGATCTCCTCTCGAATGAGTATACACACTTTCTGATACGCTCCTGCTGTCATTACGGAGCCGAAGTGGCGCAGTTTGGATAGGTGCACTTGACCGCGCACTGGCGTCCATCAAGAACCGTAACCACCCTGTCAACGTCGGCGTCGCGCGGATCCTTTGGCGGAGCGATTTGATTCCTGGAGGCGAAGATCAACTGGACGTCGATCATGTCGATCTGGCCGTTGCGGTTGACGTCGCATTTCTGGTGATCCATCACGGTGAAGACGCCGAGGTAGGGAGCGTCAACGGCCCCGCATACGGTGCCTTGATTAGCCGAGACGGTCACGTCGATCCATTCTAGACTTCCCTCGATCCACTGCAATTGGTAGATGCGGGGATCAACGGCGCCATCCGGAATCGGGAGACAGACCGTGGCGAGCGCGCCGGCGCAGCCAATCTGCCAAGCCGCAGTGGTCGAAATCTGCGTTAGCTGCGATGGCTCAATGGCGTCGAGCGGAAGCGGCGGATTGTTTTCCAGGAATTCATCCAAGATGGGGAAATCCTCGCCCGGATCAAGGAAGGGATACGGGAAGGTTTCAGCAGTTGTGACGCCCGCTTCGGTGATGTTGCAGAACTCCACGCTGACTCCATTACCAAGCGGCACGAGCGCCGGACTCCCGGTTGGCGTATTCGAAGGTTTGGGCGTGAGCTTGATCAATTCCCATCCGCCTTCCGGAAGCTGGTCAAACGGGTCGGTGAGCAGATTCATAGGATTCGCCATGCCGAGAAACAGGGCGTCGCTTGAGAGCATGTTACGAATGCCGTAGCTGGTGAAGTTTCCGACGCCGGCTTTGCTCTCCGGGTAGGCGGGAGAACCCGAATCGGGAAAGAACCACAGATCTGCGCCGTATTCGACATTTGCCAGGAGATCGTCAGGCACATCAAATCCAAGTTCGTCCGCGATGAGGTCCGCGCCTTCTTTGGCGGTGAAGCTCCAGTCCATCGTGCCAATCCACAGGCGATCCTCCCATCGAGCCATGTCCCAGGAATAGTTGTTATATGGGTTACCGAACCCGGGCGGGCCCCACAAAGGCGTCTTCTTGCCCGCTGGCATGTTGTTGGGAACGAGAGACCAAGTCCTGGTAAACGGATCGAACTTCGGCAATTCTTCAGCTCCGTAGAGGAGTTCCACCGACGGCAGGCCGCCGACTTTCTTCATTCGGAAAATACTTGTGGCCCGGAACGTGCCGCTGACGGCTTCTTGAAACGCTTCCTGGTCCGCCGGAGGCCCGAATGCACCGATATGCGCCAGCGTGGCAAGCCAGGGGATGTGCATGGTGCTGAAGTATAGATAGCCGTCAAATTCCATCAGCGGACCGCCTGCGTACACTGAGGCTGTAACGGGATCGGGTTCGTACATCTGGGAACTCCAGACAGGGATCCAGTTTGCAGCGTCGGCATTGGTTAGGCCGCCGACAGGGACGGTCGGGCTTTCATAGACCCGCGCGGAGAGCAGCGACGAGGACGGCCATGTGGACACATACAGTTTTCCGTCGTAATCGCTGATATATGCGCCGATGCCGGCGAACTCACCGACGACTTCGAAAGTGAAGCACGACAGACAGGGCGGCGCCCCGAGGGCGCCGGTCAGCTTGAGGACACTGCCCGTGCCATCGGGCGCTCCGACGGCCATGTACTGTTGCCCTTCGAATTCGGCGGCCTTCCGCACATTGGAAAACTGCGGAATATTTTTGGCTCCAATCAGCGTTCTGGTGTCGGCCCGGTAGGCAAACAAGTTGATGCCGCCGGCCAGGCCGGGACCTCCCATCAAAACCAAGTTGCCCATAACCACCGCCACCCGGATGCCCCGGGTGCTCTGAAGGAGCGGGTAGACCGGACTTTGCGGAGGTGGCGTCACCTCAATCAGCGAGTCCGAGTTCTTGTTGTAGACGAAAATCTGCGGAGGCCGGAAGTCGCCGAGGGCGGCTGCGGGAATCGGGTTTGGGACATACGGGCTCAGACCAAATTCGCATGCCCAGGAACTGGTTTGGTGCGGCTTGGCGCTGTTCGGGTCAGGCAATACGCCCGCATACGTGATGCATTGCGGGTTCGCGAATGTGCCAAACCACAAGTCGCCGGTAGTAGTATTCTCGTCGAGGGACCAGACGTAGCCCTGATTGACCTTTGGAAATCCCTGATTGCAGGGTGGCGTCGTGAAGGGCAGGTTCCCGCCGAGGGAGACGTAACACTCGTCTGGCGCTGCCTTCTTCTTCAAATCCCAATTCGTGGTTTGTCCGCCGCTGTCGGCGAACATTGCGGGAGCAGAGGCGAGGAACGAAGCTCCGATGGTAAGGAGCCGTATGGCAAGACTGACACGCGTCCAAAATGCTAGTTTCATTTTCCCCTCCGTAGAGTCTTACATGTGCTATCCGTTTCCCCGCCTGTTGGGCAAGTGGCCAAGGAAACGGCTGCTGCAGATTGCGCTATCCCCATCTGTCATATGTTCCGCCGGCAGGCTGGGAAAAACCTGCCGCGATCACGGTTGCTTTGTAACACTGATCAGACTGAAGAATGCTACCACAAGATTCATCAAAGAGACAAGACCGAAATGGCTGCTGGGTACGGTAAATTCGCTCGCAGTCCGGCATTTGAGCTCAAGCCCCCGCGCAACGGCTGGCATTATGCCCCACAGCGCCCGGAAACCGCAGGAAATCCATAGTACGGTCTAGTACTCCCATCGGGTCCTGCATGAGGTAGAAGTGACCGGATTCCTCGAGCATCTGCGCCTGGCAGATCGGAAGGAGTTCCACCAACCTGGATGCGATCGAGCCGTACGGAGAGGCTGCTCCGTAGAGCGCCAGAACCGGAACTCGGATCTCTCGGAGCTTCTCCTCGGTGAGTCCGGCGACACTCCGGAATTCAGTACCGACGGAGGTTTCGTCCAATAGCCTGCGCAATCTTGGAGTAACCCTCGTCTTTCCGCGGCGGAAGCCGAATTGCACGGGAATCTTGAAGCTGCTGCGAATGATGTCAGACACATCATTCTGTTGATCCTTCTCGATGAAGCTCTTGAGGGAGATGCCGAACTTCTTAAGACGGTCTCCATATTCCTCCCAACCGGTCCAGTTCTCAACTGAACGGAGGTGGCGGAGACAAGCAACGCCGGTGTCCAGCAGGACAACTGCGTCAACCCGATCGGGGTGGAGTAGCGCCGCGTGGAGGGCAATCGCTCCCCCGAAGCTATGGCCGATAAGGCGGGCTCTCCCGATTCCAAGAGTATCCATCAGAGCAACCAGGTCTTGGGCGAGATGAAATGAGGAATACCCCGTGGGTGTCATTCCAGAGAGCCCGTGTCCTCGGAGATCATATGCGGTAACGCGAAAATCGCGCGCGAGCTCCGGAAAGACCTTCGTATACCAGACTGCGAGTGTGGATGTCAGTCCATGCAGCAGGATAACGTCATCGCCGGTCCCCTTGGTGACGTAGTGGCATTGGATTCCATTAATGGTGGTCTTCGGCACAAATTCTCCTCCCGATTATTCCATGTATCCCAAAGCTTTCAGTCGTTCATAAATCTGTTCATCCATTTCCTCGTCGGCATCGTCTCGTCCTGGAGAATCAACCACCCTCAGTCCCGTCTCGTGCCCCCGTTCATACCGCACTGGGCGCTTGCGAAGGTGCTGCACGGTGAAGGCCTCCTTGAGAACGCGTCCCTCCAATTCCGGAGGAATGGGTAATCCCATTGCATACAGGGTTGTCGGGGCCACGTCGAACAGATCGGCGTCCTTTACGCTACCACCTCTACGAATCCCATTTCCAGCCGCGATCACGACACCATCCGGGTGGTGCGTTCCCATGACCATCGGCCGCTCCTTGAGCACACTTTGACTCTTCAGGACCGAGAAGAATCCGTAGTCCCGGAGTTCGAGCGTCAGATCAGGCACGCGTCCCGAGAAGGGACCACTCCCAATCTCCTCCCTCCTCCATACTCCCGTGACGATCGGCTCTCCGGTTTGCGGGTCCACGCACCGGGTGCGCAGAGCGTCGATCAGTTCCTCCCGGAAGCTTTCATAATCGGCCGCATCGATACCTCCCGGCCCCGTAACGTCTCTGATCTGGATGTAAATGCCATTGCTGCTTGCGAAGGGAGCGTAAGCAGTGGTCTTATCCATATCGAAGACGCGGAGATGGTAAAGTAGCGCGGTCGAGGTCAGTTCACTCGACTCGTCGCCTTTCATCGAAGCGCCGGGCTTCCAGGTGAGATAGCCTTGCTGCTCCAGCCAGGTGTTCACGTAAAAGATCTCGTTACTTCCGGTGAATCCATGGTCGGATACGATAAAGACGGTCGTGTCCCGGCCACAGAGATCTACAATCTCTTTCAAATAGCCGTCGATCTGGCGGAAATACTCCCAGCAATGCTCCCGGACAGAAAGAAAATCGTGGCTGGGCTTCGCCGGTTCCATCGACGGATCGAGGAATTGCCAGCAGAGATGCTGGAGTTTGTCGACGCCGTCGAATACCACGGCGGTCAGTTCACAGGGATCGTGCTCGATCTGATGGCGGAGGATGCTGAACAACTGACGCTCTCGCTGGATGTGAAGGTCGATCCAGGCGTCGTAATCATCCAACGCGGCGCCTTCAACGGCCTTCTTCTCCTCGTTGAAATCCATGGCGAGCTGTTTGACGTCGAGACCGGGGATCTCCTTTTGCAGGCGGGTGAGCAATCCCTTCGGGTGGCTGTCGCGTTTGACCCAGCGCCAACCAACCCAGCCGGGCACCACCCACCCATCAATTTTGGGCGCGGGGTTGTGCGCTACAAAGTTCAGGCTGCCGGCCCGCTTACCGTGCCGGTTTGCGATGGTCCAAAGCGTGTCAGCGGCAAGATGACGCCCAGAGATAAAGCGAACGCTGCCGAGCCTACCCGGTTCCGGCTCAAACTGAAGAAAGTTGGCGACGCCATGGTGCCCCATCGACCGTCCGGTAATCGCGGTCGTCCACGCTGGCGGAGTCAGGGGTGGCTTGACGGACCGGAGGGTCCCCCGCACTCCAGACTTCATGAATGCGCCGAGATATGGCATCACGCCACGCTTCACGAGGTCGTCGAGAACGGTGTATGTTGCGCCGTCGAGTCCAAAAAATACAGTATTGTTCATGCGACCTGCTCCTCATCCGGCCGCCTCAGATTCGCAACCAGGAAGTCGAGAAATTGGCCGATCGAGATGTCTTCCCAATCGTCTTCCCGCGCCTTGCTCAGGAATTCGGCGAACGGAAGTTCCTGGCCGAAGTTTTCTTCGATTTCGGTGCCTAGAGCCACCGCATCCACGGACTCCAGTCCCAGTTCCCGAAAGATTCCAGTGTCCTCGTTGAGTTCGCCGTCGTAATCCCAGTCCTCCATGAGTTCATTCAGCATTCCCAACAGTTCTTTCTTAATCTCGCTACGTGTCATTATGTGTTTCCTCCGGATTCATCGTTCGTTTCGCAACGGCGATTATCTCTTTGCCGTCGAAGACGCAGTGAGCGACGACCTGGGCGCCTGTTTCGGCCACGAAGTGTATTTCGCCGTGGCCGGGTTCAATTCGTTCCATCGCGGGTCCTGAATCTCCGCCGTTGAGAGAATCGCCCAGGATCCGGGCGGCGGCCTGCCGTGCGGCCAGCGCCATGCTGACCGCCTTCGGGCGGCTCCGTTCCTCGATTCCATTAAGTAGTTCCTGTTCTACCGGGGTGAACTGAATGCCATCGGATGAGTTGTCTAACTCCACCATCTCCACCGCGAGTTCGCCGTCTCCAGTAACCGCGACGGCGGTCAGTCCTCTGCGGGTCACCGCAATGAGTGGCGCGATTCCCAACTTTTCGATCAACTCTCCCGAGGCGGTGAAGCCGTTGCCGCTTTTTTGCGCCAGATCAACGTCGGTCGGATAGAACTCGACGTCGAACTGTTCCTTCATCCAGGCCTGAAGCGCACCCTTCGCCGCCGCACGCTCGAAGAGCCACTCGCGGCGGGCTACGCGGTCTTGAAACTGCCGAAACGTCTCCATTTCGGGCCCGCTCAGCAAAAGATGGGCCCACATGTACTCCCAGGTGGCGTTTTCAATCTCCGGTACGGGATCCACCCGGCGGCAAACAGCCGTGGCGCGCCCTCCGTTTGATGACAGCGAGACCGCCCTGCCGACCATCGTCTTCTGCGGGAAGCGCCAGAAGTCGTAGTGATAACGGGACCAGTAGAAGCGCCAATCCTGCCACCCGGTTACTCGCATCCACAGCCGGCCATCAGTTCCAAAAACGTCGATGTCCGCGGTGAGGGTGTGCGATGTGACCTCTCTGACGGACAGCCGGCACTCGCTGCGGCCGCCGGGCTCCAGATTGCCCTGGTATAGAGTCAATTCTTCGAGCCGAATCGGGAAGACTACGTATCCCTCGTTGAGAAACTCGGTCGGCCAGTAGCCGACCAACTGGCCGACGGCATCGAGCAAATACGGGTCGACAATGAACTTCGGATCGGGATGCGACGCCAGAAGATTATCCGTTGGCAGCACCTTGGTCTTCGCCAGTAAGCCGTTTTCGGCGACTTGGTCCAGCGAATCGACGCCTTGAAACATCGGGCCGTGGAACATCAGCCGCTCGGAGTAAAGCTGTTCGGCGTTAACGGCCGGCCGCCGCGGATTGACGAGGTCGAGCGACACTGGTTCGGGAGCACCAGGGAACTCGTTTCCAAAAACAATCGTCGCCTCCGAGATCGCGCTTCGCCGGGTTGATGTCGAGCCGTTCAAGGCGTGGTCTTCGCGAAATAGCGACACCTGAACTGTGTCGCCCGCGATGCGCTGCGCCCTGAACTCCAGTATGGGGGCCGGTTGCCCAGCTTCGGCTTCGATCCACTTCGCCGTCTGCATTTTCCGGATGCGAGTAACCTTGCGTCCGGGTGCGAGCAGTGATGCGACTTCCGCCATCATCTCCAGGGCAATCGTCAGGGGTACGACCAGCATGTTGCCGCGGAGATCAAAACGATGATCCGTTAGGTAGCGGTGTTCGGACAAATCGACGACGCATCGCACCACGATCTCCCGTTCCGGCGTCAGATGAGTGATCTCGCTTCCGCGAATCAGGGGAAGCTCGCGGGCGCCGGCCACGCGGGACGCTGGAGCGGAGTTATCCGTGCCGCCCGCTGCCATCGAGCGAAGGTATTCGGTCACCTGCCGGATCGTCTTCAGGCGGGCGATCTCCTCCATGGCGCCTTCCTTCATCTCTGAGCTAACCGCCAATTGCTGGAGCGTCCCGAGGATTTCGACTCGTTTGATCGAATCGATTCCGAGTTCGGCCTCCATATCGAGGTCGGGATCGAGCATCTCAACCGGATAGCCGGTCTTCTCCGAGATCACTTCCAGCAGGAGATGTTCCACTTCCTGTTGGCCGGTCCCGGCGCGTTGTGGCTGCGGCACAGGCTCCATCGGCGCAGGCGGCGCAACCGTTTCTTCCGGGGAGGGGGGATCCGTAGCCACGAAGACCTCGGCGGCCGGCGGATCTGAATGCGCTGGCGCGGGATCCTTCCTTGGCGGGCCGGTCTTCCGAGTTGTTCCCCCCGAGGCCGGCGGCGCTTGGGCCATGCCCGCGGCCGCGTCGAGATACGACCTCATCACTTCTTCCTGGGAGTCGAGGAAGGTTTGCATGAGCTGAAAATGCTCATCGAGGACTGACGGTCTTGCCGGGCTCTGGGTCTCGGAAACTGCGGCGTGGCCGAAGCCTGGCGATTCCATCGCGGCCGCAGCCGGCGCCGCGCCGGGCTGAGAGTCCGCTGGTTTCGCGACCGGGGTGATTTGAGGTCGAGCAACTGCCGGCGGGATCTTCAGACGAGGATAGCAGAGCGAGACCTCGATGGAGCCCGGTTCATCTTCTTCTCTTGGTGGCCTGTCGGCCGTAGCGTCCAGCGAGAGTTTGCGCGGCGCACGGCGCGAATAGAGCGGGGTCAAATCCAACGGCAGATGAAGCGCTCCGAGCATGGCCAGGGCCCGCTGGAACACCGCGAGTCCAGGCTTCTGATACTGATCCGTGGGAATAGCCAAGTGGGGGCGCTTCCGCAAGATGTCATCGACAAAGGCCGTCAAATTGCCTCGCGGTCCAGCCTCGACGAAGATCCGCGCACCGTCTTCATACATGCGTTCGATCGTCTGCCGGAATAGCAACGGTTTGGTGAAGGTGGTCGAGACGATATCGAGAACCTGGCGTGGGTCGTTGGGCAACGGATCCGCCGTGGTACAGCAATAGACCGGGACTTCCGGCTGGCCAATCTCCATCTCCGAGAAATACTGCCGCAGCGGCTCGTTAATGTACGTGAACACCGGGGTGTGGTAGCCGCGATCATACGGCAATTTCTCCACGTATATGCCTCCGGCTCTCAGACGTGAGAGAATCTCCTCTTCGTCTTCCGGCCGGCAGACAATTACCACCTGGTGCGGGCAGTTGTCGTTGGCGACATGAATATCGCGGTCTATTCCAGCGATCAGCTTTTCAACCTGGTCCTTGCCTGCGCCGACCGCCAGCATCGTCATCGCAGGGATGCTGGTGTTGGCAGTGACGGCCCGGTAGACGCGCTCGAGCCGTTCGATGCTAGCAACGAAGGCGTCCGTCTTGACGATACCCGAAGCAGCTAGAGCGACCCATTCCCCGGCGCTATGTCCTGCCATCATGTCCGCCCGAAACCCCAGCCGGTACAACAACTGTGCAATTGCCCCGCCGGCGGTCAGCACCGATTCGGTGGCGCGCTCAATCGTACATAGCCGGGCCTCGGCGGTAGCCGCGTCTTCAATCGTGAATGCCGGAGGCGGAAAGATATCCATGCTCGGACACGCATCCGTGCCTGCGCTGACCGAACTATCGGCAAGGTCAAAGCTTTCCCGGACCTCCGGCAAATAGACGCACAGTTCGCGCAGCATGTCGATGTACTGCGAGCCCTC
>CAYXVG010000051.1:2546-27905 GCA_964468205.1 uncultured Solibacteraceae bacterium | reverse complement strand
CGGCTATTTGCCTCCAACAGGAACAACTCAGCCGGCCAATCCCGGAGAAGCGTAGGCCGGGACTCTTCGTCGCCGGTTGCCGGCTCTTCCAAAATCACATGGGCGTTGACGCCCCCGAAACCGAAGGCGCTTACGCCCGCCCGCCGAGGACCGTCGCGCCTGCTATGCGTCCACGGCCGCGCTTCGGTGTTTACGTAGAAACGGCTGTCTCCCCCGGTGAGTTCCTCTGATGGTTGCTCAACGTTGAGAGACGGCGGCAGCACCTTGTGGTAGAGCGCGAGAGCCGTTTTGATCAGCCCGGCGGCGCCAGCGGCCGGCATGGTGTGACCGATCATCGATTTGATCGAGCCAACGGCAATCGAGGGGCGGCCGAGATCCCGCGGGCCGAACACCTCGCGCATCGCCTTCGCTTCGACCGTGTCTCCGACCTTGGTGCCCGTTCCGTGAGCTTCGATCAAGCGAATGGATTGAGGCGAAATCCCAGTCGCCGCGTAGGCGCGCCGCATCGCCAGGACCTCTCCTTCAAACCGGGGAGCCGTGACACTGGTCGCCTTACCGTCGCTGCTGACACCGACCCCTTTGATGACGGCGTAGATGCGGTCACCGTCCCGCTCCGCATCGCTCAGGCGCTTCAGGACCAGAATTCCGACGCCTTCACCCGCGATCGTACCGTCGGCGAACTGGTCAAACGGACGGATAGTGGAGCTCAATGACAAGGCCTTCATGGCCGTGAAGACCTGAAGGAACGGAAAGTTGGAGAATACGTGCACCCCGCCGGCGATCACGAGATCGTCGCTGCGGTCGGAAAGGCCGCGGATGCCCAACTCGACCGCGATTAGCGAGGATGCGCACGCGGCGTCAATCGTAAAATTGCGCCCCATCAGATCGAGCCGGTTACACACTCTTCCGGTGGTCAGATTCGGGATGATGCCGGGAGCGTTTTCCGCGGTGAGAGACGGAAGCGCCTCCCGCAACGCGGTCTTGATACGGTTAAGATCATCTTCGCTGATGTCCGGGAGCACTCCGCTAATCACGTCAAGGGTTTGTTGCGTGATCATCCCCCGCTGGATGAGTCCCGCCAGTCCCGCGCCGAGGTAGTTGCCCCGTCCAAGAACGAAACTCGCTCGCTCGCCGCCGAGTTGCCGATCAACGTAGCCCGCATCTTGAAGCGCTTCGTAAACCGTGCGCAAGACCAGAAACTGATCCGGCTCCGCTCCGGGCACCGCCCGCGGCATTGTGCCATGCTTCAGCGGGTTGAAGTAAAACGAATCGCCGATCCAACCTCCCTTCAGGCAGTAGATCTTGTCCTCGGCAGCCGGATCGGGATCAAAGAACCGCTGGCGATCGAGGCGCTCCTCAGAGGGCTCCGTGATGGCGCTGCGCTTCCCGATAATGTTTTGCCAGAACTCCGACAGATTGCGGGCTCCCGGATAAACGCAGGCCATCCCGATAATCGCCACATCCTCGCCGCGGTTCGGTGGGGATTTGCGAAGATCAGCTTCTCTCATTCACACCCTCTAGAAGTTCGGTTTTCCTACCCTGGCTCAACCGGTTCAGCTCGCGGCTGCATGTGAACTCCATGTCCTCCAGAAGAGTCACTAGCCGGTTGCGGGAATCGAAGAACCGCAGATCGGCCTGAACCAAGGGACTTCCCGGTTCGTTCCGGACCTCGACTTCGCACAGCAGATTCGCGTCCTCCAGGGGCACGTCAAACCGCTGATAACTGCCCATGCGCGAGGGAAGGGGGGTCATATCCAGGTAAGCTCGAGCCCACAGAAGAACGAGTTGGAATCCGCTATCGATCATCATGGGATCGACCAGCCAGGCGCCCTGTGGCGCGTAGCTGAAGTAGTCTCGCGGATCGGAGCGTCCGAGCGTTCCGATAATTCCGTTCTCGCCCAGCGCCTCCACATGCGATATCCCGGCGAACAACGGGCCGTGGAACAGCCACTGGTCATAGGCCGCCTCCATTGACATCGGGAATTGGCGAGTATTCGCCAGATTCAGCCGTCCGCCATTGGGGTGTGCGGCGTCCAAGGACTCCAGCTCGGCGCGAGCCCGGTAGTGCAATTCGGGGCGCTCGGTCACCGATTCCACGTGGAGGTCAATCGAAAAATGGCCATTGCCGTTCGGGCTGGGGGTTCCTTGAAGCCGCAGGAGCCGTTCCCTGACATCGCCAAAGGATATTCCCCGCATCAGCCGCAGATCCCGAATCCGGGTGAGCTTTTTCAGGGGCCAACCGGCGGCCAGCGCTTCCGCGCAAAGCTCCAGGATCATGGCCGTCGGCATCACCGGCTTGCCATCCAACAAGTGGTGCCGGAGATAGATATCCATCTCTGGCGCAGTGCGCCGCATAATTTCGAGCGTTCCGTTCGCGACAACCGTGGCTCCAGCCAGCGGACTTAGCATCGGATGCGGCGGAACGGCGGCGGTGGCGGGCAAGTGCTCCAGTTCTTCTTCGGGTTCCAGCCGGGATTGTTCTTGAATCGGCCCGCCCCAGATCACATCGCTTTCTTCGCTGCCGCCCCGCAGTAACTCGCGGACAAAGATCTCTTGTCCATCCGCGGGGTCGATCATCTCGACTCCGGCCCTCGCGAATTGCTCGGCGAGTTCGGCTGAAACCATCCCGCCTTCGGACTTCCACGGGCCCCAGTTGATCGAGAAAACACGGCCAGGCCACCTGGCGTTCAGCCAAATGGCGAGCTTGTTAAGAAACTCATTGGCGGCGGCGTAGTCGGCCTGCCCGCGGTTGCCGTAACGGCCGGCGACCGAGGAGAAGAAAGACAGGAATAGCAGTTCCCGCTGCCGGAGTGCGCTGGTCAACGCCAGAGCGCCGAGAATCTTCGGCCATATCACGCGCTCGAGCGACTCGGTGGTTTTATCACGAACCAACTTGTCCTCTATCACCCCGGCGCCGTGGATCACGCCGTCGAGGCGGCCGTAGCGGCTATATATCGAATCGATGAGCGAACCGGCCGCGGCAGCGTCACACACATCCACAGAGTGATACTCAATCGAAGTTGCCGCGGCGGAGAGCGCGTTCATGTTTTCCCGGATTTCCCGTTCGCGCATCAGCTTCCGGAATGAGCGTTCGACCGCGGCGGGCGCCGGCTTCTTCCCGTTCCGGTGGAGGCTCTCAATCAAGACTGCCTTGATCTTCGCCGGCTCGGTCAAACCGGCAGTGTCCGGAGACTCCTGGCCTTCCGGCAGCGGCGACCGTCCCGCCAGCGCGAAGCGGCAGCGGAAACGGTCAGCCAGTTGACGTACAATTCCAGCAGTGATGCCGCGAGCGCCGCCGGTCACCAGGATCACGGAATCGCGATCCAGTTCGAGGCCGTTCGCTTCGTCCGGCAGGGCATGTTTTTCCGTGTAGATCGCTCCCCGTTCTGTCGAGCGGTAGCCAATCTCCGGCCGCTTGTCGCGGGCGGCCAATTCGCGGACAAGCGCCTGGGCGATGAACTCGGGGCTGGAATGGGGCGAGAAGTCAACCGTCTTGCAGGAGACCTCTGGCCATTCCCGGGCGAGGCTCTTCACAAAGCCGCAAACCGCTCCGCTGCCGGGCCAGAATGCGGCGTCTCCTCCGCCAAAACCGAACGCTCCGTCCATCATTGTGGCGGCGAGTACGGTCCCCGTCGGGTTCTTCCGCAGCTCTTCTTCGTGGTTCTGGACCAACAAGAGCAATGCCTTCAGTTCGGCTTCGATGCGGTCCGGCCACGCTGAGGTGTCTTCAGGAGGATGCGCGGCAAGTGAAGCCAAATGGACCACTGCGGTGATCGAGGCGGCTTGTAGTTCCTCGCGCCGGGCCGCCGCCCACGCGGCGTCAAGCGCCTGCGCGGCGGGGATCTTTAAGATCTGGCTGTTGACTCCCGCGCCGCCCAGAACCTCGGCCAGCTTGGCGGCCACGCCGCCGCCGTCATCGGTAATGAGCACGGCGCCGGTAAGGGACAACGACGGCCCTTGCGTCAGGGCCGGAATGGGCCTCCATCGGGCTGTGAGCCGGGAGACCTCCTTTCGCGCGGGTGCTGCGGCGGCAGGGAGGGCCCTGGCTTGGGCTGCTTGAGATTCGCTTTCGGCGGCGGGCTCCTCGACGACCTCGATTGTTGTCGATTTGTCGAGAATCCATTGGGCGATGGCGCGTATGGTTTTGAGCTTTGCGAGTTCCTCGATATCAACCGCGCCCCCGCTCGAAGCTATGACCGATTCGTTTTGCAGAGCCCCGAGGATCTCGACGCGCTTGATCGAGTCGACGCCGAGGTCCGCTTCCAGATCAAGATCCGGATCGAGCATCTCTGATGGGTAGCCGGTCCGGTCGCTGACGAGCGCCACCAGCTTCCCGAGAAGGCTCTTCTCATTGAGAGCGGGCTGCTCCTCGGGTTTCTGCTCGATCCCGGCGGAAACCGAGTCCGCGGCCGGGGCGGCTGTGGATTCTCCGGCGCCGGATCGCTCGTAGATCCACTCGGCGATGGCGCGGAGAGTCTTCAGTTTGGCAAGTTCCTCAATCGCGGAGGTGCCGCCGGCCGAGGACATCGAAGTGTCGCTTTGCAGCGCGCCGAGAATCTCGACACGCTTGATGGAATCGACGCCGAGATCCGCCTCGAGGTCAAGGTCCGGATCGAGCATGCCGGTGGGGTAACCGGTCCGGTCGCTGACCAATTGAACAAGCTTGCCGAGCAAACTCTCGAGAGAAATCCCAGGTGCTGCGGGCGTCATCTCGGCGACGACTGCTGGAGCGGCCTCGGCCGGCTCAGCCGCCGCGGGCTCAGCTTCGTCTGGCGTGTAGGCGGCAGTACTCGGCGGTTCCGGGGGAGTGGCCGTCGCGGCTGACGGTGGCGCCGGTACAAAATGCTCGGGCTCCGCTGCCCGGCTTTCTCCCAACTCCGCTGCGGGAGCGGTCTGTCCGGCGCCTGCGCGCAGGAAGTCGAGCATGATCGCTTTCTGGGTGTCCAGAAACTTGCTCATCGTCTGCTGGTAATTCCGCATCACGCTCTCGATCTCGGCTGGAGCGGCGGAGGAAGCAAGCGGACGGCTGGCGTGCGCGCCGGCGGGCAAGTCCGCACTATTCGAAGAATGAGGCGGAACGGATGGCGCGGGTGCTGTGTTCGCCGGCGTCGTCGCGGAAGCAGGAGCGGCGCGCGGAGACAGTTGGCGTCCATTTGCTTGCGGGGGAACCTTCCGGGAGACCGCTGGGGCGACTGCCAGCGTGGTTTCGGCCGGGTCGGTGATTACCTGAACATATCGATGTTTTTCATCCGCGGATTTGTGCGCCGGAAACGCCCTTCCCGCCCGGACAACCCAGGTTGTCGCCGGCAGTGGCTTGGGGAGTGTCTGCTCCGCCAGACGGTCGAGATCCAAGTGGGTCGTGACGCGGCCCTCAAAGAGCCGCCATAGGTGCGGACGAACCCCGGCGGCGCTCAACTGAGCGAAAAGATGAGCAAGTTGCACGAGACCGTGCCGCCCGGGTTGATCTGTTGACACCGCGAGGTGCGGTTGCTCGCCAAGGTTCCGGCCCGCCAATCCCGTGAGTACCTTGCCTGGTCCGGCTTCGACGAAAATTCGCGCGCCATCGTCGTACATCCGCGTGACCTCATCCGCAAACCGGACAGGCATCGCCAGGTGTTTCGCCAGGATCTCGCGAATTTCGGACGGCTCGTGGGAGTGAGGTAGGGCGGTGGTGTTGGAGTAGACCGGAAACCGTGGCGATGAGGTCTCCACGGAATCCAACAGTTCCCGGAACCGTCCCGAGGCGCCTGCTACGAGGCTTGAATGAAAGGCGCAGGCCACTGGTATACGTTTGCAGGCGACCTTTTTTGCTTCGAGCGCCCGAATCGCTTCTCCGACACCCGCTTCTGTTCCGGTAATCACCGTTTGCACCGGGGAGTTGAGATTGGCGATGCTGACGCCCTGAATCGGTTCCAACGCAGCCAGAACCTCGGGTTCGCCTGCGCTCACAGCCGCCATGACACCGGGCTCCGGGTGGGCGGATTCGATGATGAGCCGGCCGCGCGCGGAGGAAAGCCGGGCCAGATCGTCCACGCTCCAGACGCCCGCGGCGCAGAGCGCGGCGAGTTCGCCGTAGCTGTGGCCGGCAGCCATATCCGGGATCACGCCGCAAGCCGACAGGAGACGGTAAACACCAATGTCGGCCGCACCAAGCGCGGGCTGAGCCACGTCGGTCTGCTTCAGCGCCTCTTCGTGTGCCGCTTTCTCCTCTGGGGTGAAAGCGCTCGAGGGATAGAGGAAGGAACTGAGCCGCCGGCCGAGGGTGTCGCCGAGGGCCGCCTCCGCCTCCTCGATGGCGCTCCGCACTTCAAAGAAGTTCACAGCCAGGTCACGCAGCATGTCTACGCGCTGGGATCCCTGGCCTGGGAAGAGAAATGCGATCTTGCCGCCGGCAAACCGTGGTTCGCTCGAATAGTAAATACCGCGCGGATCGTGCAGCGATAGCGTTTTCTTCTCGATCTCAGAGATGGCCCGGGCCAGCTTCTTCTTCAGATCGTCGAGTGACTCGGCCACCAAAGCCAGGCAATAAGCCCCCTCGTCGCGGCCAAATCGCCAGTATACGGCGCCAGCCAGGTCTGCTAACCTCGGCGCCGCGCCGGCATCGAGTTCTGTCTGAATCTTCCGGAGGCGGCCGGTCAACTCATCGCCGGAAGCAGCGCGGAACAAGAACAGCTCCACCGGCCAATCCGCCAGCGCGGGCTGGACTTCCTCCTGACCGTCATACTCCTCAACCACGGCGTGGAAGTTCGTTCCTCCGAAGCCGAAGGCGCTGACTCCCGCTCTGCGCGGCGCCCCGTCCGGACTTCGCAGCCAGGGCCGCGTCTCGACGTTCAGATAGAACGGAGTCTGCGGGAAATTCGCCTTCGTATTCGGTGTTTCGACGCCAATCATCGGTGGAAGCGTCTGGTGGTAGAGAGCTTTCGTCACCTTCAGCAATCCAGCGATACCGGCCGTGCACTTGGTGTGTCCGATGTTGGTCTTAACCGAGCCCAACGCGCAACTTTGCAGCGCGGCGCCCGCCCCGCCGAAATACGTGCTCATCGACTTGACCTCGGTCTGGTCGCCAACCACGGTTCCAGTGCCGTGCGCCTCCAGCAAGCCGACCGTCTTCGGATTGACCCGGGCCTTTTCGTAAGCCCGGGTGAGGGCTCTGATTTGTCCGTCTGGACGCGGCGCAGTGAGGCCTTTCTCAGATCCGTCGCTCGAAGCGCCGACGGATTTCAGTACCGCATAGATCCGATCGCCGTCGCGCTCTGCGTCTTCGAGGCGCTTCAAAATTGCGACGCCGAATCCTTCGCTGATGACGATGCCATCGGCGGATTCGTCGAAGGTGCGGCAGCGGCCAGTCGGGGACAACGCCTGAGTTTTGCTGAAACACAGGTAGGTGAACGGATTTTGCATGAGGTCGGCGCCCGCCACGATGGAGACGTTGCTGGCTCCGGACTCGAGCTCAGAGCAACCCATGCGAACTGCCGCCAGCGATGTGGCGCAGGCGGCGTCCACGGAGAGATTCGTGCCGCCGAAATCGAAGCGGTTGGCGACTCTTCCCGCCACCACGTTCAGAAGCAGGCCGGCGAAGGAGTCCTCGGTCCACTCGGGCAACCAATGATCCAGATTTTCGATGAGCCGTTCCGCGTCCTGCCGGGAGCCGCCTGCTTCGGTGACGAAATGGGGCGCCATCGCCCTGAATCCGTACTGGAGCCCCAGGTCGCCGGAACCTCCGCCCACGCCCACGATCACCGAAGTGTTTTCGCGGTCAAACGGTCGCTTGTCGTAGCCGGCGTCGTGGAGAGCGGCGGCTACCATCTCGAGCATAATTAGCTGCAGCGGATCCACGGATGCCACGGAGTTCGGCGGCATCCCGTACCGCAGGGGATCGAACGGCACATCGTTGAGGAACCCTCCCCATCTGGAGTAAACACGGTCGCGGGCGCGCCGGTCCTCGTCGAAGTAAACGTTCGGGTCCCAGCGCTCCTTTGGCACTTCGGAGAGGGCGCAAACCCGGTTGAGAATGTTGTGCCAGTACTCCGAGACGTTATCGGCCCGAGCGAACCGGCACGACATGCCGACAATCGCGATGTCCGATGGCCGCCGGCGAGACTCGCGCTCCGTGTACTCCGCCAGCGATTCGACCGCGACGGCCGGCTTGCCCAGCAGGCGCGCCGCTTGACTTACCTCGCGATGGAGACCCTCGATCGTACAGACGCGGTCGCGCAGCGCCGCCACCTGGCCGATCATGTACATTCCTTCCTGGCGCTGCGTTTCTGGATCAACAGCGATGTATCTTGGCGAATCCTCACCCGTGCCACGGGTAATTCCCTTCGAAGCGACTCGGAGCCGGCCGAGGTTCATACGTTCCAGAGCGTCTCTGAGATCATCCTTGCTCAGTGCTGCACTCAGGAGCCGGCGTTTCTCCGCCTGAAACGCATCCACGAAGGGGGTGAGCGCGCAACGCGTGGCGTGCCCGACGCCAGACTCCACCAGCGCCGTTCCGGTACATTTGACCGCTTCCTGCTGAAAGCCCTCCACGATAGCTCCAGAACGGACCGCCTCCTCGGTGAAGAGGTAGCTGGTACCCATCAGAACCCCGATCCGCGCACCCATCTCTGTGAGCGGCGCGGCAAGGACGGTAACCATGGCGGCCGAAAGAGCGTCGTGGATACCACCGGCGAAGAGAATGTGATAGTCACCGGGCTTGTTTTTTTGGTTCTTCGCCAGATGCTCGCGCAGCACCAGGACGGCCGATTCCCAAAGCACGAAGCTGCTGCGAGGCCCAACATGCCCGCCACATTCCCGTCCCTCGAAAACGAAGCGCTTACTCCCGCTCTCCAAAAACAGCCGCAGCAATTCTGGTGATGGGACGTGGAGGTAGGTCGCTATCCCCAGCTCATCGAGTTGCTTCGCCTGGTCAGGCCGTCCTCCGGCAATGAGCGCGAACCGCGGCTTCCGCTTCACGACTTCCGCGAGTTGCTCCTCGCGCAGTTCTTTCGGAACAAACCCGAGGATGCCCACTCCCCACGGGAGGTCCTTGAGCATGTCCGCCGTGTTGTCGAGCAACTCGCCAACTTTTGATCCGCGAAGCAGCGCGAGCGCCAGGAACGGGAGTCCACCACCTTTGGCCACTTGGTAGGCGAACTCGGCACGGTCGCTGACCCGGGTCATGGGACCCTGCACGACCGGATAGGTGGTTCCGTGCGATTGAGCGAGCGGGCCGTGCTCGCGAAGGGGGTCCAACTGCGCGGCAGACGCGCGGTTTCGGCGGGCCGCTCGAAGAATCGCGTTGCCGATTCCACGGACTGAGCGGTATTCCTCAGCCAGCCGGGATGCGAAGCACGCGTCCTGCGACACCAGCAGTAGCCGCTTCTCCGCCACTTCCTTCTCGACCGCTTCTCTCCACTCGCGCAGCGATTCGGCGGGAGATTCAGAACAGAGTCCCATCTGCTCCTCGCGGGCTTTCAGTTCGGCGAAACTCGTCTCTCCCGGCCGGTTGTATGCGCGATAGCAGTAAGGGCAATCCTGTCCCAAATAGGCCGTCTCGCCCCCATCCATCCGGCTGAGCTTCCGCTGGAGGCCGGCCGGAAGGGTAGACTCATCCGCGAGGGCGAACTGCCAGTCCATCACCACGCCCGCGGCTCCACCGGCGATACAAGCGCCGGCTGTGTGCAGCCCGATGCCGCCTTGTGCGTAAACGGGAAGCCGGGTTTCCCGGAGGACTCGCTGCAGAAGGATGAAAGTCGTTTCGGCGCCGACGAGTCCACCCGCTTCCGTGCCCTTCACGATGAGCCCGTTGGCGCCGGCGGACTCCGCTTCCGCGGCTTCGCTGGCCGAGCGGACGGTGACGAAGACCTGGAGCCCACGCTCCTTCAACCGCCGAAGAGATTCATCGAGGTGGCCACTTCCGAATCGGCTGAGGATGATCTGCCGCAGGCCGCCGGACTGTCCAACCGCGATCAACTTGAGTGACTGTTCGTTCAACTCATCTACGGACAGCCCAAAATCGACTCCGGATGCGACGACCTCACGCGTGGCTGAGAGCGCCTCCTCATGCGGCACGTACTCCATCGCCAGCGAGCCCACAAATCCAGCCCTGGATGCGGCAATCACCACTCCAGGAACAGGAAAGCCCGGAACAGAAGAAACTACGAGTGCTGAAATACTGTGTGACACAATCTCCTCCTCCCCTCCTCTGTGTCCCTCGTTGAGCTTCAGCCTGGAAGCCCCTCGTCGGCCAAACCCAGGTGGCCCGAGAGATACCAATGTCTATGTAGACTACACCGGGCTTCCCGCAGTGTCAAGGAAGGCTTTGGAAGCGTTTCCGCTTACGCGCGGCCATCTTCTTGGATGCGGAAGCGATATCTCATCTCCCCGAACTGCGCGTTCTGCCCAGCCCGCGCTGTCTCAATTGCAGTCTAACGAAGCTCCACTACAGATCAGCTAGTGTTAGTTAACAGAACCGTCAATCTTTTCCACTGGAGAATAATCGGTTCTGGAAAACCCTCCCTTCTCCGTGAACCATGCCAGGCCATTGTCTCGCTATCCTGCCGCTGCTGCATCCACCCTCGATTGCACAGGTACCGGCGGATGAACGAGCTTGTTCAGACCGCTGGTATCTCTGCCTCGAAGCAGGACCGCCCCCCAGTTCTCGAGACTGAAATGCTGACCAAGGTAGCTGACGTTGTGGTCCATCTGTCCGCGGTACAGTTGTACATCGGCCGGAACCACACGGAACGTCATACCGAAACGCCGGCGATCGGAGATATTCGGGGGCGAACCATGGATTACCCGCTCGGTGAAAATGACACACTGGCCTGATCTCATCTGCATGGGAACCGCCAAGCTAGGATCGATCGGCTGTTCCAACTGGAAGTTGGCATTGGCGAAGCTTCCACCTCCGGAGCGGATGATCCGGATTTTGTGGTGGCTCCCAGGCACGAAGTGCAGGCAGCCGTTCTCGACGTCAGCATCGTCGATGGCAAACCACGTCGTGAGCTGGAACAGCTTGGTTTTGTCAGGCGGCTCCACTACCGGCCGGTACTTCGACTCCGACATGTAGGTGCTGGCCTGGTGCCAGGTTACTTCGGGCCCTCCGGGTGGCTTCAAAAAGACCTGCGAACGCCAGATAATCAAATTCTCGCCGAGAAGCTGTGCCAGCCTTTCGACGATGGCGGATTGCGAAATGATATTCCAAACTTCCGGCGAGTCCAAATGGCGGTCTCTTCCTTGGGCGCCCTGGTCGCCGGCTGTATCCGGATAAACGCGGGACGGACGGGTGAGAATTCGTTCGATCTCGGGCCGAAGCTTGACCATCTCTTCGGGCGCGAACACCGTGATCGGACCGGCGAAGCCGTCTCGATAGAATTGCTCAATCTCCGATTCCGAGAAGCGGTAACGTTCAGGAACATTGACCAAGGGGGCATAGCTCTCTGGGTTCTTGAGTTCGCAACGCTGATCCATGTAGAAACGCTTGCCGTAGGAACTGACGTAAGTCCAGACCATCGCCAAGTCCCAGGAGCGGGCGATTTCTCGGATTTTCGGCGGTAACATTCCGTGCAAGAAGCGAAAGGGCTTGATCAGCACGGAAAACATCAGGATCGCTGAGACGATCACGTAGCGGATGAAGTGACGGACTGGTTGCTCTTCCTTCATTGTTTCCCCTCGCGAGAGTCCTAGCGGTCAGCCGGTCGCCCTTCTCGGTCGATTTGCCGAGCTACGGGCGGCGAACTGCCGGACGCCGCATCGCTATCTCATGGGAGTGGCGATACGGATGTGCCGCCAATAGGGTGCACGAAAGACTCGTACCCAGAGCCTGTCACCACCGAGCTGAATGGAACCGGTCCGACCCGCTGCAACAGCCTGTCCACAAAGGGTGGAATCGGCCCCACGCAGAGCCCAACGGTCCAAGTTGTGAAGTCCGGTTCATCGTTGCATGATCCCTGGACGCTTGTGTTGCAAATCTCCAAAGTCCCAAAGAAATTGAGACTCCGCCGGGGCGTGGTGACGTCTACTGACAAGTTCTGCGAGACCGGCCCCGTGCCCTTAGGGGTGACGATACCATCTGCGTACCAACAAACGGTATCGCCGGCAAAGAACACGGTTTTCGGGTTGAAGTTCTCGTCACCGGTGAAGCAGCCGGTGACTTGGGCGTTGATACCATTTACTCGCTTGGCGAATACGGTCACCTCAGCGCCCGCGAAAACATCGGGTTCGTCCGCACCAAACGATAAGGCGCTCGCCAGGGCGAGCACGGAACTCACGACGCATATCTTGATCATCAGGCTTCCTCCGTGTAGTCCAGGGTTGATATCTTCGACTTGGCGGAAGAGACTCCCCACCCAGCCGTCCCAGATTTCAACTTAGAAAGAGTCTACTCCGGAATCGGTAATAATTCAATACAAAAGTTTCCGGAGATTCAGAAGGCTTCACACTCTTGATTTCTGACTGCGATGGTGGCTTGCGGCTAGCGTGTGGGCGCGAAAAACCTGTTCAACGCCACACTGTAGCGGCGGAGCCGTGTTTTCCGTATTCTCCGTCAGACGCTAAAAAGCCCGGAACGGCGGTTCTTGCTTGAAGCGGACCGGATAGCCCCGGAGCAGTCGCCGCACCATTTGCTCCAACCTTGGGGTCAGCCTCTCGGCGTAGACGACAAATCCGAAGTCGCTTCTGGCGTTGCCTTCAGTTTGCCTGCCGATCCCGATGGCGTGGACGCCGCTGACCCGCAGCACCGCGTCTTCAAGGCGGTCTTGGGCTTCCTGCAACCGGCGGATCCGGGGAAATCTCTCAAACATGTTGTCGGCGATCCGCCGGACCCGCCCGAGATTCTCCCGCGTTGGCACGGCGTCTTCGGGGACGACCCCGAGCGCGAGGTAAACAAAAAGAATCGGATTGCCGATTGTCCGGCTCGAACTTCCCGCGAACAGAAGCCCAACAGGCCTATTGTTCGAGGAGTCGAGGATGGCCGAGCCTGAGTCTCCGCTGTCGGAAAAATCGCCGGGGGTGACAGAAAACTGCCTGACGAATCGGGCGGATCCACAGGCTCCGTAGTTGATCCTGGCAGTAATATTGACTTCTGCGACGGTGCCCGCGGTGACACCCGTTGTCCGCCCGCCCTTTGTTACCGACATGCCGGGTACGGGAACGATCCCCGCGTCCAAGGTGGTATCCGGCTCGCCGATATCCAAGATCTCGGACTTAGCCAGACTAGGCACAGTCTCCGCAATAGCCGCATCGACCAGGTTGCGCCCGAAGAAACTGAAGTCCATCGGGATGATGTCTGACACCCAGCCCACCTCATACGTCTCATCGGCGCCAGGATCCGAACCAATGTCAAGAGTACCTGGCTGGAGAGTAGTGGTCCCAATGGCGGCCGTATTCGGACACAACGTCGGACCCATCACTCCTAACACGTGGTTGTTGCTCAAGATGAAGATGCGGTTCGGTTCGGTGATGGATCGCACCAGCATCCCACCGGTTCCCGTGTAAATGAACGGCGCTGAAGGCGTGTTTCCCATCGACACTCCCATCGGAGTAGGCCGGGGCTGCAGTTCTTGCTGGTCTCCCGCCACTCCGACAGCGGTAACAACTGTCAGAAACAGAACAGTGGCGAACACGCGCCGAAATCGAATTCCCATATCGTTCTCCTCCAGGTTTGGTTACGAGCTAACTCTCATGATCTTGCACTAGCGCGGCCGCCCTGTCAATGGTGTAGGTTAATTATTCGTCCTACACAACCTTGATAATGTCGAGCGGTGAGCATGCTGTCCGTGAGGATACCGCGGATCGCACTTCGTCGTGCCGTATTAGTGCAGTTGGACGAGATGCTAAGGAGCCGACTTACTCGCGCTTGCCGGCGGGCGGATGAGCCTTTTCTCTTGTCTACTTCTCTCGTTCGGGTGCTGCATTGTCCCGAACTTGAACAACCGCGAAAGAAAACCAAGCCGGTGAAACTGGCATTTCGCCGCCGGCTCCGTGCCCCAAACAAAAACCTCTTCGGTGCGGTTTGGGCACCGTCTCGTGGCGAGTTGCCCGGTTGTCGGATCAATTTCCACTGTAATCACCCCGGCAGGGGGTTCGAATTCGCCGGGCGCGCGGTAGTTAGGGATCTCGTGTGCCCGCTTCATGAATTCCGTCCAGATTGGAAGAGCGGAGCGTGCTCCTTCGATCTTGAGATCGCGGTTGTTGTCAAAACCTACCCACACGACGCACAGCAGCCGTCTGGTATATCCGGCGAACCAGCCGTCATCGTCGGTTCCTGTTTTCCCGCCAGCCGGTTCTACAAACCCCAGATCTCTCACGCGGCGTCCTGTGCCGCGGTTGATCACATCTTCGAGGAGACTGGTGAGGATGAATGCAGTCGTCTCATCCAGGATCGGTTGGGCCTCGACACGCCGGCGGTACTTCGTGCGCCCATCGGATTCCCGGACCTCGCGAATGAAATACGGCTCGACTCGAATTCCTCGATTGGCGAATATGGAGTAACCGGCCGCCAGACTCAGGGGAGTGACTTCATAGGCCCCCAGCGCCAGCGATGGAGTTCCCTCGATCGTTTCGCTCAGTTTCGCTAGGCGGGCCAGCCCGGCAACTGTCTCGAATCCCAACCGCTGGGCAAGCTTGACTGTCGCGTTGTTGAGAGATCGGCGCAGAGCCTCGCGCAAAGTGACGTAGCCGCCAAACTCGTCGCGGAAGTTGGTCGGCTCGTAGACTTCCCCATCCCACGCGAATTCGGTCGGCTCGTCGTTCAGCATCGAAGCAGCGGTTAGTCTATCTCGTTTTCCTGGTCCGTAATCCAGCCCGGTTGCCACAGCCGCCGCATAGACAAAAGGTTTTAGAGCAGAGCCAGGTTGTCTTCTGGCAAGAGCGCGGTTCAATTGGCTCCGGCGATAATTGCGCCCGCCAACCAGCGCTCTGACAGCGCCAGTTGCAGGATCGAGAGCAATCAGGGCAGCTTCGGGTCGAGGAGGCGTCAGGCCTTGAAAACGCGGTTGACGCTGAAGTGTGTCCTCAACCTCCGCCATGCCCTGCCGGACGGCCTCAACGGCCGCGCGCTGCAATCGCAGATCCAGCGTGGTATGGACGTGATAACCGTTTGAGGCGAGTTCGTCTTCATTGAATCGATCATGCAGTCGTCTGCTAACTAAATCGACGAAATATGGAGCAATCTCTTCGTCAACGTCGCGCCGGTTGAGCTGAAGAGGAGCCTGGGTCGCAGATTCATACGCCATCTGTGTGACATCGCCATGCTGTAGCATTTTTCGAAGCACGACATCCCGGCGCCTCTTCGCGCGCTCTGGATGACGATACGGATTGAGATAGCTGGGACGCTGGATTAGCCCAGCCAGAAGTGCGGCTTCGGCAATATCAATATTACAGAGTTTTTTCCCAAAGTACGTATTGGCTGCCTCTCCCATACCTCGTATATTGAAGCTGCCATTTCGTCCCATCCAGACGTGATTGCAATAGTATACTAAAATTTGTTCTTTGCTGAGCCTGGACTCCAACTCCCATGCAAGCAGGAGTTCGCGCGCTTTCCGGCTGTAGGATCGCTCGGCCTTCAAGAAGAACGTGCGCGCCAACTGTTGCGTGATAGAAGAGGTCCCGCGCGGTTTCTCCCATCTGCGAACTCCTTCAAGAATGGCGGCCAGTGTACGTTTGAAGTCGATTCCACCGTGGTCAAAGAAACGATGGTCTTCGATAGTCAATATCGCCCGCCTGAGGTTGTCGGGGATATCGGCATAGCGAATCAAGCGGCGCTTGGCGCGCGAGCGATCATGGAGATTGGTAACGAATTCCGGAGCATTCGCCGGTCCCGCGTAGATGCCCGCCGAAGGATGAAATACGCGGCTACTTACCATTGTGTCGACGGCGTTGTCGTACGCAGTGAGGACGTAGAATACACTCCCTGCAAGCAGAAACACGAGCGCCACGCCGGATGCGGCCACGACTTCACGGCCGGGAGCCGCTCTCCTGATCCGCCGGACCAGGCGCTGCATGGCAATCGACAGATACCTCTGATACGTTTTGGCATCATTACCTACATGTCGAGGGTATTTCTCCATGGAACGACTCCCGGACGAAAAAGGTTTGATTCACCTCCATCGATCATCCTTCCGAAGGAGAATAGCGATTTAGCGTCGCTATAAGGGAATCCGCGACCTGCGGTGCTTTCACCTCACCAGAAAGGATTTCTTTGTGATGGACATGGCGACCGTAGATCACCTCGTTATCCTCCTCGGCGGCACGAAACGTCGCGCCCTCGATTGAAGCGCCGGCAAAGGCACCCCTGGCACGAGAGTACGCAAGGATCTGCGCGTGCATATACGCATCGGTCTCTGCTTCTGCGGAACGGCCAACCGGACCTGCGGCCACGGTAACATCGCCGCCGAGAGTGAATTCACTGGTCATCAGCTTCTTGGCGCCGCGCTCGTTCATCACCAGCAGAATGACATCTGTCTCGGTGCCACCGATCTGGAAGCCGAAACTGCCGCCTTCAATTCGTACCGTGGACGGCCCAGTCCACCCGTTGCCAGAATCGGACCGACAAACAAGAACGCCTTTTCCGTACTCGACCCCGACTACGAATGCACCCTTCTTGAGGCCGGGAATAATCCCCATGCAATTTGCTTTGTCGAGAAGGTCCTGGGGAATTCTCTTGTCCGGCGCCGTCATAATTTCCTCAAATACTTGCTCTGCATCCGAAATCCGCTCGACCGCTTGAGGTTTCTCAGCAAGCAATCCGGATCCGGCAATCAAAGTAATCGTTGCGAGTCGTAGTAACATTGTTGTCCCTCCTTTCGTGAGTAGATCATCTTGCGATGGCTGTTGTTACACACTTCGGCCACCGGTCATGCAGCGATGGAGAAATGCGCTGGCTGAGAATGGCGCTGCATCCCGCCTCGATCAGCCAGCACCGATCGAAGGAAGTTCCGCGTGCGCAGCAAACGAACTCGGACCGCTGTCTTGGTAATATTGAGTTCACGTGCGATTTCATGCGTGGATCGTTCCTCCAGGTAGTATTTCTCCAGGAGGCAACGGTCACACTCGCGGCAGCAATTCAGCAAGAACTCAACGTCTATGGCCGCCAGTTGCCTATCTCTTCGGTATGGCAGGTTGGCGTCCAATTGGACTTGCACCCGGCGCGCCTTGAGTGATTGCTTGAATATGTTGACCGCGATTGAGTTTACCCAGGGGAGGACCGCTGACGATTTCCTTAATTGCCGGCGCCGCTCCCACCCGCGTGACCAACCGGCCTGAGCACACTCCTCCGCAACCGCTATAGGCGCTCCTTTGGAGACGAGCAGCCGGGCTGTCTGTGGAAAGCCTTCCTTGTAGGCCGTCTCAAATTCAGATCGGGTCAGAACAGCATCACAGAACATGCGTTCCCTCCAACATCGCTTTCTGCTTTGGTTCATCAGCGATGCAGGAAACGTTCCAATTGTGCCAGGTGACTGATTATGAGAGAGCTTCGTTTCGGCTCTCCGTGTAATTTCGAAACGAGATGTCGAAATTACACGCGTGTTATGTCGCCTGTAACCGTTTGCACGGCGGGATTTCGAGTTGCCCCTTTTTGGAAACAACCTATTCGTTCAGGAGTCTATGGGGTAACACCGGAAGGATCTGAAGGAGGGAAAACATGATCGGTTGGTCACTGACGTTTCTGATTCTCGCTATTCTAGCGGCCTTATTCGGCTTCACTGGGATTGCGGGCGCCGCGGCTGGAATCGCGAAGATTCTTTTTTTTGTCTTTCTTGTGCTGCTTATCGTCAGCGCCTTTTCTCGCGCGGTCCGCGGAGGCGCACCGTGAGAACGCCAGCCTCGCGGATTCTTCGCGCTCAGGCAATGTGATGGAGAGAATGGCGAAGTGTGGTTTGATCGAAACCGCCGTCGCCCCCAGGAGACACAAGGCATTTCGTTTCCAAGTGCACCCGATCATATCAATAATGCCGGCTCAGAATGAGACACATCTTCCTGCCCAAGTGGGACTGCGCCTGGATCAGATTGAGGCATCCGGCAGTGAGACAATCAAGGTGTTGGCGAATACGGTGTATCGGCGGGCCCCTTCGACGAAGAAGCAGGACGTCGCCATGATTGGCGCCGGTGCCGGAAGAGGCGCACCCGTCGGTGGAGGGAAGGGAATTGGTAGCTGGACGGCCGCAGGCGGGGAGCAATGGCGGCGGGGAAATGGCGCCGTTCGCGAGACGCATGGAAGGGCCGCGGTTATCCCGCATTAAACGGCGATGCAGTTCGTATCGGGATCCCCGTGGAGGTTAAGCTCTCCCGGCCGGAGGACCGGGCGTCACTTGTTCACGTGGCGCGTTACAGGAGTTGTTCGCGGACCGTCTCAAGGTAATGTGGAAACTGTTGAGAGTATTCTTTCGTCGGATGATTCAGGGAGGAGCGATTCCCGCGGTAGTTGCAAGATGAAGACTATTCCCGGATTAGATTGGAGACGCCAGCAGATGAAAAGTCCTATCAGCGTTGTTGTCAGCTCGACCGTGCGAAAGTCGAGGTTCACTCCCGTGCTCTTGCTGCTTGGCATGTTGGCCATTGGCGGCTTGTGGCGGACGCAAGGGCAGTCCGCTTCTCCGCCGTCCCAGCCGGAAAGCGGACCCGGTGGCCGCGACTACGCCTACGCATCGGTTGTAAACTCCTCGTTCGGAGAGGGTCGCGACCGGTACTGGATCTTCGAGCCCATGGGCGCAACCTCGCCTCTGCCGGTTGTGGTCTTCCTTCACGGCTGGGGGGCGCTGGAACCGGATGGTTACCGGGCCTGGATCGATCACTTGGTAAAACGGGGCAATATTGTCATTTATCCTCAGTTTCAAGCAAACCTGTTGGAGCCCGCATTGAATATGACCCCGGCTGCGGTCGGGGCTGTCAAGGAAGCATTGGCGAATCTGGGCAGCCGGGCCGACGATGGCCGGTTCGCGATTGTCGGCCACTCGATCGGAGGGGTGGTAGCGATGAACCTCTGTGGCCGGGTCCAGCAGGAGTCTCTTCCGAAGTGCAGAGCAGTATCCTCGGTAACACCGGGAGACAGCAAGACGGACGGCTTTCTCGGCAGCCAAGTTCCGAGTATCCTCGAGCCGGGGAACTACGGCCAGATCCCTCCAGACACGCTCGTCCACGTAATCGTTGCTGACGCGGATTTGTTAGTCGGAGAGGAGACAGCAAAAACTCTCTACGAATCGATCCCCCAAGTTCCAATAACGAACAAAGAGTACCTTCGCGTGAACTCTGACCGGTACGGCTCGCCGCCATTAGTCGCGGATCATTTCTTCCCCTCATCGCCTCCCGCCGGGAGCGGCAGCGACCGCTCGATCACGGATGCTCTGGACTTTTTCGCCACCTGGAAGCTCTTTGACGCACTTGTGAATGCAGCGTTCCGGGGGGAACACATGGAGGTCGCCTTCGGGGCCACGGCGCGACAGATGGAGATGGGACAGTGGAGCGACGGGAATCCTGTCAATCAGCTTGCCATTCGGCCAGCCGTTGCGGCCGGCGGGATCACCAATGGGGCCAGCTATGCTTCTCAGCCAGTTGCGCCGGGGGAAATCGTTTCGGTCTTCGGAAAGGCTTTGGGGCCGCGCGAGCCAGCCGGACTCCGGCTTGACCCCGACGGACGCGTCTCAACGTTTCTGAGCGGTACTCGAGTCACATTTGATGGAACTCCAGCGGTCATGCTATTCGCTGCCTCTGGGCAGATCAACTTGGTTGTTCCCTACCGGGTGCGGGACCGGGCGGCAACTGTTATTCGAGTGGAACGCGCTTCGCTCGGATCTCTGGAAATCGAAGTTCCCGTCGCTGCTGCGGCGCCCGGAATTTTCACGCTGGACTCTTCCGGCAGCGGCCAAGGCGCAATCCTGAACAACCATGGCGGAGCCGTGACGGTGAATTCACCAGAGGCTCCAGCTCCGCGGGGGTCGGTCATCTCGGTATTCGCCACTGGAGAAGGCTCTACCACCTCCAGCGAGGATGGGCTCGTCATTGGTACCGATCCTCCGACGCCGCTGCAAACCGTGACCGCGACAGTCGGAACTCTGCCCGCAAGAGTAGTCTATGCCGGTGGCGCTCCCTCGCTGGTGGCCGGCGTACTTCAGGTTAATATCGAGGTTCCGGCAAACGCTCCCACTGGCCCCTCAGTCCCGATCCGTCTCCAGGTTGGTGACCGCCCAAGTCAGGAAGGCGTGACCGTCGCAATTCAGTAGCGAACGGGCTGTACTCGGCGCCGCATCGCCAGTTCCGGTCTCGCCTTCCCACTGCGCCAGCACGCCGCTGGCGGCAATGCGCCCGGCCCAATCGATCGCCGGCCGCGGCCTTCGCTTTGCTTTCAGGGTGGCGACACCGGCCTGATCTGCCGCAAGCAATCGATCGCCGGCCGCGGCCTTCGCTTTGCTTTCGGCCGCGGCGCGCAAACGGTCACGCAACCCCATTTCGCGCTCCGCTTGGGGTAGCCTGTTCCGCCTCCGCGGCCACGCTTCTCCGCCATTCCCTTTATCCGGCGTAACCTCGCAAAAACGCAACCACTTTTGCTATAATAAAAGGTACAGCCGTAAGGCGAATAAAGGGCAAAACTAGCCTCCCCCAGCAAAGGAGTCTCATTGGCTAATTCGAACGATTCGGATTCCCCGCAGAATCCGCCTTCGGGCGATGGTGTGCAGATGCCGCTAAACGGCATCATTGGCAAGGGTCTCATCCCGATCAACATCGAAGACGAGATGCGCAAATCGTATCTCGACTACGCGATGAGTGTCATCGTCGGGCGCGCGCTTCCCGACGTCCGCGACGGCCTGAAACCCGTTCACCGGCGGATTCTCTTCACCCAGCACGAAATGGGGCTGCGCTACAATCGCCCCACCCGCAAGTGCGCCAAGATCGTCGGCGAGGTCATGGGGAAGTACCACCCCCATGGCGATTCGGCCATCTATGACGCCCTGGTGCGCCTCGCCCAGGATTTCAGCATGCGCTATCCCCTCGTGCAGGGGCAGGGAAATTTCGGCTCTATCGATGGCGACCCTCCCGCGGCCATGCGCTACACCGAAGCCCGGCTGGCGCGGATCTCCGAATCGCTGCTGGAGGACATCGACAAGGACACCGTCGATTTTCGTGAGAACTATGATGACAGCGAGATGGAACCCGAGGTGCTCCCCACCCGGGTTCCCGCCCTGCTAATCAACGGCGCCTCTGGCATCGCGGTCGGCATGGCCACGAACATCCCGCCGCATAACCTCACCGAGATCATTGAAGCCACCGTTAGGCTCGTCAAGGATTCCGAAACCCCGATCAGTGATCTGCTGCAAATAGTCCCCGGGCCCGATTTCCCCACCGGCGGCTACATCCTCGGACGCGAGGGCATCCTCAACGCCTACAAAACCGGCCGCGGTTCCGTGAAGATGCGTGCCAAGGCCGCTATCGAGGAGTTGACCCGCGACAGAGAAGCCATCATCGTTACCGAGATCCCGTACCAGGTCAACAAGGCCCGGCTCATCGAGCACATTGCAGGACTGGTGAACGAGAAGAAGCTCGAAGGCATCTCCGACATCCGTGACGAGAGTGACCGCCACGGCATGCGCATCGTCATCGAACTCAAGCGCGGCGAGCAGCCGGAGGTCGTGCTCAACAATCTCTACAAGCACACGCAACTGCAGACCAACTTCGGCGTCATTCTGCTCTCGCTCGTTAACGGGCAGCCGCGGCAACTGGGGCTGAAACAGATCCTGCTGCGCTTCGTCGACCACCGCGTCGACGTCGTTCGCCGCCGCACGGACTACCTGCTTCGCAAGGCGCGCGAGCGCGAGCATCTCTTGCTCGGTTTCCAGAAAGCGCTGGATCACCTCGACGAAGTCATCGCCCTCATCCGGGCCGCGAAGACGCCGAAAGATGCGCGCGATAGCCTCGTCGAACGGTTCGACTTCTCCGAGCGGCAGGCCCAGGCCATCATCGAACTGCAGCTCCAGCGCTTGACTGGCATGGAGCAGCAGAAGATCCTCGATGAACTCGCCGAAATTCAGCGCAAAATCGGTGAATACCTCGAGATTCTAGGCTCTGACTCCGTGCTGCGCAACTTGATCGTAAAAGAGCTGCGGGAAGTCCAAAAGACTTTCGGCGACGAGCGCCGGACGACGATCATCGAGGATCCTGGCGAGATCAATCTCGAGGACCTGGTCCAGCGCGAGGAGGTCGCTGTCACCGTCTCCCGCGGCGGGTATCTCAAGCGCACCGCCATCGACACCTATCGCCGGCAGGCCCGCGCCGGCAAGGGGCGACGCGGCATGGCCATGCGCAGCGAGGACATCGTCGAGCACATGGTGATCGCCAATACCCATTCCTATTTGCTCATCTTCACGAACAAGGGCAGGGTCTACTGGCTGAAGATCTACCAAATACCCGACGCCTCCCCCACGAGCAAGGGAAAACACGTCCGCGGGTTGATTAACCTGATGCCGGACGAGGAAGTGAAGGCGTTCCTTTCAGTACCGGAGTTCACTGACAACCTGTTCATCGTCATGTGTACCGCTGATGGCACCGTGAAGAAGTGCCAGTTGAGCGTCTTCAACAACCCGATGTCGCGCGGCATCATCGCCATTGCCCTTGACGAAGGAGACGAACTCATCTCCGCCCGTATCTCGGACGGCCACGGTGACGTATTTATCGCCACCCGGGAAGGAAAGGCCATCCGCTTCCCGGAGAGTGCCGTGCGCCACATGGGCCGGCCGGCCCGCGGTGTCCGTGGCATACGCCTCTCCGAGGACGACGAGGTGATCGGCATGGAGGTCATGAAGGAAGACGACCTCGTCATGTCCGTTTCCGAGTTTGGCTACGGCAAGCGCACTTCCCTCCGCCTCTACCGGATCACAAACCGCGGCGGCAAGGGCGTCATCAACATGAAAACCACCAAACGCGTCGGCAAGGTAGTCGAGATCCTGCGCGTCTCCGAGGAGACCGATCTGATGCTCATCACCGACAGTGGGCAGATAATCCGCATCGGCTCCGGCACCGTACGCAAGGTGGGCCGCAGCGCCTCCGGAGTACGCCTTGTTTCGCTCCGGGAAGACGACCGGGTGGCGGCCGCCTGCGTCATCACCGAGAACAACGGCCTCAATGGCGAGGAGGAAGAGGACGACGCGCAAGGTGATCTTCCTCTGCAATAAATTCGGCGGGGACGGGTCAACTGGCCCGTCCCAATCTATATAATCAAACTATGAGCACTCTGGTGGCGCTGGGAAACGCCGCGAAAATCGATCCGCAACTCGCTGCGCAAAAGCAGGATAAGCTCTTTGCGATTCTTCGCGACCTCGAAGAGGTCATCGTCGCCTACTCCGGCGGCACGGACTCGGCCTATCTCGCCTGGGCGGCTGCGCAGGCGCTCGGAGATCGCGCCGTCGCCATCACGGCCGACTCGCCATCCATCCCCGAGTCGCACAAAAAAGACGCCGCCCAATACGCGCGCTCTCTCGGTTTCCGCCACGAGTTCGTCGAGACCCGCGAATTCGAGAATCCAGACTACGCCAGGAACGATGAGAAGCGCTGCTTCCACTGCAAGGACGAGCTCTTCACCCGCCTTGGCGGTGTGGCCCGGGAGCGCGGCGTTGCCCACGTCGTCTATGGCGTCAACTGCGACGATCTCGGCGACTACCGCCCGGGGCAGGAAGCCGCGAAAGAACATGGCGCCAAGTCGCCGCTGGTCGACGCCGGCCTTACCAAGGCCGAAATCCGCCTCCTAGCGAAGAAAGCGGGCCTGCCTTTCTGGGACCGCCCCGCCGCCGCCTGCCTCAGCTCGCGCATACCCTACGGCACTGCCGTCACTGCCGAGAAGATCAAGCGCATCGAGGCCGGCGAAGAAGCGCTCAGGGGACTCGGTTTCCGTATCTATCGCGTCCGCTTCCACGAAAAGCTGGTGCGCCTCGAGTTCGGCCAGGAAGACCTACCCAAGGCCCTTAATGTGGAGATGGCCGCCAAGTTGACCGGGATCTTCAAGTCCCTCGGCTTCCACTACGTCACCATTGACCTCGAAGGTTACCGCCAGGGCTCCCTCAACGAAGTTCTCCAGGACAGCACCTCGGCTTGATCCGATCCTTGCCGTCCCGCCGGCGTCTACGAGGCGTCCAGGAGCCGCATCGATTCCGGGTCCCAGCCACAGATCCGCCGCTCGAAGTAGCTTACGTTTGCCGCGAGCGCCGGCCCGGCAGCGCGGAAACCGAACACAGCATCCTCGACAACCGGCGTCCGGTTGCGGACCGCGTCGAAGAAGTTGCGGTGGTGATGCCGGTGATCGCTGTATCCGGGCGGCGCCTGGTATATCTCCTCGCGCCGCGGACTCATCGAGGCGGCGTCCGGCTCGCGCTGCGGGTACTTCCGGTGATACTCGGCCAAAAACTCCTCCTGAACGTCCTTCGGGAAAGTGCCGATGTTGTAGCCTGGCTCCTCCGGCCGCGGACGCTTTTCGAGCGTAACGCCGCTACCACCGATGGTCAGTACGCCTTCGCTTCCGACGAAACGGAACTGGTGGCTGCCGCCCGATCCGTCCGCGAAATTGACGCGGAGGAATAACGTAAACTCGGGATGCTGCGGACGCTCGGGATAGTCGCATAGGGCGAACATCACGTCCGGAACGTCGCGCCCGTCCTTCCAGTACCGCAGCCCTCCGGTGGCGTAGATGCGCGTCGGCCCGATCGAGTTCATCACGAAGTGCATCCCGCTGAACAAGTGGACGAATAGATCGCCGGCGACACCGGTGCCGTAGTCCCGGTAGTTGCGCCAGCGGAAGAGCCGGATAGGCTCGAACGGGCGCTTCGGCGCGCGGCCGAGGAAGCGGTCCCAGTCGATGTTCTCCTCGGTGGCATCTGGCGGAATCGAGTATTGCCAGGCGCCCAAAGCCGAGTTACGGTCCCACCATGCCTCCACCATGTTGACCTTGCCGATGGCGCCGGAGCGGATCAGACCCTGCGCTTTCCCGTAGATAATCGAGCTGACGCGCTGGCTCCCAGCCTGGACGATCTTTCCTGTCTTCTTTTGCGCCTCCACCAACGGGAGACCGTCCTCGATCTTCTGGACCATCGGCTTCTCGACGTAGACATCCTTGCCTGCTTTGAGCGCCTCGATGGCAATGCGGCGGTGCCAGTGGTCGGGCGTCGCGACGATCACGGCGTCAATGTCCGGCCGCGCCAGCACCTCGCGGTAGTCGCGCGTGGTGAACACTGCATCGCCGAAAACCTCCTTCGCGCGGATCAGGCGCCCGTCGTAGACGTCGCTCGCCGCGACTAGCTTTACGCCCGGCACGGCCAGCGCCGAGTGAGTGTCTCCGGTACCCATTCCGCCAATGCCGACGGTGGCGATTTGAATCTGATCGTTCGCGGAAAGCGGCTT
>CAYXVG010000051.1:0-2446 GCA_964468205.1 uncultured Solibacteraceae bacterium | reverse complement strand
CGCGGCGGCCACCGCTAAAGCGCTTCCCAGCCATGCTATCGTTATCCTGACGTGACCGCGCGGAGATCGTTCTTCCGGCCTTATGAGTACATTCTGATCGCCTATTTCCTCTACACGTCCATTCTGGCGCTGGCGCTTGACTTGAAGCCTCCTGTGCCGAACGTCACCCTCGGACTGAATGCTCTGGTCCTCGCAGGTTTGCTGTTCCTAGCCTATGCCGACTCTTTCCGCAGAGCGTTGCCTCTAAAAGTGACGCGGGACTGGTACGCCCCGCCGTTGGTGCTCCTCGCATACCGCGAGATGGGCTGGTTCGCGCAGCCTCACATTTCCACGGCGCTCGAAGATTCCTGGATTGTCTGGGACCGTTTGCTGCTGAACGAATGGGGGCTGCGTTATGTCATCGAGTTCCTCGGGCCCATCGGCCCCGGGCTGCTCGAGATCGCTTACCTTTTCGTCTACCCAATGCTCCCGTTTGGCATCGCCGCCCTTTACGCCGTCCGCCGCATAGAACGGGTGGAAGCCTTTCTCTTCAATTTCCTGCTCGCCGTTCTAGGAGTCTATGCGCTCTTCCCGTACTTCCCGTCCGAACCGCCGTGGACAGTCTTCCCCGGACAGAACTTCCCCTCCTATCACACCTTCTTCCGCGAGCTCAACGCCTCGATGCTGAGCGATCAGGGGATTCACACGAGCGTCTTCCCCAGCGCGCACGTTGCCGGGGCAATGTCAGCCGCTTTTGCTCTGATGCGGCTGCTGCCGGAACGGAAATGGGTAGGAAGGGTGTGGCTTGTCCTGGCAATCCTCATCACCGTCGCCACCGTGTACTGCCGCTACCACTACGCCGTGGATGCAATTGCCGGCCTTGCCGCCGCCCTGGTGGCCACGGCCCTGAGCGTCTGGCGCGAGCGCGCCGAGAAGCGGAAAGCGGTGGAGGGTTAATCAGACTTCGCGCTCGCCGCCGGCTTGGAGTCGGCCTTGGCGGGCTTCTTTTCACTCTTTGTCTCGGACTTCGGCTCCGCGGCCGGCTTCCCGTTCTTGCCGTTGCCCTTGGCGGCGTAGTCGGTGATGTACCAGCCGCTACCCTTGAACTGCAGCCCCGGAGCAGACATCAGCTTTCGCAGCGGACCCCCGCAAATCTCACATTCTGTCAGCAGCGGATCGGAAAATCGTTGCCTCTTTTCGACTGTCGTCTCGCACGAATCACATCGGTACTCATATATGGGCATGGCTCAAACTTACTTCCAACTATATTGCATTAATCCCGGCGGGGGATGCCCAGCGGAGTCATCGCGGGATCGAGTCTTTCTCTCATGGAGTCCTGGCCCCGGTTGTCCGCGGCTTCTTTGGTTACCTCGCCGGTAAGGACTTCAATCGCCTTCTGGAGAATGGTATCCTCATCCACGGGCAACTCCGGCGCCGGCCCAATTCCGACCTCCTCGGCTCCCGGGACCGGCTCGGGATCACGAGCTATCGCAACCACAGAAGGAGTAACCGCCTCGTCCTGGATCGCCTTCCCCTCTGGTGTGTGATACTTCGCGACGGAGAGAATCACCGCCCCACCGTCACCCAGCTTCACCGCCTTGCGCAGTGCCGCGTCGCCGTAACTTCGCTCGCCCACCAATTCAGCACGTTTGTTCGCGAGCAAAGCCGCCGCCGCGATCTCCGCACCCTGGGCCGTCCCACGGTTGATCGCCACCACCAGCGGAAGGTCCTTCAGCGATCCTTCCTTCGTCGCGTGGAAATCCTGGCGCATCACCTTCTGGCCTTCCAGGTACGCCATCAGGCCTTCTTCGAGGAATAGATCGGCCAACGCCAGCCCCTCCCGCGGATCTCCGTAAGCCGCCCGCCGCAGGTCCAGGATAATCTTCTCCGCTCCTTGGCTCTTCAATTCCTGAACCGCCTTCGCGATGCTCGCCGTCTTTCCCGCCTCGAGGCTCTCGGCGCGAATGTGACCGATGCTGCCAGGTAGCATCTGTGTCCGCACCTCGGGGTAGCTCCGCATGCGGCGCTCGATCGTAATCGTTTGCGGCTCGGCTCCCTGACGTACCCGGAGTACTGACAACTCAACCTCCGTGCCGGCCTCGCCGCGCAGCAGCATCTCCGCGTAGGCTAGGGGCATATCGCGCGTGGCAACACCGTCTATCGTCTCGATCATGTCACCCGTTGTGATGCCGGCTTCCGCCGCCGGGGAACCGGGAATCGCGTCCACGACGCTTACGTAGCCAACCTTGCGCGACAGAACCAGACCCACGTCCGCTTTTTTCGAATTCTGAAGGCTCTGATACTGCTCATATTGCTCGGCGTTGAGGTAACTGGCGAAGGGATCGATGGATTCGAGCATGCCGTTGACAGCGCCCAGCGTAACGTCTTGCATGTTCGGCTCTTCCACGTATTCGCTCTTGATTCGTGTCAGAACCTCGGTGTACACGGCGAAATGACGGTAGACATC
>CAYXVG010000050.1:0-53662 GCA_964468205.1 uncultured Solibacteraceae bacterium | reverse complement strand
GAACTATACCATCGCTCCCAATCTGTGAAACTATTCTTGCGGCCGCCCTAAGTTGATTTCGGCCCGCTGGTCCACGGCAAGCGTGATACCGCTTTGAACATACGGCCGGAATCCCACCGCCTCCACCTCGATCCGGTAGTTGCCCGGCGGGAGCAAAGACACGGTGTAGTAGCCCACCTCGTTGGTTGTCACTTCGCGAACAGCGGCAGTGGCCTCGTTGATAACCCGGATACTCGTGCCGGGAATCACCGCATCTGTACTATCGGTCACCCTACCCGTAAGCTGCGCGGTTTGTGCCATCGCACCAGGCCCCGCGAGGAGCGCGATGGCGAGAAGAACAAATACCCCCAATGCGGAGTACTTCATAACCACCCTCCGGAGAGCGGCAGTGGATTTTTCGCATCGTCCCGTTCAGAATTGGTCCGCTGCAAGATTGGCCGACATCTCCCACGAGCTGCCTCCCGACCACCACCTGGATGGCCGGAAATACAACTCCCCTCCCTGAAGTCTAGTTACAGTTGTATTCTCGAACAATCCCATAAACATACTATTTTTTAACAGAATTGTAGGCTAGTCCCAGTAGCCCGGAGAGAGGAGACCGTCGCTGTGATTCCGGTGTGACGCTTCTCGTTGCAGCCTCGGACATGCCCCGGATTTGCGAGACCAGTCTCAATGCCATTCGCTGTTCCAGATCACTGGCCTTTTCAATCAGGATGTTAGCGGCGTGTGGGAGCCCCGCAATTCTTGAGGGTTACTTCCAGCGCCCAGCCAGTAAACGCCGCGTAGTTGAAGTCTCTGTACCCGCTGCTGGTGTTCGGATCACTCTTGGCGGCGATCACCTCCTGCATGGTTGGCACGAGGGCGCAGCCGGATTTACCGACAAGTTGAATCGTCCGCGCCGCGTAAAGTGCAGTGGCCGGGCGCTCGTCCAGTACCCACTTCTTCAGTGTTGGAATTGCCGGTTCGCACCGCCCGGCTCGGCAGAGCGCCTCTGCAGCCGCTACGGCGACGATGGGCGATTCGTCTTCTAGAGCCTGCCGCAATTCAGCAATTGCCCGCGCCGATTTGGCTCCGGCCTGAATGAGCGCCTGCACGGCCCAGAACCGGACGGCACTATCGCTGTCGCCGAGCTTCGAGATCAGCAGGTCGATATCATCCGATCCAACTAGCTCGGCGGCCTGCACCGTCGCCGTCACGTCATATTTCTCGGGATCCCGTGCAATCTCATATGGCGAAGAGCCCTCTGAGCGGATCATCATTTCTGGTTCCAGTAGGATGCCGATATCGTGGATCTCTACCATCGCTTGGGTCAAAAGTTCATGCATTTCCCGCTTTCGCTCCTGCTGCTCGGGCGAGCCGGCCAGATTGCGGAACTCGTGTGGATCGTTTTCGAGGTCATATAGTTCCTCCACCGGTTTCGAATGCCACATCCGCTCCGCATGAGGCGGCAACTCTCCAGCGTTGTGCAGCCGGCGCAGCTCGCGAAAAGAAGTTTTTGTGTCGTCGAAAATCCGCCCCGGCTGAATATAGGGCAGGTACGGCATGTAGTGCCGGACGTAGACGTAGCGGCCCGTGTGAACGGCCCTCGAAACCTCGTACATGTCGTCCGCCCGCCCCCGGTAGCCGAAGACGAAATCCGGCGGCTCGCTTCGTGTCTCACCGAGGAACGCCCGTCCCTGCATATGTGCCGGAAGCGGCGCCCCGGCTAGGCTCAGCACCGCCGGCGCGAAATCAACGAAACTTACCAGCTCCGTGTTAACCTCACCCGGCCCGTTTGAGAGCAGCCGCCGGTATTTCTCCGGGGCATAAATAACCAGCGGAACCCGCATGCCCGCGTCAGTCATCCAGCGCTTATAGCCGGGCATACCCATCCCGTGATCCCCGAAGACGAACACGATCGTGTCGTCTCGCAATCCGTCACTCTCGAGGTTGAAGAGAATCTCTCCCACCTTGCGGTCAAAGACGGTAATCAGGTCGTAAATCCGGGCCCACTGTTTGCGGAACTCTGGCGTGTCGGGGTAGAGCGCCGGGACCTTCATCTGCTCTGGGTCATGGAAGAGCTCACGTGGCAAGTCGGCTACGGCGGCATCATACCGTTCCGGCCGATTGCTCGGTCCTTCGTGGGTCATCCCGTAGTTCAGCATGCTAAAAAACGGCTTGCCCTCCGGCCGCTGCCGCCATGGGAACTCATCGTTCTTCCAGTAGTCCCAGATGCCCGTGGGATCGAAATTGTAGTCAGTCTTCGTGTTGTTGGTGACGAAGTAGCCTGCTTCCCGGAGGTATTCCGGGAACGTACCGATGCCCGGCGTGCGCGGAATCTCCGATCGTAAGTGTTCAGTCCCCAGTGCCGCCGCGTGCATCCCGGTGATCAGGGTGGACCGGGCCGGAGCGCAGATCGGCGCATTAGCGAAGGCGTTCCGGTACACAACGCCTTCTGCTGCCAGGGCGTCGATGTTTGGCGTTGTCGCCAACTCATCGCCATAAGCGCCCCAAGCCGGGCTGATATCCTCTGCGACGATCCAGACGATGTTCGGCCGCGGCTCGGCCGAAGGTTGACAACCTGTGAGCGCGACAAACACGAAAACAGTAACTGCGAATCTCATCACTCTGATTCCTCTGCTTCACTTTTCACAAGCCTGAGGCTTCACGTAGAAACAACCGGCAGGACCGCGGTCCGCGCTATTCGTAGCTGTACTCGTCCTTCAAGCCCAAGGCTTCGATTGCGTCCTGGCTGGGACGGGGCCGTTTGTCTTTTGTGGCGAAGTACTCCGCGTCCACCCACTTCATCTCTCCACCCGTTTCTCGCGGGTCGCCAGTTTGTTTCAGGTAATCCGACAATTGGCCGGCAAGTTCCGCCTTCGCATCCTGATGCGCTGGCTCGCCGGCCACGTTGCGCATCTGGTATGGGTCTTCCGGCATGTAGTACAACTCTTCGGCCGGCCTCTTCTCGAACGCAAGCTCATAGAGAGGTTTCACCGATGGATCGTCGCGGTGGAGCAGCATGTACATCTTTGTGAGAGAGGGATAGTGAAGCATATGCGCGTCAACGTCTCCGAAGAGCGGCGGGTCGCCGGCCGGCCAGCGATCCGGCTCATAGTTGCGAATGTAGAGATATTCCGCGGTCCGAATGGCGCGCCCGGGGTATCCTGCTCCATTCTGCCGGACGTAAGCGTGGCGTTCCCGCGCCAGGACGACGAAATCCCGATCGGAATCGATCAGACCCGACCGGTCAGACTCCAATATCGGGACGAGGCTATTTGCGGTCATGTCTGCGGGGCGGGCCACGCCGGCCAATTCGAGAAACGTGGGCGCGAAATCTGTGAGACTGACGAAATCGTCAACCACCCTGCCCCCCGGGAAGCGCTCCGGCATGGCGATAATCAGGGGAATCCGGGTACCGGCGTCGTACAGGTTCGCTAGTCCTCGCGGCATCTGCCAGCCGTTGTCGCTGGCGACGATAATGACGGTGTTCTCGACTTGGCCCACTTCGCCAAGTAGCTGAAGGAATCCGGCCACGTCGCGGTCAAAACCTTCAATCTCAGCGTAGTAGTCGGTGATGTCTTCTCGCACGTCGGGATGATCCGGCAAATAAGGAGGCACCTCCACCTTCGCCGGGTCGATGCCGGCCTTCTTGCCGCCGTCCTCCCGAAAGGGACGGTGCGGGTCGCGGGAACTGAACCAGTAGCAGAAAGGCTGGCCGCGCTCCCGCTCGTTGTAGAACTCCTCAAAAGAATTGTATCTGTCGCCGGCCGGATTCCTCCCCCAGCCGCCTTCTTCGTAATTGCCCGGCCCCCAGCCTTTGCCCTCATATCCCACCAGATAGCCGGCCTCCTCGAGCAGGTCCGGATAGACAGTGAACTTGGCTGGAAGGGTTCCCCACAGGTTCGCGCCTTCCTCCAGCCGCCAAACCTCCTGGCCAGTCAGCATTGCGGCCCGGGCTGGAGTACAGGAAGGCGATGGACAATATGCGTTCGAAAAGCGGACGCCGCTCCCGGCGAGTTTGTCGATATTCGGTGTTCGGAGCACCGTATCTCCGTAGCATCCGAGGTGGTTCCACGAATGGTTGTCTGACATTAGTATCAGAATGTTGGGTTGCCTGAGAGGCTCGGCTTCCTGACAACTTTGCAGAAAAGTGGCAAATAGGGCGAGCGCGACAACCATGGGAAGCGCGTAGATGCGTGACGGGCCGGTTACGAACATCGTCTCCTACTTATCACGAAGAGCGAAGGTTCCGCCACTTCGACTGACTGCCAGCGGCGCCAAGCCATGGGTCACAGCCCTATCCTCGCAGCCGCGGCGGAGAATCCGGTGGGGCGCATGACGTCGAGTTGCACCCGCCGGGCCATCTCCAGGGTGAACCCGAACTTCACGACCTCCTCCACACCGGGATTCAAGTCCGGAAGCCGCACTTCCCCCGCCTCCATCGGAAGGTCTCCGAATCCGAAGACAATCCAGCGCAATCTGTAACTTCGGAGGGTATAAGCAGGCAGCCGCCGGCGCGTCACAATACGCGCTGTCACTTCGTTGCCTGATGCGGAAGCCTCCAGACGCTCCACCGGGCTGGACTCCGTCCGCAGTTCGGCGAAAGACGGTTTGCGATTCCCGTAGACGTCCACAACACCATGAACCCGCTGCTTGAGCGGACCAATGCCCTTGTCGCCAATGTGCGTGCGGTAGTCGTTGTAGTCGAAGAAGATCGTCCCCGCCACCCAGTTATATCTCCGAAAGACCTTGTCGTGCTCATCCAGGATTTCGATGCGCTTCCGATCTCCGCCATCGTGCTCCGGCCGGCACTCGCAGTAACCATACTCTGAGATCACGACGGGCAGTTGGGGGAACGCCTCGTGGATCCGCTTCAGATTCGCCTCCATCGCCGGAACGTCCTGTCCCATCCAACTCTCGTAGTACTCGTTCCACATGATGTAGTCGAGTTCTCCGGCGACGTCTTGCGTGATGTCGCCCCTCTGGAGCGAGTTCGAGGCATAGGTGAGCAGGCGGCCTGCATCAAGCTTCCGCGCCTCTTCCGCCATCCGGCGCACAAACCTCTTCGAGGCAGGGTTCTGACCGTCCACCTCGTTGCAGAGTCCCCACGAGAAGATACACGGGTGGTTGCGCTCGCGGCCGATCATCTCGCGTAATTGCTCAAGGCCGTTCTGTTGAATCGCCTGTTCCGTATCCGGCGTGAGATCGCGAAACGTACTCGGCCCCCAACTCGGAACTTCAGTCTGCATCAGAATGCCGTGGCGGTCGCAGTAGTCGAGCGTCCGCTTGTCCTGCTGCCAGTGGACCCGCGTGTAGACGCAGTTCAACTCCTTCATGTCGTTGTGGTCATGGACCAACCAGCTTTGCGGCTCGGCCATCCCGTATTCCGGATTACTGCCACCCATCCGTTCAACGCCCATCAGCCACACTCGCTCGCCGTTCAGCCAGAATCCTTGGTCCCTCGCCTCGATCTTGCGAATTCCAAATGTTTCTTGCTCCTGGTGCACCGGCTCGCCATCAGCGATAGCCATGATGGTGAGACGGTACAGATTGGGGTGATCGAAGTGCCAGAGCTTGGGGCCGCCGAACCGAACGGTGGGCACACTGATCCACCGGTTCTCTCCGGGACTCAGGCGAACGGCTTCCTGAGTGCCGAAATCAGCCGAGCGCGGCCCTATCTCGTCCTCGAATACCGAGCATTGGAGCCCCACGTTGACCGCCTTTCCGGTGGTATTCCGGACGGCCACCTGCACGCGAACTTCGGCCTCGTTTTCTTTGAGATCGGGCTCCGCGTCAACGAAGACCCGCTCGATGAAGATACCCGGGGTCACATACAGGTTTACCGGCCGCGTGATGCCGCCATCGGCCACCCAGTCATAGGACCGCTCGCGCGGCAGCATATCGTCGCGAAAGGTGTTGTCGGTCTTCACCTCCAGCACGTTGCTTTCGCCAAACCGCAGCATCGGCGTCACGTCGAACTCGAACGCCGTGTAGCCCTTTCGCTCATGAGTCCCCACGAGTTGACCGTTCAGCCGGACCTCCGCCGTGTGGTACACCGATTCGAATTCCAGCCGGACCCACTGTCCGGCCCATTCCGCCGGCGCATGGAATTCGCGCCGATACCACGCCGCACCCCAGTATTCAGCGTGTTGAGGCTCGATATTCCAGGTATGCGGAACCTGTACCTCTCTCCACCCTGTTTCTTTATCGAATCGAAACTGCCACCTTCCATTCAAGCTTTCCGCGTATGTCCACGCCGGTGATTGCATCGGCTTTTCTGCTGCGAAGGTAACCGGCGCGGTGGCTGCCGCTCCCGCCGCGCCGGCCTTCGTCAGGAAAGTCCGTCTGGTCTGATTCCGCGTTCCCATATCCGTAACATGATAATCTGCGCCGGGGCTATACTACTTCCGTGTCCAAAACTCTCGCCTTCGTTCACACGCTGGCTTCGCTGGCGGAGACTTTCGATGTGCTGGCCCGCGACGCGCTACCCGGGGTGACGTGCTTGCACACCGTGGACGAACCGCTTCTGGCGCGAATAAGGGCGCGCGGCCGTTTGGCCGCGGAGGACTCGGACCGCCTCGCCGCGCACGTCGCGGCGAGCGGCAGCGCCGGCGCCGGCGCGGTTCTCGTCACCTGCTCCACCTTGTCGCCGTGCGTCGACGAGATTCACGGCCGGTTCAGCTTGCCGGTGCTAAAGATTGACGAGGCGATGTTTGCCGAAGCCGTGCGCCGCGGAAGGCGGATCGCGGTTCTTGTCACCAATCCCTCCACGGCCGTCCCGACACGTGAGGGCCTGTTGAAGGCGGCCCGGTCCTCCATTCAGCCCCCGGAGATCGTCGAGGTCCTCATCGCCGGTGCTCTCGAAGCCCTGGCGGCCGGCTGCCTCAACGAACATGACCGGCTCATCGCCGAAGCCGCGGCCCGAGCCGCTGCCGCTGCCGATGTGATCATCCTCGCGCAGGCCTCGATGGCCCGGGCGGTCGCCGCAATCGATCCAGAAATCCGGTCCCGGGTCCTAACCAGCCCGCAAACCGCCCTGGCCGCGGCCGCTACCCGGTTAGAGATTCAGCCCGTTGTCTAGTCAGTCCCAGTTCACCCACACCGGGCTCGAAACCGCCTTCTCGCCATCATCTTGCACCAGGTCCACGTAGTAGTAGGCCTTCTCGTACTCCCCGCTTGCATCCGCGAATTCCAGCTTCGCCGTACGGCCGCCCGGCGCAACTGAATGAATCACCTTTCCGTTCTTAACGATTCGTAGAAGCTTCACCGGCGCTGTCCCCTCGGCCCAGGCGCTGATTCGCGGCTTGCCGCTCACTTTGCCCTCGCCTCCCATGATCATTCCGTTCACGTTGAACCGCAGAACAATCCGGGAACCCGTCGTCGCGTAGGTGGCCCGGTGATAAATCGCCTGGAACACGTCGCGGCGCGTCAGTTTCGGGGCGTACGCTGCAATCAGCGAGGTGCCGCGCTCGGCCGGGCTCACGCGTGAGAACACCTCGCCCTCCTCGCCGCGTTCCACCCACTCCCGGCGCACTCCGTACCCCGCGTTGGTTGAGTGATTGTCCGTGGACGCCATCACCCCAATCCGATAGCCCTTTTCGAGAAACGTGGAAGTCCAGTCCTCTGATCGCCGGTGGTCGGAGAAGATCTCAATCTGGCGCTGGATTCTTGGGTTGTGCCACTGCGGGTTGCCAGGGCGGCCACCAAAGTGGGGAATGGCCAGGATGTTCTCGTTCCGATACAGCTTGGCCAGCAACTTGAACAAGTGTTCGACGTGTCCGGCATGCCAATTGACGTCATCCTCGGGTCCGTGATACATCCGAAGATTCTCATAGCTGTAGCCGTTCGCGCTCCGGATGATCGGCATCCAATCTCCGGAAGTGTAGACGTTATGATCGCCGCCGACGTTGGACGGCCCGCTCCACTCGTAGGCAAGAAACGTCACGTACCGGCCAGGCTCGTTGAACTGGTTCGTCGTGTCCGCAATGTCTTTCCAACTCTCCGGCGTAACCGTGAACGCGTGGTCGGTTACGGAGCAGAAATCCAGCGCGGAAACACGCCTTCCGAAGTCATACATCTCCGCCGGAGTGCCGCGGCCGTCCGAATACCCGGTGTGCGTGTGGATGTCTCCCCAGAAAAGCGTCTCTTCGGGAGCCTGATCCCGCACGATAATCGGGTTGCTCTCCGCCTGCAGGCTCCCTTCGAGGTCGCGGGCTCGAATGCGGTATGTGCCGGCCCGTTCGAACACAATCCCTTCGAAGCGCCGGACGCCGCGATCCGATTCCGCAAAGCGATACCGGCCGGGCAGCTTCACCGCGTTATGGTCCGACTCAAAGACAACCTCGCCCCTGAAATCGGCGGGGTTGGCAAGCCCGTCATCAAACCAAACGTTTACCCAACCAGGTTCCCCGGCCACCCAATCCGTTGGCGCAATCACCTGCATTTCTTTCGGGCCCGTAGCGATCACGCGCACGTGCGGATGCTCGCGCAGCGGCAGGAAAACGCCGTCACCATAAGGGTCCACATAGACCTTCTGCACAAACTTCTCTTCGTCCATCGGTTGGACCCGCACCCCAGGGGACCCACCGGAACGGTCGCCGATTACGACTTCAATCCAATCGCCGGCCTGTAGCGCGGGTCCCGCCAGACGGAACTCGTTCATGTTCTGCCACGGGTGGAAGGAACCGAAGGTATCCCGTACCCCACCTACTCCGTAGTAGGTCCACTTCAGTTCGGCTCCGGTAGAGGCTCGGAAGGTGAGGTAGTTTTCCGCGTTCGGGACCACGGTTTGAAGCCGGGTGCCGCCCCACAAGTCCCACGCGAAATCGTGAGCGGTCGCCAACCGGAGAGCTCCGCCGGTTTTCATCCCGGCGCGGCCCACGGTGAACCGGATCCTCCACTCCATGTGTGAATCCACAACCACTTGCCGCGGAGCTTCCCACTCCGCCGACCCAATCTCGATGCTTTCGCCAAAGCGTATCGCGGCCTCTTCGTTGATGAACCTCGCCTGGGACTGGAACCCGGCGTCGTTATCTTGAGCCGGGCACAGCGTCAACAGGCCCGCGGCCAAAACAGACAGCATTATCCGCGTCATCTCAGCAAATATACAACGATCGGAACGCACCGGGTGCGTGAAGACTCGGCGACGTACCGGTGCGAAATCTGCGCCCGAATTTCCCGGGTTATCAGACTGGGAAACATGCAATTCCAACCAGCCGTCATCTTTCGCCCTCGGCTCTGCGGGGTCCGGCGCGCCTTTCCGCAAGCTGTCGCCGCACTAGTACTCCAACCTCGCGCTGCTAGTACGGAACATGCTGGTGTCCCCTGTTAAATGCCGGGAGAAGGCGGTTAACCTGGGATTTCATTCCAATGGATTTACACAAAATTATTGAAGACTTGCATGCGGAACGAAGTCGACTGGACGCGGTGATTCGGTCCCTGGAGATACTGCTGGAGGAGTCCGGAGGCAGCCTGACGGCATCTGCAGCCCGCAAACGGCGCGGCCGCAAGTCGATGAGTCAGGAAGAGCGCCGCAAGGTTTCCCAGCGTATGCGTGAGTATTGGGCAAAGCGCCGCAACCAGTAGCGCGCTCTCTGCACCGAGCGGAATCGCCTGAAATACCAGAGCCAAAAATACTGGCTGCCCGCCCCGTGCCGGTGCCGCGGCTCAAATCCGCTGCGGAGAGCCAGATCGACGGCGTCATCGTCCGAGAAGGGCACACCCAGCCAAGTGTCTTGCTCGTCACGCTCCATTTCCGTGTAGCCTTGGACCTGAAACTTGAAGAGTCTCCCGTAGCGCAGCACGCGGTGGACTTCGCGCACGTAGCACTCGATTATCCGTCTGTCCGGAATGTGCTGAAAGACGATACACGAAAAAGCAAAATCGAACCGCACATCGCCCAGGACCGAAAGGTCCCGCCCATTGTTTTGCTCAATCCGGACGTTGTCGTGACCCGCGCAGGCCCGCCGTGCCTGTGCAACCATCTCTCCGCTGATATCCACGGCGTGCACTTCGCCGAAGATTTGGGCGAGGGCGCGGGTGACCCGGCCGGCGCCGCAGCCGATCTCTAGCACTTTCATCCGCTTGGGGTCCTTCCCCTGGCAGATGTTGATCATATCGGTGAGTACATGGTTGCGGACCTCTTCCTCGCCCGACGCGAAGAACTCCTCATCGGTCCACTGTTCCTGATGGGTGGCCACGTAGTAACGGGCGTTCTCCCGCGCGCGCGCGTCCCACTCCTCGCGCATCTTCGACTCAATCCCGCTGTCCGGCACTCGGTCTTCCACTTCTGTCTAACTATTATGAATGGTCGAGTACAGCATAAGGGATCGTATCGCCGTGATAGAATAGAGACGACTCGAGTGGGCGGCTAGCTCAGTTGGGAGAGCATCGCGTTCGCAACGCGGGGGTCGTGGGTTCGAGTCCCATGCCGTCCACCACTCCTCTCTTCTCCGTCTCAAGCAAGCGCACGATGTCACTTGAGTCCGTGCCACTCCCCAGAGCCACCTAGCCTCACACCGGCTTCAGCAACCGCAAAGAAATACTACCCCTTTGAAGGGAATTCGGGCATACTACTACAAGCAGCACGAGACATATGTCTCTCTGGGAGCGGAGCTATGCTATCGAAACCCTGGGATCAAAGAAGATCTTCGTATGACTTCGTGGTGGTTGGATCCGGCTATGGAGGAGCGATTACCGCTGCCCGGATCGCGCAATCCAGCCCCAACGGGTCGCCGTCAGTGTGCATTCTCGAGCGCGGCAGCGAGTGGCCGGTCGGAAAGTTTCCCGACCGCTTCGACGAGGCTCTCGCCGAACAGAGGTCTTCGGCGAATCCGCTTGGGCTCTACGAGTTGCTTACCTACCCGGATATCTCGGTTATCAAAGGCTCGGGCCTCGGCGGCACCTCGCTAATCAATGCCAACGTCGCCATCGTCCCTGACGCCGAAGTGTTCGAATCATCCGATTGGCCGGCTTCGATCTCACTCGCCGGGCTACAGCCGTTCTACCGGAAAGCTCAAGAGGGCCTTGCGGTGAGCCCCCATCCCCGCGCGGCCGACTTGTTGAAGGTGAAAGCGCTCAATCGCCGCGGCTCTGAACTCGGTATCGAGACCCAAGCGGCGGATCTCGCGGTCAACTTCACCGTTGACGGCCCCAATGCGCATGGAGTCCCGCAGGTGCCATGCACTGATTGCGGCGACTGCGTGACGGGCTGCAACACCGGGTCGAAGAACACCCTCTACATGAACTATCTGCCCTTGGCCGCGCATCATGGCGCAGATATCTTCACCCAAACCAAGGTGGAGTGGGTCGAGAAGCTCGACGGAGGCGGCTGGCGCATCCACGGCCGGCACTACCGCACCAAGCGGTCCAATAGGAAATTCACGCTGGATGCGCGCAACATCATCCTCGCGGCCGGCTCCATCAACTCAACCGAGATCCTGATGCGGAGCGAAATGCACGGCCTGCCGGTCTCGCCTGTGCTGGGAACCCGCTTTGGGGGCAATGGCGACTTCTTTGGGCTCGCCTACAACGGCGACTTTGCCACGAACGTACTTGGATTCGGCACGGACACCTCGAGCAGCCGCGCCAGCCGTGCGCCGGGTCCCACCATTGTCGGCTTGCTCCGCTATGAAACGGCCAATCCCGCTCACCGCTTCACCATTGAAGACCTCTCATTCCCGTCCGCTTATGTGGGTGCGGCCCGGGCTGCATTTCCCTTCTTCCAGCGCGAGGATACTGATACCGGCGACGAAGCAGCGGAAAGACAGAGGATTGCCAACGACCTCGACTTTCTCACCCGCGACGAGGCAAACGGCGCTCTGAACCACACTATGCTTTATCTCTGCATGGGCATGGACGACGCCAAGGGCTCGATGGAATTTGACGCCCCCTGGTTCGAGCGCGACGGACGAATGACCATCCACTGGCCCGGAGCAGGCCGCCAGCCGCTATTCGCCTCCATCAATGGCGAGTTGCGGCGTCACGCCCGATCCCAGGGAGCGAGCTTCATCGAAAACCCGCTCTGGGATATGTTCAACCTCCGCCACCTGATCACCGCACATCCGCTCGGCGGCTGTCCGCTTGGCGAAGACTACATGCAAGGCGCGGCGGACGAGTTCGGGCGCGTCTTCTCCGGCGACGGCGCCGTGCATGACGGTCTCTTCGTCGCCGACGGAGCGATTATCCCGAGCGCCCTCGGTGTCAACCCGTTCCTGACCATCTCGGCATTGGCCGAGCGGATCGCCGACCGCATTGTGCGCCATGAGCGGGGCGAGGCATTTTCCGAACCGAAGACCTCGGTGGGCTTCGCCGGGTTGGACCCGCTTCCCGTGATCGACTGGCGCGAGTTCGAGCTCGAAAAGCTGTTCCGGAGGGCGCCCGCCCAGCCGATCGACGTCATGCTCAACGCCGGCGGCCGCACGATCGACCGGACGAGGCGGATCATCCGCAACGACGAGTACTGGAAGGGTTTCTTCCCCCAGGGCCATGTCCTCAACTCCCTTTCCGCCGCCCTGTACACCGGTTTCAAAAAGCAGTTCTTCAAAAAGAACAGGAAGTTCGCCGGCATCACCTCCGATACCGACGGCAATATTAATGCCCGCAATAGCCTTGAGACGGTGCAGATCAAGAAGCGCACGGGCGATCTCGATCCCGGAGAGTATGTCCTCCTCCGTTATGAAGATCATCCGTGGCGTGGCTACTATGACGTCTTTAAGGTCGTGAATGACGACCTGCTCATCGGGAGGGTCTACTTCGGCTCCTATCCGCACGGCATCCGGCTGTTCACCTTTCCTATGACACGGTCCTACGGCTTCGACCGGATGACCGTGGAAGACCACCGCGAACTCTGGGAGCAGGGCGGAGTGCCAACTCCACAGGAGCTTCACGGCGTCTGGCGGATGGACGCCATCTCCAACGCTAACCATGCGGGCTCACTGGCATATCTTCATTTCGACCACAAGCCCGATGGCCGGCTCGAATCACGCTATCAGTTGCTCGGGCTCGTTGAGGGGCTGGTCACTCCCAGTTTCGTGGCGAATCACTTTCAGTTGCACGACTTCACGCCGTTCCACGACGAAATTCGGAAGCTCGACGATGACCTGTTCATCGGCAAGTACGTGACCCCATTTCCCCCGGGAGGCGAATCATTGTTCCCCGGTGCGTCGCTCGGACTGCTGCACACCGACGCTGACGGCGGGGGCGGCCGGCGCATCGGTCTCTACTACCTGCTCCACCGGACCGCCAGGAAAGAGATACCGGCCAACCGTCTGATTGCTCCGTTCCTGGATACGAATCTCCCTGCCGATGTCGGCATGACGTTCGACGAGACAATGGCCGGCTGGCAGCAGCCGGTATCGGAAGGCAATGCCTGGGAAACGAGATCGGCAAAGGCGACCGAGATCGAATTCCGGGTTCGGATGACCATCCGCGACGTGAATGAGTTCATCAACGGAGCCGCGCATGAAGCCCGGCTCAGCGGGACGATCTCCTTCTCCGATTTCGAGGGCGCCGGCCCAGTTGTACTGCCTGTCGACGAACGGCGGAGCTTGTTCAACTATCTTCGCGTGAACGAAGAGACCCGCGAGGCCGAGATGCGTTATCACATCGAGTTCGTGACGCCCGGGCAGCGCCGCTTTGTTTTGGACGGCCGGAAGTTCATGCAGAAGGACGAGCACGGCGCCGTTCGTGTAATGCGAGAGATCCTCGAAGACTACACCACCTTGTACTGCCACCTGCGGGAAGAAATGCCCGCAGGACCGGTGGACGTGGCGACCGCGTTGATGAAGTTCCGCACTTTCGAGGATCTCTCCGCGGTTCGGAACCTGACCGACTTCCTGGGCTCATTCCGGGTAACGAATACGGCCGACCCGCTCGTCAAGCTCCGCGCGCAAGTGCGATTTCTTGCCTTCACAAGCGGTTTTGTGCTGGGAGAATACGATCCGCTAGCTCCCGGCGCCGGAGCGCTCGCCAGCGACGTGCGCGGCGCGGTCATCCGCGGTGCGGCGGAGCCGGATTTCTTCTCGACGCGCCCCACCGCCGAGCTCCAGGCGATTCTCCGCGATACGCCGTCCCGGCCCATCGAGGAATTGCTGAACACCGGCGCGGTGCGAATCGACTTCGAACGGCGGCGGGTTTTCCGCGATTCGTTCTGGAAGGGTTCCTTCGCTCAGGACACGCTGCTCGGCTGGCAGGAAAGATTATTGCAGCCCGGACGAGGCGCCGACGAAAAGACCGCTGGCGCGGCGTTCGCACCCGGTGCATTTTGGAAACGTTTCGACAATGTCGAGAACGGTGTCGCGACCGGCCACGTGGTGAACTACGAGATAGCCGCTCTACCAGGCAAGCCCGAGGTGCGCGCGGTCGACTATCCCGACAACGCCCGCGCCTATTTCCGCCCGGGCGACAAGGTTCTTCTGCTCAAGTACCGTAACCACCCCTACAAAGTGGTCTACGACACGATCAAGATCGTCGACGCCGACTCGGCCATCGGGGTCATGCACTTGGGCGAGTTCCCCCGAGGCATCGAGTTCGCCACTTTCGTCATGGAGCGGCACAACTACCCGTTCGAGAACATGTCGATTGAAGACCACCACGCGATTTTCGGCCACGACCGTGTAACAGTTCCCACGGCGGCTCATCTGGAGGGTGAGTGGCAGGGGAGCTTGGTGTTTCTCACGCGCCCCAACGTCAGCCTGTTGAATAGTGCGAATCCGGTTGCCTTCCGGCTGAGGTTCGAGCGGCAGGGAAACAAGATTGAGGGGCGCTATCGCTTCGGATTGCTGTCGGGCGCGGTCGAGCCGACTTTCACCGATGAGTTTCTTCGGCTCGATGACTTCACGGTGTTTCACGACGAGATAAGGATGATCGACGGCGAGACGATGATCGGCAAGTGGGTTTCTCCCGAACTCCCTCCGGCCCTGCTGTACGCGCTGGAGGACTACGTGGAACCTGGCGAGTCCCGGTTCGCCTTCTACTACGTGTTGAACCGGGTGTAGGGAACCGCCGAAACGGTATTCCCGCAGTGGCGAAGCAATCGGATCGTACTTCGGACTTGCGCCATGCGGGGTCTGCCATAGGAGGATGATCATGGCAAAGAAGAAGACAACGAAGAATTCCCCCCTGACGGAGCAGCAGCTCATCGGAGTGCTGCGAAGCAAGGCCCAGCAATTCCTCAGTACGCCCGGCGTCACGTCAGTGGGTGTCGGCTACAAAATCAAGGACGGCAAACGGACTGACCAGCTTTCCATTCAGTTCACCGTCGAACAGAAGTTGGAGCCGGAGGCGCTCGAAGCCGCGCAGATTTCCCCGCTTCCGCCAACCATCACCGACGACGACGGCAATGTCATCCCCGTGGATGTGGTCGAGCGCACCTACAAACCGGCGGTTGAGATCCTGAGCGAGGCCGTCCAGGAGGACGTCCGGCAGCGCCGTCGCTCTCGCCAGAACCCGATACTTCCCGGGATTAGCGTAGCCCATGTCGAAGGCAGCGCCGGGACTATTGGCGCCATTGTGTACGACAGAAAAACCGGCGAGCCCTACGTGTTGAGCAATTGGCACGTTCTGCACACCAGTTCCGGCAGAATCGGAGACCGGATCCTCCAACCGGGACCTTTTGACGGGGGCGATAGAGCCAAGAGTCTTCTCGGCCGCGTCGTCCGAAGTCACCTGGGCCTGGCCGGAGATTGTGCGATATCGACAATCGAAAACCGGGGGATCGATTCCAGCATTCTAGAGCTGGGAACTACGCCCCAGCAGTTCGGCAAGACTAACCTTGGGGATCGCGTGGTCAAGTCAGGCCGTACCACCGGGGTCACGCACGGCATTGTCGAGCGGGTGGGCGTCGTCGTGAACCTGAACTACAGCGGCGCCACGGGTACGCGGCAGATCGGCGGTTTTGAAGTTCGGCCCGATCCTGATAAGCCGGCGCCCGACGGTGAGATCAGTATGGGTGGCGATTCGGGATCGCTCTGGTTAGCAAGCGCGGGAGAAGACGGCAACGTCGCGGTCGGCCTTCATTTCGCCGGCGAAGCCGACCCCGATCCCAATGCCGAGCACGCCCTGGCCTGCAACATCCACAGCGTGCTCCAGAAGCTCGACGTCTCGTTTTCCGCCGGCGCCGCGGCCGGGTCCGAATGCGCCCTCGTTCGCCGTCACATACAAGCGGCCGAGAATGGAATTGCCCTGGAAGGCCCGGCCGATCCCGATGACGAGATCCTGACGCCGGAACAGCTCGATGAGCTGGAGAAATTCTTCGCCGAGAATCCGCGGGTGTTTCTGGAACGTGCCCGCCGCGCAGTGGACGAGGATGTCACCGAGGAGGACCTTGCCTACGCTCTCGACGAAGTCCGTCTCGCGTACGACAACTCGCGTGAAGTTTTCCCTGCGTTCGAGGCCCGCTCCGCGCTCGAAGCTTCCCCGGCCGGCCTTCCGCCGGAGTTCTCGTTTCCCGGGATGGACCTTGACCGGATCCCGATCAACTGGAAATCCCGCCAGTTCGAAGCCGTTGGAGACCTACTTCGGTGGATCATTTTTGCCGGCGGTGCAATCCCAACCTCCATCGTCAAGGCGCCATTCCGGATTAACCTTGGCTCGCACTTTGACTACAAAATGGAGGAGCCCTCCTCCGAGCACCCGATCGAGATCGCGCTCTTTGCGGATTGGGGCACCGGGCTCTATCACTCCCGCTATATCGCGAGCCAGTTCGCCGGCCGCAAGTTCCCCTATGCGATTCACGGCGGCGATGTATATTACGCTGGGCGCCCCTCGGAGTTCAAGAACCACGTCATGGCGCCGCTGCGCCAGGTACTGCCTCACACCGAGGTGTTCATGCTCAATGCGAACCACGAAATGTATACGGGGGGCCGCTCGTACTTCCGTTTCATCGACGACAAGCGAGAGGCCTTCCCCGATCGCCAGCGGCAGGTGGGCAGTTACTTTACACTGCGCTCCGGGCGCTTCCAGTTCATCGGCATCGATACCGCCTACCACGAGGATGGACGCTTCGAGCAGCGGCCGCTGCTCGAGTGGCTGGACCGGCGGCTCCGCGAAGGCCGCCAGGCAGGCCAAGCCAACATCCTCGTCAGCGCGAACGAGCCTTACGAATACGGCAGCCGCAAGCTGACCGAACTGTTCCGAAAGGACCTCAAAGACGTCATCTCAGACCGGGTCGACCTCTGGTTCTGGGGAAACACACACTACTGTGCGCTCTTCGATCGCCAACCGAAGACCCCATTCATCGGGAGCTGCATCGGGCATGGTGGATTTCCGTACCGCCGACAACGCGTCGGCGAGCGTGTGCCAGCGCCGTTGCGGTTTCTCGAAACCGGCCCCCGTTTCCCGGAGTGGACAGGACTGCGCCAGGGCCGGGGCAACAACGGCTACTGTGCGCTCGCTTTACGCGTCGACGGAACAGTTTCTATTACCTACCTGGATTGGATGAGCAATGTTCGGTGTGTGGCGGACCTGGAGCGCACTGGACCGGCGGGAGCTATGGCGCTCAGCAGGGTACAGGAGTTGCTCCTGCCGCCGGGACCGTGACGCTGATCTAAGCGGACTGAACAGAAGTTCCACAAGCTGTAGTCTCCACACTCCGGCCCAGGCAGCTCAAACCTGGATGCGCTTCCGGCGTTCTCGTGCAGGTCCGCTGATGGTTGGCAGCAGCTTCTGCAAGTTGGGGGTAGCCGCGTGTGTGCCGCGATTCTTCATTAGCTGGATGAGACTGAGGGTCAGACTGCCCAGACTCAATAAGACTGGATGGAATGGCGTTTGGCGTCACGAGTGCGGCTCGGTCTATGTCAAAGAGGCGAAGCATCCCGGTGTGTTGAGCATTGTCCTCTGGGCGGTCGGGGTTACTACGTATCGGTGCTATTCCTGCTACCGCCGGTTTCGGGTTTTTCTCCCGTCCGCCGCGAGGCCAAAGGCCCAATGACGGCTGGCCGACCAAGAATGCGGTCCCAAGGCCCCCGGTTCCTCGCGAGACAAATCGGCCTGAAGCTACTCCAGCGAATATCTTGCTCCTGCTTGTCGGGAATCGCCGACTCTTTGCGCATGTCCGTATGAGAGCCGAAACCCGAAAGGAACTTCGGACGAATCTAATTAGGGAGTTGGACAGTGCTGGAATCGCTGGCGGAAATGCTGAAAACAAGCCGGTTCCTGATCGAAGAGCGGCCGGCCAACCGCGGCGAAGCCGAGCCCCGGCCCCCCGCGAACTCCCTTTCGACCTTCGCTCCCGGGCGATACGACCTACTGGCGGCTGCCGTCACGGCTTCAGAGGAATGAATCGTCTCCCGGATCCTGGAGCTTGCATGACAGACCCGTGACAACCAACGAATGGGATGTTATAGTGCTGCCAGTGATCCGATGTCGGCGAACCTGAGCCCCGAGTACCTCTCGGCCGAGCGTGACTACAAGGCGGCGCAGAATCATGACGAGAAACTCGCCGCATTGGAACGCATGCTCTCCACCATCCCCAAGCACAAAGGTACCGAGAAGCTGCAGGCCGACATCAAGCGCCGCCTCTCTCGTATGCGGAAAGAGGCCCAGAAGAAGGGGCCGAAGCAGACCCCCTATTGGTTGGTGAAGCGCGAGGGCGCCGGGCAGGTTGTTTTGACAGGCCCTCCCAACTCGGGCAAGTCCAGCATTTTGGCCGCCCTCACGCGCGCTCATCCAGAAGTGGCCGATTATCCTTACACGACAAGGGCGCCAGTCCCGGGAATGCTGGAGTATGAGAATGTCCAAATCCAGCTTCTTGACGTTCCGCCCTTGTCGGAAGAATTCACGGAAACCTGGATTCCACAAGTGATTCGGGCCACCGACTTCAGTATTCTTGTCGTGGATCCGAGCGACCCGGCTGTGCTAGAGGAATTAGAGTTCATCCTCGCGTTCTACCAGCGTCACCGGCTATCGGCCCCGGTACTCATGGCCGGCAATAAGGCCGATCTGCCCGGCGCCGGCGGCAACTTCGCCGCGCTGCGCGATCTCTACGGCCAGCGCTTCCGTTATTTGCCGGTATCCGCCGCGACCGGCGCGAATCTAAATGCCCTCACGCGCCAGATCTTCCTCGACCTCGATCTCGTGAGGTTCTTCTCGAAGCCGCCTGGAAAGCCCGCCGACCTTTCGAAGCCCTACGTACTGCGCCGCGGCGCGACCGTTGTTGACGCGGCGCGCTCCGTGCATCGCGATTTCGCTGATAACATGAAATTCGCGCGCATCTTTCACCTTGACGGAGAACACTCCGGCTTGATGGTCGACCGGAACCACGTCGTCGAGGACGGCGATATCTTCGAGTTTCACATCTGAGGCTTCGGGCCGGACCCCAAATCCAGCCATTCGTCGGCAGGGTCGAACTTGGGGAAGACGACGATCAGAACTTTCATCGCGCCCACCGCCCGGTGCCTTACCCCAGGTGGAATCAGGACGGCCATTCCAGGCTTCACCGGAATCCTCTCTCTGTCCAATTCCATCGCCGCTTCCGGACCGCACTCCAAAAAATAGTACGTCTCGGTCAGGGTCTTGTGATAGTGGACCTGAGCGTCAATCGAGATTTCAGTGACGTGCAGCGTTCCGGGAAATTCCGCCGCCTCGGCGAAAGCCCGCCGCGCGGTTCCGCAGGGGCACGCGACGCCCTCGATTTCATTGAAGTCGACAACCTTCCACGCGGCCTGGCTCACGATCGCATTACCTCCTCCCACGTCACCTCGCGCTTCTGATCGATCGCCATTCTTCCCATGATGGCCGTTAAGGTGCTCTCGGCGGAGCGCACGCCCGTGTTCTCCGGGTTGCCGGTCCTGATCCGCTGGATGAACTCCGCGAGCGCGTCAGCCGTAATATCGCGCGGCTCGTTCTCGGTGACCGCATCGCCCTTTCCTTGATGATGGGTCCAGTAATGCCGCGCAGTTTCGATGACGCCCTCCGAACAGAGGAACACTTCCCGCACGTCTCGGTAGAACTGGGGGGCAAGCTGTGTTCCGGTCAGCATTCCGTTCACCCCGCCGGGGTAGTGGAACGTAACATCCACGTGGTCCAGCATGTCTCCCCGCCGCAGCACGGTTCTGCCGCCGGAACCGATCGCGCTATTGGGATGTCCTCCAAGGTACCAGTTCAGGACGTCGATGCCATGGCAGTACGTTTCCACAATGTAGTCGCCGAACGTCTCACGCCACGCCTTCCAGTTCCGGCTTCGCTCGGCGAGCGTCTGCGGTTTCGGAACCTGCCGCTCCTTCCCCGTGATGGCGCCTTTAACCCAGTACGAATGGGCCAGGCGCAACTCCCCCGCGCCGCCCGAATCGAGCAGCGTCTTGGCCCGGCGATAACCCGGGCCGTACCGCTGCTGGAACCCGAACGATAGATTTAAACGACGGTCGGCTGCGTCAGCCGCCCGCATTACCCGCCTGCACCCTTCCACATCCACCGCCGCCGGCTTCTCGATGTAAACGTGTTTGCCGGCTTTCAGCGCCGCCTCCATATGCTCTGGATGCAGAAATACGGGTGTCGCGATGATCACGGCGTCAACGTCGCTGGTGAGCAACTCGCGGTAATCCTCGAAAAACTTGGCATCTGCCAGGGGGATCTCGGTCCGTACCCGGTCCATGCGGGAGGGTTCAAGGTCGCACACCGCCGTCACGCGCGCATCCGTGGCCTCTTGGAGAAGCTTTGCGTCGAGGCGGCCGCGCCCGCCCACGCCGATCACGCCCACCGTAACCGGCGAATTCGCTCCGGCGGCCATCGTAATGCCCAACGGAGCGATGGCGGCCCCGTGAAGCAGTTGTCGTCTTGGAATCCGTCCGTTTCGATTCACCGCAAGCTATTGTATCGCCGTGGTGCATCGGCGGGGGGTGCGGGACAGTTTGTCCCGTCCAAAATGTCTCTTCTTGGGCCGGCTTGTCACCGCCAGGAACGGACGCGCGGGCGCAAGCTGTTCAATTCGCGGCAGGCGAGATTTGGCAGACGGTTTGCACTGACCTATGACAAAGCCTGGATCGGCGGCAGTGGCGCCTCGATCCCATTTGGCGAAGTAAGGTCACGGAGGAGAACCGGCATAAGCCGGACGGCGGAGCGTGCTGAAGCAAGGTTGCGGCTCGCACTCTCCGCCCCATTTTTCTTTTTACCTGCTCCCAAACCTGGTTGTGCAAAACCGATGGTCAGCAGTTGTTTCCTCTTGAGGGAGCTACGCTAGGTCGAACTTCTCGTGATGCAGCACTGGGTCGGCTGTCACCAGCACCGGCCGCCCCACGGTTTCCTCGATCTCCTGCAAATACTCGTTGGACGAGTTCTTGAGCACCTTCGCGACATCCGGATGGACGCGCAGTATTACGTCCTCCCCGGTGAGCGCCTCAGCCATCTTGTGAGCCTCGATGAGTATCTCGCCGATGATCGTATCCACGCTCTTGACATACGCCGCTCCCTCGCAATAGGGACAAGGCATGCAGAGGGTGCGCTCCAGACTCTGCTTCACGCGCTTCCGGGTAATCGCCACGAGGCCGAAATCGTTGAACTGGAGAATCTTGTAGGGGGCTCGGTCTTTGCGCATCGCCTCCTCGAGCGCCTGCATCACTTTTTGGCGGTTTTTTCGCTCGTCCATGTCTATGAAATCGACCACGATGATCCCGCCGAGATCCCGCAGCCGCATCTGGCGAACGATCTCTTTCACGGCTTCGATGTTCGTGCGGACAATGGTATCTTCCAGGCGGTTAGATTTTCCGACGTACTTGCCGGTGTTAATATCGATGGCAACCAACGCCTCGGTCTGGTTGATTACGATGTACCCCCCGGATTTCAGCCAGACCTTCGGCCGTAGCGCTTTCTCAAGTTCCTGCGTAATGTTGAATGCATCGAAAATCGGCGCCGACCGCGTGTACATCTTCACCCGGTTCACCAGCGCGGGCTGGAAGCGTTGAAGGAACCGCAGCACCTCCTCGTAGGTCTCTTCCGTGTCCACCCATACGGTGGAAAAATCCTCGGAGACCTGGTCCCTGAGAACACGTTCGACAACCTGAAGATCATGATGCAACAACACCGGGGCCCTCCTCCTCTCCGCCGTTTGGCGTATGTCCGTCCAGAGTTTGGAGAGGAACCGCATGTCCGCCGCAATGTCCTTTTCGCTCTTGCCCTCCCCGGCGGTTCGCATGATGAAACCGCCCGATATTCCCTCACGGTTATTCTGAAGAATCCGGCGGAGCCGGTGCCTTTCCTCGTCGCTTCCAATCTTCCGGGATACTCCGAGGTGTTCGAGTGTGGGCATGTAGACCACATAGCGGCCTGGCAGCGCGATGTGCGAGGTAATACGCGCGCCTTTCTGGCCAAGTGGCTCCTTAGCTATCTGCACCAGGATCTCTTGCCCCTCGGTCAGCAAATCGGAGATTAACGGCAGCGGGCCGCGCTCGCCGCGAGGGCTCTCCTTGCCCTCGTCGCCGTTGGTGGCCTGCGGCTCCGATTCCGGTCTTTCACCACGTCCCCGCCCGCGCCCGCGGCGGCCGGAACGGTGCATGTAGCGGGAATCCTTCTCCCGGACCTTTGCCGTTCGCTTCGGCTCCTTCTCCGGGCGATCTCCCGTCTTCCGCTCCTCGTCCTTGGCCGCGTCTTCATTGGCCTCCTCCCCGGCTTCCTCATCGAGGTGGCCCGGGGTCATTCCCCTGACGCCGGCGTCCTCGACATCGTCGGCCAGGGAATCCTCCTCGTTCTCATCATCCTCCCCGTCCAGGTCCTGTTCGTCGTCCTCGCCGTCGCGGAGGTCGTCCGCTGTATAATCATCACCGGTTTCTTCGTCCCCCTCCGGGAAATCGTCTTCTTCGTCGTCATTCTCGGCGGCTTCTCGGGAGTCCTCTTCTTCGTCGCTGGAGTCGTCCTCTTCTGCTGTTCTGACACGCGCCTCTTCCACGGCGTCCCTGTCGAGGCTTTCCTCTGCCTCCGCCGCGGAATCGTTAATCGAGGCAGGATCGTCACCAGCCAACCCGGCGGCTGCAACAACCCCCTCTTCTTCCGACGCTCCGGCCTCCTCCGGCATCTCGGAAACCGTGATCTTGTCCGCCTTGTTGTACTTCGCTAAGGATTCGCCAGGCAGCAACAGGATCTCCTCCGGCGAACTCTCCACGGGTTTTTCCCGGTGCTTGTCCCGTTCTTGCTCCTGTTCGCGGACCGGGGGGGGGATTTCCGGTTTCTCGCGCCGCTGCGATTCCACTGCGGGACCCGAGGCGTACTTGGATTCCGGGAGTCCCCGCCCCTTCCCCCGCCGTCTCCGGGAGCGCCGCCCGCGGCGGTCTTTCACACCGGACTCCGCGGCGCCGCCCTTGTCTTCCTCGCCGTCGGCTCCGCGGTCGCGGCCCCCCATTCGCGGCTTAGAACGGTCGTGTCCGCCTTTCTCGCCTGCGTCCAACTCTTCGTACTCTTCACTGTCTTCGAAGAAGTCAGATACATAGAGGAACGCGTCACGATCCAGACCAATATCGACGAACGCCGATTGCATTCCGGGCAACACACGTGTAACCCGGCCTTTGTGAATGCTCCCGACAAGGGAGTACTCATTCGCCCGCTGGAAATACATCTCGACGAGTTGTTCGTCTTCCAGCATCGCCATTTTTGTCTCGTGGCGATTCGAGGCAATAATCAGATCTTTTGCCATCAGGAAACTCCGATCACCAAGGCGATGGTGAGAAGACGACGGAAGGACTCGGGCCGGGGCTGGCGCGCATCTGCCCTCCGGGTTCACTCCCCCGGTTCGGGCTGCTGGTCAAATCAAAACCGTCATGGCCGGAAATCGCAGCGGAGATTCACTCAAACGCCACATCCGGCTATGTAACAGCGGCTCATCGAGACAGGCACGGGTATCACTCAGGCGCCCAACAGCGGGCCGGGTCCGATACCTGATCGCGATAACCTCCCAATCTTTTCAGCGCAAACCAGATTCCGCGGTTCCGAAAATCCTGGCGAAGCTACTTCCTTTCGCCTCAGTTCACAAATCGCTGGAGCCGGACATTAATGACCAGCCCAAGCATCGCAAATACTACCAGCGTGCTGGAACCGCCATAACTCATCAGTGGCAGCGGGAGACCGGTCGCCGGCATCCTGCCCACCACCATCCCTACGTTCACCAGCAGCTGAAACAACAACAATGCCGCTATACCCATGCAGATGTACATTCCCGCTCTATCCGGGGCGCGCTGCGCATTTTGAACAATCTGCATAAGCATCAGAAAATACAAACCTAAAACAACTACAACACCTACAAAGCCGTGCTCCTCCGCATATGCGGAAAAGATGAAATCCGTGTGCGGAACCGGCAAGAACCGGAGCTGAGTTTGGGAGCCCCGGGTTATCCCCTGGCCCCACAATCCTCCAGAACCTACGGCGATCTTCGATTGGATCACCTGGTAACCAGCTCCTTGCGGGTCGCGGTCGGGATTCACGAACGTGAACAGCCGTGCTTTCTGGTAGTCTCTCAACACGTTCCAACCGATCGGCAGGAACAAAACTCCAGCCGTAATCAGCACCAACCAGTACCGCGTTGGCAAGCCTGCCAGAAAGATGCTCGCACCTAGAATAGCAGCGAACGTCAGTGCTGTGCCCAAATCTGGCTGTTTCATCACCAGCAACATCGGCGCCAACACCAGAGCGCTCAACTCCAGCAGATTGCGGACATCCAGCTTTTCGCTTCTCAATCCTGCCAGACGGCGAGCTACTACTAATATTATCACCAGCTTAACGAATTCCGACACTTGAATGTGGAATCCTCCCGGCAGCGGGATCCAGCGCCGCCCTCCGGAAACCTCTTTGCCGATGACGAAGACTGCCACCAAGCCGACGAGCGCGAGGCCGTAGAACAGGTAACTCCGGTCCAGCACGTTGTGATAGTCGATCGTTGCGGCCGCCAGCAGAATGACCGTGCCAGTCGCGACCCATATCATTTGCTTCCACCACACCCCGCTCCACGCTGTGCCGTGAGTCGCGCTGTAGAGTTGCAGGATTCCAATGCCGCAAATGATCAGTGTCAGGCTCAGTAAGTGCCAGTCGAAATCGCGAATGGATCGATAGCCAATCATTCAACGTTCCCCGCTGCGCTCGAGTGAAGTCGCGCGGTCGCTGTGAGCGAATCCACCGAATCCCGGCGTTTCTTGTCGAAGTACGCCTTGATGACGTCCCGGACGATCGGCGCCGCTAGGTTCCCGTGCTCTCCTCCTTCAAAAAGTGCGGCCACGACAATCTCCGGATTTTCCTGCGGTGCGAATCCGACGAACCAGGCATTGTCCTTCAAGGTTTCGCCGAGCTTGGTGCTCCGTAACAGGGCATTCGACGCCAATTGCGCTGTCCCCGTCTTGCCGCACACGCTCACTCCCGGAATCTGCGCGCGGATGCCCGTTCCCCCGTCATTTACCACCGCCCACATGCCACGGACGATCTCTACCGCGTGATTTACGTTGAAGCTGGCCACCCGCGGTTCCTCGCGGCGGCCGGCCTGATTCACAAGATGCGGACGGTGCCAGATGCCGCCGAGAGCCAAACCGCCAATGGCGTGCGCAAGCTGGAGCGGAGTCACCGTGAGCGCACCCTGTCCGATCGCGACCGAGATCGTCTCTCCCGCGTACCATTTCTGGCGAAAGGTCCGCAGCTTCCAACGTGTCGAGGGCACCAGCCCTGATGCCTCGCCTGGCAGATCGATTCCCGTCGGCCGGCCGAATCCCACCATCTCCGCGTAACGGGCAATGTTGTCGATGCCAACCCGGTTCCCCACGTTATAGAAGAACACGTCGCAGGAACGCGCCATTGCACGATAGAGATCTGCTACTCCGTGAACCTCGTGACATCGGAAGTAGTGGCCGTAGAACGTCGCGCCACCGTGGCAATCGGTACGGAAGTCCTCGTCGATGACGCCCAGTTCCAAGCCCGCCAGGGCGACGACCGGCTTGAAGGTCGATCCCGGCGCCAGTTGCGCTTGTACGGACCGGTTAAGGAGCGGTTTCTCCGGATCGTCGACCAGAGCGCTCCAGTCCTTCGAACGGATGCGGCCCGCGAACTTGTTCGGATCGTAGGCCGGCCGGCTAACCATCGCCAGCACGTCTCCCGTGCGCGGATCAAGCGCCACCACGGAGCCCCTACGGTCTGTCAAGGCAAGCTCGGCGACCACCTGAAGATCCAGGTCGATCGTCAGCTTGATATCCCTTCCAGGTTCGGCCTCCCGGACTCCGATCACCTCCTGCTCCCGTCCCTGGCTGTCCACCAGCACCCGGCGCTGGCCGTCATTGCCCATCAACAGACTGTTGTACTGGCGCTCAATGCCGGCTTTTCCAATCACGTCGCCTTGCCGGTACTGCACGAACTCGAGCTCATTGAGCTCGCTCTCGCTGACCTCACCCGTGTACCCGATCACATGCGCAGCCAGGCCGTTGCGCGGGTAGAGACGCCGGTGGGCCGGGATCAGTTCCATCTCAGGGTAGCCGTCCATTCCGCGGTGCGTTTCCACGAACGCCAACTCGCCCGGCGTAAGTTCCTCTTTGATAATAATGGGCTCATACTTCGGGTGAGAACGGTCAAAGCGGCGTATGCGCTCGGTGAGCTCGTGGTAGTCCAGGTTCAGCCCCTCGGATACAGCCCGCAGGTGTTCCGGCTGGAGTTGCTCGCGGGATAGAATAAGGCTGAAAGACGCGTGGTTGTCGACCACAACGCGGCCGTCGCGGTCGAGAATCCTGCCCCGCGGCGCCAATATCGGCAACGCCTTGATCCGGTTTCTCTCGGCGCGTTCGCTGTAAAGCTCGGGGTGGCGCACCTGTAGGTCCCAGAAACCTGACAGCAGAAACAGAAACGTTGCAACAATCACCCACTGAAAAAAGCCGATCTTCCCCGCTGCAAAACGCGTATCGTCCCGCATGATGGGACGCGTACGGAAACGTTCCCCCGGGCGCTCGGTTGGGATCATCGTCTTGCTCGCCTCTCCATCAATTCGTATCCTTCAGTCTATCCAACAGTCCGAAAAGTGGAACGGTAACCACTCCGTTGAGGACGCCGAGCAACACGGTCTGCGCCAAGCTGAATTCAAGCGGGCTGCCTAGCAGCGCCCGCCCCAAGATCCAGTACAACGTTTGATGAAAGCCGAAGAAGAATGCCGCAACCACCCCGCGGGCGACTGGATTGTCCACGTCAAAACGGAGACCGAAGGTCGCCCCAAAGTAGCCCACCAGCGTCTTGACGATCCCAAACATTCCGAGCGGGTTCTGCGACAAGGCGTCCTGCGCCAGCCCGATCGATGCCCCGTAAAACAACGCTCCCACCGGCCGCCTACCCATCAGCGCGAAGTAGAGCGTCACCAGCAGCGGCAACTCCAGGTAAGCGAGGTACTCGAAAAAGAGCGGAACGTACACCTGGAAGAGGATCGCGATAATGGGCGCAAGAATCAGGACGAGCGGACCGTATCGGGACGCTTTGCTGCGCCGCCGGTCCGCGTTCGCGAGGAGATCCCCATAGTTGGTCACCGCCATCAGGGATCCTCCGCTGGGCTATCCGGTGCTGACGATGACGCGGCTTCGGCGACTGGCTCCGGAACTGAGCCTGGCTGGGAAGAGGGGTGCTCAAAATTGAAATCCGGCGGCCGGGAACCCGGCAATCCCTCGCCAAACGTGTGTCCTTGTGCCGAGCCGATGGCCTTGTACGTCTCCAGCAACCGGTCGGCGTCGGTGGTCATCCGCGGAGAAAGCGGCGCCGGTGCTCCGGGCTCTCCGGTCTCTTCCGGGGCCGGCGCGGGAGGCAGTAGTGGTACACCGCTCGCTGGCACGCCCGGTGCGGGTACGGGCTGATGAACCCCCCGCAGTACTACGAGTACTTCGTTCAGGCCTCCTGCCAGCCCGGCTGGAGCGAGTTGGATCTTCTTCAATACTTGGCCCTTCTCCACTGCTATTGCCTGTCCCACCGGAAGTCCGCGCGGAAACGCCCGATCATCGCCCGAGGTGTAGAACCACTCTCCTTCTTCCACAATCTCCTCGTTTTGTACATAATCCACGCGGCACAAGCCGGTTCCCTGGCCGTGGACCGTGCCTTGAACATGGTGAGTCTGCGAGATCACGCCGGCAGCGAACTGCGAATCCGTGATCAACAGGACTCGCGAGGCGGTTGGGTATGCCGCGGTTACCCTGCCCACAACGCCGTCGGGCGTGACAACGGCCATGCCGGCCGCGATTCCGTCACCGGCTCCGCGGTCAATGAGCACCGCCTGCGAGCCGGCGTCGGTGACCGCTCCGATGATTCTCGCGGCAACCGTCTCCGAAGGCGTACGTTTGGCAAATGCCTGCAGAGCTTCCGCGTGTTTGGCTGTGGCTAACTCGCTGCGCAAATAACGCACCTCTTGTTTCAACCTGCCGAGTTCGCGCGTCAGCTTCTCGTTCTCGGCCTCGACGCCCATCAGAAGCACATACTGGGAAAGCAGCGAGGCCGCGCCACTGCGCACGGTCTCCAGCAGCCGTGCGGCGGGTGTCACCGCTGTTACCGCCCAAACACGTACCAGACGCACGTCCTGATTGCTGCGTACTTGGTAGCCGAGCAGCAGCACCTGGGCCACGATCACCAAAACTAGGACGGTGACATCGCGGTACCGGTGTGTCAGCAAGTCCATCGTCGCCTCGCTGGGCTGGGACGCCCGCTATTCCAGCGCAATCCGTCTCAGGAGCTTCATCTCGGTGAGCATCTTGCCCGTCCCGAGCGCGACGCAGGCCAACGGGTCTTCTGCGATCGAGACAGGCAGCCCAGTCTCTTCACGAATGCGCCGATCCAAGTTTCGTAACAACGCGCCGCCGCCAGTGAGCACAATGCCCCGGTCGCTGATGTCAGCGCTTAGCTCCGGCGGAGTGCGTTCCAAGGCCACGCGAATGGCGTTCATCACGGTAGCGACACACTCGCCTACCGCCTCCCGGATCTCGGAATCGTCCACCGTAATCGTGCGCGGAACTCCTTCGATCAGGTTGCGACCCTTTATCTCCATGGTAAGAGGCTTATCCAGCGGATGAGCCGAGCCGATCTGAATCTTGATCTGCTCGGCGGTTCGCTCGCCGATCAGCAGATTGTACTTCCGCTTCAAATATTGCATGATGGCGTCGTCGATCTCGTTTCCCGCCACGCGAACCGAACGCGAATAGACAATTCCCGAAAGCGATATCACCGCCACATCGGTCGTCCCGCCGCCAATATCCACCACCATATTGCCGGATGGTTCCGTGATTGGTAGGCCGGCGCCGATGGCCGCCACCATCGATTGTTCCACCAGGTAGACCTCGCTGGCCTTCGCCCGGTATGCCGAGTCGATGACCGCCCGCTTCTCAACCTGCGTAATCTCGCTCGGAACCCCGATCACGATGCGCGGATGCACCAGCATCTTCCGGCCATGAGCCTTCTGGATGAAGTAGTTCAGCATCCGCTCGGTCACTTTGAAATCGGCAATCACACCGTCCTTCATGGGCCGGATTGCAACGATATTCCCCGGAGTCCGCCCTACCATCTCCTTTGCCTCATGGCCCACCGCCTCCACCTCGCCCGTGACCTTGTTGATAGCGACAATGGAGGGCTCATCTACAACAATCCCCTGGCCTTTGGCGAACACGAGAGTGTTCGCTGTCCCCAGATCAATCGCCAGGTCCGAGGAGAACAAGCTGAGTAGCGAACGAAAATTCATCAATTAGGCCTTCTAGGTAAACTTCCAAACATTGGAGGGGCTGTCGCCTTCGAACCGCCAGTCAAATGAAGTCGGACGCAGCTCCGGGACGCGGGATTCGTCACCAAGTGCAGTCCCTTCAAAGGTTAACACACTCGCCGAGACGCGGGAAACCGCTGAATGTGGAAACTGTATTGTTTTCAGCTACCTAGGACGGCGGCCCAGAGCGGACTCCCCGCAAGAAAGCCGGATCGCTCCACTGCCAGATCCTCTCCCGCGCGGAATTCACGTCCACCGGCTCGCTATTCCACTCCCAGCAGGGCCAGCACGTGGCGCCCTGCAGGTGGATCCAGAAACTCGCGGCGATTAGCACCGCGGCCGCCACCGGCAGCCGAAATCTTCGCTCGCGCGCCCGCTCCCAAGCCAACTTGGCCACCGGGATCGACAGGAAGACCAAGTAGGGAACTAAATCGGACATATACCGGGGACCGTAGGCATGGCCGGCCGTCCAGTCCTCGAAGCTCGACACCAATAATAAGTGGGTCACGCAGATCGCCGCGACGAAAACTCGCAGCCCATAGGCCGGCTCCCGCCGGAACCGGCCGCTCAGCGCCCAGACTGCGAGCGCCGCGGCCGGAAAATAGACGAATAACCCTCTGCCCGGACTCAACAGGTTCGCCGCCACAGCTTGCAGGAAATGGTCGTGCAGCGCGAAATCTGCCACGCCTTCCCGCCGGGCGGAAAGGACCGGAGCCAGAATCCGTCCGTACACCGCGTAGTGATAAGCGGCAAAACCGGCGCTCATTACGGCCGCCGCGATGAGATACCCCGGCAGTTGGCGGCGGTAACAGAAGAAAACGTATAGGGTCAAGACCGCTGCCGCGACAGCGTTCGTCGGACGGACGAAGAACGCGAGCGCCAGCACCGCTCCGGCGGCGGTCACCAGGTGCGGGCTGCGCCACCCGCGGACCAGCAGCAGCAAGGCCAGCGCCAGCAGGGTCATCGAAGGTCCGTGCATCCACAAAGCGCGGCTTGCCAGTGACCACGCCGGCGTGCAAAAAGCGAAAACCGCCCCCAGCAGCAAGGCCGGGGGCAGTGGGAGAAAGCTCCTGGCTGTCAGGAAGACTAGAAACGACGCGAAGGCCACGAATCCGGAGGCCACCACAATTTCCACGGCTGCCGGAGCCCCCGTCGCGCCCTCCTCAAGAAGCCGGCGGAACGTCCCTGGAGGAGCCGCCTCTGAGCCCGCCAGCCGCTTCACGGCCGCAAGGCCCGCATTCATGACTCCCACCGCAGGACTTGCCAGCAGCGGAACGGCAACCGGATAGAAATGGTACATCTCGCCCGCGCAATCCCCAATGCCGTCTCTCAGCAACCGCCAGTTTCCTCCGGGCTCCACGCACTCCACCATGTAGTAGCCGCTGGCCGCGAGCTCTTCATCGAATTCATTCAGATCTGTATCACCCGCCGTCAAGATGCTGGTGGCGGTATGAACGGTCCAGCGGGAATCGAACGACGTGGCATTGGGGCTGACGCAATAGACGAGCCAAGCTGCCAGCGCGAGAACCGCGCCCGCAACGATATCCTTGCCGTCGGACCCCGGACGAACGGACTTGCTCTTCGTACTATCCATCGACCGGCGGGATCACCACCGTCTTCACGGCAGGCTTCATCTGGGGAGCTTCGTCGCGGTCTAAAACTGCCTTCACGAAGCCGTACATCTGGTGCAGAGCATACTCCAGTTTCTCTTGGTAAACCTTCGGGTCCCGGAGGTTCGCTTCGTGCAACTGCTCGTAGAGATCCGCAGTGTTCTGCTCAAGGATGGGAAAGTGACGACGCATCTGCGCCATGAAACGGTCGTAGTTCGGCCAGGTCTCTGAAGAGAGCCCCAGCCGGACGTCCACCCAGGTCGACATCTGCGACATCAGGCGGCACGTATCCAGTTTCTCCGCCGGTTCGGGTTCGCTGCTTTCCAGGTGCAGGAGGGACTGGTCCAGTACCGACCTCCAATAAGACGGGTAATCAATCTTCCGGTGCGCCATCTCCTCGCGGATCAGCCCGTGCTGCACGATTTCACCCGTCAGGATGGCGAGACACGAATTGCCCTTCCCCTCGTAAACGGGCGACGCGTAGTCCCTCGCGAAAAGCCAGATGTGACCCATCTCATGACCGATGACCGCCTCTTCATGCAGCAGCCATTCGGACTGCCGCGCCATGTTCAGCAGGATGAAGTGAACTGACCGGCTGTCCTCGTCCAAATTCTGACTGATGCTCAAGGCATGTGTCGCCAGCAACTCCCGCAGGAAGTTCGTGTTGCGGAAGTAGGGGAGGAGCAGCGGCCTCTCCGGGATGTCATGGGGAAGAAAGACATTACCGTTGCTCTGGTCAAAATAGAATCTCGCGACGATCACCTTCCGGTTGCCCGTCGCCTCGATATCGTCCCGCCACTTCGCCAGCGCCGCGCTGAGATCCGCCGTCCCCGTCGGCTGCGCAATCGCAGCGGCGCCAAGCAGCAAACAAACGATCACCGTCCTCGTCAGGATTCCCACTCCACTAACTGTATCGAACTCCTGCCCTGGTGGCGGGCCGTCCCTCCGCATGCTGCCTCACAATTTGAGAACCATTCATGCTTAGCACTCCTTGCGGGGCGTTGAGTCTTCCGCCGGTTTCCCTCCCTATTCTCACGGCGCCCTCTCCCCACCACTAAAATCACATCAGTGGACCCGATATCCCGTCGCCGTCTCCTCTTTGCCGCACCGGCACTTGCCGCGGCTTCGTGCCGCCGCGATAAGGCCGAAGGATTTCCTGGCTATGCTTTCGTCGCCAACGCAGCCGGCGGCGCGGTCGCCGTGGTTGACCTGGGAGCCTTCGCGGCCGTGCGGCATATCCATCTCGACTCGGATCCGGTCTCCCTTGCCTCCCATCCCGCCAGTCCGGTGATCTACGCGCTCACTCCGCAGTCCGGATGTATTCACGAGTTGGACGCCGGCTCGCTGGCCCTCTCCCGTAGCGCCGCCTGCGCCGCCGGCGCCCATCATATGCTCCTGGGCCCGGGCGGGGAGAGTCTCTGGCTCCTCGCGCCCGGGAACAGGAAGCTGCTGCATATGACAACCAGCACCCTCAACCTGTCGCGTGAGATTCTCCTTCCCGGGGTTGCTGTCGATTTCGACCTCTCGCCGGACGGCTCCCAGGCGGTGGTGTCCCTGCAGTCCGAAGCTGCCGTGGCCATTGTCGACCTGAAAAGCGGGCGAATCGCCACCGCGGCCGTCGAAGGCTCCGCCGATAAGGTCCGCTTTCGTGGCGATGGCCGACAGGTGCTTTGCGCCAATCGCGCCCGGACGATCCTCTCCGTGCTGGACGCCGCCACCGCGGAGTGGATCGTCCACCTGCCACTATCGGTGGTCCCGGACAACCTCTGCTTCAAACCCGACGGCGGCCAGTTGTTCATCACCGGGGCCGGCTCTGACGCCGTGGTCACGGTGCATCCTTACGAAACGCAGGTCGCTTCCACCGCCCTCGCCGGGCGCCGCCCGGGACCGATGGCCGCATCCACCGAGCCGGGCTACCTGTTCATCACGAACCCGGAGGCCGGCAGCGTAACCGTGCTCGACATCGCCACCAAGCGGGTTGTAGCGGCGGTCCGGGTCGGAAGCTACCCCCACTTCGTCGCGGTGACGCCAGATAGCCGCTATGCCCTCGTCCTGAATCGCGATTCCGGCGATGTGGCGGTTATTCGCGTCGAATCGCTCACTGGACGCCTCCGGAAAGCCGCTCCGCTCTTTATGATGGTGCCGGTGGGCAGCCGCCCCTCGCATGCCGTCGTTCGATCGGTTTAGTCGCGTCTGTTTACAACCCTTACTGCAACGCGCCTGCGCACAGAATAATCCAACAAACGTGGTCGCTATCCGTCGAAAATGGCTCATCGCCCCGCTACTGCTCATGGCGAACTCTCTGAGTGCGGCGGAGATCGACCGGGCCTTCGGTCATCTCTACGCGTTCGAATTTCAACGCGCGCACGCCACCTTGGATCTGGCTGAAGAGAATCAGCGCAATCGGGCCCTCCTCCATGCCGCCCGCGCAGCCGTGTACCTTTTCTCGGAAATGGAACGCTTGGGCATTCTCGCGAGTGATTTTTACCGCGACCGCGGAGAAAAGCTCCGGCGCAAGGATTTCTCCCCTTCCCCAGCCGTCCGCGAACGCCTCTTTGCCAGCCTGACTGAAGCGCGGGATCTCGCCCTCGAGCGTCTGGAGGAATCGCCCCAGGATGCCGAAGCGCATTTCTCTCTGGCCCTGGCTGCGGGTGTGGAGTGCAACTACGCGGTCTTCGTCGAAAAGCAGCGCATGAGCGCGTTGTCACTCGCCAGAGAATCGCACCGGCACGCCCTCAACACCCTGAAAGCTGACCCCGAGTTCCGGGATGCCCATCTGGTGACCGGCCTCAACGAATACGTAATAGGAAGCCTGCCGTTCTTCCTCCGCTGGTTCATAAGCTTCGAAAATGTAGAAGGCGACAAGGACCTGGCAGTGGAGGTTCTCGAAGACGTGTCCCGTTCGGGGCGTTACCTCGATACCTTTGCCAAAATGCTGCTTGCCACCATTCACATCCGGGAAAAGCGCTGGGAGGCCGCCCGGCAGGTCACGTCTGAGCTTGCCGCCGAATTCCCCGGAAACGAGTTGTTCCGCCGCGAACTCGAGCGCTTGACCGCCAAAACAAGCGCCGGCTAGATCGGCTTGAACATCTGTACGTCACCCGCCTCCTGCCGCGGCAGTTCCTCGTACCGGTCCAGCCGGAAGCTGTGCCAGTAGCCGCGCCAGCGGGGGTCCCGTTCCAGAAACTCGCCCATATATCGGACCATCTCCACGTACCGGTCCCGGTTGCCGGAATCGCGAGCCAGGTTGCGTGGTTCCGGCGCATTCAGATCATAGAGTTCGTCGAACTCGTCGGAGCAGTTGTAGGTGTACATCCAGTGTTCGCCCCCGGGCTCCCAGCGCTGGATGCCGCAGGCGAAGTTCACTCCCACGTGCCAGCCGCACTCGAATAGCAGTTCGCGGTTCGTCGGTCGCGCCGTACCGTCTATGTGAGGTAGTAGTGACCGTCCGTCGAGCCGCGCCATCGGCTCCACCCCGGCCAGTTCGAGCAGCGTTGGGGCCACGTCGAGATGTGAAACCGGGACCTCCACCGTGCGGTGTCCGGCGCCGGAACTCTGGGGCATCTTCACCCAGAGCGGAACGCGCACCACATCCGGATGCAAATAGACGCCCTTGTCCACCAGCGCCTCCCTCGTATTCATCTCGCCATGATCCACGGTGAAGAGAATCAACGACTCGTCGTAGAGACCGCGCTGCTTGATCCCCCGCAGCAAATGATCCACGGCACGGTCCACAACCTCCATCTGTAAGGCGTTGGCAACCATGTAGTCGAGCGCCGTCTCCTCGTTGTAGAGTCCCCAGTTCTTCCGGTAGAAGTCGTAGATCTTTGGTTCACCCGGAAAACGCTTCCAGTCATTTTTCCGGACGCGCTCGTAGCTCTCCTGCATGGCGAACGCTTTCCGCAACTCCTGTTCGCGCCTCTCGAATCCGGCCGGAATGCTGAACGGCTGGTGCGGATCGAATATGTCGAGCTGGAGATAGATCGGTGCGCCGCCGTCATTATCTTGCCGCGCCGCGTCAAGCTTCTCGAGCGCCCGGCGCGCCAAATAGAAGCTGTATTGCGCCTCGAGCGGAAAATCCTTGCCATCTTCCTGCTCGATCCAGCCGCCCCACGAAGCCCAGGGCGATTTGCGATCCTGCTGCAGCCCAACCAAGTCCTTCTTGTAGCGCTGCGGCTTCACGCCAAGCCGCCGCAGGTAGGTGAGATAATCCTCATCGTCTTGCACCGGCGGAGCCCAACGGTCCCATGCCTTCACGTTTTCGTCGAAGGCATCCACGAACTTCTGCATGCCGAGGTGTCCCTTTCCTGCGTGCTTCGTGCGGTAGCCGGTCGCCTTTAGGTACTCCTGAAAGATCACATCGTCGGGCCGGAGAATCGTCTCGTGACCGTCGTGCGCCCGCTCCCCATTGGCCGTGATGTAAGTGTAGCGCCCGGTCACGAGCGCCGCCCTCGCCGGTGCGCACAGCGGGGCCGTCGTGAAGCAGTTCTGGAAGACAACTCCCTCCTCGCCGATCGAGCGAATCGACGGCAAGTCCACGTGTTCCCGCATCGGCCGCGAGGGATGCCAGTGGTCCGGTGTCACCATGTCCAGCGTGATGACGAAGATATTCGGCCGTTTGCCGCCGCCGGTCCGGCGGTAAGGATAATACCCTTCCTTCTCTTTGATGAAGTTGAGCCTCGAATTTTCGGTGCGGTCGGCAATCTCCTGTCCCACCGCTTGTGAGGCCGCCGCGCCAAGCCCGGCCAGTGAGAGAAAACTCCTGCGATTCATGTGTCCGATTCTATCGCGGGGTGGGCCGTCTGGCCCGGGCCGTGCTGCTTCTCTACTCCGCTAGAAAACGAGCTTCAATCCAAACTGCACCCGCCGCGGCGACCGCGCCGAGGTAATCTGCCCGAATGTCGGCGACCCGAGAAAGATGTCCGGCAGATCCAGATTCGTCCGGTTCAGCAGATTGAACGCCTCGGCCCGGAACTGCAGCGCCAGCGACTCCCGCAACCGGAAATCCCGCAGCAGCGACACGTTGATGTTCCGCATCCCTGGGCCGTCGAGAATATTCCGCCCGGAGTTGCCGAACGTCCCGAACGCTGGCATTGCGAACGCACCCGTGTCGAACCAGCGCTCCGGCGCCGGGCTGTCCACCGTGCCGTCCGCGACCCGGTGCGGCCGGTCGTTCGCGCCGAAGCCCAGAATGGATCGTCCGGTGTTTGAATTGTCCAGTTCCGAAAGCAGCGCCACCGTGAACGGCCGGCCGGTCTGGAACGTCCAAATCCCGAACGTCTCCCAGCCGCCCAAGATTGCTCCTGCGGTTCCGCCCTGGTTCAGCCATCGCCGCCCTTGTCCGAACGGCAACGCCCAGGAGTAGCTGAAGGCCAACCGCTGCCGCATGTCGAAATTGGATCGGCCCCGCTCGGCGCGCAGATTGTGGCTGTCTTGCGGAAAATTCGCGTCCCCGGCGCTCGTGAAGAAACTCGAGGCGTCGTCGATCGCCTTCGAATACGTATACGACGCGAGCAGGCTCAGCCCGTCCGTCAGATACTGCTGCACCCTCAACTGCAGCGCGTTGTAGGTTGAGTTGCTCCGGGATTCGAGCTGGTTGATATCCGCCAGCATTGGGTTCGGGCGCAGGTTCGGAACCTGCTGGCTAGGCGCTGGTTGGTTGATATCGCGCGCCGCTAACTGCTTCGTTCCCTTCGAGCCCACATAGCCCGCCTCAATCACCCGGTTTCGCCCCAGTCGCCGCTGTACGCTGAAGCTCCAGTGCTGCACGTAGGGTGACCGCAAACCGCGCTGATAGCTCAGCGCAGATGGTGGCGACGGAAACGGAAAGTTCTCCGGATACGGATCGTCCAGCGTTAGCGGCATCCCGGGCATGGCGAAAAACAGCCGGAAATCGAAAAACGGCGGGCTGAAGTACAGCCCCTCCCCCGGCGCTAGCGCGGACTGGTCAAAATAGAACCCGTAGCCGCCCCGCAGCACCGTCTCGCCGCCCCCCGGCCGCCACGCGAAACCCAGCCGCGGCGCGAAATTGTTTCGGTCCGCTTCATGTCCCGCCCGCGGGACGCCGTTCGTCCCCACCTGCACCAGCCGCCCCAGCGCGGCATCGTAGACGTTTGCCCGGTCGAACTTGTCTACCGGCGGAGAGTTGAACTCATAGCGTATCCCAGCCGTCAACGTCAGGTCTGGACGCGCCCGCCACGTGTCGTTGACAAAGAAATTGTAGCTCGTCGTTCGCAAATACTGCGGGTTGTCCGAAATCGCGACTCCAGTTACACTCGGCGCGCCCAACAATAGGTCCGCTAGCGGATTTCCAGTGAAGCCCAGGAAGTTCAGAAACCCCCGGGACTGCACGTCACGAAAGGCGTTCTGCTGGGTGTGCCGGATGTCGAGTCCGAACTTGATGAGATGCCGCCCCCGCGTGTGCGTCACGTTGTCCGCAACCTGGAACACGTTCGTCGTGCTGCTCTGCGGGTTGTTCGTCTCGTCGCCGAGAGGCGAGAAACCCGGCAGCGTAATCAACGCCAAGCCCCAGTCGCGCTCCTTCGCCGAAGGCTCTGGCAGGCCGACTGCGCGGTTCACGCTCGTCCCTGCATTCTCGTGAGTCGCTTTCGAGGAGACCCGGTTGTAGCCGGCGCGAAACTCGTTGATCCACACCGGCGAGAACGTGTGCGTTTCGCTCAGCATCAAGTTCTGCGCCCGCCGCGGCACGGTAACCCCGTAACCGGCTATCCTCGGAAACGCCGGCCCAGAAAAAGGATTGAATAGCGTCCCGTCGACGAGGCTGTAGCGAACCGCCAGATCCCCAGCCTTGCCGATTGCCTGGTCAAACCGCACGTCAAACTGGTCACTCCGATCATCGATCGCCGGCGACGATGCATAGTTTTGAAAAAGCCGGTCGCGGTTCGGCAGCGGATACAAATCCGCGATGTTCCGCCCGGTTGGATGGATGAAAAATGACGGGATCATGTCCCCGGGAAATGGCTGGCCGCTGATCGGGTCCGCTGGCCGCAGCGGGCTTTGCGAAAAATCGCCTTGGCGCTCCGCTGCGGTGGGAACATTGGTGACGCGGGTAATGCCCTCGTTCAGGCGCAGCCCTTCGTAGTCCCCGAACAGGAACGAGCGGTTCTTGCGCACCGGACCGCCCGCCGAAAAGCCGAACTGGTGCCGCTGGTACTTCGGATCCGGCTCGCCGGGCGGCGCAAAAAAGTTGCGGGCGTCAAGCGCCGCGTTGCGCAGAAAATAATAGGCGGTTCCATGCAATTCGTTCGTGCCCGACTTCACGATCGCGCTCACCTGCGCGCCCGCATTGCGTCCGAATGAGGCGTCGTAGCTGCTCGCCAGCACTTCAAACTCCTGGATCGCATCGACACTCGGGTTCACCGCCACCGCGTTCAGCTTCGGATCGCCATTGAAAACACCATCTAGGACGTAATTGTTCGAGTCCTCCCGCGCCCCGTTCACGTTCAGCGCCAGATCGCCCCGTACCGACCCGGCTGACCCCTGGGCCGGCGGAGCCACGCCCGGCAGCAGCAAGCTCAGTTCCAGAAAATTCCGCCCGTCGAGCGGCAGCCCGCGAATCAGGTGATTCTCGATCACGCTGCCCACCGCCGCCGACTCCGTCTTCAGCGCCGAACGCACCCCGCTCACCTCCACGGTCTCCGTGCGCTGGCCGGTGAGCAGCGGTACGTCCACTTCCACTTCCTGTCCGGTTAGCAGCGTCACTTCCCGGACGTACGTCCGGAAACCATCGCTCGACACCTCCAGCCGGTACGCCCCCGAAGACAACATGGTGATGAGAAACCGGCCCTCGGTACCGCTCTCCGCCGAGCGCACCCTCCCCGTCTCCACATGCTCCACTTGGATGGATGCGCCGGGAACCGCGCCCCCGGACTCGTCCGTTACCGTTCCTCCAATCGTTCCGCGCACGGTTTGCGAGGATCCAATGGATGCGAACGCCGTCAGGCTAAGAATTATCAGTGTCTTGCGCATGAGAAATGTGTGGGGTCTCCCCTGGCCCTTTCCACCATTCTAGACATGTCTTGCGGCGTACCGGCGGCGGTCTGCAGGCGTACCGTCTTTCCGCGCGGCGATTCGCCGTGTTTGAACGAAGGCGCCCTCAGCCTATGGAGCCGACTCCGCTTGCGGCCTGAAGGTGTCCAGCTCCGTCCACAGCCGCTCTACCATCTCCGGATGCTGCTCCCATAGGTTGTTCTTTTCGCCGATATCCTCGGCGAGATTATAAAGCTGTCCCCGCGGCCCCCCCTCTTCGGGCTCCACACGCCGCGGCTGCGTGAAACCGCCGGACCCGAGGTGTCGGATCAACTTCCAGTCGCCCTCGCGAATCACGCTGGCATCCTCCTTGATCACTAGCTTCTCGCGGATTCCTGCCGTCGGCGCCTCGCCCAGAAACACCGGCAGCATGTTCAAGCTCTCGCCGTCCATCAACGCCGATTCTGTGCCTGCGACGATTGCCGAAAACGTCGCCATCAGATCCGTGAAGCAGAGCAATTCTTCACTCTCCGTTCCCGCCTGCACCCGGCCCGGCCACCGTATCAGGAATGGTACGCGGTGTCCCCCCTCCCAGGCGTCCGCCTTCATCCCGCGCAGCGGTCCGGTAGCGCTGTGCCCGAACCTCTCTACGTCCTGCTCATACCACACCGGACCGTTGTCGCTCGTAAAGATGACGATTGTGTCATCCGCCATCCCGGTGCGGTCCAGCGCTCTCAGAACTTCGCCCACCGTGTGATCCACCTGGAGCATGAAGTCGCCGTACATGCCAACCTCGCTCTTGCCTTCAAACTCCGGCAGCGGAAGCCACGGTGTGTGCGGCGCCGGCAGCGCCATGTACAAGAACAGCGGACTGTCACCGCCGGTATTCGCGTGCGACTCGATCTTCTCGACCGTCTCCTGCTCGAACCGCGGCAGAACCTCGATGTGTTCAAAGCCGGGAGCCATGCCGCCCTCCCGCCAAAATGCGCCCTGAATCCGTGTCCACCCGTCGCTGTAATTCGCCTCCACCTCCCCGGTTGGTGGAGCTTCCGGCGCGCGATCCCGAATGTAGTAGTACGGAGGAATATCGAGCGACGCGGGAATCCCGAAATAACTGTCGAACCCGTGATCGACTGGCCCCCCCGTCAGCGGCTGGCTGTAATCATAGTCCGGACCTCCGTCGAACCCGAGGTGCCACTTGCCCACCATCGCGGTCGTGTAGCCATGACGCTTGAGCATCGTCGCTAGCGTCTCCATGCCCGGCTCGATCACTGCCTCCTGTCTCCAGTTCAACCGGCTGTGTACCGGATACTGCCCCGTCAGCAAACCGAACCGGCTCGGCACACACCATGCCGCCGGCGCGTGGGCATCGGTGAACCGCATCCCTTCCGTGGCCAGGCTGTCGATGTTCGGCGTCGGTATGCGGGACTCAGAGTTGTTCGAGCTGGCGTCGCCATAACCCATGTCATCTGCCAGGATGATAACGATATGCGGCAGCTTGCTCTCTTCCACCGCCTCGGGTTGCGAACAGGCGCAGAGACAAGCCAATACGGCAATAGTCGGAACGATATGTCGGAATCTCATGGTCCAGATCCAATTGTCATATACTACGTACCGGAGAGTCACCCTCGCGATGACCAGGAAGCACAACATCCTCCCCCGTCTTCTTTCGCTCTGTCTTTGTGGTTTCTCTAGCCTCGCCGCCCAGGAGGCCCCTGCCAGGCCCGGCGATATCCCACACCCGGGCCTCCTCGATGAAGTCCTCAATGGCCCCGTGGCCGGCGTGGATGAAATAGTCTTCGCCGTCCGCCACCGCGGTGACCCCAAATTTGAACCGCACTGGTACGCCAACATCGGCTACTTCGCCCACGACGAAAACCTGCCCACCTACTTCGAAGGCGGCCGCCTCGCCAAGCTCAACATCCGCACTGGCGAGGTCACCGTCCTCCTCGAAGACCCCAAGGGAACCATTCGCGATCCTCAGGTCCACTACAATGGCGAGCGCATCCTCTTCGCCTACCGCAAGGGCGGCACTCCACACTTTCACCTCTACGAAATCAACATCGACGGTACCGGCCTCACGGAGCTCACCACCGGCCCCTGGGATGACTTCGAGCCTACCTACACGGCCTCCGGAGAAATCCTTTTCCTCTCCACCCGCGCCAAGCGCTGGGTCAACTGCTGGAAGACCCACGTGGCGGTCATCTACCGCTGCGACGCCGATGGCCGCAAGATGCGCCCCCTTTCGAGCAACAACGAGCATGACAACACTCCCTGGCCCCTTCCCGACGGCCGCATCCTTTACACGCGCTGGGAATACACTGACCGCAGCCAGGTCCACTATCACGGCCTCTGGACCATGAATCCCGACGGCTCGCAGCAGATGACCTACTACGGCAACCAGAGCCCCGGCATCGTCATGATCGATGCCAAACCCATCGATGGCACGGGCAAAGTCGTCGCCACCTTCTCCCCCGGCCACGGCCGCTATGAGCACAACGGCGATATCGCGGTGGTCGATCCCGGCGCCGGCCCTGACGCTGGCAGCGCGGCCACCTACATCACGAAAAACCGGCAATTCCGCGACCCCTGGGGATTCTCCGAAAACCTGTTCCTCGCCGCCCGCAAAGATGACCTGGTGCTGGTCGACGGCCAAGGCCGCTACCAAACCATCTACAGCCTCCCCAAACGCCCCGGCGAGAAGGACTTCGCCATCCACGAGCCGCGGCCCGTTATTCGCCGCGAACCCGAGCGCCTCCTCGCGCCCCGCGTCGACCTCGCCCAAACCACCGGCACGGTCATCCTCGCCGACGTCAACCAGGGCCGCCGCATGGAGGGTGTCCGCTCCGGCGAAATCAAGAAGCTGCTTATCCTCGAAACCTTGCCCATGCCCATCCACTTCGACGGCGGCGCAACTCCCATCAGCTACAGCGGCACCTTCACCCTCGAACGCATCGTCGGAACCGTGCCCGTCGAAGAGGACGGATCGGCCCACTTCGAACTCCCCGCACTCCGCAGCTTCTTCTTCGTCGCCCTCGACGAAAACGATCTCTCCGTGAAGCGAATGCAAAGCTTCATGACCGTCCAGCCCGGAGAGGCCCTCAGTTGCGTCGGCTGTCACGAACAGCGCACCGAGGCCCCGCGTAATCCCGCCCGCCCGCTCATGGCCCTCGCCCGTCCCGCCAGTCGGATCGAACCCATCGCGGACGTCCCCGATGTCTTCGATTTCCCCCGCGATATCCAGCCCATCCTTGACCGCCGCTGCGTGAGCTGCCACAACTACGAGCGCCGGGGCGGAGACGTCGTCCTCACCGGTGACCACGGCCCCATCTACTCGCACAGCTATTTCAACATCATGATCCGCCACCAGGTGGCCGACGGCGAAAACCGCCCCGAGAGCAACTATGCTCCGCGTGCCATCGGCAGCTCCGCCAGTCCGCTCATGCAAAAGCTCGAAGACTGCCACCACGGCGTCCACGTCACCCCGCACGAAAAGAAGATGATCCGCCTCTGGATCGAAAGCGGAGCCGCCTACCCCGGCACCTACGCCGCCGTTGGAACCGGACAGATCCGCGCGAGTTCCGAGCGCCTGCCCAACACGGCCGAGTTCCCCGAGTGGCCCCTCGCCAAACAGGCCGAAGAGGTGATGGAGCAGCGGTGCGCCTCCTGCCACGAAGGCGCCACCGAACTCCCGAAAGCCGCCTACCGCTCCGCGTCGTTTAAAGACCTCCAGCAACCGCCACGTATCGGCTATCCCCGCCCCATCGGTGCGCAAGCCGAGGCCACCCGCCGCTTCTCCAGCCACGCCGTCTACAACCTCACCCGGCCGGAGAAATCGATGCTCCTGCTCGCTCCCCTCTCCCGCGAAGACGGTGGCTACGGACTCTGCGGCAAAGACGTTCTCAGCGGAACCGGCGACCCCGCCTACCAGGCCATCCTCGCCTCTATCAACGAAGCCCAACGCGAACTCGGCCAGATGAAGCGCTTCGACATGCCCGGCTTCGTCCCCCGTTACGCTTGGGTCCGCGAAATGAAACGCTTCGGCATCCTGCCGCCCGATCACGACCCCGCCCAGCCCGTCGACTACTACGCCGTCGAGCGCGAATACTGGGAATCCCTCTGGTACCGCCCCACCCGCGACACCGCCGCGGCTCACTGAAAAGCCCCTACAGCGACTTCACAAACGCCGTCAGATCCGCCATCTCCTCGCCGCTCAACTTCCCCACGGCCTCTCCATGATTTCCCTCGCCGAGCAACCGCTCAATCGTCGGATACCGCCCGTCGTGGTTGTACGGAGCCGTCCGCCAAACCTCTACCAGCGCCGGCGTATCAAACTCCGCCGTCCGGTCTCGCTCCGTCCGGCTGCCCACGTCATAGCTCTTCAAGTCCGTGTAAAGAGGAGCCGGATGGCACTCCGCGCAACCGGCCTTTCCGTGGAAGATCGCCTTCCCGCGCTCCGCCGCCGCGGACAACTCCCCGCCCTTCAGATGCGGGCTCTCCACCGCCTGCAGCCCGCGCAGGTATTCGTCGATGGCCTCCGCCTCCTCCTCGGGCCGCTTCATGAATTGGATGTGCCGGATCCCCGCCCGCACCGCCGCCTCCGCCGTCGCCCGCACCCCGAGACTCATCGCCGGCGGCGTCCGGTGCGCGAGCAGCATGCTCTTCGTGTTCTTCGGATTCCCTATCCCGTCATTCAACAAATCCCAGTTCAATCCATCGGTCCGCGCGTCGGGATGGCAGCTCGAGCACGACTGCCACTGCTGGAAGCACAGCGCCGCATCGTGAAACAGCATCTCTCCGCGCCGCTGCCGGCCCATCTCCGGAGCCGGGCCCAGTCGCGCCTGCGCCCCCGCCCCCTCGTCCAGCGGAACCAGCGCCAGCGAATCGGAGAAATACTCCGCCGCCACCGCGTGCGTGCGTGTGAGCGCAATACCCCGCGGCCCCTTCCCCGGAACCCGCACCCGCCGCCTCAGCCCTAGCAAAAACGACAGGTCCTCGGCGGCCTCCGCGGCAGGATACCCCGCGTACAGCGGATCCCCCGCCACCGGACTCACCCCGGTCCGCTCCCGCTCCGCCAGCCTCCGCTGCACACCGGCCGCATCGATCACGCTGATCTCGTGCGTTCCCGCGTGCGAGACCGCAATCCATCGCCCGTCCCCGCTCACCGCCACACCCCACGGATTCGCCGCGCCCCTATCCACCTCGTCCAGCAGCACCGTCGCCAGCCGCGCGCCCTTCCGGATGTCCACGATGCTCAGCGCGTTCGTGTTCATCCAGCCCCGATCCACCTGCGTCGTCGGCATCTGGTGCCGGCCCAGAATGTGGGTCACATAGGCGTGCCTTCCGTCCGGAGATACCGCGACTCCCCGCGCCCCGGTGCTCCCGTTCGGCAGCGGAATCGTCATCACCCGCCGGTTGCGCGTGTTCACCAACGCTACCGTCGCCGCCACCACGCCCGCGTCAGCACGCCCCGCCGGAAGGTGATTCGCCACCACCAGCCACCGCCCGTTCGGCGTCACCGCCGCCGCCACCGGCTCCCTCTCCATCGGAATTCGCGTCGACTCCCGCCGCTTCTCCAGATCGATTACGGATACCGTATTTCCGAACCGGTTGCACACATAAAGTCGCTTTCCGTCTGTGGAAACCGCCGGCCCCACCGACGTATGGCCCGTCTCAATAGACCACAGAACTCTCAGCCCTTCCGGATCAATTGCCACCACCGCCCCGTCCGGTTCGCCAAGGGTCACGTACAGTTCGCCCCTTCGCGGTGACAGTACGATACCCGTCGGCCTGCCGGGCAGAGACACGCTCCCGCAAACCTCGGAGCTTTGAAGATCCACCGCCGACACCCGCCGCCCGTCATGGCTGGCGGCGAAAGCTGTCTGCCCGTCTTCCGTCACCGCCACCGCCAGCGGTCCCAGCAGCTCGCCCTCGCTCGCGCCCGCGCTCAGGCAGAGGAGCGCACAAAGCAGGCGCCCAAACCTCCCGGAAATCCATGCCCGCCCGCCCACCGGTCCTACTCGAACGGGACGTCCATTCCCTCGAGAATGCCGCGCATGTACCCGATGGCCAGCACCTTCCCGCCCATCGCGTACCCCGGCCGGTCATTCGCCTCCTGCCCGATCGTCGGCGCGTGGTCCGGCCGGATCGGCCCGCGGAATCCGCCGTCGTAGTAGATCTTCAGCATCTTCGCCATGTCCGTCGGGCCGTTGTCGTGGAACGTCTCGCGGAAGTACCTCCCCTGGCCCTCGATGTCCCGGAAATGCACGAAGAAAATCTTGTTCTGCGCCAGCCACTCCTGCGCCAGGGCGTAAACATCCTCGCCCATCGCCACGAAGTTCGCCTGGCAATACGTCACCCCGTTCACCGGGCTCGGCACAATATTCATGATCCGCCGGTAATTTTCGCCGCTGATGCAAATCCGCGCGATGCCCCGCAGCTTTGGCAGCGGCGGATCGTCCGGATGCAGCGCCATATTCACCCCCGCCTTCTCCGCCTCCGGAATTACCGCCTTCTGAAAGTAGGTGATGTTGTTCCACATCTGCTCCTCGCTCACCTCTCCCCACTGCGTCAGGCCTTCCTTCTCCGCATCGTCGTAGTTGAACACCGTCGTCAGCGCGCCGCCCCGCTCCGGAGCGTCATTCCGCGTCCGGTACCACCCAATCCCCGCCATGAAGTTGTAGCACACCATGTTGATGCCCACCTTGCTCAGCGCGTGGATCGCCGCAATGTAATTCTCGATCTCCTCATCGCGCCCCTCCAGCCCCAGCTTGATCTTCTCCGCCGGCACCGGATGGCTCTCCACTCCGTCAATCGCCAGCCCGTACTGCTTGTACTCCTTCTGAATCTTCGCCAGCTCGTCCACGTACTGCCCCTTCGGAACCCTGCGCAGCGCGCCGCTCACCCCGGCGATTGTGTGCGTCAGCCCGATCTGCCGGATCAGCTTCGCCCGGTCCGGCTCCCCCGGACCAAGAATCATGGCCAGCTTCAACCCGTCGCTGTTCGCGCGCGCCACCTGCGTCCAGGCGCTCCCCATTCCGGCGGCCCCAGCCAGCGCGGCTACCCCGCGGACCAGGCAATCCCGGCGTGTCATCTTCGGCATCGCAAATCTCCCTTCAAGCGGCTTCCATTCTCCGCTGTCGAGCAGTATATAACAGCTGTAAACCGCGCTGGAAACATTCCATCGGCCCGTCCCGCCGGGCTCCGAAAAAGTCCTTGACAGAACGCTCCGTCTGCCGTATCGTTCCTGTACGGGCGTCGCTCGGTCACTGGGAATCTTCGGAACCACCCGGCGCCCCCTTATCCTGCGCCTGCTGGGCCACCATCGTCTGCGGCGCCGACTACTGTGTCACTGGCTCGCTTCAAGAGAGCCCGGAAAAGGCTGACGCCGGAGGTATCGCGTATGCCTGAAACTCTCGCTCCAACCGGCAAGGGCTCGCCCCGGCCCAAACCCAAACCCGATCCCGTCGAAAAGAAGAAACGCTGTTGTGTCGACCTCTTCATCGTCGCCACCGGTCCCGTCACCGTCCGCCGGAACCCCTGCGCGGGCACCTTCATCGGCGCTCGCCCGGTCGTCCGCTTCATCGGCGGAGTTCCCCAGGTCAGTTTCGTTCCGCTGATCGGCCCCGCCGCCATCGGCACATCCGTCTTTCGCCGCGCCGATTTTCTGGCCATCTTCAACAGCACGCCGCCCTGCGAGTGCTCCTGCTGCGAATTCCGGCAGTTCATCCGCGGAAGCTTCGTCCTCGGAGGCATTCGCCTCACCCACAACCTCGGCCGCGGCCGCACCCTTCACCCGCTCATCTATCAGGAGGACGGCAATGCCGCCGGGCAGCGCTACGGCCACCGCTCGGACCCGCCGCCCCCCGTCGTCGACTCCTATTTCCCGGGCCCTCGCGCCACCGGCTGCCTCTATCTCGGCGACGACAGCCCGGGAATGCAGTGCATCTTCCCCGGCATCCAATACGCCATCGACCTCCACTTCGTCTCGTTCATCTCCGACTTCTGCCGGGGCGAAACCTTGCTCGCCAACGTGAGGTTCTGGAACCTGGTCACCGCGGGCGTAGCCTGAATCGAGGAGGCGATCATGCCACAGAAGAAAAGAACCACCCGGGAAGACTACCGCGAATACGCGTTCTCCATCTCCGGGCGCGACGCCGCCATGACGTTCGAAATCACCACCAAAGGCGTCCTCCAAATCGGCCTCACCCTGAATCTTGCGGCCGCCTGCGAAACCATCGCCACCAGCGACGTCGACGTCGCCCTCGTCTCGAAACAGGGCTCGCAGCTCAACTGCGTCTACCGCCCGCCGGACGGTCGCCTGCCCGTCGTCGACTTCGGCCTCGTCAAGGCCGCCGCCCTAGGCCTGAAATTCCGCCCTTCCGGCAAAAGCGTCACCGGCCTCCACGCCCGCATCGTCTTCACCGGCGCCATCTTCGACCTCGATCTCGACTCGGACGAATACCGTTCCGACCTCGATATCCCCGATCCCCCGGCCTTCTTCCCCTCCGAGGCCGCCGCCGAATACGATGCCCGCGTCGCCAAGGGCGATCTCGGCCCGGACGGCAATATTGACCGGGGCAAGTAGAACCGCTCCGCCGGGCCCGCTCCGCCGCTACCCTTTGTAGCTGCTATACACGATCTCGATCCAGCGCTCCGTGCTGATGAACCCTTCGCCCCATCCGTTCCACTTCGCCGGCAAGCCCGCCGCCTGAATCTCCTCCAGGCTCTTCCCGGACTCCATCTGCCCCCGTATGTGCGCCGCCGTCTCCTCGAGCGCCGCGTGGAACGTCTTCAAATCCTCGAGCGTCGCCAGCTTGCCGTGCCCCGGAATGATCTTCACACCGGCCGGCAGACCGTCCATCACCGTCTGCACGTTATTCATGTAGCCTTCCACGTCCCCGCCGGCCTTCAGATCGATATACGGAAACCGCCCCGCGAAAAACAAATCGCCCATGTGAACCACGTTCGACCCCCCGAAGTACACCACGCTGTCGCTATCCGTGTGCCCCCGCGGCAGGTGCCGGATCTCGACGCTCTCCCCGTTGAAATGGATCGTAATCGACTCCTCGAACGTTACCACCGGCAGCGCCGCCGCCGGCTGCCCCTGCTCCGCCAGCCGCTTGCGCACATTCGTGTGCCCCACAATCGTCGCCTCTTCCCCGAACTCCGCGTTCCCGCCCGTGTGGTCGCCGTGGTAATGCGTATTGATGAGAAACCTCACCCCGCTCCCGCCTGCCTTCCGGATGCCTGCCCGGATCTTCTCCGCCAGCGGAGCGAACTGATCGTCGATCATCAGCACCCCGTCCTCCCCCGCCGACACTGCTATATTCCCTCCCGCGCCGCTCTCGAGCAGATAAACTCCGCCCGCCACCCGCGTCGTCTCGAATTCCACGTTCGAAAAGTCCCGCTGCGAAACCGCCACCTGCGCCCCCGCCAGCAACACCACCCCCATACTCGCCAGAACCGTACGCCTCATCACAATCCCTCCTAAACTCTCTTAAACTCTCCTAAATTCTTCGTACCCTGTGTCTCAATCTCCCCCCCTCTCCCACACCATCCTCCCCTCCTCCACATCGAAAAACACCACCTTATCCCGCCGGTACGACTCCACCGCCATGTTCACCGCCACCTGCACCATGTACCCCAGCTCCCCGTCGAGCACCGGCTTCTCCCGCGTCCGCACGCACCTTAGAAAGTTCTCGTGGAAACTCTCCGCCGCCGGCGAATCCATCCGGAACCCCGCCGCTCCGCTCGCGCTCGCCCGCCGCCGGAACAATCGCGCGAAGAAACGCCGCCGCTCCGCCGGCGAGCTCTCCAGTGACGGCGTCCGCTTCACCGCCGCGTCCCACTCCGCCTTGATCTCCGCATCGCCCAGCGCGTTCGCGATCATCTGCTCCTGCTCCGCCCGCGGCAGCCTATCGAAGTCAGCCTGTTCCCCGGCGCCCATCTCCAGCCATCTCCCCTCGATCCCCAACTCCTCCACCCGCGCCCGCACCTTCTCCGCGAACGCCGCCTCCGGCTGGATGTGCAGGTACGCCGGCCGCTTATGGTCCGAACCGAAGAACAGAATGTTCGCCTCGTGCCCCCGAATCACAATCGGCATCTCCACCGAGTTCGCCAGTGACCCGCCCACCACGATCGTCTGCTGGTTCGGGTAATCGAGCGCCATCACGAATGTGTCCGGCACCTCGATCGTCTCCTTTCCGTAGAACCAGTTGCCGCCCGCGCCCACTGCCCGCTCCGGAAACCCCGCGCTCGTCACCTTCACGAGCGGCGTCAGGTGATGCACGTACAGATCCGTCGCGATCCCGCCGCCGTACTCGAAATACTTCCGCCACCGGAAGAACCGCTCCCGGTCGAACGGGACCTTTTCCGTCGGCCCCAACCACCGCTCCCAGTCAATGTTCTCCGGCGTCGCCTCCTCCTCGAGCTTATAGTTCCACGGCGGCTCCGTCGAATTCCGGCTCCGGCTCGTCTGGCTCCACAGCAGTTTCCCCAGCGCCCCGCCGTCCACCGCTTCCTTCGCCACTTTCCAGATCCCGTGCGCCGTGTGCTCGCTGTCCACCGCCAGAATCCGCCCCGTCTCCTTCGCCACCTCCACCATCCGCCGCGCCTCTTCGATCGTCAGCGCCATCGGCTTCTCCACGTCCACGTCCTTGCCGGCCCGCATGGCGTCAATCGCCATCTGCGCGTGCCAGTGGTCCGGCGTGGAGATGATCACGGCGTCGATATCCGGATCCGCCAGCAGGTCCTCGTAGTTGTGATACCCCTTCGCCCCCGTCATCGCCACCCCTTGCTCCAGGCGCGGCTTGTAGATGTCGCACACCGCCGCCACCCGGGCCAGGTTCGCCAGCGAATCGAGCCCCCGCAAGTGCCCCCGCCCATTGTTCCCCAGCCCGATCACCCCAAGCTGGATAATCTCGTTCGCGCCCTTCGCGCTCCCCTGCGCCGTCGCCCGCCGGACCGCCGCCCCCGCCGCCACGGAAGCGCCCGCCGCCCGCGCGATGAACTCTCTCCGGCTGCTGCCGTCTCTCTCTTGCATCGTCAGGACCTCCCTCGCGCCACCGCCCCGCGGCGGCGCTCCCTTCGATCCTATCGCCGATGCAAACCCCCGTGCTCGCCCGCGCCCACGCGCCGCGCGGCCCGGACCGTTCCCGCCCCCGCCGGCCTACTTCTTCAGCGTCCGGACGTACGCGATCACCTCCTCGATCTCGTCGCCCGTGAACTTCCGCCCGTGCGGATTCTGCGGCGTGCCCAAACGCACCGACGCCATCTTCCCCTTGCCGCCCATGATGATCCCCGCCAGTTCCTGATCCGAGTACGCCTGTACCTCCGCCGAATTCAACCGCGGAATCTTCGTCTTATACAGCTTGTCCGCCGCCTGGCTCCCGGTCCCCTCGGGACCATGACACCCCCGGCACGTCTTGTCATACAGCTTCTTGCCCGGATGCTCCTCCGCCGCCGCCGGCGCCAGCAATACCACCGCGGCCACCGCCGCGCCCATCAATACATGTTTCACCCTTGCTCTCCTTCCCCGGCGGACCACTGTCCTCATCATTCCCTTCCGAAAGAGGATGGTCCCAGCCAGTGTATCCGTTGATTCGCGATTCCCGGTAGAAACGCCCCGCCCCCGCCGCCTTTTTTACAAAAGTAACGCGCCCCCTGGCCTCCACGTACTGAGACCGTTCCGGAAAGCCTCGTGGAATCAACGAGATAAACCTGGAACTGGCCTTTCGCCGAGCGGAGAATGAGTGTCCCATAACCCCAATGAAATCAGCGTCTTGGCCTCCGAACTGGTGTTTCGCGAGATCCCAGGTACGTCGGCTCACCGGTGGCGGCGATCGCAGTGGCTTGGCCGCCTGGTCCTAGTTGCGTTGGCTGATCCGATGGGCGGCCGCGTGGCCGGGGTTGCGGGCGCGCCAACTGGCTTGTGTCTTCTGGCGGCGGGCCTTTTGCCAGTCCGGCTCACCGCAGGCGCGTTGGCGGTCGCCGACCCGGTTGAGCGCGACTCCAGGCTTCCATTGCCTGGCTTTTCCGAGGTGAGGCCCATGGGCCGTCTGGTCGCGTCGCCATTCCCGCAGAACGCTTGTCGAGGCAAGTATCTGGTCGCGAACGTCTTCACTCGGAGGCCGGAAATGCTTGTCGCCCCGCAGACACGGTGTTCGCCTTGGTTTCACCGAGCGCCTCTGATCCGCGCATTCGCGCGTGTGCCCACTTCGACATCAATTATGCTCGCGGCTTGTTCTCGCGACCCACAGTTGGTCCCGTACCGTATGCGAACCGGCAGGGCGCCTCCCAGCCGAGCCTCTCAAGACTCAGGGTGCCACCAGAGCCTGGGCCACCGCGGTTGGTCCGCTTGTAAAGCGAGGCGACTGTCATTGAGAATATTGATTATCCAGATAGAAGTTATCCCTCTAGGTGTCTACGAAGCGCCCAAGAGAGGTGGCCCTTGTGATTCTTGACGGAGCGTCGCAACGCAATGCACAATCTCGACCTACTCCTAACCCTCTCCGGTGGCTTCATTGGTGCAACGGCATTCGGGTACTTAACTCAGCGCCTCGGGTGGTCGCCGATCATCGGGTATCTGTTGGCCGGCATTCTTGTTGGACCGCACACGCCAGGATTTGTAGCTGATAAGCAGTTGGCGGATCAGCTAGCCGAAGTGGGCGTAATTCTGCTGATGTTCGGCGTTGGCCTCCACTTTCACCTGAAGGACCTCATGGCCGTCCGGTATATCGCCATTGGCGGCGCGATATGCCAGATCAGCGTGGCGACATTGCTCGGAGCATTCACCGCTAGGCTCTTCGGCTGGGACTGGTCAGCTGGCGTCGTCTTCGGCCTCGCCCTCTCGGTAGCTAGCACGGTCGTGCTCACACGAGTTCTCTCCGACAATGACCAACTACAAAGCCCAACGGGTAGGGTCGCGATCGGTTGGCTCGTGGTCGAAGACATCTTCACGGTTTTCGTGCTCGTCCTCCTCCCGGTCATCTTCCTGACCTCGTCAGAAGCCGCTTTCAGCCTTCCAGTCTCATTTGCGCTGGCGGCGCTGAAACTTGTGGTTTTCATAACCTTCACCCTGTTTGCCGCTGGCCGTGTCGTCCCATGGCTCCTCAATAAGATCGCTGAAACATACTCCCGCGAATTGTTCACTCTCGGCGTTCTGGCAGTTGCCCTTGGCGTGGCTGTTGGGTCAGCCTACCTTTTCGGAGTCTCAATGGCGCTGGGCGCATTCTTAGCCGGCATGGTGGTCGGGCAGTCGGAGTTCAGTGCGCGAGCCGGAGCTGAAGCCTTGCCGATGAGGGACGCCTTCGCCGTGATGTTTTTCCTGTCGGTCGGGATGCTGTTTGATCCGCGGCAACTTGTTGCGTCGCCGCTGCTCACCGTCGCGACTCTAGCCATCGTGATGATAGGAAAGCCGCTCGCCGCGTTGACGATTGTAGCGCTTTTCGGCTACAGCTCAAGGATTGGCCTTGGTGTCGCGATCGCCTTGGCGCAGATCGGAGAATTCTCATTTCTTGTCGGCACGCTCGCCGCTCAAGTCGGCGCGGTTCCAGAGGCAGCCATGAACCCCCTTGTGGCGGCGGCAATTGTCTCTATCATGCTCAATCCGATGCTATATCGAACGCTGAACCGTGCCGAGTCATTCCTTCGGCGGCATCCCCGGCTATGGCGCCTGCTCAACCGAAGAACAGCCCGCGGATTCGCGAAACCTCCACTGGAAGCCAGGACCGAGCCCTCGCATCGTGCCGTCGTTGTGGGGTACGGACCAATCGGGAAAGCAGTAACGCGCCTGCTAAAAGAGCGGGGAATTGAGCCCACCATCATTGAAATGAACATTGAGACTCATAAGAGTCTCCGGGCGAGGGGTCACCGCGCGGTTTACGGAGATGCGAGCCAGCGGGAGGTGCTTGAACAAGCCGGCGTTGCCCAAGCAGCCAGCTTCATCTTGAGCGCGTCCGGATCGACGAATGCCGGCGAAGCCATCCGCATTGCCCGCCAGATCAATCCCAAATTACACGTTGTATCGAGAGTTGATTATCTGAATCAGGCCGACGCGCTACGCAAGGCAGGTGCTGACGAGATCTTTGCCGGCGAAGGCGAGTTGGCTCTGGCGATGACTGGAAGCATCCTTCGAAAATTGGGCGCTACACCTGAACAACTGGACGAGGAACGTGCGCGGATCAGAGCAGAGTTGGCTCATGAAGCCGCTCCTGAATCGCGTGCTAACACTTCCTGAGGAAAGGATTGCATGGGAGACAACCGCCGGATTGCAGGTAGGAGATCCATGCAGATCTGCAAGGAAGACCGTTCTCAACTGACAGGTCTAGGGATGTACGACTCTCGACTACCCTGTCTCGTCCGTGTCGTTATGGCGCTCCCGTCCGCGCCATGCGGCGAACAATAGGGGCCGCAGCCA
>CAYXVG010000049.1:10578-55490 GCA_964468205.1 uncultured Solibacteraceae bacterium | reverse complement strand
TTGGCAGCGGCGATCTGAACCGCCCCGAGGACTTCTACCTGCGCATGGTGGCGAACATTGCGTTTGGCGACTCCAGCAGCGGCTCCGACACATGCCCCGACGCGAGCGACCAGGAAGTTGAGATTTTCCTCAACGCCCGCCGCCATCTCCCGCCGGAGATTTTTGACGCGGCACGATGGTCCGCGGTGGTTGGCGACTCCTGGTGGAGGAAAGTTATTTACGTTTTGAACCGCGGCGGACGCTGGTGGAGCTATGCCGACGGCTGGATTGGAGAACACACGCGAGCGCAGTTTGGCAAGCTGGTGAACCTCTACCACGAGAAGGTGGCGACTACACGCAACTCGCTCACCGGCGAGTACCTGCAAGGGACTGCCGCGTATATCCCCATCAAGGACTCACTTGGTCAGGACCTCGACCACCGCGGCGCTCCGCTGCGGCTGATCACCAACCGCAGCATGCTTCAAACCAAGAGCCGGACCGTCTCCAACTACTGGCTGACCGCCATTCAGCCGGAGAACGTAATCGAGATCAACAAACTGGACGCCAGGCAGCTTGGGCTGAGAAACAATGACCACGCGATCGTCGTTTCTGTCTCGAATCCGAGCGGAGCATGGGACGTGGGCCCCAACAGGGCCAAACCGGTTATCGGCAGGATCCAGACCAGTAAACATATTAAGCCAGGAGTCATTACCTTTGAGCTCGGCTACGGACACTGGGCCTACGGGGCTTCCGATCAAGTGGTTGACGGTGAGGTGATACCTGGAGACCCTCGCCGGGGCACTGGTATTCACGCAAATTCGACGATGTACGTTGACCCGTATCTCCGTTCGCCCCTCAGCGACGTCGTCGGCGGCAGCGCAGTCTTCTACGACACGATGGTGTATCTGGTCAAAGTGTGACCCGCCGCGGGTGCGGGCGCGGCGCAGGGTGTGGGCAGATAGGGCTCGAAGCCGGCCGCTTATGCCGTCTGGATCTGGCCGCCCTCCAGTCGGAATGCGCGCGCGTTGGGCAGCTTGCGGTAGCGTTCGGGGTGGCAGGTGAGCGCGATGAACTGAATGCGGGCGCTCAGCCGTTCGAGGATGGCGAAGATCCGCCTCAGACGCTCGCCGTCCGTGTTGAGCAGTGCATCGTCGAGCACCATCGCCTGGCGCTCTTGAGTTGACAGAAGCTTTGCCAGGGCCAGCCGGGCCGCCAGGTGAATCTGCTCGGTTTCGCCGCCGGAGAACTCGTCGAGGGTCACCTCCGTGCCGGCGGCGGCGGATTCCACACTTCCGATTGCGAGCCCGCCGGTGAGTTCGAGCCGGGCCAGAGGCGAACCGGCGATCTCTTCCAGCAACCGGGTCGCCTCCTCGGCGACCGGCGTCACGATGCCGGCCAGCGCTTCTTCCCTGACCCGGGTGACCGTTGTCCACAGCAGCCGGAGCGAATCGAGCCGCCGCGTCTCCTTCCGGTGTTCGCGCTCCAACTCCTCGACCCGCTCTTCCGCGCTCGAGAGCTTCTGGTACGGAGCGCCCTCCAGCAGGGCGCGCTTGGTGGTCTCGGCATCGCGAATGCGGCGCTCGAGCGCCGCCCGCTCGCGGCCCAGCGCGTCGCGCTCACTCCGTAGCTCCTCCAGCCGCCCGCCGGCGTCATCCGGCAGCGCCGCGAGCAGCGCCTGGGTTTCCGCAAGCGCCCGCCGCGCCGTCTCGAAATCGGCCAGGAATTCCGTTGCGGCGGCGGTCCGCTCTTCATCGGACTGCCCGTCCGTCTCGAGTTCGGCCAGGCTCTTGCGAACGCTTACCAGCTTTTCACTCACCGCCGCGAGCCGCTGTTCGGCCGCGGCCTTATCAAGCCGCCGCCGCGCGTGCTCCTCGCTTGCCTGCCGCAGCAGATCGTGGGCGGCCGAACGCCGCGCTTCGAACTCCGTCCGCCGGCGCGCCGCTTCCTTTTGCAACTCCGCGGCCACCGGCGAATTGTCTTTCCATTCCGGCTGCTGGCGCGCGATCTCCGACAGCCCGGCGCTGAGGCGTTCCCACCGTCCGGCCAATCCGTCCGCCGAATCGCCGGCCAGAAGGACATCCCGCTCCACCTCGAACCCGCGCTTTGCCTGTTCGAGGCGGCTTCGCTCCTCCGCCCGCGTTTCCAGCTCCGCAATGCCGTCCACTCCGAAAGGCGCGGTGAGTTGCCGGAGACGCTCTCGCGCACTCTCATGCCGCCGCTTCAGGCCGCTGAGGTCGATATCCGGCCCCGCCGCCTCCACGATTCCGAAGCCCGGGATGTGAACGCGGATGCGGCCCTCGCCGGTAAGCGCCAGGGCTTGGCCCGCCGCGGCCGCCAGTTCTCCCGGCGGCTCTCCTTCGAGCACCTCGACGCGTGAGTCCGTGTCCGGGCGCAACGCCAGTTTCAGCAGCGATGCATCCAGTTTCGTCCCGGCGTCCTCCAGCGCCTGCCGCGTTTTGCGAATCTCCTTCAACTCCGCCGGCGAGGGGGCTCGCAGCGCCGCGAGTTTCCCATCCAGGCCTTGCAATTTCGCGGCGATGGCGCCCAGCCGTTCCCGCCGCGCCGCGAGCGCCGCCGATTCGCTGGACAGATCGAGCCATTCCCGGGCCAGTCCGGCAAGCTCCTCGGCTCGCGCCACCTCCGGATCCGGCGTCTTCGCGCTTTCATAGGCTGACTCCGCGGCTTTGAACGCCTGTTCGGCGGCCGCTTCGCGCCCGGTTTCCGCGGCTAATGAACGCCTGGAATCGGCTTGCTTCTCCTCGAGCAGCAAACGGTCGCGCCGGAGCTCGCGGATGCGACGCACCCGGTTGGCGATCTCCTCATAGCGCAAACGGGCTGCTTGCTCTTTCTGCGCTTCGAGCTCTTGCCGCGTGAGCAGCTTCCCCCGCTCCGCGTCCTGTCGCTGCAGCTTCTCCAGTTCGGGACCGATTGCGGAAAGCCGCAGCTCCACCTCGGCCAGACGCCGGCCGGCCGCCTCCGCATCGTTCTCGGCGGCGGCGATCCGCTCGAACGGCTCGCGGGCCGCGGCCAATTGGTCTCGGGCAGCCTCGAGCTTGGCCGCGAGTTCGTGCAGACGGCCGCGCTTCGGTCTTCCCGTCGGCGTGAAGCTCTTGTAGTAGTGATTCGCCAACCGCTCCTCGAAGGCTATCCCCGCCGGTCCGGCGAGCGAGGCGCCGAGGATCCGCCGGACGTTGTCGAGTAGCTTCCCCTTGAGTTCGCCCGTCTCGAGACGGCCTTGGGGGCTCATCAGGATCCGCAATACGCCGCAATGCTCCACGCGCGAAAGCCCTCGCGCCGGAGAATCGGCGCTCAGCATCTCGCGGACCCGCGCATCGGCGGACTTCCCCTGCGCCACGCGCGCATACGTCCCGTCCGCCTGGCGCTGCTCGAGCAGCGAGCCGGCCTGGTGAAGGAAGGTTTTCGTTATCCGGTAGAGGCCGCCACACTCAAATTCGACGCTGACCGTAGGCGCGAGCGAAGTGCGCCACGGCTGCAGCCTTCTGACGTCCTCGCCGCCGGCGGCATGGCTATCGATCAGAGCGCGGACCGCCGCTTCGAGCAGCGTGGATTTGCCGGAGCCGTTGGGGCCGGAGAGCACCAGATTGCAGTCGTCCGGTATTTCGAAGAAAACGGGGCCGGCGAAACAGCGGTAACCGGCGGCGCGAATCGAGCGGAGAATCATGCCGGCTCCTCGCACAGCTCCCGGAACAGGCGCAGAGCGTCACGCGCCTCGTATTCCTCCGCCGCCCGTGCGAGCAGTTCGCCGGCCGCCGTTTTGAGATAGCCCTCCGGCACGCCCGCGAGCCACTCGTCGCCGTCCGGTTCGGGGATCAGCCCGTCGCAGTCGAGTGCGCCGTAGAGGAACGCCTCGTCGAGAGTCGCGGCGATCTGTTTTAGCGCGGCCAGCTCTCCGGGGAAGAGAGTGCCTGTAAGGATGCACTCCACCAGGGTGGTCTCCGGCCGCTCCACCTCGTCAAACTCCCGCATGGTGGCGGCGAGTTCTCCTTCGGTCCGGATGCGGCGCTCCAGCTTGAGCCAGCGCAACTGCCCCACCGGATGCGCGGTGCAGCGCGGCGGCGCGCCCGGCTCGCGGATCTCCACGATCAAGACATTGCCACTGTCCCGCTCCCCGAAGCCAGTGGTTTCGGGCGTGCCCGGGTAGGCCATGCGGACGGCGCCGTCCGCCGCCGCATAGGTGACGAGGGAATGCCAGTGGCCGAGGGCCAGATAGTCCAAACCATGACGCTCGGCCGCGTCCCGCGGCAGCGGCAGCTCGTCGCGGCGGGACGGATCGCTAACGACGTTCCCGTGCGCCAGACCGATGCGGATACCGCCGTTGCCGGAAGCGGGGATCCAGGCGGCCGGATCGTCGAGGGAATGCGGCTCGTTTACCGGGCAGGGAAAAAGCGTGCCGCCGGCAACCGCGACGGGCGCCGGCTCCGCCAGCAGCGTTACATTGGCGGTCTCGCTCCAGGCGCGGTTCTCCCACACAGAGCCCGGCCGAGCGGGATCGTGGTTTCCGGGAATCACGTAGACAGGACGGTCCATGGTCTCGAGGATACGGGCCACCTGCTTCACCGTGACGGGGCTCACGCCGTGGTCTTCGAACGTGTCTCCGGCCAGCAGAACGAAGTCCACCTTCTCGGCTACGGCGAGTTCGGCGATGCGGCGAGCCGTGGCGATGCGCGCGTCACGCACCTGCCCGCCGCGCTCGCCCACGCGCCGCGCCTTCATTCCGATCTGCCAGTCCGCGGTGTGTAGGAATTTCATCGGGAAGTAAACGCATCCTATCGCACCCGGGAGCCGGCCTGACGGCGTCCGGGATGGTCCGCCGCCCGTCCGGGCCGGCGGCTGGAACCGATTCTCTTCACTTGAGGTAACACTTCGAGCATTCCTTCGTCTTAGGTAGCAGGAGAGGATGGAAGCAGACGATGCGAGGCTGGCAAAAAGTGGCGGGAGCGTTGATCCTCACGGTTGCCGGCGTTCAGGGGCTTGACCAGGCAATAAGGAGGGCGCCGTTGCCGGCGCCCGCTGCTCGTTTCTTGGAATACTTCGAGGCCTTCGAAGAGGCTGGCGACACCAATTTGATGGAGCGCCTGCTCTACAGTTGGATGCTGGCCGATCACCAGCCTTGGCAGCGGTGACCGGCCGGCAGCAACAACTACTAGCGAGTGGTCTGGCGGCTCGGTGGTGGAGGCCAGCCCTGAATACTGTCCTGCTGGCACTCGAAGCCGATATTGAACGGCTGCTGTGAAAACGTCTGCGGTATGCACTTGAACGTGATCCGGGTACCGCGGCCAGCGGGGTAGCGATACGCCTGATCAAGCTTCAGCGTCACCTCCGGCGTGCTGCGGCCCTCAATGCCAAGCACCAGGGTATCGGGCCGCTGGGCCGGGCTCTGGGAGATCAGGTATCCGGTCATCGAGGGCATGTCCGTATTCTTCACCTGGTTGGCAAAATAGCTACTGCCACCCGGAGCCGTCAGTTCCTTCTTCACGTTGCGCCACATATAAAGCTTGGGGTTTGTCCGGCGCAGCTCTTCTTCCTTCTCGACAGCGATCTGCTCCTTGGACTTCACCTTGAAGCCGGAGGGAGGGAAGGGGTTTTTGACGGCTTGCGCGATAATCTCGTCCAAGCCGCTCTCGTCGCCGTGGAACTTGGTGTAAATTCCCTTCAGGTAATCCGAGACCTTCGCGCGCTCGGCGGCCGGCATTGCGCCATCACCGCTGAGGTTTGCGGCGCGGGCAAAATGCCAGAATGCTTCCGGCTGCTTGCTGGGATCGCGCTGGCCAAGAATCACCGAGCCGAGCCAGTAAGAAATCTGTCCGTTTTGCGGCTCGAGATTGAGAACCTCGCGGAATTGCTTTTCCGCCTCCGCGTTATTCTTCCGGTTCATGGCGATCATGCCGAGGGCGCGGTGGGCCAGGGTGATCATTACATTCTTCTGCTTGGTCCAGGCGGCCTGATCCATGCTCTCCGGCTTCTCCATGCCATTCAGGACGCTGATCAGCTTTTTCGCGGCCTGCTCGCCATTGGATAGAAACTGGGCGTCGGTCTTACCCATGGTGGTGGTCAGCGACGTGATGAAGAATAGGCCCTGGACGTTGTTGGGGTCCATCTCCAAGACCTTTTGCGCCGATTCGTACATCTTGTCGGCATCCTTCAACTGCTGGTAGGTCAGCGTATACATGAGCTGAATCTGCAGTTTGAATTTGGATCCGGGGTACTTCTCGTTGTAGCTATCGAGAAGCTGAATTTTCTTGTTCGGGTCCTGTTCTTGGACAATGCTGTTATAGAGGTCGTACTCCGCTCGATCCTTCCAGGGGCTTTCCTGTTTCTCTTGCCCCCATGCGGCGATACAGAGAAGCGAGACAACCGTTACGGCGATCGTCGATTGTTTAAGTAGCGTTACCAGCACTCGTGGCCTCCTACGAACACTTTCTTTCGGCTCGAAACCAGTCTATCCCAAAGCCGGTTTCGATTCCTGGAACGACTGTGAATCCAGATAAGGACTAGACAACTGGGGAGTATAGCGGAATCAAAGAGCGGGTCGCAACCTCCTGTCAAGCGCCGGATGCTATCAAGCGCCGGATACCTTCTCGGGACCGGACGCCGCCGCGCGTTTTCCGGTTGTCTGGGAGAACTGACGCCGCAAGCGCTAGCATTCTCCATTCCTGTGTTTTTAGATGTGTTACCCGGCATTTATGTTTCCACGCTTCGCCCGGAATCGGGTTCCGCTCCCAACGCCGGCGGCTAGACCCCGGCGGCGCAGACTGCGCGGGCGACAGTCCGCACCGCCATATAGTTGTTCCGCAACCGGTTAGAGACGGAAGCGGGAGCGGGGTGCGCCAACCGCGGCTTCGCGGGCGCACCGCGGCCCTATGATAGAATCGCCGGATTCCATGCGCTATCTGGATCTCGCCGTTGTGCTGGTCTACCTGGTTGGCATCACCTGGTTCGGGGCCCAGTTCAAGAAGAGCCAAAAATCGCTCAAGGACTATTTCCTCGGTGGACGGAAAACTCCCTGGTGGGCCATCGGCTTCTCGATCGTCTCAGCGGAAACGAGCACTCTGACCGTCATCGGCACCCCGGCTCTGGCATTTACGGGCAACTTCGGTTTTCTTCAGGTGGTGTTCGGGTACCTGCTGGCCCGCATCGTAATCTCCGTGCTCTTCCTTCCACACTATTTCCGCGGCGAGATGTACACCGCCTACGAGCTGATGAAACGCCGATTTGGCGACCGCATCCGCAAGCTCACCGCCGGTCTCTTCCTCGTGCTGCGGGCGCTCGCCGAGGGCGTCCGGGTGTTTGCGATCTCCATTGTCGTCTCGGTCGTGCTCGACACTGGCGAGCTCGCCTCGATCCTCCTCATCGTCGCCCTCACCCTCTTCTATACATTCGAGGGGGGCATGACGGCCGTCATCTGGACCGACGTTGTCCAGATGTTTCTCTATGTCGCCGGCGCCATTCTCAGCTTCTTCGTCATCCTTAACGAGATCCCGGGCGGATGGCCGGAAGTGGCGCGCGTCGCCGGCGAGGCTGGAAAATTCCAATTGTTCGACTTCTTCATCGGGCCGGCGGGCGAATTCTTCTCCCGAACCTATACTTTCTGGGCCGGAGTGATCGGCGGCTGTTTCCTCACTACCGCGAGCCATGGCACCGAACAGCTCCTGGTGCAGCGCTTGCTGGCGGCGCAGAACGAGCGGGAAAGCCGAAAGGCGCTACTCGGCAGTTGGGTGGTGATCTTCTTCCAGTTCACGCTCTTTCTGGCCATCGGCGCGATCTTGTTCGTCTACTACCAGCAAGCGCAGTTGCCGCCGCCGGAGCCGCTCGACCGCATCTACCCGAGCTTCGTCTGGAACCATCTTCCCATCGGCGTGGCCGGACTCGTCACCGCGGCGATTCTGGCTGCCGCCATGTCCAACCTGAGCGCCGCGTTGAATTCCCTGGCCTCCACGACGATCATGGACTTCTACCTCCCGTTTGAAGCCTTGAGCGGCCGCCGGCGCAAGTCCGACGCGGAACTGTTGCGGCTGAGCCGGGGAGCCACCGTCGTCTGGGGGGTGGTGCTCGTCGGCATCGGCCTGCTCGCGCGAAAATGGGGGTCCGTGCTTGAGGCCGGGCTCTCGGTCGCCTCCGTGCTCTACGGCTCCCTGCTGGGGGTGTTCCTGCTTGGCGTGCTGGCTCCCAGGGTGCGCGAACGAGCCGCCATGGCCGGCATGCTGGCCGGATTCCTGACTATGATTTATGTGAAATTCGGAACGACCATCGCCTGGACCTGGTATGTGGTGATCGGAACCACCGTCACCTTCGCCGCCGGGTGGATCGCCTCGGTTCTGTTGCGGGAGCCTGCCCATGACTGACGGTAAGCGGATCGAATTGAAGCGTGATCTGGGTTTCTGGGCCGCAACCTCGATCGTCGTCGGCACCATCATCGGCAGCGGGATCTTCCTGGTACCCTCCAGCATGGTGCGGAAGGTTGGTTCACCGGAGATGGTGATCTTTGTGTTCGTCTTCGGAGGCCTGTTGTCGCTGGCGGGCGCGCTCAGCTACGCGGAACTGGCCTCGATGATGCCGCGCGCGGGCGGAGAATATGTGTACCTTAAGGAAGCCTACGGTCCGTTCTGGGGCTTCTTCTATAACTGGGCGATGACCTGGGTGGGGCGCAGCGGCTCGGTGGCCGCGATGACCACCGGCTTCGTCTACTACCTCACCAACTTCATCCCCGAACTCGACTTGGCCGTCTACACCATCTCCGCGCCCATCGGGCCGGAGGGAGGGCCGCTCGAGATCACTTTGGGCCAGCTTCTGGCGATCGGCGTCATCGTGATTCTGGCGGTAATCAACTTCTACGGCGTCAAGCTCGGCGGGCGCGTGCAGGTGGCGATAACCGCGGCCAAGGTCGCGCTCATCGGCGGGATCGTCGCCGCCGGCCTCCTGTGGTCCGGCGGGGATGTCGCCAACTATCGTTCGGTTGTTCCTTCCGCCGGCGGCCTCGGCGGATTCTTTGCCGCCCTCGTGGGGGCGCTCTGGGCCTACGACGGCTGGAATAACGCTACTCTCGTGGCTTCGGAAATCAAAGATCCCCAACGCAATTTGCCGCGCGCCCTCATTGGCGGAGTACTGCTCGTACTAGGCATCTACGTCATCACCAACTTGGGATATTTCTACGTTCTCCCCGCGGCCGATGTCGCCGCCAGCGACCGCGTTGCGGCCACCATGATGGAACGCGTCTTCGGGCCGGGCGGGGCGGCGATCGTCAGCGTCATCGCGATGATCTCCATCTTCGGCGCCGTGAACGGAAGCTTGCTCTCCTCCGCCCGGATCCCATACGCCGCGGCTCGCGATGGCCTGTTTTTCCGCGCTTTGGGGTACGTACATCCCGTTCACCGCACGCCGAGCGTCTCCATTTTTACTCTTACCGGGCTGGCCAGCATCCTTGTATTGAGCGGCCGGTTTGAGCAACTTTTCACCTACGTGATCTTCGCCGAGTGGCTGCTTTACGGGATGGCCGCCGCCGCGGTGATCGTGCTGCGCAAGAAACGGCCGGGATTGCCGCGACCTTATCGCTGCATCGGATACCCTCTGGTACCAGTACTTTTCTGTATTGGCGCCGTCTGCCTCCTTATCGCGACAATGATCGAATCTCCGCGTGAATCGGTGATGGGGCTGGTATTGATTTTTGCCGGTATCCCCTTTTATTTCTATTGGAAACGAAGCGCTTTGGTATAATTGGACATGTCCGTTGGGAACAGTTGTGGCGGCGCGCTCTTGAGGATCGAGGGCAAAGATTTCGAGCTGGGTTGTTCCGAAATCAGAACGGCAGCTTGAAATCACCCGGAAATTGCTGTCATACTGCAAAAGCGAGAACAGGAGCCATATAGGCTATCCGTTCTGATATCAGAACAGAACGCAAAACTGTATATTGATGTCCTACGGGAGTGAGTAATGGATGTGACGAAAATTCTGGCTGAGTTACGCCAGGAACGTGAACAGCTCGAAGAAGCAATTGTAAGTCTTGAGAGACTGGCGCAAGGGCGCGGCAGGCGCCGGGGAAGGCCGCCGGCCTGGATGACGGCCGCCAAGAAACGAATCAAGGCCAACACCGCCGCGAAGAAAGCAGCGGCCGCCCCGGCAAAGTCTGCCTCGTCCTGATTGGTAATCCGGAATCCCGGCTGCTGGCGCCCATCGACAGGGGGTGGGACGCCATTAGCTCCTGATTCATCAGATGAGAGGCGCCGGCGCATTACCTCGCATTACCTATTGCGCCGCCGTGAGGTCTCAACCGATTGTCAGGGCCAGTTGCCATTCACCGGAGAACCAGGTCGAAGCGATGGGGGCCGAAGGGTTGGTGTGCGCGCTAATACAGCAGCCACCGCTGGCGTTTCTCGAGGAATGCCTCTAGTTCGTCCCGCATTGATTCCTCGATGTCCGCTGGATCTTCTCCCCGCCGCAGCGCGTTGATGACGGCCCGGCTGCCGATCAGCCGCGCGTTCCGGGACCACTCTGTCCGTCCGGGGTAAAGCTGAACCAGCGCTGCCGCCACCTCCAGGCCGAGGCGCGTGCTGTTGAGTAGATCCCGGTCCGTAATCACGAAGCGAACGCCCTCTATCCATTGCCCTGAAAAGTGCGAGGCCGCCGGGCGGAATCGCGTCGGATAGACGCGGACGCCGGCAATATGCCGGCGGTTGAGCCACGAGGCGAGTTCCGCGCCGCGAATCCAGCCCGCCCCAATCTGCTCGAACGGGCTGTCCGTGCCGCGGCCGACGGAGTAGTTCGCGCCGCCCTCGAGCATCGCGAGTCCCGGATAGAGGGTCGCCGCGTTCAGGCTTCTCATGTTCGGCGAGGGGTCCGTCCAGGTGAGTCCAGTCGAATCGAACCAGTCGCCCCGTTCCCAGCCCTTCATCTTCACGACCGTCAACTTGGCGCCTGTCTTTTCCTCGCCGTTGACCATCGCGGCAATCTCCCCCAGCGTCATCCCGTGCCGCAAGGGCAGAGCGGCGCACCCGATAAAGCTCATCAACTCCTCGTCCAACATGGGCCCCTCCACATGGACGCCGGTGATCGGGTTGGGCCGGTCGAGCACCATGAAGGCGATGTCCCGCCGGGCCGCCTCCTCCATCGCGTAGAGCATCGTGCACATGTAGGTGTAGAAGCGGGCTCCGACGTCCTGGATGTCGAAGACCAGCACGTCGACTCCGCCGAGCATCCTGGCGTCCGGCCGCCGGGACGCGCCTTGGTACAGGCTCCAGACCGGGATACCGGTGGCTGGGTCTTTCGAATGCCCGATGCCGTCGGAATCCTTTCCGCCCGCGATGCCGTGCTCCGGCGAGAAAAGCGCTACCACATCGATGCCCGCATCCATCATCAAATCAATGTTGCGGCGGCTGCCGTGGCTGAGCCCGGTGTGATTCGTGATGAGCCCGACGCGCTTTCCCCGCAGGCGCCGGAACTCTTCCTCCGCCAGCACATCGAGACCGGTCAGCGCCACGCCGTTCCGGGCCGTCCGCCGCCGGGCCCCGGCCGTCGTCTCGTTGTAGCCGGTCAGGGATACGCCAGGCACGTCGATTCCCAAGGCCGCCGCCGCCGCCGTGGCCGTGCGGGAGCGAAGGGAGACAATCGACCCGCCACCGTCCGGGTGAACGCGGTTTGTCATCAGGACAATCCACAAGCCGGTCACCGGATCCACCCACAGCGATGTGCCGGTGAAGCCGGTGTGACCATACGAGCCCAGCGGCAGCAGTTCGCCGCGGTTGGTCGAATACGGCGAGTCGATGTCCCACCCGGCGCCACGCAGCACCGGGTTGTAGACAGGCGACTGCGGGCTGGTCATCTTGCGCACAGTCAGCCGCTGCAGCACCCGCGCCCCGTCCAACTCGCCAAGGTTGAGCAGCATCCTTGCGAACCGCGAAACATTCCCGGCGGTGGTGAACAGTCCCGCGTGCCCGGCCACGCCGCCCATGTAGCGCGTTGTCGGGTCGTGAACGATCCCGCGCAGCGGGGCGGGGAACTCGGGAATCTTCTCGGTTGGAGCGATGCGCGGCAGCAGGCGCTTGGGCGGCTCGAACATCGTCTCGTCCATGCCCAGCGGCTCGAAGAAATGCTCGCGCGTGAACGCCGGCAGAGCCTGGCCGGAGACCTCGCGCACAACTTCCGCCAGCAGAATGTAATTGATGTCGCTATAGATGAATCGCTCGCCCGGCGGCGCCACCGGCTCGTCCTCCAGCGCCAGCTTCACGCCGGTATCGTAGCCGCTCCACTTGGGTTGGAGATCGACGTCCGGACGCAGTCCGGAAAAGTGCGTCAGCAGGTGCCGCACCGTAATGCGGCTCTCGCCGCCCTGAAATTCTGGCAGGTATTCCGTCACCCTGTCATTCAGCCGGACCCGCCCTTGCTCAACGAGTTTCATCACCGCCGGCGCCGTCGCCATCACCTTCGTCATCGACGCCGCGTCGAAAATCGTCTCCACAGTCATCGGCTCCCGCCGCGGGACAAGCGCCCGGTAGCCGTAGGCGGCACGGTGGAGAATCGTGTTGTTTCGTCCGATCAAGACCACCGCGCCCGGGATTTCCCTCTCCTCCACCGCTTTTTCGAGGATTCGGTCCAACTCCGGCGAACCCGCAAACCTTTCCTGGGGAAAAAGCCGCGGCACGATCAGCAGCGGCAGGAGAAACAGCCAGGCTCGCGGGATCCTCATAACAGTTTCTGGGCCAGATCCTCGAGCTTCCGGGCCAGGTCGAGATCCATCGGCGTGATCCCGCCGGCGTCATGCGTGGTGAGGTCGACCACCACCCGGTTCCAGACGTTCGACCACTCGGGGTGATGGTTCAGCGCCTCGATGGCGATGGCCGCCGTGGCCATGAATCCGAAAGCGTGCACGAAGTCCTCGAACTTATATTCCCGGTGCAGCTTTTTGTCTTGCACTGACCAGCCGGGCAGCGCCGCCAGCGCGGGCTGGATCTCGGCTTCACTCAATCTCTCTCGGTTTCCCATGATTCCCTCCTTCAAACTTTTCCATAAACCGGCACGAGCGCGCCATTCACGCTGCCGGCGGCGCCCGAGCAGAGCCACGCAATGGTGTCGGCGATCGCCTCCGGCGTCACCCATTTCGATGAATCCGCGCCGGGCATTGCGGCGCGGTTCGCCGGCGTGTCGATGATGCTGGGCAGCACCGCGTTAATCGTGATCTCCGTCGCCTTCACCTCCTCGGCGGCGCAGCGCACCAGCATGTGCAGCGCTGCTTTCGAGGCGCAGTAGGCCGACATTCCGGCCGCCGGCTCGACGCCCGCCCGGGACCCCACCGCCACTATGCGCCCCGCTCCGGATTCGATCATCCCGGGCAGCACCGCCCGGACGATGTTATGTGCCAGCGTCAGGTTCAGCGAGATCATCCGGTCCCAGACGGCGGCCTCGGTTTCGTGCGCCGCGCCAGCCGCGGCGAAGCCTCCAGCAATGTGCGCTAGAATGTCGATCCGGCCGTCGATCGCCAGGGCCTCCGTGACCGCGGACGCCGCGCCAGCAGGCGTGGCCAGATCGGCCGCCACATGAACCACGCCAGACGGCGCGCCTTCCCGGGCGCCGGTCCGGTCCACCACCGCCACTGTCGCGCCCGCGGCGCGGAACCGCTTCACTACGGCCGAACCTAGAGCGCCCCGGCCGCCCGTAACCATTGCAATCTTTCCGTTGAAATCAAACATCACTGTATGGGATGTGCCCGGTCCGGCGTGAGAAGCATGCTTTGCGTTTCTCACCGCGGTTGATACCTCCCGGCGGCCGAATGCGCTTATGATGAAATCCATGGCGGAAACCTTGCCGCGGTTGCGATACGACCTCGATTTCATGGCCTCGCCGGTACCAGACCGTCCAGGACTCTTCATCCGCGATCCGCACCAGTATTCCGATGTCCAACTCATCATTCCGCCGCCCCTGGTGGAGTGTCTGCGGAATTTCGACGGCCAATCCACCGACCTCGATCTGCGCGCGCATCTAGTGCGCCTCTCCGGCGGCCTCGATGTCGGCGATTTGCTGGTCCATCTCGTCAGCACCCTCCGTGACGCCGGATTCCTTGATGATGAAGTCTTCCGGCGCCTGAGAGACGAACGCCACGCGCAGTTTGCGCGGGCGTCTGTGCGAGAGGCCACCCATGCCGGTGGGGGGTACCCGGACGACGCCGCCGCGCTCCAACTCACCTTCTCCCGTTATCTCGAACATGTCACCGGCGCCGCGGATTCGCTCGACGGGCTGATCGGAATTGCCGCTCCCCATGTCAGCCCCGAAGGAGGAGCCGCGGCCTATGGCGCCGCGTATCGCGCCCTCGGGCCATCGTTGCGCGACCGCACTTTCATTATCCTCGGAACATCGCACTACGGCGCTCCGGACCGCTTCGGCCTTACCCGCAAGCCTTTCCGCACTCCCTATGGCGCCGCGATCACCGATACCGCGCTGGTGGACCGGCTGGCGGACGCCGCGCCCGGAGCGGTCACCGTGGAGGACTACTGCCATTCCACCGAACACTCCATTGAGTTCCAGGTGGTCTTTCTCCAACACGTCCTCGGCCCGGAGATCCGCATCCTGCCCATCCTCTGCGGCGCTTACGCAACCAGCCTGCGGGGCGGCGGCGTCCCCGAGGATAATGGCGAAGTGAGGCGGTTCCTCGACGCGCTCCGCGATCTCGCCGCCGCCGAACAAGACCGGGTCTTCTGGGTGCTCGGAGTGGATATGGCCCACATGGGACGCCGCTATCAGGACCCGTTCGATGCCGTCTCCTACCACGGGGTGATGGCCGAGGTCGCCATAAAGGACAAACAGACGCTCGAACGCATCCACGCCGGAGACGCGGAGGGCTTTTGGGCGCTCGAACGCCAACAACAAGAACTGAAATGGTGCGGTAGTTCCGTTTTCTACACCTTCATGAAGGCGGCGCCCTCCGCCCGCGGCCGCACCCTCAATTACGGTCAGTGGAACATTGACGAACAGAGCGTCGTCAGCTTCGCTGGTCTCGCGTTCTCGGCCCACGGCGCATAATTCAGGATTCGCCTGAGCCAGTGGGTGGGGCCATTCCGCCCCACAAGTCCGGCCGGGGCCAGCGGAACGGGGCGCGCTTGCCAAACCGAGTGACAGTGAGCGATCCCGGCCGCCGGAGACTCCTCAGCCCGGGGGGCCTTTCCACATTGGCCCTTCGAAAAGCTCGCGCACCTGGCGCACGGTATCCGCGGCGCTCCGGAGTTCCTTCTTCGTCAATGGAATGGTCATCTGGGCGAGCGTATCTCCGGTGCGGCGGTTCGTTTCCGCCAACTCGTCTTTTCCCGCGGCGGTTAGCGCCACCAGCTTCGAGCGCTTGTGAGCCGCGTTGTCCGCCAGTTCCACCAGGCCCGCCTCCTTGAGGGAGTTGACGATCACCTGGATGTGCTGCCGCGAAACAGGGCGGCTTCGGGCGATCTGAGGAACGGTCTGCGGACCGCGCTCCGCAATTGTGAGAAGCACGCTCCGCATCCCGGATGTGAGGGCGCCGTTTCCGTGGATCTCTTCAGCCACCAGCCGCAAGCGCCGCGAGAGCGCATCGGCTTCCCGGTTGAGCGCCTCGAGGGCTTTCACCTTCGATTTCGACGGTGGTTTCACACCGCCAGCATCGCGCCATGACAACGGAGCTGTCAAGGTGGGGCGCAATTGCGGTTCGCTTATGAACCGGCTCCCGGGGCCTTCAGAATCGCCCGTCCGAAATTGCGGCTGGACAGCCCAAGGGAACGTAAACCACGCGGTTGCGTCCCTCTCTCTTGGCTCGGTAGAGGGCCTGATCGGCGAGCCGGATCACCTCTTCGTCCGATGTCTGAACGCCGGAGGGAATCGCCGTAACACCGAAACTCGCGGTCACCTCCAACTCGCCTGATTGGGTCGTCACCGGGGCGCGCTCGAGCTCCACCCGCATCCGTTGCGCCTGGCACTCGGCCGCATCGCCGTTGCAGCCGGGGAGAATGAACAGGAACTCCTCGCCGCCGTAGCGGCCGATCGAGTCGTATTCCCGGCTCGAATTCCGCATGCGGCGGGCGCATTCGACCAGCACCGTGTCTCCCGTCTGGTGGCCGTGGTCGTCGTTTACCTTCTTGAACCCGTCCAGGTCGCAAAGCACGACTCCAAGATCGGACTGGCCCCGGGCTGTCCGTGAGATTTCGCGGCCGAGAATTTCGAGTATGGTGCGCCGGTTCCAAAGCTTCGTGAGGGCGTCCATCGTCGCTTGTTCGGTAAGAGCCGCCTGCGCGGCCGCGAGCGCATTCTGCAACTCCACGATGCGCCGGCCTGGCCCCAGCCGCACCTTGAGTTCGTTCTGGTCGAACGGCTTCGTGAGGTAGTCGTCCGCGCCGGCCTCCATGCCCTCGATCAGGTCTTCCTTGTGGGTGCGCGAGGTTACCAGCAGAATGTACGTGTACCGGTCGTCACCGCGTTCGCGCACCCGCCGGCAAACTTCGGGTCCGCTCAGCCCTGGCATCATCCAGTCCAGGATCGCCAACCGGGGCGCATCCTCACTCTGCAACTGGTCCCATGCCTCGCTTCCATTCGAGGCCACTACGACATCGTAATCCCACTTCTGAAGCGCCGCTTCAAGGAGCCTCCGCGAGATTGTGCTGTCGTCTGCAATCAGCACACGCATCGAAATTCCATCCGCCGGGGAACCGGTCACGCGATACCTGTTCCGCCAATTACAATAATCGGCATTCTGACAAACTACCAATAGTCTACCTGCAACTTGGAGGGGACAGGGCGCCGGCGCGCCGACTCCGGCTGCCCGGCCGCCGGGCCCCGTCCCCTGGAATTTCCCCGTGGGTCATAGCGCTGGTCTGCCCGCCAGTGCGAAATTTGAATCCTTGCTTGCTCCTGGCACATCCGTTTCGGTATTGCTGGTCTGATTGTGGGAAGGTTCGCGTTGGGAAACAGGTTCGCATAGGATTGTTGCATTACGACGAATGTCCTATTAAGATATGTTTGTATTGAACACACACCACAACCGAGGGGAAATCGAATGATCTACTCCCGTTCCGCGGAATATGCAATCCGGGCGTTCGTCCACCTTGCCGACGTTCCTGAAGGCAAGTACGCGATGGTGAAGAACATCGCCAAGGAATGTGATATTCCGACCCACTTTCTCGCCAAGATCCTGCAGCAGCTCGCACGAAAGGGTTTCCTGCGATCAAGTAAAGGGCCGACCGGCGGCTTCACTCTCCGGCGTTCCGCGCAGGATATCAACCTGCTCGAAATCGTTGACGCCATCGACGGCCTGTCCGAATACGAGCGTTGTCCCGGGGGCATGGCTGAGTGCAGCGATGAAGCCCAGTGCGGCATGCACGATTCCTGGAAGACCCTCCGGGCCAGTATAATGGACTATTTGGAGGATACGTCGATCCTGGACGTCGCCATCGCGCAGCAAAAGAAGCGCGAGGCCGTGGCGAAAAAGAAGCCGCGCAAGTCCGCCAAAAAGAAGTAGGAGCGGCCTCGGTCGCTTCTGCAATCGCCTCACTAGGAGGGTGATTATGGGTGTACTCGTACCCATGGTGGTCGAGCAGACCTCCCGCGGGGAACGGGCGTTTGATATTTACTCCCGGCTCCTCAAGGAGAACATCATTTTTCTGGGCAGTCCGATTGACGACAACGTCGCCAATCTCATCATCGCCCAGATCCTGTTTCTCGCCGCCGAAGACCCGGAGAAGGACATCTCGCTCTACATCAACTCGCCCGGGGGGTCCATCACTTCTGGCCTTGCCATTCTCGATACAATGCGCCTGGTGGAGCCCGATATCGTGACCTACTGCGTGGGTCAGGCGGCCTCCATGGGCGCCGTTCTGCTTGCCTGCGGCACCAAGGGAAAGCGGTACAGCCTGCCGCATTCCCGCATTCTCATCCACCAGCCTTCGATGAGCGGGCTTGCCGGGCAGGCCGCCGACATCGACATTCACGCCAGGGAAATCCTGCGCATGCGCGAGACTCTCAACCAGATCCTCGCCGAATCGAGCGGCACCGATATCGAAAAGGTCGGCCGCGACGTCGATCGCGATTACATCATGAGTCCCGAGCAGGCTCTCGATTACGGGATAATCGACCGCATCGTCGAACGACGCGACACTCCTGTTAGCGTCGGCTAGACCAAATCCTGGCAGCGCGGGCAGGGTCGTCCTGCCCAGCCGCCGGTCTTCTGTCCGAGTTCTTTCGCCCGCGTGTTCCCGCTGGCCGTGGAAACGAAAGACAGCCCTCGCCTCTTCCGCTATTCCCCCTCGCCAATACAGAACAGAGCCGTCGTGCTGCGCGGGAACAGTTGCCCCCCCGAAACCGCGGGCGTCGCGATGAAGACCTGGTCCGTCCCGGTCAGATCCCCGGGGCCGGTGAGCTTCACCGCCACCAGGTTCGGGCTGCGATGTCCGCTCATCGCCAGCACCACGCCCTGATAATAGACCGGGGCCGGAATCACGTTGGAGCCTAATCCTCCGCACTCCCCGATCTCTTCCCCCGTGGCGAGGTCGTACGCTTGGATCCGGTTCGAAGCCGCGGTTACCACCTGTTTCCGGCTTTCATGCTCGATAACCACCGGCGGGCTCCACGAACTCGGTTCGTCCCGGTCCCTACGCCAAAGCTCGCTGCCCGTTCTCTTATCCAGGGCGGCCAGGAAGGAACCGTCTTCGTGGTCGTGCTTAACCAACACCACGTCCCCGGCCAGCGCCGGCGCCGTCTCCTCCCCAAACATGGAGCGCATCCGCAGCTTCACTCCGAAGTCCTTAACGCGATTCTTCTGAAATCAGGAGTTTGTCAATCGAGCTGTATGATTTCACAACAGCACCACCGAATGGTGGAAGTGGGTGGGGGATTGTACACGGGAGGGTGTATTCACGCAGTTTGAACCGGTTGGAAACCTTTGTAAGAGACTGAAAAGGTGTGGCTGGAGGTTTGGCCGCTAGAATGCATCAATAAAGGCACAACTAAGTCATCATTGACTTAATAGCATCCCCGGCGGTGGGACCCAGCCCACCGCTTGCCCCTCCAAGCGGGCCACGGATTCCCCTCCCCGTGGCCCGCTAGTCCTGAAAGAAAAGGGCCCGCTCCCCTCCGCGGGCCCTTCTGCTTGCCCAAAAACCATGCGGTGTCAGCCCTCTCCTCCTCGGGCTGTTTCCCCCCGCCATTTTTTGGGAAGCTTCTTTCACTCCTCCGATATTCCAGTTGGATGACCCGCCCCCCCAGAACGACGCATTTTTTTACGGTCCGCGGCCGAAATCTTCTTTCCCCACCCCCGTGGGGGCTCCTTTGGCGCACTGTACGGTGCTCTTCAGTCCGCGCCGCCGATGCGGTAAAGACGCTTCTGGCTGCGCAGGTAGAGCGCTCCATCCGCAATTGCCGGGCTCGCGACAAACATCTCGTCAGTCAGCTTGTTGATCGCCATGACCTCGAACTCACCGCCCATCTTGAGCACCAGCACGTCCTCGTTCTCGCTGGCGAGATAGAGCTTCCCATTGGCGGCCACGAGGGAGGACTTGAAGTTGTACGGCCCTGGCAACCGCTCCTGATGGTAGTAGGGCTCGCCGGTCCTCAGGTTGAAGCAACTGATCATGCCCCGGTCGTTCAGCACGTACAGCTTTCCGTCGTGCAGAACCGGCGACGGCGTATACGCAGTCCCTCGCGTTTCGCTCCACAGCACGGAATCGCTGCCGGTGAGATCTCCTTCGCCGCCCAGCTTGATCGCCATCATGTTCGCATTCCGCCAGCCGCTCATCACGACGACGATGCCGTCCTCCACCACCGGGTACGGAATCACGTTGCCGCCCAGGCCGCCGCACTCCCAGATCAACTCGCCCGTATCAAAGTCGTAGGAACGCACCCGGTTCTCCGACGAGACGATCACCTGCAGCCGCCCTTGATGCTCTAACACGCGGGGCTCGGACCAGTTCGACTTCTCGTCCCTCGCCTTGCGCCACAGTTCTTTGCCGTCGCGTTTATCCATCGCTACGATGAAACTGTCGCCCTCGTGATCCACGCTGACGATCAGCCGGTCGCCGTGAAGCGCCGGTGCGACCCCCTCCCCAAAGGCCAGCTTCATCCGGAACCGGCCAAGATCCTTTTGCCAGATCAGCTCGCCGTCGAGATCGTAGCAGTACAGGCCCCGCGATCCGAAGAACGCATAGAGGCGTTCGCCATCCGTCACCGGACTCGCCGACGCATAGCTGCCATACTGCCGGTGATAGCCCTCGTGCGGCTTGGCTGTCGCCGCCGTCCGTTCCCAGATCACCTTGCCGGTCGCCTGGTCCAGCGCCATCACGACGAACTTGTGCTCCGGCTGCGGACCTTGCGCGCCCCCGAACCGGCCTCGTCCGCCCGCGTCAGCGGCCGGCGGGAGTGGCTCGCCAGTCTGAATCGCCGTCGTGAGGAATATCCGCCCGCGAGAGATCACCGGCGAGGAATTGCCGTGCCCGGGAATCGCCGTCTTCCACTTGACATTCTCGCTGTCGCTCCAGGGAAGCGGGGCGTCTCCCGCCGCGACCCCGTTTCCGTTCGGCCCGCGCCAATGCCGCCAACCGCCTGTCTGCCCGAATGCAAGCCCTGCCGCACACGCGCAAACAAGGCAGATCACACGAAACCCAGTAGTCCCCATCATGATGGACAGGGCGGAACGCCGCGCCGGGAAGTTACCTCTCACCCGCGATCCGCCGGCCGTTCGCAGCCTCAGGCCAGCGGGCGGCCACACGGCCAGGTCAATTGATCGGACTCGTGGCGTGGGAGTTCGGAAGATCCGCGATAATCGCGTCTTCGCCAAATCCGCAGCTCGGATGCCCGAATCCCGAATCGCTCACCGTATGTCCGGTTGCCGGGTCCGCCGTGGTATCGAGGATCATGTTGTCGTCGCCGGTCGGGCTGACGCCGGCCGGGACGAAGTCCAGCCCCAGCGCGTCTCGCACCTTCCAGGCGATGATGTGATCCGCGCAAGAGGTGTCGCCGCTGGCGCCGATCGCTCCCACGAGTTCGCCTCCCTCGCTGTATAGCCCCAGGCCGCCGCCGAAAACGTTGACTCCGCCGATCTTCCAGCCGGCCATGGGATCGTTGTTCTCGCCATATCTGTTAGCGTTGCCCCTATAAGCGATGTCCGGGTCCACCGGATTGCTTTCCTGCAGCCCGAACAGGCTTCCGCCGGGCTGGACGGCCGAGTAAAGGTTTGCCGTCGAGAGTGCGAGTCCGCTGATTCCCCCGGACCCGGCGGGCAGACTGAATGCGTTTGCCGTGTTTGCCTTCTGTGCCGATATTACCCGGCTACCCGGCCACTGGTCGCCGCGATCCGAACCCGAGAACACGACCGCGCACACCACTCCGTCCCGGTTCACCACCGTCGCCCACATATCGTTGCCCAACCCTGCGTTTCCGCCGCCTCCTACGACCCCTGCCAGCGCCGCTTTCAGTTCCGTGTGACTGGGCACATCCCCGCAGGCCGCCCGCCGCCGATTGTCGTCTCCGTCGTCGTCCGCGAAAGCCGCCGCTACGGTCAAACTCGCCGCTATAGCCGCGATTCCCAAAGTGGTTCCAATACACCTCATCCTGTTCACTCCTGTTATCGATGAGCCCTTCCTCCATCCCGGGGGGAAACGGCCTGGAGTGGAGCCGGTTGTCCCCTCCCGGATTTGAGCGGCCCTCGCGTTTGATCTTATTGAAAATTGACATAGATGTCCAGTTTTGGACTCTGGTCTCGTTCACCGGTTGTGAGCCCCGTTTCGCGACCCGCATCCCATGTCTCCATTCCGGCTCTGTCGCTGCGAAACGGGGCTCGCAGTTCCATGCGGTCACATGTGTTTCGAAAACCCGCAACCAACACATAAAAAACAACTTTCCATTCCAGCTCGGCCCGGCGATTTGGTCCCCCCGCGCTACAATGGTTGCCAAGGAAGGTTTGGAGCCTTCCTTGACGTGATGAGTACCTTTCCTTTCGCCCGGGACTTGGTTCCCGGGCCTTAGCAATACTTCATTTCTTTCCGGTTGGAAGCGGGGAAGCCCTCTTGCGGAGGAGCTTCCCCGCCTTTTTTTCGCTCCCGATGATCGCTTTCACGAAGGACCCGAAATGTCGTCCAAGCATGGCTCGAAGCAAACCAGCGCAACGCCCAACTCATCACCGGACCCGTGTCCGAGGAGGGCAAGGCCCGCTTCTCCCTAAACGCCCGCAAGCACGGCCTCGATTCCGCCAAACTTGTCATCCCGGACGAACTCCGCGAAGAGTTCGAGGAATTGCACGGTTCCCGCGCGCCGGCCTCAAGCCGCGCGAGGCCGTCTCGGAAAACCTCTTCGAGCAGTTCCTCCCCGCCGCCGGTTCCCAGCCAATCGAATACGCCAAAAGGCGAACTGCGTTTCAATTTCCAGACATTTCGCTCCTACAATGAAACATATGCCCGGCATCGTCGAGGTCGACGACCTGTTGAAGGAATTTCGCACGTTCGAGCGCCGCGAAGGCCTCCTCGGAGCCCTCAAGGATCTCTTTCATCGCAACTACCGTTCGCTCCGCGCCGTCGACCGCATCAGTTTCGAGATCCGCCCCGGTGAGATGGTCGGCTACATCGGCCCGAACGGCGCCGGTAAGTCCACCACCATCAAGATGTTGACCGGCATCCTCGTGCCAACCGCCGGCTCCGTCTACTCGAATGGCTTCGTTCCGTGGAAACATCGCACCGACTACACCAAGACCATCGGGGCCGTGTTCGGCCAGCGCACCCAGCTCTGGTGGGACATCGCTGTCGTGGAGAGCTTCCAACTCCTCAAGAAGATCTACGACGTTCCCGGCGCCGCCTTCAGGGAGCGCATGAAGCACTTCGACGACATCCTGGAACTTGGCCGCTACCTGCATACCCCCGTTCGCAAGCTCTCCCTCGGCCAGCGGATGCGCTGCGATGTTGCCGCCGCGCTCATCCATAACCCGCCCCTGGTCTTCCTCGACGAACCCACCATCGGCCTCGACATTGTCGCCAAGGAGAACATCCGCACGTTCCTCCACGAGGTCAACCAGCAGTACGGTACCACCATGCTCCTCACCACCCACGACCTCTCGGATATCGAAGAACTCTGCGCCCGCCTCATGATCATCGATCACGGCCGGCTCCTCTTCGACGGCGGGCTCAACGAACTGAAGGATAGGCTCTGGCGCGAGTGCGCCATCAAGGTCGAGCTGAAGGACGGCGATCAACTCCCGGCTCTCGAGGCCCTCTCGATCCCCGATGTCGTTCGCGAGCCGGTCAACGAGCTCACGCACCGCCTCCGCTTCCCGCGCGACGCCTGGTCCACTCCGGAGATCATCCGCCAGGTGGTGAACGCCGTCGAAGTACGCGACATTGCCATCGAGGAGCAGTCCATCGAAGGGGTCGTTAAGCGCATCTATCTCGGCGAAATGCTTCAGGAACACGGCCAATGAGCGCCGCCGCCGTTTACACCGAATTCGCCCGCATCGGTTTCATGACCATGCTGGCATTCCGGCTCCGCTACTACACCGGCGTCATTACCTACTTCATCAACGTTGCGGTCTACTACTTCATCTGGCGCGCCGTCTACGCCTCCGATCCCTCCTTCGCTGGTTTCGAATTCCCCGAGATGATTACCTATGTCGCCGTCGGCTGGGTCATACGCTCCCTCTACTTCAACAACATCGACAGCCAGATGGCGCAGGACATCCTCGAAGGCAAGATCTCGATGGTGATGATCAAGCCCATCAGCGTGCAGTGGAGCTATATGGCCCGTGCCGTCGGCGAAGCCAGCTTCCGCCTGTTGATGCTCACCGCGCCCACCGCGGTTGTCATCGGCTTCCTTTTCCCGATCGTGAGGCCGGCCTCGCTCGCCCACTTCGCGGCCTTTCTCGTCGCCGTGTTCTTCAGCGTCCTGATCGTCGCCGCGCTCAACTTCATTGTTGGAAGCTGCGCCGTCAGTCTGAAGTCAATTCTTGGACTGCTGCGCGCCAAGTTCTGGATGCAGGAACTGCTGAGCGGGTTGCTCGTCCCGGTCACTCTCTTCCCCTCGCCGCTGCGCGAGATCTCCGCCCTCCTGCCCTTCCAGCACATCGGATTCACCCCGATGATGATCTATCTCGGCAAGCTCACCTGGTTTGAAATCGCCCGCGCCTTCGCCCTCGAAGTCATCTGGATCGTCTTCCTGCTGCTCTTCGGCGCCTGGCTCTGGCGCACTCTCTCACAGAGGATCACCATCCATGGCGGCTAAGCGACGTTCCGGTTTCCGCGGGAGGCTCCAGTGAAACGCCACCTCTCCCTGCTCGCCGAGTACCTGTTCCAGTACACCAAGGTCCGCCTGGCCTACCGCGGCGACTTTTTTATCTCCGTCGTCACCACCGTCGTCGCCACCGTCTTCGGCATCGCCGTCGTCTGGCTTATCTTCTCCCGCATTCCCGACCTCATGGGCTGGAGCTTCTACGAAATCCTTCTCATCTACGGCTTCTCGCTCCTCCCCATGAGCCTGTTCAACATGCTCTCCATCAACCTCTACTACTTCAGCCAGACCTACCTCATCGAAGGCAAGTTTGACCGCATCCTGCTCCGCCCCCTCAACAGTCTGTTCCAGATCCTCTTCGAGCAATTCCGCCTCGAATCCCTCAGCGATTTCGTTCTCGGCGTCTTCCTCCTGGTCGCCTGCTCGAAGCAACTGGGCCTCGATCTCACGTTTCTTAATTGGGCCTTCCTCCTCTTCGCCGCCCTCTGCGGCTGCGCCATTTACGTCGCTGTCTTCCTCGCCCTAACGTGCGTCTCCTTCTGGATGGAAGACCGCATCGGCATCATCCCGCCCGTCTACAATATGCTCACCTTCGGCCGCTACCCGCTCGATATCTATAACCCGGCCGTGAAGTTCATCCTGAGTTGGATAGTCCCCTTCGGCTTCGCCACCTTCTATCCATCCGCCTCCATCCTCCGCGCCGGGTCCTACCAGCTCTATGCATGGCTTCTCCCATTCGTCACCGCCATCTTCCTCTTCCTCTCCATCTCTATCTGGAACCGCGGCGTCCGCAACTACTCCTCCACCGGTTCCTGAACCGTTAAACTGATCTCTTCATGAAGTACCTTGTCACCGTAATCCTAACCGCGGCGCTGGCCGGGTCCGCCCTCTCCCAGGACAAGCGCCCTCTCACCCATGACGACTACGACTCGTGGAAGCGCATCGAGGGACAGCAGATCTCCTGGGACGGCAAGTGGGTCCTCTACCGCGAAGTCCCCGGTGAAGGCGACGGCGAACTCGTCGTCAGGGAGATCGCCACCGGCCGCGAACACCGCCACCCTATCGGCTACGAGGAGCCGCCCCGCCCGACGCCCACCGGCGAGCCGCCTCCGCCCGTCACCAGCGCCGTCCTCACTGCTGACTCCGCCTTCGCCGTCTTCCTCATCAACCCCACACTTGCCGAAACCAAGGCCGCGAAGAAGAACGAGGGTAAAGAGAAACCCAAGCTCACGAAGTCGCTTGGCATCCTGCATCTTGCCGGCGGCGCTTTTGCCAAGGTTGAACGCGTGAAGAGCTTCACCGTCCCCAAGGAAGCCGGCGGCTGGGTCGCCTATCTCAAGGAAGAGCCCGAGAAGAAAGACGGCGAAAGCAATGACGAAGCAGAGGCCGGCCAAAAAGAGACCGGCCCGAAGAAGGACGAAGACAAGAAGAAAAAGGACAAAAAGTTCGGAACCGAACTCGTTCTCCACAAACTCGACGACGCCTCCGAAACCTCCTTCTCGAGCGTTCTCACCTACCGCTTCAGCAAGGATGCCGCCTGGTTGCTCTATACCGTGTCAAGTAAGGAGAAGCCCGAAACAGACGGCATCTACGCCCGCCGGCCCGGCGCCTCCCAATCCCGCGCCCTGCTTTCCGGAGAGGGCGATTACAAGCGCGAGACCTTTGACTGGGGCGCCACCCGGCTCACCTTCCTCAGCAACCGCGACGACTATTCGGCAGACCAGCCCGCCTTCAAACTCTATGGCTGGGACCTTGTCTCGGACGCGGCCGAACTCTGGGTTTCCCACGACTCCACCGAAGGCTTTCCCGAGGGGATGGCCGTCAGCGACAAGGAAGGCGTCAGCTTCAGCCGCGACGGGCAACTCGTCATGTTCGGCGTCAAGAAGATCCCGCCCCCGAAAGACCCCGAAGAAGACGCCGGGGAGCAGGCCAAGTTCGACCTGTGGCACTGGAATGATCCCTATCCTCAACCGCAGCAGCTCAAGCTTGCCAAACAGTACCGCGACGAAACCCTCGAATGTGTCTTCGAACCCGCCAGCGGCCGTTTCGTCCAACTTGCCTCCGAGGATCTGCCCGATGTCCGGTTCGCCAAACGTGCGCCGGTTGTCTATGCCGCCACCAATTTGCCCTACCGGCACCTCATCTCGTACGCCGGCGAATTCTTTGACGCTTACTGGATCGATCCCCTCACGGGCCACCGAGTTCAGGCCGCCGCGAAGGTTCCCGATCCCCAGGCTTCGCCCGCCGGGCGCTACCTTTACTGGTTCCAGAATGACAATTGGCACGCCTTCGACAGCCAGACTCGCCAGACCCGCAACCTCACCGAATCTCTCGGCGTCAGCTTCGCCCGCGAGGACTGGGACCGGCCCGAACCCGCCCTCCCCTACGGCGCCGCCGGCTGGACCACCGGCGACGCCGCGCTACTCGCCTATGACCGCTATGACATTTGGGAGCTAAAGCCGGACGGCAGCGCCGCCCGCCGCATCACCGAAGGCGTCGGCCGCGCCACGGACCTCGAGTTCCGCTACGTCAAGCTTGATCCGGAGGAAGACTTCATCCCCGTCCAGGAACCGCTCCTGCTTCATACCCGCAACGTCGAGACCATGGCCAGCGGCTACTATACCGACTCTGTCGCCGGCGACCGCGCGCCTGTTAGGCTCGCCTTCGGCGATGCCGCTTACAGCCGCCCGTCAAAGGCCAGGGAAGCGGACACTCTGCTCTTCACCCGCAACCGCTTCGATGAGTTCCCCGACCTCTGGACCGCGCCCCTCGACTTCTCCTCCGCGCCCGTGAAGCTCACCGCCCTCGGCGATCAGATGCGGCCCTTCCGCTGGGGTTCGGCCGAGCAGCGCGACTTCCGGAGCGCCGACGGCAAGCCGCTGAAAGGCATCCTCATCACCCCCGAAGGCTTCGACCCCTCGCGCAAGCACGCCCTTCTGGTCTACATCTACGAGACTCTGCACACGAATCTGCACGGCTTCCGCCACCCTGGCCCCGGCACCTCCATCAACCCCAGTTACTATGCCTCGAACGGCTACGTACTGTGGATGCCCGACATCGAATACGACACTGGTTACCCCGGCGAGGACGCCCTGAAATGCGTGCTGCCCGGCGTCCAGATGCTCGTCCGCGAAGGCTTCATCGATCCGGAGAGTATTGGTATACAGGGCCACTCCTGGGGCGGCTACCAAATCGCCTACATGGTCACCCGAACCAACATCTTCGCCGCCGCGGAAGCCGGCGCCCCCGTCTCCAACATGACCAGCGCCTACGGCGGCATACGCTGGAGTACCGGGATGGTCCGGCAATTCCAGTACGAGCGCACGCAAAGCCGCCTTGGCGACTCGCTCTGGGAAGTCCCCATGCGCTACATCAACAACTCCCCCCTCTTCTTCGCCGACCGCATCCAGACCCCGCTGCTCATGCTTCACAACGACCAAGACGGCGCTGTCCCCTGGTACCAGGGCATTGAATTGATGATGGCCCTCCGCCGTCTCGGCAAGGAAGCCTATATGCTCAACTACAACGGTGAAGACCACGGTCTCCGCGAGAGGGTCAACCAGAGGGACTGGACCATCCGCATGCAGCAGTTCTTCGACCACCACCTCCGCGGCTACCCGGCCCGCGATTGGATGAAAACCGGACGCCCCGCCTGGGAGAAGCCAGAAGAAAAGAAGCCGTGAGGCGGAGCCGGTCATCCCCTCCGCGGCGCGTTCCTCCAAGCGGCTTCTCTCCACTTGGCCCGTCGGCACTGTCTGAACGGGGAACTCATCTTCGAAGTTCGCGACGTGGACGAGGGGGTACTTTGGTCGCGCGCTCGGTCACGCCGTCTTCATCGGCGGCGAGAACTGGGAAGACCTCCGGTCGCAAGTGCTCGAAGCGATCCCGCTCTTGACTTCGAAGACCGCACCACCCGTCCCCGCCCCGTCCAACTCCACTATGTCAAGGACGAGTTCATCCCTCTCGAAGCCGCATGGAGCTGCCGCGTGGCGTCCTGGCCAACCGGGTTGTACGGACACTGGATCGCCCCGGTTCGCCCCGGTTTTACGAACGTGCGCCAGAAGGGCAGCCATGTCCGGCCGCGACACGACATTCCGCCCGGTTCACTCGACGACCGTTCCCCGGTACGGCGTTCTCAGGACCGGCACTTCGCACCGCATGCTTCTCGAGGTCGCCGCAGCCAGGGCGGTCACAGACGAGTCTCTCGCCGTTTCGCCCTGAGGTCCGGCTCCCCCCTTTACACTGCGCGCTACTCTGAAAGCGAAGGGAGGCCTCCCGCGACGGAGCGTCTCCCTTTTTCTTTTTTTGGACTGGCTGAGCTTGTCTTGGGGAACTGCCTGGAGGATAGTTCGGATAGTTTGGCGGGACACAACAGCGAAGGCCGCCAGCTTGGTCGGAGGGGGTAACCGAATCAAGCCAGCGGCCTACAGGGATTCGCCTATGGGTATTTGTACCAGCATTCCGCACGCAGTCCAACAGACTCCGGACAGACAATAAAGGGATCTTATGTGGCCTCTCAATCAATTGATTATAATAAATTTGCACTTTGGTATGGCTCGCCGAATTGATACTCATGTAACGTCCTGGCCCTCCAGTGCCGTCTTTATCCTAGGAGAACTTCGGATTGCTCCCGGCAAATCAACTTCCCATCGCCCGGTTCGGCCTGTTTGAGGCAGAGCTCAGGACTGGTGAGCTGCGCAAGGCCGGGAAAAAGCTGCGAATTCAGGACCAGCCGTTCCGAGTGCTGACCGCACTGCTCGACCAACCGGGGCAACTTGTGACCCGGGATGAACTCAAGGAGCGGATCTGGCCCGACGATACCCTGATTGACTTTGATCACGCCCTAACCACCGCCGTCAAGAAACTGCGGCGGGCTCTTCAGGACTCCGCCAACCAGCCGCGCTACATCGAAACGCTCCCCAAGCGCGGCTACCGCTTCATTGCTCCTGTCGAGTGGCTGTCGGAAGACGGTGGCGGTCGGCCCCAGGATGAAGACGCAAATGAAGAAGACTCCGGCCCGTCTTTGGCTTGGCAAAGAAACGCCTTCGCCGGCCTGTCCGCCGGCCTTCTCGCGATCATGGGGCTGCTGTTCTGGACGTGGCCGGAACCGCCGGAGCGCCACGGCCGGCATTACACGATCACTCCCGAGTTGTCGCCGGGCGACTTCTGGGGCGGGCCGCAGAATCACCCGGCGGCGATCTCCCCTGACGGCCGCAATATTGTCTTGGCGGGAGGGCGGCCTCGTCGCGCTCTCTGGATCCGGGAACTGGCACGAACCGGGTTGCGGATGTTGCCCGGCACCGAAGGAGCCTCGTCTCCATTCTGGTCACCTGATAGCGAATTCGTCGCGTTCGGATCCGGATCCACTCTGAAGGTGGTCTCGATCTATGGGGGAGCGCCACGCGATCTCGCCCCGATCTCGGGCGGTATGTTCGCCGGAGGGGCTTGGAGCCCGGACGGCGAAACCATCGTCTTCAGCACCGGCACACCGCCGACGCTCTACCGGATACCAGCCGGAGGCGGAACCCCGGAACGGCTCTTTGAAGCCGTAGCGACCGAAGGCGGCGGAGCCAACTACGACGTCTCGTTTCTGCCGCCCGATGTCCGGAAAGAAACGATCCTCTTCATGTCGGGAGGCCCCGCAAATCGCCAGATGGTTGCTCGCGACCTGAGAACCGGCCGGCAGACGATGCTTGGGAGCGGTCTCCGGCCGGTGTACTCCAGAAGTGGATTTATCGTTTATCAGGCTTTCGGGCAAGAGGGAGGATTGTGGGCGCTTCCCTTCGACCCGAGCCGGATGGAGCCGCTCGGTGCCGCCGAACCGCTTGTTGACGGCGTCGTGGAACCCAGCCTGGCCCACGATGACACGTTGGTATTCCTCGACTTGAACCGCAATCAGAGCAACCAGAAGCTCGTGCTGCGTGACCGTTCCGGAGAACTACTCGACGAGTCGGAAGACCTGTCCGGGATCGTCAACGCGCCGGTCTTCTCGCCTGACCAGTTGAGAGTCGCGGTCGAACTCGATCAAACCGGGGAGCGGGATATCTGGATTGTCGACGTCGCGGCCCGATCTCGCTCCCGGCTGACGTTCGATCCGGCTGTTGAAGCGGATCCCGTATGGTCACCCGACGGAACGAAGATGGTCTACCGGTCCGCCCGTACGGCCGAGACCGAACTGCTGCTCGTCGAGATCGCCGGCCGCGGCCAAGCCGAGGTGCTGCCGGCGCGAGGGCTGGCGAAGCGGGCCACCGACTGGTCCAACGATGGCCGGTATATTGTCTATAGCGCGTCGGAACCCGGTACCTTGACGGACCTCTGGCTCCTTGAGTTCGGCCGCGGGGATTCCCCGGACCAGGTTCGTCCGCTCTTGCAGACACCTACCGAGGAACTCGACGGACAAATCTCTCCGGACGGCCGCTTTCTCGCATATTGCTCGGACGAAACCGGCCGTTTCGAAGTGTACGTGACTCAGTTCCCCGAACCCCGGGACCATTGGCAGGTCTCGCGCGGAGGCGGATGTCAACCCCGCTGGGTCCGCGATGGCGCCGAGATGATATACGTGTCCGGACGCCGTCTTTTCGCCGCCCAGGTTGGCTCCAGCTTCGAGGCGGAGTTTCAGGTGGGGGCTAGCGAAGAGCTGTTCCGGGACGGTAACCTGGCTTCCACTTTCCCAACCCGAGCCACTTACGACGTTACGGCCGATGGCGACCGATTCGTGCTGCGGCAAACCCGCCGTGAAACTGCTGAGACTCCGGTCGCCCTCCATGTCGTCGAAAACTGGCCCGCCGTCTTCGCCGGCCGCCTCTCCGCCCAAACCCGCCCGGACCGCCTCCCCTGATGCTCCCCTTCGATACCGCCGGTAATATGGGAAGCCGATGGAGTGAATCTCAGCTCTACCAGCGTAGGCCATTGGTATCGCACGACCGAAAGGAAGAGTCGCTCAGGGCCAAGGCGAAATGGTTCCAGTCTCTTTGGAAGAGCGAATGGACTATCCCTGCGAAATCGTCGGCCTCGTGGCCGAAAGCGACTCAAAATCTGCGCGGCGAAGCATGTTGAGCCGATTGCAGGGCGTATTCAGGTCCTCACGCTGCCACGAAGTTAGATACGCCGTAATCGGCGGAATTGCCGCCGTCCTTTGAGGCTCATCCCACTTGACACCGCCAGATATACTGAAAGCGGACGGAGGCCTCCGGCTGGGAGCGCCTCCTTTTCTATGTCTGTGGGTCCGTATTCACAAGCGGCTTCAATTCAGGAAGTACGTCCGGTATAGCGTATCTCTCTGCTTCGGCGTGAAGCCAGCATCCCGGATGATCCGGCGCAGTTCTTCTTCGCTCGCCTTGTTGCGGGCTCCGGCCGCGGAGACGACGTTCTCTTCGATCATGATCGAACCGACGTCGTTGCCGCCGAAGCGCAGGCCCACCTGGCAGGTCTTCAGGCCCTGGGTCACCCACGAGGACTGGACGTTGAGAATGTTCTCCAGGTAGATCCGGCTGACGGCCAGCGTTTGCAGGTATTCGACCGCCGTTGCCTCCTCGGTGATCTTCTTGCCGAGCGAAGTATTGGCGGGTTGGAACGTCCACGGGATGAACGCGGTGAAGCCGCCCGTATCCTCCTGCATTTGCCGGACGATGTCGAGATGATTCACCCGCTGCTCGATCGTCTCGCCGCAGCCGAACATCATGGTCGCTGTCGTCCGCATGCCGAGGGCGTGGGCAGTGCGGTGTACGTCGATCCACTCTTGCGTGTCGCACTTGAGCCGGCTGATGCGGTGGCGCACCTCATCATCGAGGATCTCGGCGCCGCCGCCGGGAATCGAGTCGAGGCCGGCGTCGCGCAGGCGGGCGATGGTGTCGCGCAGGCTGATGCCGCTGAGCTTGGCGATGTTCTGAATCTCGGGCGCCGAGAAGCAGTGCAACCAGACCTGCGGGAAGCGCTCCTTGATCGAGCGCATCAGGTCTTCGTACCACTCGATCTTCAGCTCCGGGTGGAGGCCGCCCTGCATCAGGACGCCGGTGCCGCCGAGATCGAGCGTCTCCTGGATCTTCTCGAAGATGGTCTCCTTTGGAAGAACGTAGCTTTCCTCATGGCCGTGGGGGCGGTAGAAGGCGCAGAAGGTGCAGTACTCGGTGCAGACGTTCGTGTAGTTGATGTTGCGGTCGATGATGTAGGTGACGACGCCGTCGGGGTGCTTCTTCCGGCGGACGGCGTCGGCCTCCATGCCGATTCCAATCAGGTCATCGGAGGCGAACATCTCGATGGCTTGTTTGCGGGTGATCATACGGACGCCAAACGGCTTGCGTGCTCGATAAAGAGCTGCATCCCCTTTATTTCATCATCGCCCAATTCGAAGGTGATGTGGCGGGTGAGGTAGTCGCGGGCCAGAGCTTCCGGGATGCCGCGCGGCGGCGCCTCCGCCTGGACGATCTCCTCGATGTGATCAAGGCCAAAGCGCGCGGAATCGCGAAACGCTTGCTCGATCTTTTCGGAACTGCCGTCCAGGCCAGCGGGGTGGCCGGCCCACACGGCGAACACCATCGGCAGGCCGGTCCAGGCGGTCCACTCCTCGCCTAGGTCCCGGACTTCATAGGAAAGGGAACCTATGTCGACGCGCAGGGCCGGATCGCCGATAATCAGTGCGGCGTCCGCGCCGGCGAGCATCGATATCAGATTTGGGGCGGCTGGATGAAACCGCGGCTGGACCCCGTAGCGTTCCGACAGGATGACCCGCGCCAGAGCGACCGAAGTGCGCGAGGAAATATCGGCGGCCAGCGAGCGCACCTCCGGCAGTGGCTTCTTGCTGATGAGTAGAATACTCCGCACCGGTCCGCGCGAGGCGATACAGGCGCCGGGGATCACATCGAGGCCGAGGCGCTCGATTTCGACAACCGGCACGATGCCGATGTCGGCGGCGCCTTCCTCCAACCGGCCGGCGCAGACCGACGGAGTGCAGAACTCCAGTACGAACTGCTCCCGCTGCGGGCCATGAAGCAGGCCCCAAACCAGCGGCGCAGTATTGAGAAAACTGACGGCCGCGACGCGCGGCTTCGCGCCGGATGCACCGTTCCCGTCGCCTGCTTCTGGTATCAATCTTCAGGTTATCACCCGGCCGCCCCCGGAAACGACTGACGGATGGAGCGGATGGGATCCAAGAGACAAGCGCGGGGCGCACCGTTCCGCCTGCGGGCCGGTCCTTCGTCCGGACGCTTCATCGGCCGGCGCGGAGGTTTGTCCTCCACCCGGGTGTTCGGCGCGGCTCGGCTACCCTTTCTCCGCCGTGTGGCGCAGCGCCGCGAGGTATCCGATCGCCCAGGCCCAGCCCATCTGGTTGCCGGTGGTGTCGCCCGAGAACGCCGGCGTGTGGTCGGGAATCAACAGCCACTGGTAGTCCACTTCGTGGAACGCCTTCATGCATTCGAGCATGTCGCAGTCGCCCTCGTCGTGGAACACCTCGGTGTACTTGTAATAGGGAGTCTCCACCCGCACGTTGCGGTAGTGGACGTGGTTGATCCGATCCCTCGAACCAAACCAGCGGATCGCTTCGGCGGCGTCCTCGCCCATTTCGGTGAGGACACCCGTATCGATCGTAATGCCGTTCGATGGGCTGTCCACCGTCTCCACCACCCGCTTCAAGTCGGCCAGCGAGCGCACCGGCTGAGCGCAGCCGCGGTAAACCTCCACCGGCGGGTCGTTCGGATGGACCGCTAGCCGCACGTTCGCTGCCTCGGCCACCGGAATCACATCCTTCAGGAAGGCTTCGTAGCGATCCCACATCTGTTCGTAAGTGTGGGTCCCGACATGATCGAACGGCGGCAGGTCCCGAATGCGTTCGTAGTCGAAGTCGCGCAGTCCGGCGCGGCCGCGGCCGGTAGTTTCGCCGAAACCCGCCGAGGCGCGCAGCGGCGTGAAGTTGTATTCCACCACCGGGATGCCCGCTTGTCCGGCGGCACGGATGGAGGCCTTCACGTTGGCCAACTCCTCGTCGCGGCGCGGGCCGTCGAGCAGGATCTGCGGGAATTTGCCGAGGTGAAGCATCAAGGGATCGAGGCCCATCGACTGCAGCCGCTCTTTCACCCGGATCAGTTCCGCCGCGTCCCACGGCTTCAGCGTTTGCCCGCGCGCCGGCCCCGGGTCGGGCGGCGGAACCAGCGGCCGCTTCGTCACCGTCGTGTTATACCGGCTCGGCATCGTCACGTAGCGTACGCCCATCTGCAGGAAGAAGGTGACCGTCTCGTCAGAAGCGTCGCGGAGTCCTTTGCCGAGTTTCAAGGAGTAGTTGGGTGGCATCTGTTACGCTCCTTCGCCGTTAACCGCCTGGATCAAGCCCCGGATGTAGCCCTGGGAGAACGTGCGCCCGATACGGCCGCCGGCGAAATCACCGATCACCTGCGGCGTGTGGTCGGAGACCATCGTATGCGGGTAATCCACGTCGCGGTAGGCGCGCATCGCCTCGAGCATATCCACGTCCCCCTCGTCGATGAAGGTCTCCACGTATTGCGGCACGCTGCCGCGGACGCCGCGGAAATGCACGTGGTGGATCTTGCCCATGCCGCCGATGCGCCGGATTGCTTCCGGCACGTCGACGCCCATTTCGGTGACCGTGCCCTGGCAAAATGTGAAGCCGTGGGCCGGGCTGTCGACGGCCTTCACGAATGTTTCGATTTCCTCGGTATTGGTCATCATGCGCTCGATGCCCCGCATCACTTTCACCGGCGGGTCCTTCGGGTGGCAGGAGATGCGCGCGCCGGCCATTTCGGCGGCTTCGGCCACCGGCTTGGCGAAGTAGACCATGCGGTCCCATAGCTCCTCTTTCGAGAGCGTGCCAAGGTCGTCGAAGGGGGGGGCGTCCTTGACCAGGTTGTAGTCGAAAGCCTGCAGCTTCGCGCCCCCGCGTCCCTCGGCCTTGTAATAGCCGACCTCGGCGCCCCACTTGAAGTCGGGCGACCAGCGCCACTCGAACACGTCGATGCCAACCCTCGCCCCGGCGGCGATCGAGCGCCGGATGTTCTCGATGAAGCGGTCGCGTTCGGCAGCGCCGAGCATCGGCGGCTTCAGCCAGTCGATCGGAATCATGATGGTGTTCAGGCGCAGGCCGAAGCTCTGGCACTTTTCCTGAAGCGGCTTGAGGTCGGCTTCGGTCCAGTAGCCTTTCTTTTCCTGGTCGATCCAGTCGGTCCCCTGGAGCACCACCCACTTGTGGCCCATCTGCGCCTGCCACGTGAGCGTGTCGTCGTTCAGGTTGCCGATGTTCTCGGCGATCTTGGGCTCCCATCGGGCGGTTTTGCGGGGGCCCGGAATATCCGTTTCGCGGCTCTTGTTGCAGGAGACGTTCCCCGCGGCGGCGGCGCCGGCCGCGGCCGCGATGCCGCCCGCTCCAAGGGCAAACTCCCGCCGCGTCATCTTACGGGATTCTTCAGCCATGTGGCGGATATTGTATCAAGCGCGGGGCTACCAGCCGCGCTTTGCCATCCGCTCCAGAATAATCGCCGAGTAGTCGTCCATCCTCTCCGGCCGCCATCGCAGGGGGCTTGGCAATACGGCCGCCAGCCGCGCGGATTGCTCCCGGGTGAGAGAGAAGGCGCCTGTTCGATAGTGATGGCGCGCCGCGGCCTCGGCGCCGAAGACGCCGGGACCCCACTCGATGACGTTCAGATAGAGCTCGATCGTCCGGCGCTTTCCGAGGATCTTATCGGCGGCCGGAGCGAACGCCCACTCGAGCGGCTTCCGCAGCGGAAACGGGTGGGTGGTCATGAAAAGGTTCTTGAGCAGTTGCTGCGTAATAGTGGAAGCGCCGCGGAACCTGCCTCTCGGAAGCTCCTCCCCGATCACCTTCTCCACTTCTTTCCAGTCGACTCCCGAGTGCTGGTAGAATCGCCCGTCCTCGGCGGCGATGACGGCGTGCTGGAGGTGGGCGCTGATGCGATCAAGAGGAACGAACCGGTAATCCCGGTGGTACTCCCGCCCGGCGAGCTTCGCCTCGGCAAGACGCTGCAATTGAACCCCGGTGGCGGGCGGATTGACAAAACGGAACAGCGCCAGCCCTGCGAGCAGGAACGCGATGTAGAGGAGGCAGAGGCGCAGCGCCAGGATAAGGACCGCACGGGCGCAACCCTTCCTGGCGCTCTTGACCTGGCGCCGGCGGCTCATTGCGAATCAGCGGGATGCCGGCGGCGGGCCGCTACGGTTTCACTTCGGAGATCTTCTGTTGGGCCGTGGTGCGGGCGCGCTCCACCATCTCGCGGCCTCTCTCGATGAGCTCCTCGCCGAGGTCCTCGAGCTGTGTCTGGACGTCTTCGGCTTTCCTCTGGATTTCCCGGCGGGTGCGCTTTCCGGACTGCGGGGCGGTCAACAGCGCAACGGCGCCTCCAAGAGCGAAGCCGGTGAGGAACATGAGCAAACTGTCGCCTGTGCAATCGCGTTTCATGGATAAACCTCCTGTTTTGAGTTTATAGCAAAGTCCGTCTGCAGTCTTTGCGGTAGGCTGAAACTAATGACGAAAGCGTCTCTTGTCCCAGGTCTGGTGATCGCGCTGCTGGGGTGCGCCGGCGCCCCGGATGAACGGGGAATGGACACCGGAATGCTCGCCGCGTTCTCCCCTCTCCCGGAGGTGATGGAGTCGCCGGATAACCCGGTAACCCCGGAGAAGGTGGATCTCGGCCGGCGGCTCTTCCACGATCCCAGACTGTCGAAGAGCGGCATGGTCTCCTGCGCCACCTGCCACCCGCTCGACCGCTATGGCGTCGACGGCAAACCGGTGAGCGAGGGACACGAAGGGCAGAAGGGGAAGCGGAACTCTCCCACTGTCTACAACGCGGCCGGCCACTTCGTTCAGTTCTGGGATGGCCGCGCCGAGACCGTCGAGGAGCAGGCCAAGGGACCGATCACGGACCCTGTCGAAATGGCGATGACCTCTCCGGAAGAGGTGGAATCGGCGCTGCGCGCCGACGCTTATTACACGGAAGCTTTCCGTGGCGCGTTTCCCGGCGAAGCCGAACCGGTGACGTTCGACAACTTCGCGCGAGCCGTCGGAGCCTTCGAGCGGACTCTCACGACTCCGTCCCGCTGGGACGCCTTCCTAGAAGGAGACGCAAACGCACTGACCGAAGCCGAAAAAGAAGGATTCCGCAGATTCACCGCGGCCGGCTGTATGGCCTGTCATCGCGGCCCGTATGTGGGCGGTGAGATGTACTCGCGCCTGGGCATTGTCAAAGGATGGCCGGACAAGAGCGACCTTGGGCGCTATCAGGTTACCGGGCATGAACGGGACCGCTTGATCTTCAAGGCGCCCGGCTTGCGCAACGTTGCCGAAACCGCGCCTTATCTTCACAACGGCAGTGTCGAATCACTGGAAGAGACAGTGCGGCTGATGGCCGAATACCAGGTCGGCAAGGAACTCACCGAGGCGGATGTCCGCGCCATCGTGACGTGGCTGAAGACCTTGACCGGCGAGTTGTAAGCCGGATTCCGGGCCGCTCGATCAGGGCCTCAGCTTCTCCACGAAGAATGCGGCGAACTTCCCGACGGGAAACCCGTCCGGGTGGTCTTCACGAAGCAGAAGCGTGCACTCAACGCCCAGCCGGTCGGCCTTCTCCTTGAGCGCGGAGCCGAACTTCGGATGGTGAATGTGTTCCTTGCCCGTGGAGTTCGGCGGCAGCGGATCGTTGCGCTGATTGAAGAAGACGAGGATCGGCGGGTCGTCCGCGGTCAAATGATTGATCGGCGAGGCATCCTCGAAGAGTCTGTGAAACTTCGGATTCTTGATGTCGTCCAGCCTCTTCAGGCCATAGAACGGAAACAGAGCTTCGTGGAGCTGGTTCGTGTTCATCAGCTTCATGATGAAGCGGGGATCGTAGGAACACTGTGCGTTGAACGGGGCCACCGCGCTGAGCCGGGTCGATTGCCGCAGGACAGGATCCGAGGAGTCCGGGTCGGCCAGATCTTCATGGTAGGCGAGCCACTGGGAAATGCCCGAGCCGGCGGAACCGCCGAACGCGCCCACCCGCGCCGGGTCGATCCTGTAGTCCGCGGCATGGAGCCGAATGAACTGCAGGGCGCGGGCGGAATCGAGCATCTGGGCCGGATACGGCGCGGCGTCCGACAGCCGGTAGTTGACGGCCGCGACGCTGATGCCCGCCTCCCGGAGACTGTTCAGCAACCCGACATTGATGCTGCGCTTGTCGCCGCCGCGGAAGCCGCCGCCGTGATAGTAGATGACGAGCGGCGCCGGACTTCCGGCTTTCGCGAGCCAGAGGTCGAAGACGTTTCGCTCGTGGGGGCCGTAGCGGACGTTGGCATGATCCGGCGGCGGAGGTTGCGGGCGGCGCTGCTGTTGGGCGGCGCAAGGGCTTGCGAGAAGCAGCAGAAGCGAAGCGAGAGCCGGCAAGGAACGTAGTCTTGACATTGGGAGCCTCGCCGGGATTATGGGTCTATTCGCGGTTCCAAGTCAAGAACGCGGCAGGCGGATGAACCCGCCCGGACTGCGTCAGGTGATCTTCAGGGCGATGTCCTCGGAGAACGCCGGACTTTTGAGAGCGGCGTCGCCACCGGGATGGTCGAAGGCCGTCTGCCCGTCAACGCCGCCGTTCTTCGTATCGATCCATTCAGCGGTATACCGGCGCGCCGGGAGGTCGAGGATCAGATGAACCGGTCCATCGCCGGTCACGTAAATGGCGTAAGCCTCTCCACGCTTGGAGAAGACACGGGGGATCGCGCCCGGGCAGCGGACCACGGTGTCGATGTCCGGCCTCATCTCGAGGAAGGGCAACGATTCGAGAAACTCGCGCAGGATGCGCAGTTGCCGCCGGAGCGCCGGGCTGCCGCCGCCCGGTCCGTTCGGCTCCGTGTCAGCGCCATCTTCGTGGCCGGGAGTGAAGGAGTAGTCGAGGTTGTTGAAGACGCCTCCGCCGGCGAGCAGGAAGTTCCACGCTTGCTTGCGGTAGGCTGCGTCGGAGTTGCCCAGGAAGCCCGACTCATCGTAAGAGATCGCGCAATTGAGTCCGGCGTTCCATTGCACCGCCTCCGGGTAGGCGTAGTGAAAGTTGACGATGGAGGCGCTTTGCACCAGGTGGTCCAGTGGCACGGGGTAGCGAAAGTTGCAGACGTTCTGGGCGATGGCGTGAGGGCGGATGGTTCCGGCCTCTTCGTCGGTGATCCACCACGCTACCTTCTTCTGCCACTCGATGGAAGCGGCGTCGCCCAGGTCGGCCGAGTTGGGCCACTTCTGTTCGAGGTAGGGGTTGATGGGCAGGACAGGCACGGTGCGGTCCGCCCACGGTTCGTTTTGGAACTCGTAGATGAGGTTGTCGAACTCGTTCAACTCGGCCACGATCTTTCGGACCATGGCCTCCTGGCGGGCCGTGATATTGCCGTTATCGAGGGTGTTGATCTTCTTGTAGTCGTCGAGAGCGGTGGCGCCGTTGACGTTGTTGTCCGGGTGGAACGGGCTGTGGAGCCAGTGCTCCTCGCGGTAGTGCGAGGAGAAGAACGTGACCTCGACGAGAATGCCGTGGCGCGAGGCTTCGCCGAGGAAATCGCGAAGGCGTTCGAAGTAGGCCGGGTTCCAGCGGTCCAGGTCGAACTTGTTGCCGCCGCCGCGGTAGCCGGGTTCGCCGCTACGGGCCCAGGGCGGCAGGAAGCGGCCTGGGGCGGGAGCCAGGGTGTTGCGCTTGATGCCGAAGCTGCCCGGAATCTCGACATAAGAGCCGGTGAAGATGCGGGTGTAGTTCATTCCATCGCGCGCGAGGGCGGCGAGGTACTTCCGGTAGTCGAAGTCCAGATTGATCACGGCGCCATAGTGTTCGGCGGAGGTGACAAAAATGGTCGGCTTCTCGCGGAAAACCAGGTAACGCTGATTGCCGCGGTGCAGATGAACTGGTACGGCCATGCAGACAGCATAATACAGTGCGTCGCCGCATCAGGCGCGGGCGCCGCAGGAGGCGCAGAAGGTGGCGCCGGCGGGAAGCGTGGCGCCGCACTTGCGGCAGAAGCCGCCGGAATTCTTGATGACGCCCTGGCAGTGCGGGCAGCGGGTGGCCTTCGGATCGATCGCTTCGCGGCAGAAGGGGCATCGGCCGCTTGGCTTGGCGAGGATCACGGCCAGCACCAGGCCGACAGGTCCGAGCACGAATCCGACGACAAGCCACAGGCAGCCGCCTGCCCCGCGCGAGTTGGCGACCAACGCGGTGGCGATGGCAAACACAAGCCAGAGTCCGAATCCGATTTCCATCTCACTTGATGGTACGGGCGGCCGGGGCGAATGTTCCTGGAAACTGACGGCCGCATCGGCCGGATTTTCGAGACGGCGCTTGACGGGCACAGCCCGCGCCCATTCGTTGATCGCCCGGCCGGCGCCGGTTGTGCCGGCCCGGACGCCGCGAACTGCGGTCCAAGCTGCTCGCTATCACGGGCCGCCCGGAGACCGCCTGAAGCGGGGAATTCGATAACATGGGTTCGTTTGTTCTACTCAAAAGGTGGAAGCCAATGATGCGAAGTTTGAGATTCTTGGCGATTCTGTTGTTGATTGTCCCGGTGGCGGCCATGGCGGCTGGTCCGGTCCGGGTGTTGGTGGTGACCGGCGGGCACACCTACGACACATCGTTCTACACCCTGTTTGAAGGTCATCCGGAGATCAAGGCGACTGTGGATCCCCACCCCAAACCCTACCGCCGGGGCGACCTCCGGCCGCGCTATGACGTGCTCGTGCTCTATGACTCCATGCAGGAGATCACCGAGGAAGAGAAGAAGAACCTCGTCCCGTTTGTCGAGGGAGGGAAGGGGATCGTGCTGCTTCACCACGCCCTGGTCGACTACAGCAACTGGCGATGGTGGTACGAGGAAGTCGTCGGCGCGCGCTGGATCGCCAAACAGCGGAACCCGCTTGTCTGGGAGACCACCTGGAAGCACGGGGTCGATTTTGTGGCGTACCCAGTGAACGAGCATCCGATCGTCGATGGAATCGGCAGGTTCGAGATTCACGACGAAACCTACAAGGGGATGTGGTTCTCTCCCGATGTCGAGGTGCTGCTCAAGACGGATGAGCCGACCAGCGACGGACCGCTGGTGTGGATCAGCCCTTACGAGAAGTCACGCGTGGTGTCGATCGAGTTGGGGCACGGACGCGAAGCGCACCTGAATGAGAGCTACCAGCGGCTGGTGCGAAACACGATCCTCTGGGCGGCCGGAAGGAAATAAGGGGTGCGGCGGATTCGCGAGACTGCGAGGACACCATGGAGATGAACCGGCGCCAAGCGATGGCCCTATCCGGAGCGGCGGCGCTGTTCGGCCTGCCGGCAGGAGCGGCCGCCCCGGATTCGCGAACTCTTCCGGGCGATACCTTGTTCCGGAAAAACCCGGAACGTTACTGGGCCAAGCTCCGGGAGCAGCAGTTTGCCCTGCCCGGCTGGCGCGCGTTCCTCAACAATGGCAGTCTTGGAGTGGCTCCAAAACCCGTCCTGCGGGCCGTTGCCGGCTACCTGGAACGCTCGGCGGCCCTGCTCATGGACGAGTATCCGCGATGGGGTTATGAGACCCTCGACGAACACCGCGAGGCGGTCGCCGCGTTCACCGGCTGCAAGAAAGAGGAACTCGCTTTCACCCACAATGCGACGGAGGCAATGTCGGTCATCGCGGGTGGCATGCCCCTGCGGGCCGGCGACGAGGTGATCATCACGGACCAGGAACATCCGAGCGGCCGCTGTCCGTGGGAATTGCGGCAGGCTCGCGACGGAATTAAGGTCCGGGTGGTCGAACTGCCGATCCCGCCCGAAAACGCCGGTCAATTGACAGACCGGCTCATCGCCGCGATCGGGCCGCGCACCCGGGCGCTCAGCTTCAGCGGCATCACGACGAACACGGGGTTGGTGATGCCGATCCGCGAGATCTGCGACGCGGCCCGGGCGAAAGGCGTGATCACCGTGGTCGACGGCGCCCACATGAATGGCCAGATCGATTTCCGCATCTCCGATCTGAACTGCGACTACTTCGCCGGTAGCCCGCACAAGTGGCTCTTCGCGCCGGCCGGCTGCGGGCTCCTGTACATCCGGGAAGAACGCCTGGACGAGCACTTTCCCATCGTCGTCACCGGGGCCTGGGATCAGAAGGAGCTGAAAGCGGCGCGTTTCATGCGGGTGGGTACCAATAACCGTGCCATCTTCGAAGGAATGATGGCCGGAGTCCGCTTCGCCCGCGACATCGGTCCGGGCCGCATCTACCAGCGGACGCACGAACTGGCCCGCCAGACGCTGGCGCGTGTCCGTGTCGTACCGTATCTCGAGAGCCTCACTCCGGACGACGGCCGTCTTTACGCGGCGATGGTCACCGTGCGCCTGAAGATCGAAGACCCGAAGCGGCTCTGGGCCCTCTGCGACGAGCGCAAAATCTGGACCACGAAAGCCAACCCGCTCCGCATCTCCACCCACATCCACACCCGCCCCGCGGATCTCGACCTATTCTTCGAGACCCTGGAAGAAGCCGCCCGCGGGTAGCGCGTTACTGGGCCTGCGCCTTCTGCGAGAATGGCGCCGCCTTGCCCGAATGCACGGCGTGCAGATTCTTGTGAGTCTCCATGGCCGCCTGCAGCAATTCCTTGTAGGGGCGGTCCGTGACGTCGACGAGGCCGATGTTGTAGTTCTCGCCGTCATAGCGGCCGGTAACCGGCTGGTCGATCCACTGGAACCAGCTCGTGCCGATGAGCGCCGGGAAGGACGCGGCCTGCTCTACATAGTAGCGATAGGCCACGCCGCGTTCGGCTTCACTGCGCACCTGCACGAGTCCCGCGGCGAGCCCGTTGGCCGGCACGCCGAAGTGAAACTCGCCGATAATGATCGGCCGTCCAGTCACCTCGTACACCTTCTTCAGAACCTCCGGGTTCACGGCAAAGGCGTAAGAGTTCATGCTGTAGACGTCGAAGCTGCGTGTGAGCTCGAGCATCTCGTCCGGCGGCGCATGCCCACCGAACCGGAGCCCCAGATTGAGGTGGTTCGGGTCGTGCTTCTTGATGGCCGCGTTGATTACCTCGAGGTATCGCTCGAACGCCCTATAGATAAACGCGCGGCGCCGTTCCGGAGTGTCTTCTCCGGCCAGGAACTTTCTCGCTTCGGCCTGAATGGCGCTCGGCCTTCCGTCGAGAATCGTGTCGACCACGAGCGACTCCCGTCCCGGCCACGGCGGCTCGTTGGCGACGAAGTAGCCGAGCAGAAACGGGTCGTTCTTCCGGGGGGCGCACTGCTGTTCGGCGGCCTTATCCACCATTTGCGGCCAGTCCTCGGCATACACGTCCGGCATGCCGAGGTAGCCGGTCCTCATGCCCCAGCCGCTGAGGTTCACGACGTAAGGTTTCCGGCCGGCGTCCCACAGCTTCGGATCGCTCCAATTCCCGATGGTGTTCAATCCCCAGGCGTCCATTCGCCGGAATGCCAGATCCATCCACTTCGAATCCCAGTCCCCGCTGAAGCGCCGGAGCAGGTTCCACCGGTAGAAGCCGGCCGTGATGGTCCGGCCGTCTCTCGAAGACGCAAGCTCGGCCGGGGGCAGTTCTTCGTAATAGCTCTCGCGACCCTCGACGCGCGCCAGCGAGTGAGTGCTGTGCATTCCGGTCGAGCAGGTCGAGAAGAAAAGGTGGCCGTCCGGGTCCACAAACCACCATTTGCCGTCTACCTGTTCCACCCGGAAGAAGCCCGTCGCCTTCGCGCTGGTCCCCTCGTAGCCTCCGTACTTGCAGTAGTTGTATTCGCCGGGGGCTAACGATTGCTCCTCCGCGGCCCACTCCGCTTCCAACTGCTCGAGGCTGTGAATCTTGCGCGGCCAATCCACCGGAATCCACTGCCCGAACCTGTCCACCAGCGGCTTCGGCTCAATCACCTCGGAGCCCGGATCTTCCGTAGCCAAGGCGGCCGAGCGGAGCTCGAGCGTCGGCGTATCGAGCGGTTTCTCCATGGTGAACCCGATCGCGTCAATCGTATCCACCGGCCCGTATTTGCCACCGGTGCTCACCCAAAACGAGTTGCGCGGCACCTTTCCGACTGAAGCCAGGTCGTGTCCTTCGCGGTTCGGCCGCCGGAAGTATTCGAGCGGGACGGCGGCGCGAATCCAGGCGTTGGCCAGCGGATGGATGCGCCGCTGCTGCATCCCGTCACCGCTGTAAAGGTTGAGATAGAACCGCTGGGGCGAGGATGCCCGCATTTCGAGGACGAGGTACTCGTAGTTCGTCCAATCACTCGGCAGGTTCGGGTCAAGTTCGGCCAGGGCGAACTTGTGCTCGGATGTCTCTCCCTCGAACGTGATCAGGCGCGCTTCTTCTCTACCGCAGGCGGCGGCGAAGAGCAGTAGCGCGATTAGTGCAGTGTAGCTTCGATACATCGGTAAACTCCTTGGGCACTCGCAAGTATATAGCAACGGACATGCGCCGGGTTCCCTCGTTCGGGGCCACGGTTGTCCGCGGTCCTGATCGCGGTTAGAGTGATGTGAGATCCGGGCGCAACGAATACAAACTTGCGCCAGGTGAAAGGAGCAACACAATGAAGGAGACACACCGGCTCTCCCGCCGGCGGTTGCTGCAGGGCGCCGGTATCGCCGCGGGCGCGGCCGGGATGCCCGGGCCGCAAGTCTCGGCCGGAGCTGATAGCGGCGCGCGGATCACGGTGGATGGCGATGTCATTCGCGCCACGACGAAAACGCTCGCAGCGAAAATCGAGAGAGGCTTCCTGACGTCGTTGCGCAGCAGA
>CAYXVG010000049.1:0-10478 GCA_964468205.1 uncultured Solibacteraceae bacterium | reverse complement strand
CGGCGAGGTGACGGTCCGGGCTGTCTCGGATCATCGCGCCGAAGTCCGTTTTCACAATTGGAACGGCGATGGGGTGGTGGCGGTCTCGGTGGATCCGGAATCGGGTGATCTGCTGATAGAGCCGTCGGCGTACTCTTCGCGGCCGGGTGTCCGCTCTTGCCGGTGGCAAGTCCTCGGGCTCCGCACCGATCTCAAACTGGTGGCTCCCTTCTTTCAAGGCGTATCGCTGGGCCTGGACGACCCCTTGATAAAGGACAGCCATTGGGACTGGCCCCGTAGCTGGGAGGCGGGTTTCGCGATCCTGCAAAGCCGCACCGGCGGATGTTGGATTCACACCCGGGACAACCGATACCGCTACAAGTCCCTGAAGGTCGGCGTCAAGGAAGAGCCACACGCGCTTGGCCTTGATACCGACGCCTACGGGCCGATTGATGACAACCTGGCCGCGGGCGGGCTCGTCTGGCGGATTGGCGTCTATGACGGCGACTGGAAGGTCCCCGCGGAACGCTACCGGGATTGGTTGTGGCAGGCCTACTGGCTCAGCCGCCAGGAGCGGGAGCGCCCGGAATGGATTCACGAGCTCCGGATGGCGGTTTCCTGGTGCCCTGGCGACATCGAGATCCTCGAAGCGCTGGCCGAAAGAACCGTCCCGAGTAAGGTTCTGATCCACTACCCGCGCTGGCGGAGGGACGCCTACGATGAGAATTATCCGGCCTACACTCCGAGCGAGGAGGGCAAGCAGTTCGTCGCCCGGGCGCACGCTCTCGGATTTCATGTGATGCCGCACTTCAACGCGCTCGAGACTGACCCCAGCAATCCCGCTTACGAAGCTTTGCGGGACTTCGGGTACCGCCACATCGAAACGAAGAAGCTGCAGGGCTGGAGCTGGGTGAACCGGCGCGGCATCGGGGTCCCGGAGTCCAACCGTATGCGGCCCAAACACCGCGACAAGAAGGTGATGGTGAAGATTCACCCGGGTCTGGCGATGTGGCGGTCGATGCTGTGCGGCCGGATCGGGGATGTGGCGCGGCAGCTTTCCCTGCGCGAGGTCTTCGTGGACGTCACTTTGAACAGCTTCAACCTGCATAACTCCCTGGTGGAGAACATGACGTCGACGGAGGGCATGAACCGGCTTGTGCGCCAGGTGGCGGAGATCGGAGACGGCCTTGCGGTTGGCGGAGAAGGCCTGAACGAGATCATCTGCCAGGGGCAATCGTTTGCCCAGGTTCATTTGTTCCGCAGTTGGCAAAGCTCCATTGACGGGCTGGAACGGACGGGCGGCTGCGCCCTGAACGATTTTCTGTTCGGGAAGCTCACGCGTTCCTTCGGGTACTCCCACCTTGGCGGCAAGGATGCTGATGAGGAATTACGCGCGCGGATCCACGAGGAACACGACGCGCTGCCGACGATCACCATCGAGTCGGCGGCGGAGATTGTAAAGCCGGCGGCGGCGGTGAAACGGGCGCTGGAGCGGGCCCGCGGTTAGCGCTCTGTTCGCCGGCGGCTCAGAACAGCGGCTCCACATCGGCCCGATCGATCTCTGCCGCAACCGAGCGCTGCAGCAGGTCGATGGAGACCACCAGGCGTCTCGAGTTCTTTACTTCGACGAGGATGCCCTCGACACCGGTGAGAGAGCCGCTGCGGACGCGAACCCGTTGGCCGGTCCGCAGGTAGGGCCACGGTTGCACGTCTCCGCCGGCGGAAACGAGGGCGCGAATCGCCTCGATTTCGGACTCTTCCACGGTGACCAGGCTCTCGCCGAATGCGATTATATTGACGACGCCGGGCGTCTGCAGCAGGGGAAGACGGTCATTCACGTCGAAGCGGCAGAAGACATAGCCGGGAAATAGGGGGAACTGTATGTTTTTGACCCTGTCCGACCAGCGGCGGCGGGCCCAGTAATACGGGCTGAACTCCTCAAATCCCCTGGTGCGGAGACCTTCAGCGACGGCACGCTCGTGATTTGGCCGTACGCGAATAGCATACCAGGGAAACGCGGCAATCTCTGCGGAAACCGCTAAAGTATGAAACCGAATCGCGTTCTGCAACAGATTCTCCTCCAGAAGCCAACCGCGTTATTAAGATTTTCGGTTCCACGGAAACATGACAATTCCCGGTGAGGCGTCGCGACTGACTTCAGATCAAAACGCCCTTTCTGAAGAATACCGATCCGGAGCCTGCTGGTCAACTCCGCATTGAGACTTTTGCACCCTGCTGAGACGATTCTTGCTTCTCTTCGCAAGCGGGTCAACGCGATTCACCGGTGCGGAGGCTGAAGTTTCGCCCGCGGGATTCGCGAGCCGTTTCTGCAATCAGGCCTCCCGGACGATGAATTTTCCCACCTGCGCGGTCTCTGCCAGGAGTCCTGTCTTGAGCTGCTATCTCTCTATTCCTCTCCTAACTTCTTATCCAGACGGTCAATCTCCTTGGCGAAAAGCGGATTGCCCGGGAATTGATCCCGCAGGCCGGCCAGAATCTCCCGGGCCTTTTGGGGCTTGTCCTCACGCAAGTGCACAATTGCCAGCAGGATGCGCGCATAGGGAGCGAGAAGATGTCCCTTCTCGGCAGTGGTATTGAGTTGCTCGATTCCCTTTTTCTTGTCACCGGAATAGCCGGCCAGTGAGAGTATCCACCGGACGGGCGCGAAAAGATCCCCTACGAGGTAGTTCGCTATTCCAGTTGCAAGATAAGCGTCATAGTACTCTGGATCCGCGGCCAACAGTCTGTCTGCCCATGTAGAAGCTTTCTTGGCCGCGTTGAGGGCATCCATATCCCGCTTCGCGATGAGCGACAGGTAATCAGCTCTCAATCCACTCGCGAGTGTCATGGAGAAGAGGGCGTCGACATTCTCGGGACTCGTTTCGAGGCGTGCCTGAGCCATCGTCTCAGTGCGGTTCAACTGGCGGTAAAACCGTTCTCTGAGTTCGGGATCCGGCTCCGGCCGGTCGCGCCGTTTGAACTCTTCATCATCGACGAAGAACTGCGCCTCGAGAATATCGAGGCGCTGAAACTCCCGAAACAGGATGATGGCGGCATGGGTCATGGGCAAGCGTGGGTCATTTTCGTTCTTCTGTCCCCAGCGATCCAGCAGGTGGCCGGCACGGTCAAAATCAAGATTGTAAATGGGTTCATAAACCTGTTGGAGCGATGGTGAATCCTCTGCCGCGGTGACGCTCCAGCATGCGAGTGCGGTAGCAAAAAAGATCGGCATAGCGCGAACATTCACTGGAAGTTCTCCACTGGCGACTCCGCAGGTTCCGGACCGGGGTTTTCAGCGCGTTTCTGAATTGCCGGTGCGCGGAAGTCTCTGCATGGTGATTCATCGAAAACGGAAATATTTCACGCGCGATGAGGTTTGAGAAGTTGCGGGCCTCCGGGGGCGGAAACTCAAAAGCGAAACTCAAGAGCGCAGCCATGAAATTGCGTTACCGTTGTAACAGTTCCGTAACCTTTCGCGGTGCTGGCGGTCAATGCACTGGAGTGAGGAGGAGCTGTGCGATGAGATTGAGGAGTGCTTACTTCTGGACGAAGTGGCTGGCGCCGGCGCTAGCCATTCCGATCGTGGTGCTCGGCTTCAGGGGCGGCCCGCCCGCCGGCCGCACCGGAGCGCCCGGAGAGCTGACCTGCTTCGCGGCGGGGTGTCATCAGACCGCGAGTGGGGCTCTGATCGAGGATTCGGCCGCGATCCAGGTGAACTTCCCCGACGGAGCGGCCTACCAGCCGGGTCAGGCGCAAAGCCTGACGCTAATGGTGAACGACCCCGAGGGACAAGTGTTCGGATTTCAGTTAAGCGCCCGCGATCCGTCGAATGCGCAAGCCGGCACATTGACGCCGGTCGATGCGACAACGCAGGTGGTGAGCGCCGGAGGTATCGACTATATCGAGCACACCGGTCCGCGGGCCGATGGAACATTCACGTTCGATTGGACGCCGCCGGGTGACAACGTCGGCGCCATTACGTTCTATGTGGCCGCCAATGCCGCGAATAACGACTTTCTGCCGACGGGAGATAGGATTCACCTCCGCTCCGTGACCGCGGAGCCGGCGCCCGGCGACCGGCCGGCCATTTCAGAGAATGGGGTGGTTCACGGAGCGACATTTGACGCCGCGGACGGCTTCGCCCCGAACACCTTCGCCAGCGTATTTGGGATCAATCTGGTGCAGTCCACGGAGGTCTGGGACAACGCTTTCGAGGAAGGCGTTGCGCCGACAAGCCTTGGCGGCGTCCGCGTGCTCGTCAATGGCAAGCCGGGATTCATCTCTTTTACCGGCCGCGCCGAAGACATAGGGCAGGACGCTGACCAGATCAATCTCCTCCTCCCGGATGAGGAAATGCGCGGCGATGTCGAGGTTGTCGTCGAAGGGCCGGACGGCGACTCCGAGCCGGCCTTTATTCAACTCACCGATCGCGCCCCGGCACTCTTCGCGTTCCAGCCGCGGAACCGCCGGTACGCTGCTTCGGTCCAAAATGACGGCTCGGCGTTTGTGGGTCCCGGTGATCTTTTCGGCGACGGCCAGCTTGACCGGCCCATCCGCCCGGCTCAGCCGGGCGATTTGATCCAATTGTTCGGCAGCGGTTTCGGTGGAACCATGCCTTCGGTACCGGCCGGTGCGATCCCGCCAGGAGCCGCGGAAACAGTGGATCCGGTTAGCGTGAGAGTCGGAGAATCTGTGGCGGAAGTGTTGTTCGCGGGGCTCTCCTCTTTTGCCGGAGTCTACCAGATTGTCATTGAAGTTCCGCAAGTTCCGGCCGGCGAACATGAGATTGTCGCCGAGATCGGCGGCGATCAAACTCAGGGCGGCCTGTTCACCATAGTTGGGTCTGAATGACGATTAGCCAAGCCTCGCGCGTTCGGCGCCCGTATGTCGCGCGCTTGCGGGGTGTCTTCGTTCAACCGGAGTGGGGGGCAGCGAGAGCGGACATGCAGGATGCCCGTGGCGCCCGGCAAAGCGGGGCGAGGGGACGGAAGCGCCGTTTAAAAGTGTTGCGGATTGACATTAGTTGAAACCATCCGGGCCCGTGGCGACCCTCATAGAGAGAAGCTGGAGGTGTGTATGCGTCAGCTCGGCTGGGGACGTCGGAATCGTCCCGTTATTGACTTGGTGCTCCTTGTTTTCGCCCTGTGTCTTACGGGCGCCGCTAGTAGTGCGTCCGAAGTTGCGGAATACAAAGTGGACCACTCCAAGTCCTATCTGTTGGCGGTCACCGGCAAAGCGGGACTCTTTGGTTTCGCGGGCCACGAGCATGCCGTTCTGGCCACGGAGTGGTCGATAGAGGAATCGATTGACCCGGTCAAACTGGACAACTCTTCCGTGACCATCACAATCCCGGTTTCGTCCCTGGTGATCGATAGTGACGAAGCGCGGCGAATCGCCGGACTGGGCTCCGGGCCAGGGGAGGATGACGTGCGCGAGATCCAAGCTCAAATGCTCGGCCCAGACGTTCTGGACGCCGGTAACTTTCCCCACATTAAGTTCACATCCACCTCGGCCGAGTTGGCTGGAGAGGATCGACTGGTTCTCACTGGCGAGTTCGATATGCGCGGGCGAAGCCGAGAGGTTCAGGCGCCGGTCCGGTACACAAAAGGTAGCGACGGCGGACTCGAGGTGTCGGGCCAGTTTTCGGTGCAGCAGACCGAGTTCGGGATAGAACCGAGTTCCGCGGGAATGGGCACGGTCAAGGTGGCGGATGAAGTTCAGATCCGATTCCAGGTTTCCTTGGCGCCGTCGTCTTAGTCGGTATAGCGCATATGGACGGCGCAGGCAGATTCCGGTTTCACAATGATTCGATTCGAGACTGCGGGGGCATCCGGCAACGCCGTGTAGGGCGCCGGCAATTGTGAGGTTAGCGAGGGGTCAGTTCGGGCTTGTGAGGATGAAGCAACTCTTGGTTTGCGTGTCTTACGTGTGCCTTGCGCAGGCGGGTTCCGCGCAGATAGTCCTTGACCGGACCGAAATCCTCGCCAAGGATCGGCCGGAGGCCTGGGCCATGAAGCTCATCGGTTCCGAGCTTCAGATGACGACGCCGCCGGCCGGCGACGTGAGGAAGTGGAGTTTTGACTTCGGTTTGGACGCGGGCTGGATACCTTCCCTTGACGAGGAACAACGCCTTATCGGATTCGACGGTACCAAGGAGGAACGCGTAAACCGGACTCCAGTTTATGTCCGGCCGCGTGTTTCGATCGGCCTGCCGTGGCGGGTGTCAGCGGGATTCGGATATATCCCGCCGGTTCGCATCGGCGGGGTTCGCCCAAATCATCTGACCTGGTCGGTTGGCCGCCCGATCGCATCCGGCTCATGGTGGCGGTTGGGCGGGCGGTTGCACGGCCAGGTCGGGGAGTTGCAGGGGGATATTACCTGCGACGAGGAGACAGTTGCCGCGGGAAACGACCCGGTGCGAAATCCCTTTGGCTGCGAGGAGCCGTCCAACGACCAGGTGCGGATCAGGGCCGCCGGAATCGAACTGGGCGGCGCCTTCCCCATAAGCCGCCGGTTCGAACCGTATTTGTCCGCTGGATGGAATTACTTCGACAACGAGTTCCAGGTAAACGCCCGTTATTCCGGGATTGCCGATCACACGCTACTTCTGAGCTCGGGGGCGACAGTCTCCCTGGTTGCCGGAGCCGGATACCGGCTGTCGGAGCGCATTCGCGCCAACATCGACGCTTTTTATGCGCCGCTCCATGTGAGGCGCCAAGGCGCGCGAGCGAGGGACGATTTGTTCAACATTCGCCTCTCGGTGTTCTATTCATTGCCTTGAAACGGCGGCGGGCGCACTCGCATCATGGGGCCGAATCAGCAGGCGTGCATGCCTCGAATCCATGTGATCGCTGGGTCGCGGGCGTGCAAGTCCTTCGCCTGAACCACCTCGGATGCACCGGTTGCTCCGTCGAAGAGGTCGGTGCAACCGGTGACTGCAACCACAGATGGCTTGTAGCGGAACGCGATCAGGTTGCCGATCCCTGCACCACCTCCGTCAGCGCTCTGGAAATGGACCGCAGCGACTCGGCTTGGGCGTTGAGTTCCTCAGCCGAAGCCGCTGTTTCCTCGGCGTTAGCGGCAGCCGACTGGGTGACCGACTCCATCTGATTGATCGCGACCTTGATGTGCGTAATGCCGGTGCTCTGCTCGCCGCTGGCCGCGGCGATCTCCTGGCTAAGGGTGTTCAATTGTTCTGCCTTGCCAAGGATCTCCTCGAGCCCGATGGTGACCGCCTCCGTGTGTTCCACGGCCTCCCGGCTTCGAGCCACGGAGTGCTCGATGCGGCTCGCCGTTTCCTGCGCGGCCTCGGCGCAACGCTGGGCGAGGCTGCGCACCTCGTCGGCGACCACGGCAAACCCCATCCCGGCTTCCCCGGCGCGGGCGGCTTCCACCGCGGCGTTGAGCGCCAGAATGTTCGTCTGAAAAGCAATCTCGTCAATTGTCTTGATGATTTTCGAGACGTCGCCGCTGGCGTCGGAAACCTTCTTCATCGCCTCGTTCATGCTGACGATACGCGTGGATCCTTCCTCGGCGGCGCGGTGGGTCTCGGCGGCCAGATCGCGGGCGGATTCTGAGTTGCGGGCATTGCTTTCCGTCATCCCGGCCATCTGTTCGAGCGATGTGCTTACCTCGTGTGTCGACGACGCGTTCTCATTTGAACCTTCCGCCAGTTGCTGGCTGGTAGCGGAAACCTGCCCGGAAGCCGAGGCGAGTTGACCGGCCGCTTCATGCAACTCCTGCGCCAGCGGCTCAATCGTGCCTACCAGGCGCTTCGCCATGGCCAACCAAACCGCGACCGACACCAGGCTTGCCACGATGCCGATGCCGAGGATCGCCAGAAATCCGCTGCGGGAAACCTCCTCGATCTCGCGGGCCGCCGCCAGTGATTCGTCTTCCGTAATGCTGGCGCCGATCAGCCAGTCCCAATCTTTCACGTATTGAAGGAAGGCGACCTTCTGCACCGGGTTGGGGTCTTCGGGGTTCTTCCACCAGTAGCGGTATTCACCCACCTCTTCGGGTGCAAGTTGCCGCCCGATGCGGCACATTTCCTGAATCATCAAATTGCCATCCGCATCCTTGACCTCCCAGAGATTCTCGCCGTCTCGCTCGCCGCCCTTGGAGACGACGTAGTGGCCGCGTTTCTCCCCTTCCGTGTTGAGGACGAAGACATAGCCTGATTCTCCGACGTCTATCTTCTGTAATTGCAGCCGCAGCTCGGTGGTGGCTGCTCTTTCGGGAATGCCGGCGTAAAGCATTCCAATAACCTCCCCGCCTCGGTTCTTGAGCGGTTCGTATGCGGCCAGATGCCAGTCGTCCGCGACGCGCGCCCGTCCCAGATAGGGTTTCCCGTTCAGCGCGGCGGAGACGACGGGATTTTCGCTCCCATCGGGATTACGGGCGGGAATGTATGTTCCGATGGCCCGCTGTCCGCTGGCCTCCATGACGCTGGTGGCCACGCGCAGCATATCGCCGGCTTCGTTCATTCGCTGAAAAATGGTGGCGCCGCCGCCGCTCGGGATAACCTCGTCGACCACGGGCACACGCCCTTGCGGGTCCCTTACCTGTCCAGCCGGCTCGCGGCCAATGTGGAGCCTGGGCAGCGACACCCGCATGGTTTCCCCGGTGAACTGATTGCGGGCATCCCAATTCACGGGTGGCGACTCGAAACTCGCGCCGCCGGCGTGGGCCAGGGCCGACCGGGTGGTGGCCAAATCCTTCTCCACGAGCTTGTCCAGCAATGTGCGGCTGGAAAGCGCCATTTTGTTGACGTTGTCGACAATATGCCGCAGATCCTTGTCGGCAAGTTCGATGCTGCCTTCCCGGGCCGTCCGGGACATGGATTGATTCTGACGCCACACGACAGTGAGCGTAACCGCCATTGGCACAAGGGCCAGGGCGGCTCCGACAAGCACGATCTTCACGCGCAAACTCATTCTCATCACGTTGTTTCCTTCCTCCTTTTCGATGACGGGTGGAGGTAATTCGCAGGGCCGGATACCACGGAACTTTCCTCCGGCCGGCTCCGAGCACTAGAAGTCTTTTCGGATTGGTGCGGCGGTTTCCCGAAGAAAACTGCAACGGCCTGGAGAATCAGGTCGAGAAGAACGTTATGGAAACGAATGGCCGCCTAGAGAAATCGAAGACGGCAGTCAGCCGCATTCTGCTTATTTTGCTCGCCGCCTCTGTCTCCCCGCTCTGCTTTGCCGCCGGGCCGCCGGCCGCCGCCACCCAACCTCTCGTCGCCCCAGACGGATCTGAAATAGAGCTTCCTTCTTGGCTCACCCTGGGGGTCGAGGTGCGCGGCCGGGCCGAGACGGGTACCGCTCCCTCCTTTCGGCCGGGTACGCGAGCCAGTCACTACCTGCACCGCCTTCGCATCGACTCCGGCTTCCGGCTCACGCCGTGGTTGCGGATTCACGGCCGCTTTCAGGACTCGCGCGTCGCCGGCTGGGATTCCGCTTCAAAGCCTGGCGGCATCGAAAACACCCTCGAAATCGGCGAGGCCTTTGCCGAATTCGGCGTGGGCGAAGGTCCGGGCTGGGGTGCGGTGATCGGAAGGCAGCCGGTCGTGTTTGGCGCCATGCGGGTCATGAGCACAAGCAACTGGGGCAACGTCGGGCCTCGTTGGGACGGCCTGCGAGCCTTCTACCGCGCTGACCGTCTCCGTCTCGATCTCGTGGCCGCCGCCCCGGTTCGCCCAGTCGATGGCCGGCTCGACCGTTGGTTCAGCCCGGGCCGGCGCGTCTTCGGATTGCACGGCTCGGTCGGCCGCGTCCCGGCGATTGACTTGGTGGAACCCTACATCTTCGGTTTCACGTTTGAACCTTCCCGTAACGAATCAGGACACTTCGGTGGCCGCGCTTTCTCGGCATTCGGCGCGCGTATCGTGGACAAAGCGGGGCCGCGCTTCGACTTTGAAATGGAAATTACCGGGCTAGCCGGCGACGCTGGCGGGGACCCGATCCGTGCATGGGGAGCAGTGGGGGAGATTGGGCGGCGTCTCAGCAGCGATCCCGAGTCGCCGCGGCTGTTCGCCCGGCACCAGTTTGCCACCGGAGATAAGAATCCGCACGATGGCCGGATGGGCGGGTTTCAGCATATGTACGCCACCGACAAGTGGGGCACTGCGGACAACGCTGCCTGGCGGAACATTCACGAATCCGTGTTCGGAATTGCTCTGACCCCGTCTCAACGGCTGACACTGTTGCTTCAGGGACGAACCTTGTGGCTGGCCACCCGCCGGGACGCTCTCTACACGGTCAGCGGCGCCCCCGCGGCGTTCAACCCTCAGGCCACCAGCAATCACGTCGGAGAAGAGATGGATATCCGCGTCATCTGGCAGGTCCGGCGCTCCCTGCAGCTTTACGGCGGCTATGGATACCTTCTGCCCGGCCGCTTCCTGGAACAAAGCTCTCCCGGTGCAAGCCGTCATATCGCCTATCTCATGTGGACTCTGCGTATGTGATATCGCGGTCACGCGACTCCCATTGTAAAGA
>CAYXVG010000048.1:0-55505 GCA_964468205.1 uncultured Solibacteraceae bacterium | reverse complement strand
CGGCTTAGCAGCGGGCGCCAATTCGCGGGTCAGTTCGGCCGGTCACCGGTTTGCGCTCGCCGCGCGGGATGCGGGTAATAACCGGCGCGAGTCTGCACAGTCAGATTTTTGTTCTTGGTGCGCAGTTTGATCTGGCGAAATCCGTTGTTTCCTCGCGGGGGCGTATAGCCGAGTGAGTATTGCGATCGAAGCTCGTGCTCGATGAGGGCGAAGATTTGGGGCAGCGTGAGTTCCTCGTCCACTGAAAAAAACCGTCCCCCGGTCTCTTCGGTGAGGCGCTTCATCGTGTTCGAGCCCCTCTTTCCCGGGCCGGAAGCGAAGGCCTCCGGGGCGGCCCGAAAGTATCCTCGTTCGTCGAAGTAGCGGACACAATAGATGATGGAGTCCGCGCGTTGCGCGTATTCGATCGCTGCATAAAGCGGCATGAGGCTGCCAAGGTCGACGCCATCGCTGATGAGAATGAGGGCTTTCCGGCCGGGGACTTCGCTCATGATCTCTTGCGAGGCGAGATAGATGGCGTCGTACATCGACGTCCCCACGCTCCCGCCCCAGCTCCTGCCACCGCGGCCGCGCCAGACAGTGGCGAGACGGGGGACACGGAGATCGTCAATGGCAAAGCGGAGATCTTTCGTCGAAGCGGTGAGGTCTTGCAGCAACTCCACCTCAAAGTCGAACTTGATTATAAATCCCCGGTCAATTTCCGGCCGGAGCACCTGGCTGAAAAACTGCGCCGATGCACGGCGTTCGGCCCGGATAACGCGGCGCTGGCTCATCGAAGTGTCCACCAGCAGGCCGAGGGTGAGCGGAGTGTCTGACTCGCTCGCGAAGTACTTCACCTCCTGCTGTACTCCGTCTTCCTCGAGCACGAAGTCGCCGGAACCGAGATCCGTCACGAGTCTGCCGTTGGGGTCACGTACCGTCGCAAAGACGTTAACGACGTTCACGTCGATCGAGTAGACAGGTTGCTCTTCCGCCGGCGATCCGCCCAGTGCGGCACAGAGGATGAATCCGGCAATGATCCCAGCGCGCATCGTTTCCCGGTGTCTCCATCATAGACCCCGGCAGAAGCCGTGAAGTTTCGAAATGTGCTGGTGGAGATCCGTCGAGGAGCGTATATTGTTGAAATATGGCTGAAAACACAGCTAGATTGCGCCTCGACCTTGTCGATGTCCGGGGGCGGTATCTGAAAGAATCCGTCACCATATCGGCGAAGAGTCAGACAACCTCCGCGGCCCGGTTGGTGCGGGGGGTGCGGGCGGAAGCGAGGGTTGAGGTCACCGGCCTGAAGGGTCCGCCGCAGAACCTTTATCTGGTTCGGGTGACACCCCGGACCTTCTACCCGGTGGCCCGTTTCAGTGTGGCGAAGCGGTCGCCGGCGCCTTTACGGATGGTTTTTCCGGTGCGGGAATCGGCAGTGAAGGCAGTGGAATTCCCGGCCTACGAGGATCTTGCCGAGGACGTGAAAAGACTGCTGAGACGTAGCACGGAAGTGGATGACTACCCAGGAACAAAAGGGGCCGAACTTTACGAGGCGATCGGGATCGAGCGCCGGGCGGGGCTGCTCAATATCCTTGCCAAGAGCGCGGAGACGGAATACCTGGGCTCTGGCCGGGTATTGCGCTACCTGGCGGACTGTGAACTCCTGCGAATTGTCCGGGACCGGATCTATGCCAGGGTTCCGCGAGAAATGTTCGAAGCGACGGCCGCGGGCGTCGGGGCCCGGTTCAGTAAGGTTTCGGGCTTATTGCACCGGCCATTCTTGCGCGGCTACACCGGCGTCGCCAGCTTCAAGACCCGGGACGACCACGGCGTTCTGCAGCTAACCTTTTCGCAGAAGGAGGGCCAGTGGCTTGCCGATATCGATATCGACGAAGCCGGAGGTTTCGAGCACATCTTTGAGGTTGTGCGTAACGCCGTAAAGGATAGTTCGACCCATCCATTCCGGGTACATCAGATTCTACTCGGCGAGCAGGGAATCGACCCTGGTTATGATCTGATCACCACCGCCGCCTGAGTTGAGCCGCCGCAGGCAAGCGGCTCGCCGGAGATGCTGGTGGAGACGATCCTTTTTCGCCAGCGGATGGACTCCCGGACTGGCCGGCAGCCGGCCGCTTGAAAGACCGGCCGACGGGCCAGGCAGCGCCGCCCCACCCCGGCCGGGTCCCGGCGCAAGCGCCAATGGGGCGAGCACAGAATGGCATCTACCGCAGATGCCGCCGCGCATCCCGGAAAACCGCGCGCAGCATCGGTTCGGTGAGCTTGCCCGTGAGGGTATTCTGCTGGCTCGGGTGGTATGAAGAGAATAGCAGCGGGAGGTCCGGCGCCGGCCGGTGCTTTGTATTGTGCCCGAATTTGAAAGCGGCGCGGCTGCGGATCCTCTCCTTGTCTTGCAGAATCTGGAGATAGACGTCAAAGGCCAGGCGGCCGAGGGCGACGATGATTTGTAGGTTTTCGAGCAACTCCAGTTCTTGCTCGAGGTAGGGGCGGCAACTGGCGATTTCGGAGCGCAACGGTTTGTTGCCGGGCGGAGCGCAGCGGATGGCAGCCGTGATATAGCAATCGGTCAAAGCGAGGCCGTCGTCGCGGGAAACCGAATCGGGCTGGGAAGCGAAGCCGGTGTCGTGCAGCACCTTGAACAACCAATCGCCGGACCGGTCGCCGGTGAACATGCGGCCGGTCCGATTCGCTCCGTGCGCGGCTGGGGCCAGGCCGATGATTAGAAGACGGGCGCCCGGATCCCCGAAGGAGGGCACGGGCTTCCCCCAGTAAGTCCAATCCTCGAAGGCGCGGCGTTTTTCCCGGGCGATTGTCTTGCAGTGGTTGCGCAAGCGCGGGCACCGCTCGCATTCAACCACGCGCTTTTCTAGAGCCGCCAGCTTCGTCATGGGGGTAAGATTAGCGCAGAGCCCGCCGTTCTGCAGCCGCGGCGGCGGGGACCGAGAACGAGAGGATGCCAACCGACAGACGATGAAGATCACCAGACGTGGGGTAATGGCGGGAGGCCTGGCATCGATTTCGACGGCGGGAGCGGGCGTGAACAGGCCGGCTCTGCTCGGCGGAAACCCGGTGCGAACGGCTCCCTTCCCGGAATGGCCGGCCCACGGCCCGGCCGAGGAGAATGCGCTGCGCAAGGTCCTCCATAGCGGGAAATGGTTTCGTGGGTACGGAGACGCGGTGGACCGGTTTGAACACGCTTATGCGAAGCTGAACGGGGCAGGCCACTGCGTCGCAACGGCAAACGGCACCTCGGCGCTGCTCACTGCGTTGAATGCGCTCGACGTAGGGCCGGGAGACGAGGTGATCGTCCCGCCTTACACGTTCATTGCCACTGTCAACGTGGTGCTGCTCCAATACGCCCTGCCCGTGTTTGTCGATTCGGATTTGAAGTCCTTTCAGATCGACGCCGCAAAAGTGGAGAGAGCCGTTACCGGGCGAACGGCGGCGATGATCCCGGTTCACCTCGGCGGAAGCGCGGCGGACCTGGATACGATTCTCGACGTTGGCCGCCGGCGTGGCATACCGGTAGTGGAAGACGCCTGCCAGGCGCACATGGCCGAATGGAAAGGGAACAAGGTGGGTACGCTTGGCGCGGCCGGCTGCTTCAGCTTCCAAGCCTCGAAGAACCTGAATTCCGGTGAGGGTGGGGCGATTCTCACCGATGACGCGGAACTTGCCTCCCGCTGCTTTGCGTTTCACAACAATAGCCGCACCCGGCGCGGGATGGTCCCGGTTCCCGCCGGGCAAGGAGCGAACCTGCGAATGACGGAATTCCAGGGGGAGCTACTGCTGGCGCAGATGGCGCGCCTGAAAGACCAGGCGCGGCAACGGGAAGAGAACGCGCGGCGGCTGACGGCTTTGCTCGACGAAGTCGAGGGGATTCATCCGGCGCAGATGCATCCGGGTTGTACCCGTAACGCCTACCACCTGTACATGTTCCGCTACGGCAAGGAAGCTTTCGCCGGGCTATCGAGGGAGCGCTTTCTCGAGGCGCTGCGCACGGAAGGGATTCCGTGTTCGGGCGGCTACACTCCATTGAACAAGAGTCCGTTTCTCAAACGGGTCCTCTCTTCCAAGGGGTATCGGGCGATCTACTCGGCGAAGACCCTGGGCGAGTGGGAAGAACGAAATGCCTGTCCGGTGAATAACCGGCTCTGCGACGAGGCGGTGTGGTTGACCCAGAACATGCTTCTGGGCGGCCAGCAAGACACGGATGACATTGTGGCCGCAATTCGCAAGGTGCAGGCGGCGGCGAGCGAGCTTAGAGAGGTGGCGGGATAACCGAACCGTTTATTCGGCAATCAGATTGATTTCGCCGATGCCTCCCTTTACGTTCAGAGTGATGGTTATGGGAGATTCGCCGTAGGCTTCCGAATAATAGGTGTCGCCCTCTTTGCGGAACCGGATCGCGTGAATCTCGCCAATTCCGCCCGTGGCGTGGGCGATCACTCCAATATTCGAGGGTACCCTGACCGTAGCTTCTCCGACGCCGCCCCTGATGTCGACCTTGAAGTTCCGGTCCCACTCGCTCAGCAGGTTGACGTCGCATTCGCCCACGCCCATGTTGACATCCACGCTCCTGAGGTTCATCCCCCGCAGGTCCAATTGGTTGTCACCGGCGCCGAGATGGACCTTCAGATCAAGTGGCGTTTCGTCGTTGAGGCGGATGGTCCACCGGTCTCCACCACTTAGATTGGTGGTTGAGTTGCCAGTCTGTCCTTCTACATTCAGCCGTCCCCGAAATCCGGTCGCCTCATAGCGGACGACAGGCTCGAGGGCCGCGGAGGTGAATTGGAACTCCCCTTCCATCAACTTCGCGGTTCCCCCGGTGAGCTTCAATTCGCCGGCGGGCATCTTGATCTCCGCCGTGACGTTTTCCGCATCGCCGAGCTCCACCGACTCGGTCACGATGCGCGGAGGGGTGGAGTCCGTGACTACGAAGTCAGTACAGGCCGGAAGAGCGCACAGCGAAATGATGAAGAGTACAAATTCGGAGCGCATGATATTTAAGAATACGGAGCCGAGGCGGTTTTGTTCCTTTGTTTCGCCGGTCTATTTCACTGGCCTGAGAATCACCTTTTCCAATGTCATTGCCGGCGCCCCGGAGGTCTGGGCCTTCACTTGCAGGGTCTGTTCCCCGCGTTTGAGCTCCAGCCGTCCCAGCTTATGCGGCTGGAACACCCAGTCGTGACCGGTCGTCTCGACTTTGCCGCTCACCGTGGAGTCGCCCGCTGAAACGGTGAACTCCGCTCCGGCGTCGCGCCGGTGAGAGCCATAGTGAATTTCTACCTCGTAGAGCCCGGCGTGGGGAGTTTCGAATATCCAAGCCGGCACATCGTCGGCCCGGGTCCATTGGGTGATGAAGACGTGACCGAGGGCCTCCTCTTTCTTGGCCCGCTGCCCGAACCGGGTCTGGATTTCGGCGGCCGCGGCCTCCAACGTCAGCACACCGTTATCACCGGCGGCGATGACATAAGGTTCGGCGACCGGAGGGCCGTCAAGTTGCAGGACGACCACGCTGGCGGTCTCGTCGGGGGCCTCTTTGGGAAGCGAAAGGACAATATCGGATCCGGCGCGGGTCACGCGGAGTTTCGTGTCCGGATCGGCAAGGGTATAGGCGGAGTGGACGATGTTCTTCAGCCCTGGAACGAGGAGCCTTTGGTCTTCCGGCCAGGCGAAGACGTGCAGATACAGCTTGTTATCCTTTACGGTGGCGCGCCCATAGAATGGGAGGCGCGGGAACGGGCTGGCGGTGGTTCCGTAGATCGCCTCGGAGTTTACGTCCATCCACGCTCCAATGGTGTTGAGGCGGGTGACGAATTCGTCCTGAATACGGCCGTCCGGGGTGGGGCCGACGTTGAGCAGGAGGTTGCCGCCTTTCGAAACGACCTCGACCAGCATGCGGATGAGATCGCGGGTGGTTTTGAACTCGGTTTCGTACTTGTTGTAGCCCCAGCTATCGTTGTTGATGGTGACACACGATTCCCACAGGACGGGCTCCCCGTTCGGGCCGGTGACACCGGTGGCGGGAACGAATTGCTCGGGGGTGGCGAGGTCGGCCGGGGAGCCTTCGCGGCGTTCGAAGAGGCGGTCATTGATCAGCGCATTGGGTTGAATGCTGCGGATGAAGTCGTAGATCTCCATTTCCTTGTTGTTGTCTTTTAGGGTGTGCTCCCATTCGCCGTCGAACCATACGACCGCCACATCGCCGAAATCGGTGAGCAATTCGCGGAGCTGTCCCTTCATGAATTCGATATAGCGGAGGTTGTTGCCGCCCTCGTTCGGGTTTTCATATTCCCAAGCGCGCCGCGGGCGGTAGTCGGGATGATGCCAGTCCATGATGGAGTGGTAGAAACCGAGGCGCATCCCCTTGCGCCGGCACGCGCCGGCGAGTTGCCGGAGCGGGTCATCTTCGTAGGGAGTGATCTCCATGTCGTAGTCGCTCACCTTCGATCTGTAAATAGAAAAGCCGTCGTGATGCTTCGAGGTGATGACGATGTACTTCGCACCAGAGTTCTGCGCGAGATTTACCCAGGCATCCGGGTCAAAATTCGCCGGGTTAAACGCGCGGGCGTACTTGTCATATTCAGCCTGTGGAATCTGGAAACGGTGCCGGGCCCATTCGTGGCGCCCGATCACGGCGTAGGGTCCCCAATGGATAAACATTCCAAACTTGGCCTCGCGGAACCAGGCGGTTCGCTGGTCACCTTCCAAGGGAGGCAGGGAAACGTTGCCCTGGGCGAGCGCGGCGACAGCAACGGAACAGAAGCATGCAGCGAAAACGATGAAGGCGGTGAATCGAGTCATGTCTGACGCCATTGTAATATCCGTCGCGGCCGGACGGGACCGGGCTCCAGGCCCCGGGCCGGCCTGGCCGGAGCATATTGAAGCAGGAAGGCCCACTTGCAGCCTGCCGCGGTTACTTGACGAGCTGCCGCCTCATCGCATCGAGCGACTGCGACATTGGCGACAACTGCACCCAATCCGCGGCGATCGGACGTCCGGTTTCGGTGGCGAAGTTCTCACAGATATCGCGGAACAGGGCCACGAGTTCGATGTCCCGCCAGCCCCTTCGGCCTTCGTCTTCGATGGTTTGGAACGCTTCGCCGCGGCTGAGGGCAGGTTTGTAGGAGCGGGCGGTTGTGAGCGCGTCGTAGACGTCGACGGTTTGGAGGATCCTCGCCAGCAGCGGGATATCTTCCCCCTCCAGTCCATCCGGGTAGCCGGTGCCGTCCCAGCGCTCGTGGTGGTTACGGATAATTGGTAACACTGGGGCCAGGCTCTTCATTGGAGAGCAGATCGCCTCGCCGCGGATGGTGTGCGACTTCATGATCTTCCACTCCTCGGGGTTTAGCGGTCCCTGTTTGAAGAGGATTGCATCGGGGACGCAGATTTTCCCGATGTCGTGCAGGTAGCCGCCGCGATGGAGAGCGATCAACTCTTGTTCCTCGAGCCCCAGGGCCCGTCCCAAGGCCACGCCGTAGTCGGCGAGCCGCTGGCAGTGTCCGGCTGTATAGGAGTCGCGGGCTTCCACAGCCTGGGCCAGCGCGAAGAGGATGGATTCGGCCTCCTCAAGTGAGTCGATGGCTGCCTTGTTCCGAAGCATGGCCCGGACGCGTGTCCGCACAACCTCGGGGTGAAGCGGCTTGGTGAGGAATTCGTCGGCTCCGGCGGCAATGCCGTCGATTTCATTCTGGGTCCCGCCGACATTGGTTAGCATGAGAATTGGCGTGAACTTTGTCCGCGGGTCGGCCTTGACTTTGCGGCAGAGCTCAGCCCCGCTCATTCCAGGCATCACGAGGTCGATGATAATGAGATCGACGTTTGCATCGTTGATGACGCGCAGAGCGTCTGAGGACGTCTGAGCTTCGAGGAGACGGTAGGGGCCTGTCTTGAGCATGGCGCGGATCAACCGCCGGCTGATCTCCTCGGCGTCCACTATCAGAATAGTTGCCCGTGTTTTTGCGGCGCCTTCGACGAGCGGTGGAGCAGCTATAGTCTCGCCGGCCAGCGTCGGATCGCCCAGTTGCTTGGTCAGCGCTGATTCGTGAACCGCCATATGTGGAGACACTTGTTCCTGTATCTCTGATCGGCCGAATCACGAGGAACGTTTAGCCGGTGATGGCACAAACCGCTCAGGGACGCGCATAGTCGCGATTGAAACGGCGGGAGATCCTCCCCGTCCGCCGCCGGATTCTGCTAATCTCGGCCCATGGCGGCACGCGTGGGGTTCCGCGTGAGGAGTGAATTCGATAGGCCGTCTGGGAAAGGACTACTGGAAACCAACTATGGGAGAACAAGCGGCGAAAGCAGCGCTAGTGACTGGAGCAAGCAAGGGTATCGGAAAAGGCATAGCCCTGGAGTTGGGACGCGCAGGATTTGACGTCGCAGTCAACTACCGTTCTGATCGTGACGGGGCGGACGCGACCGTGACGGAACTGGAAGAACTCGGCCGATCCGCCTTTGCTGTGCAGGGCGATGTCGGCAATTCAGACGACGTGGACCGCATGTTCGCGGAGTTTCTTGACCGGTTCGAGCGGATTGACACGCTGGTGAACAACGCCGGCGTTCAGACATGGAAAAGTCTCCTTGATCTCAGCGAGCAGGAGTGGGACCGCGTGATCGGTACCAATCTCAAGGGCTGCTTCCTTTGCACGCAGCGGGCGGCGCGCCGGATGAAGGATTCCGGCGGCGGCTCCATCATCAACATCGGGTCCGGCTGCAACAAGCTGGCGTTCCCACGCCTAGTGGACTACACGGCCAGCAAAGGGGGAATCGAGATGTTCACTAAAGTGGCGGCAGTTGAGTTGGGACCGTACGGAATCCGGGTGAACTGTGTTGCGCCCGGTTCCATCGAAATCGAGCGCACTCAGGACGAGGCGGGCGACTATGCAGGTACCTGGACTCCGCTCACGCCCCTGGGGCGGATCGGAGTTCCTCGCGATATTGGACGGATGTGCTCCTTCCTCGCCGGGCCGGAGAGCGACTTCGTGACGGGACAAACAATCTTCGTGGACGGCGGGCTCTTCATAAAGCCCGAGTGGCCCTATCGCGACTGACAACGCCGCGGATGGGACATCGTGACGAGCCCGACTTGCCCCGGGCCTCGATATCCCGCTACGATCGGCATGCAATGAAGATTCAATTCGTGGTTGCGCTAACGTTTCTTCTTCTAGCCCTTGCCGGCTGCGCGGACCGGTCCGACGAAGCGGTCTCTCAACCGCCGAACATCGTACTGGTAATGACGGATGACATGGGTTGGGGGCAGACCGGTTACTACAATCATCCCGTTCTAAAAACGCCGCATCTGGACGAAATGGCGGCGAGCGGATTGCGCTTCGACCGCTTCTACGCGGGAGCGCCGAATTGCTCTCCCACCCGCGCGACCGTGATGACCGGGCGGTCAAACGACCGCACGGGAGTACACAACCACGGTTATGCTCTGCGGTTGCAGGAACCGACCGTGGCGCAGGCCTTGCGAGACGCCGGCTACGCCACCGGACACTTCGGCAAATGGCACCTGAACGGATATCGCGGACCGGGAGTTCCGATCCTCGCCACCGACGACCACAATCCCGGCGCATTCGGATTCGACACCTGGCTTTCGGTGACGAACTTCTTTGACCGAAATCCGATCATGAGCCGCGAGGGCGAGTTTGTGGAATTCGAGGGCGACTCGTCGGAGATTATTGTCGATGAAGCGCTGAAGTTCATCGGCGTGCAGGCGGAGGAGGGGAGGCCGTTCTTTGCGGTGATCTGGTATGGCACTCCACACGATCCGTTCGTTGCCTCGGAGGAAGATCGGGAGCCATTTGAAGATCTCGACGAGAGGTCCGCGCACCATTACGGCGAACTCGTCGCCATGGACCGCAGCATTGGGACGCTCCGAGAGGGCTTGAGGGAACTTGGAGTGGCCCCAGACACCCTGGTCTGGTTTGACTCCGACAACGGAGGCTTGGCGAAGGTGGAACCCGGCACGGTGGGCGGCCTGCGGGGATTCAAGAACGATGTGTACGAAGGCGGACTACGGGTTCCGGCAATCATCGAGTGGCCAAACGGCATTTCGGAGCCGCGGGTGACATCCTACCCGGCTGTGACGATGGACATCTTCCCGACGATCGCGGAAGTCGCCGGCTTGCCGGAGTCTGTAATGCTCACGCCCATCGACGGAATCAGCCTCGCACCATTATTCCGGAGCGATATGGAGCGCCGCGAGAAGCCCATCGCGTTTCGCCACCAGGGCCGCGCGGCACTGATCGACAACGACTACAAGATCCTCACGCTCGAAGTGGGCAGCGGGAATTACGAGCTCTACAATCTCGAGGCGGATCCAAAAGAAACGACCGACCTCTATGCCCGGGAGCCCGAGGTGGCCTCCCGCCTGCGGGCGGCGCTCGAATCATGGAACGAGAGTGTCGAGCAAAGCATGGCTGGATTGGACTACCCGGAGAAGCGCGTCGATCCCGCCGAGCCCGAGCCGCGCATGTGGATGGAATCCTCCGAGTACGAGCCCTATTTCGATGAGTGGAGGAAGCGTCCCGAGTACGCTAACCGGCTGAAGTAGCCTCGCGGCCGCCGGACCGGCTGCGCATCTTGCTCCCGGAGTAGACTAGGAGAACTGTTGTTATGAAAATCACATCGATCGAAACCTACATAGCCGGAAACCCGTGGAAGAACTGGCTCTTCGCCAAGGTGCTTACCGACGAGGGAATCTACGGCATCGGAGAGGGCACTATCAATTACTTCGCGCGGGGGGTGGAAGCGTCGATTCACGAGCTCAAGCCGCTGATTCTGGGCATGAGTCCGTTCGATATCGAGAACATCTCGCAGCGTCTTATCCGGGACGTGTTTACCGAAGGCGGCCAGACGCATATGTGCGCGGTGTCGGCGATCGAGATCGCTTGCTGGGACATCATCGGCAAGGTCACCAACCAGCCGGTCTACAACCTGATGGGCGGCAAGTGCCAGAGCCGGCTGCGTGCCTACGCCAACGGCTGGTACCGCGGCCCACGGACGCCGGAGAGCTTTCACGAAAAGGCGAAGGTAGTCATCGACCGCGGCTACACCGCCCTGAAATTCGATCCGTTCGGCAACAATTGGCGGATGGTGTCGCCGTATGAGTTCGATCTCTCGATCGATATTATTCGCGCCGTGCGCGACGCCGTGGGACCGCGGAACGACATTCTAATCGAAGGCCACTGCCGCTTCAATACGGCCACGGCGATCCGGTTCGCGGAGGCGATGGCCGAATTCCGTCCGGCGTGGTTCGAGGAGCCCTGCCACCACTTGAATATCGGGGCGACGGTGGAGGTGGCCAAGGCAAGTCCGGTTTCGATCGCCACGGGTGAGAGCCTCTCCTCGAAACAGCAGGTGGCTGAGTTAATGAGTCACAACGTGGTGAACATCTTCCAGCCCGAGCCGTTGAATCTCGGCGGCCTGTTCGCAACGCGCAAGATCTGCGACATGGTGGACGCTCATTACGGTGTGATCGCCCCGCATTCGGCTCAGGGACCGGTTTGTTCCGCCGCTTGCATGCATCTCAACGCCTCGATTCCGAACTTCTTCATCCATGAGATCTTCGATGAGTTCAACGAGGAGTGGGAAAAGGATATCATCGTGGGCGGTGTCGAGGTGAAGGACGGCTATATCGAAGTGTGGGACCGGCCGGGTTTGGGCATCGACCTCAACATCGACGAGATCGCCAAGCATCCTTATCAGCAGGAGAACTACCTTCCGTTATTCACTTCCGGCTGGGAACGGCGCGAGTCGAACACGTAAGGTCAACTGACGATTGCTTACACCGCTGAGGCGGTACCGTTGTGGAGGCGAGCGAAGCGCGGGGCGCTCATGTCAGTTGCGCCCGCTCGGGTGATGACAGCGGACACGCCCAGCGATGTAACCTCGCGATTGTTTTCGTCAGGGGGGAAAGGCGAAGACCGTACTGATCACCGGCGCCTCATCAGGAATCGGTAGAGCAAGCACGGTCCACGATGCATTGTTTAGCCGTAAACCCAAAGCCCGATATGTCGTGGGACGGGATGCTATCGCTCTTTCGGTGATCCGAAAACTGCCGGTCGTGTTGCGGGACCGAATCATGGGACGGCAATTCCCACCCTATGGGAAGCCCTCCCGGAATCTGCAAGCATAGCGCCGCGCGCCAAAGAGGAGCACCCACGGATTAGACGTGAGAACGCGGAACGACGCCAACGCTCAATGCTGAAACCGCGCCATAATCTACGCATGAGACAGTTGGCGCTAACGCTGATATTGGCTCTTCCGATTGCGGCAGCGGACCCCGGCAGTGAGACGCGGGAAGCACTGATAAGAACGGCGAAAGAGATCACCCGGAAGGCCGCTTCGGAGGTCGCATCCAAAGAGACGTGGGAAGCTGTGCGGGACAACCGCCGTCTTGAAATGCGGGAGATGCTCGGTCTTTCGCCGTGGCCCGAGCGGACCCCTCTCCATCTAGAGATCACCGGAAAACTCGACCGCGGCGGCTACAGCGTAGAGAAGATCGCGTACGAAAGCCTGCCTAGGATCTACGTTACCGCCAACCTCTATCTCCCCGGGAAACCCGCCCGTAAGGCGCCGGCTGTGATCTATGTCTGCGGGCATTCCTATTCCCCCGACGGCGCGAAGGCGAAGTATCAGCGCCACGGGATCACGCTGGCTAAGAACGGCTACGTAGCGATGATACTCGATCCGATTCAGATTTCCGAGGTCTTTGGCTTGCATCACGGTGTCTATGGCCAGGAGATGCCCGAATGGTATTCGCGCGGCTACTCGCCTGCCGGGGTAGAGGTCTGGAACGCCATGCGGGCTATCGATTATCTGGAGACGCGCTCCGAAGTGGACGCTTCCCGCATCGGCATGACAGGGCGGTCCGGCGGCGCCGCCATGACTTGGTTCACCGCGGCGGTGGACGAGCGGGTGAAGGTGGCCATCCCCGTGATGGGTATCAGCACTTATGCGGCGAACCTGAAAGACAATACCCAGTGGCGGCACTGCGACTGCATGTTTCTGATCAACACGTTCCAGCACGGGATGCTGCACCAGGGGGCGCTGATTGCACCGCGGCCGCTACTGATGGCCCACGGAAGGCGGGACCCGCTCTTCCCGATTCCCGGTTACGAGGAGTTCGAGCGGCGGATCGGTGCGCTCTACGAGTCCTATGGCAAAGCTGAGAGTTTCCGAAACGTAGTCGTGGATACCGGCCACGCGGATTCGGATTTCCTGCGAGAACAGGCGGTGCGATGGTTTGACCGGCACCTGATGGGCATTCCTGAAAGGGAAGCCGATATGGCGTATGAGGATGCGCCGGGCGAGGAATTGCGAGTCTTTGCGGATCGGCTCCCGGCGGATGCAGCCAACTTCCGAGTGCACGAGACCTTTTTGCCCACTCCGGAGTTTCAGCGCTATAGCAGTCTGGATGCCTGGAAGAGCCGTCGCGAGGAGCTTCTCAACACCCTGCGCGGGAAGGTCTTCCGGAGCTTTCCCGCGGAGCCGCCGCCACTGAACCTTCGAGTCGCCGAAGGCGACCGGATGGTGCGCTTCACTTCCGAACGAGGCGTTGATGTGGAGGCGCTGCTGGATGTACCCGGGAATGCTGATGCGCCGCTACCGGCACTGCTCTACGTTGCCGCCAAGGGGGATGACCCCAATGGGTTATGGCGTATGTTCCGCCAGCCCCGGCCCGGGCCGCGAGTGGCGCGCATGGCCGTGATCCCGCGTGGCAACGGGTCGCATCCTTGGACTAAAAGCCTGGAGCTCGATCTCTTCCGCAACGCAATGCATACGGGCCAGACCGTGGACTCAATGCGGCTGTGGGATGTACTGCGCGCTGTCGAGGCCCTACGCGGCGTCGCCGGCGTGGACCCCTCGCGCATCACCGTTTCCGGGCGCGGGACCGGGGCTGTGCTGGCGCTCTACGCGGCCGTGCTCGACGAGTCGATCCATCAGGCGCTCCTGCTCGATCCAAGCGAATCACACACGAGAGGGCCGCATTTCTTGAACGTGCTGCGTTACACCGATGTTCCCGAGGCGGCGGCTCTGCTCGCGCCGCGGCGGCTCAGTTTCTACTCGCGGATGCCGGCCGCCTTCGAACAGACGAAGCACATATACGAGCTCTACGGGGCAGGAGAAAGCTTCTTCGTCACGATGGATCTGTTGAACATTCTGGAAGGCCGCTATCACCACAACTTCACGAGCGGATTCTAGCCCGGAGCTAACGAGCCGCGAGCATCTTCCGTAGCATGACGATCTGACCGAGGTGGTAGGCGTTGTGGTCAGCGGCAAGCAAGCCCTCGCGAAGAATCGTCTGTCCGCTTCCCCAGGGGATTTTCGCATGCAGGTCCACCGCCGGATCGCTGATGAGAGTTTTCATTTCGTCGAGATCCGAGAGTACCCGCGCGACACTCGCATCCCACTCTTCCTGGCCATTCGGCGCATCGTTCTCGGGCCAGTAGCCATCCGGCCAGTCCGGCGACTCGTGCTCGGCGCGCCGGCTAAACTCCAGAATGTCCCATTGGGCGATGCGAATGTGTTCGAGAAGCTCCCAGGCCGTGTAAGGAAGCCCGTCCAGCCTCGCTCCTGCGTACTCGGGCGGAAAGCTCCGAATTTCATCCTCCAGTTTCAGGTGAGCCATCCCTCCATCGAGTAGCTTCACTACCTGTTCGCGAACCGCTTCATCGGCGCTCATTGCTAGATTATGGCGCTCCGCCGTCCTCTGGCGCCAGCCAACTCCAGCGAGAGACATGACCCGGTCGTACGCTTAAGGCCGGAGGACGATCACTGTCCGCTGCGGCCGGGCGAATACGATATTCTGAAGGTCCAATGAAACCGCCCAGGATAACGGGCCGCGTGCGAGCCGCTCTGGTGGCGCTCCTGCTCGCCGCAATGCCGCTCTGGCCCGCCCCGCCAGAGAAACCGAACATCATCTTCATCCTTGTGGACGATCTCGGTCCGGAGTGGATCAGCGTCTACGGCGCCGAGGACATTCGCACCCCGAACATCGACAAGCTCTCCGACGCCGGGATGCTGTTCGAGACTGCCTGGTCGATGCCGCAGTGTACACCGACGCGTGTCACCCTGCTCACCGGCCAATATCCGTACCGCCACGGATGGGTAAACCATTGGGACGTGCCCCGGTGGGGGGCGGGCGCGCACTTTGATCCGGAAGAATACTTCACCTTCAGCCGCCTCCTGAAGGACGCCGGTTATGCCACGGCCGTCGCTGGGAAATGGCAGATCAACGACTTCCGGGTGCAGCCGGAGATCCTCCGCTCCCTCGGCTTCGACGAATGGTGCATGTGGACTGGCGGAGAAGGCGGCAACCCGAAGAGCGACGAGCGCTACTGGGATCCGTACATCTATACAGACAAGGCCAAGAGCCAAATATATAAAGGCAAGTTCGGACCGGATATGTTCAACGACTTCGTGCTGGACTTTCTGAAGCGGCATCGGGACGAGCCAATGTTTGTCTACTACTCGATGGCCCTTACTCACACGCCTTTCGTCCACACGCCCCTTGATCCGGACGCCTCCACCAAGCTGGAGCAACACAAGGCGATGGTGCGCTACACCGACCACCTGACCGGCAAAGTCATACAGCAACTCGACAGCCTGAGCCTGCGCGAAAACACGTACATCTTCTTCACCACCGACAACGGCTCTACCCGCGGCATCACCGGGCATATTGGCGGCCGCGCCGTGCCGGGAGGCAAGGGCACGGATACGATTCGCGGCGTACACGCGCCCTTCATCGTAAATGCCCCTGGACGGGTCCCGGGCGGCGTCACAAGCCAGGCGCTCACCGATCATTCCGACATGCTTCCGACCTTTGCCGAACTGGCCGGCGTGGCGCTGCCATCCGGCGTGACCATCGACGGCAAATCCATCGCCGGCGTCCTGCATGGCGAGGACGAGCGAGGGCCGCGCGAGTGGATCCTGGCGATGGGCCACGACCCGGCCCGCCTCGATGAGGAGGGAATCCGCGGCGTCTATGACTTCGCTCCCCGTCAGATCAGGGATGGGCGGTACAAGATTACCGTTGCGCCCGGCGGCAAGATCGTCGCTCTCCACGACATGGAGAAGGATCCTTGGGAAGACAACAACCTGATCGACAGCGGACAGCCGGAGCACCGGACCGCGCTGCGGCGGCTTGCCAAGGTGTTGGCGTCGCAGCCGAAGGCCGACGCTCGCCCGCAGTATACGCCGCTCCCGCCACAACCGTGGGACATCTCGCGCGAAGAAAACGAGCGGATGTGGAAGCGAGGCATGCAGAAGAATCCGTAGCGCCTCGCGGGTGCGAAACCTCCGCTGGAATCCACGGCTGGATTCGCGGGATCTCGCGAGCAGGTCCCCGGGCGCCACGCCGCACCTTGGCGGAAAACGAACTGGGATAGGATACTGAGTCGAGATGAGATTCGTATCCCGACTGCTGTTCCTGCTTCTCGCGTGCAACGCCACGCCGGCGGCTGAAACCAACCGCTACAACGTCGTCTTCATCGCCGTGGATGATCTCCGCCCGATGCTGGGTAGCTATGGCGTCGACTTCGTGCAGTCACCCCACCTCGATCGCTTCGCCGAACAGAGCCTACGCTTCCATCACCACTTCGTCCAGGTACCGACTTGCGGCGCGTCCCGCTACTCGCTGCTGACCGGCCGGAGTCCCGCGCACACCGGCGCGCTGGCGAACCATGCTTTTTATCAAGGTGACACACAACTCGCGCCCAGAATGTTGGACGGAGCGCAGACCATGCCCGAGATGTTTCGCCGCAGCGGCTATCGGACTATCGCCATCGGCAAGATCTCCCACACCGCCGATGGCCTCGTTTACGACTATGACGGTAGCGGCGACGGCCGCGTCGAGGTGCCCCACGCGTGGGATGAGCAGCCGGCGCCCTATGGCCCCTGGGAGCGCGGATGGGGCATTTTCTTTGCCTATGCCGGCGGGAGGCACCGGGAGCAGCACAGCGGCTACACGCCGGTGATGGAGTTCACCGCCGAAGACGACGAAGACCTGCCGGACGGGCTGTTGGCGAAGAGCGCCGTCAGCCAGCTTCGGCGGTTGAAGGCCGGTGGTAAGCGATTCTTCCTGGCTGTCGGCTTTTTCAAACCGCACTTGCCATTTGTGGCGACGCGGGGAGATTGGGAAGCCTACGAGGGTGTGGATATCGAGCCGCCGCCGCATCCGGAGCCGGTAGACTCTCCCTACTTCCACCAGAGCAATGAGTTCTATAAGTATCAGCTCCCATTCCCAAGCGAGCGTCCGCTGACCCTCGAAGATCGGAAGACCGCCCGCCGGGCCTACGCCGCCGCCGTGCGCTACGTGGACCGGCAAATCGGCAAGGTTCTCGACACGCTCGACGAGTTGGGGCTTGGGCGGAACACAATCGTTGTCGTGTGGGGTGATCACGGCTGGCACCTGGGCGAGTACGCTATCTGGGGAAAGCACGCTCCGTTCGAACGCGCCCTCCGCAGCGCTCTGTTCATCCGCGCGCCAGGGATGAAGCGGGCTGGGCAGGCGACCGGCGCACTTGTGGAAACGCTCGACCTCTATCCGACCCTGGTCGAGCTCTGCAATCCGAGCTTCAACCGCACGGCCCATCCGCTCGACGGTAGCAGCCTGGTCCCGCTGCTGAACGACAAGGCGAACTCCATCCGTGATTCCGCTGTCAGCTTCTGGCGAGACGCGGTCAGCGTACGGACGGCCGATCACCGCCTGATCGTCCGGAAGAACAACGGCACGCTTACGCCGTTGGAACTCTACGATATGCGAGGAGGATCCGATCCCTCGGACAACATCATTGCGAAGCGGCCGGAGGTCGTCGAGCATTTGCTGGAGATGATTCGCAATCGCTGAGTCATCCGCTCCCGGCGCAGGAGTAGCGGGAACCCGCAGTCATCAGAAAGAACGGCTGTTCGTGAAGGTATCAAGACGAGCGCGCCGGTGATGTCAAGGCGACGACCTTTGACCGCGGGTGCGCGTCTCTTCCTATGCGTAGTAGAGTAACCTTCGGTAGGGAGGTCCCATGCCCAATGCGTTTTTCCGTCTCGCGCCAGCCTGGGCACTATTGCTGTGCATCTCGGAGTTTCCGGCCCGGCCTCAATCTCCGGATTTGAGGTTGCTCGATTGGAGGCCAGAAAGCCAGCTAGTGGTCAAGGAAACCCGCATACTGAAACCGAAGTTCCCCGTCATCGACATACACAACCATCTCCGGCGCTCCGGGAATGCGGAGAAATATCTCGAAGAGATGGACAAGGCCGGAATCTGGAAGTGCGTGAGCCTCGACGCGAATTCCGCCGGAGACGCCTACAAGGAACACATCCGCCTTTATCACGGATTGGCGAAGGACCGGTTCCTGATGTTCTTCCGGCCGGACTTCAGCAATATCGACGATCCGGACTTCGCGGCCAACGAGGTCAGCAAACTCGTCGACGCGGTCAAGATGGGCGCAAGGGGGCTCAAGATCGCCAAGACGCTTGGTCTGGGTTACCGGGACAAGAATGGCAAGCTGATCGAAGTGGACGATCCCCGCATCGATCCCATCTGGGCGAAGTGCGGCGAGCTCGGCATCCCGGTGATGATCCACGTCTCCGACCCCAAAGCGTTTCATACTCCTTTGGACCGCCACAACGAGCGTTACGATGAGCTCGCCGAGCATCCCGACTGGCTTTTCTACGGGAAGGACTACCCGACTAAGCAAGAAATTCTGGCGGCGCGGAATCGCGTCATTGCCCGGCACCCGGGCACGATCTTCATCGGCGCTCACTGTGGCAACCTCCCCGAAGAATTGCATATGGTCGCCAACTGGTTGGAAGTCTATCCGAACTTCTATGTCGATATCGACGCCAGGATCAGCGAACTGGGCCGCCAGCCTTACACCGCCCGCAAGTTCCTCATCCAATACCAGGACCGCATCCTCTTCGGCACGGATACTCCACCCGACGCCGAAGCGTATCGCGTCTACTACCGGTTCCTCGAAACCGACGACGAGTACTTCGATCCCTCCGGCGGCCACCATATGCAGGGCCGTTGGATGATCTATGGCGTGCACCTGCCAGACGAAGCGCTCGAGAAGATTTACAACAAGAATGCCAGGAAGATTCTGGGTATGTTCAAGGGAGTGGAGGGAAGATGAACAGCAAACTGGACCGGCGTAGTTTCCTCAACGTCTCCGCGGCGGGAATCGCTGCCGCCACCGCGGCGGGTCAGGAGCCTGAGACGCAGACTGTCACCCAGGGATCGATCGACGGGCGGCCGTTACGCGTCGGATTCGTGGGGGTGGGCGACCGTGGCTCTTATCACCTGGATATCGCGCTCGGCATTGACGGAGTGGAAATCCCGGCCATCTGCGATATTGCGCCGCACTACCTCTACCGGGCGAAGCGATGGATCGAGGAAGCCGGCAAACCCTCGCCAAAGCTTTACGGGCGTTCCCGCACCGACTTTGAACGAATGTGCGCCGAGGAGGATCTCGATTGCATCATCTGCTCTACCTCCTGGAAGTGGCACGCTCCCATCCTGCTGGCGGCCATGCGGAACGGAAAGCACGCCGTCAGTGAAGTGCCTCTCATCCAGACGATGGATGAGGCGTGGGAGATTGTCGAGACCCACGAGAAGACGGGGAAATGGGCCACGCTCGGCTTCAAGCTCGTCAACAGCACACTTTCCAGCATGGTGGCGCACGGGCTTCTCGGTGAGATCGTCCACTGCGAGGGCGGCTACGTTCACGATCTTCGCCTGGTGAAGTTCGACCCCGAGCGCGAGCCCTGGCGATTGCAGCACTCGGTCGACCGGAACGGCTGCCTCTATCCAGACCACCCGACCTGCGCCCTGATGCCCTCGATGGACGTCAACCATGGCGACCGATTTGATTACCTGGTCTCGGTAAGCTCGAAAGCAGTCATGCTGAACCAGTATGCGGACCTGCTCTATGGCCCTGAGCACCCCTATGCCTATAAGCCGATGAAGCAGGGCGACTACAACTGTACCCTGCTGCGCACGATGAACGGCAAGGTCTATACGCTGAACTTCGACACCAACACCCCGCATCCCCGCGGCTTCTACCGCGTTCAGGGATCCAAGGGCGTTTTCTTCCGGGCGGGCACAAGTCTCGGCCAGTACATGTATATCGACGGAGTCAGCCCGGAAGAGCACCAGTGGGAACCGGCGGACAAGTACTTCGCCCAGTACCGCCATCCGATCGAGAAGGCTTACAATCCCCGGCCCCGGGAGGCGATCCGCGGTCACGGCAGCGGCCGGACGACCCCGTTGAGCTGGCACCGCCTCGTCGTGGCCCTGAACGAGGAGCGCGTGACGGATTTTGACGTCTACGACTCGGTCACCTCGAGCGCGATCATTCCATTGTCCGAGAAAGCCGTGGCTTCCGGGCAGCCGGTCGACTTTCCGGATTTCACTCGCGGCCAATGGAGAACCAGGCCACCGGTCGAGGAAGCGTTTCGCAGAGGAGAGGGAGCATAGTCATGGCGGAAAACAACAAGACCATCCGGCTCGGTTTCGTCGGCCTGGGCGGCCGTGGCTCCTACCACCTTGACGTCGCCCTCGGTATGGATGGGGTGGAAGTTCCCGCGCTCTGCGAAATTGACGACGCCCGCCTGAAGCGCGCCGCCGGTTGGGTCACTGAATCTGGCCGGCCCGAGGCGCGCCTGTATGGGCGCGGCGAGACCGATTTCGAGCGGCTGTGCGCGCAGGAGGAACTCGACTGTGTTATCTGCTCGACATCCTGGAAATGGCACGCCCCCGTGTGCCTGGCAGCGAACCGGAATGGCAAGCATGCCGTGAGCGAGGTCCCGATTGTACTGACGCTAGACGAGGCCTGGGAACTGGTGGAGACGTTTGAGAAGACAGGGAAGTGGTCGACACTGGGGCTCGAACAATCGCTCCTGGAGTCCGCCGGCGGCGTCAATCTGACCGTATTGCACATGGTGCGGGAGGGCGTCCTGGGCGATATCCTCCACGCCGAAAGCGGCTATGTCCATGATCTTCGGAAGGTGAAGTTTCCGGGTGGCACGGAACCCTGGCGCCTGCGCCACTCCATCGAGCGGAACGGGAATCTCTATCCCGACCACCCGCTTAACCGGATCATGCCCGTCATGGACATCAACCACGGCGATCGCTTCGATTTTCTGATTTCGATGAGTTCGCGGGCTGTTTCGCTGAACGAGTACGCGGCGAAAACGCTTGGGCCGGATCACGAACTGGCCACTATGCAGATGAAGCAGGGCGACTACAACGTCTCGCTGATTCACTCTGTGGATGGCAAGCTGATTACGCTCAATTTCGACACCAACACCCCGCATCCCCGCGGCATCTATCGGGTGCAGGGGACGAAGGGCGTATTCCTCAATGACCGCCAGCTTGACGGACCCTGGATATATCTCGACGGCCGCACCCCGACCGAGCACCGTTGGGAAAAGGCCGCTCCCTACCTGGAAGAGTACCGGCATCCGCTGCTTGAAAGCTATCAGCCCCCGTTGCGGCCGAGTTTACGCGGGCACGGAGGGGGCAGGGGAAGGACTCCACTGACTTGGCACCTGTTAGTGCAGGCGCTTCGAGCGGGCGAGATTCCCTACTTCGACGTCTATGACTCAGTAACTTCGAGCGTGGTGTCAGCGCTCACCGAACAATCGGTGGCCAACCGGAGCCGTCCGGTGAAATTCCCCGATTTCACCCGGGGACGATGGAAATACCGGCCGCCGCTGGCGCTTGTATAACCGCCAGCCAGCGTTTAGAGGGCGATCACGACCATTTGCAGACCCACCAGGGCAATCGAGAAGGTGATACAGAGCGTGCCTAACATAAACCTTCTCCGCTTGAACAGCAACCGGAGACGGCGTTCACTCTTCTCGAGAACTTCGGCCGGGGCGATGAGATACAACCCCAAAGCCACCAGGTATAGCCGGCCGGCTTCATACGCCGGCATTTGCCGCAGGGAGAGCCCGGCGACGGCCACGAGGAGCACGGTGAGCGCGGAAAGCCGCAATGTGAGCGGAGACCCCGACGCCCGCAGTCTTAGCACTGGTACCATTAGTCTCTCTATCGGCAATCGCGGTTTCAGAATTTAGAGCGAGATTCCCGTCTCGTTGTTTTTCTGGCCCACCGCCAGGAGAGTTTCGAAGTGCGGCCTCTCTTCTTCCCGGTGGACGATGGAAGTCCGCACCGCGGTGAAGCCGGCCCCCGCGAGAAACCGGCGGAGATCCACTTCGGAGAATCCCAGCCACTGGTCGGCGTAGAGTTCCCGAGCCTCTTCAAAGTGGTGCTTCGCCAGATCGAGTATCGCGATCCGGCCCCCAGGCTTTAATACCCGGTATGCCTCGGCGACCGCCCGCTCCGGGTGCTGTGCGTGGTGCAGAGATTGACTGAAGAGCGCGATGTCGGCAACATTGTCCTCGAGCGGCAGATCTTCGAGATCACCCAGCCGGTATTCCAGGTTCGTCACGCCGTGCTCCCGGGCGAGGGTTGCTCCGTACTCGACCATTTTTCTGGAATTATCTACCGCGATCACCTTCCGGGCCCGCTGCGCCAGCAGTTGCGAAACGGCGCCCTCGCCAGCGCCGAGGTCGGCCACCGTAACCGGCGGTAGTAGCTGCAGCAGGGCCTCCGCCAGCCCCTTCCACGAACGGCCCGGGACGTATTTGCGGCCGAAGCGGCCGGCTAACTCGTCAAAGTAGCCCCGAATGCGATCCTTGCGCTTCTCGAGCACCAACGCCAGGGCTTCGGTGTCGCGCTGGGCTTCGGCGATTTCACCCGCGCTCTGTTGAAGCAGTGCGAGAAGCTGCCGAAACAGAGCCTGCTGTGGGCCGTGGTGAGTCTTCAAACGATAGAAAACGTGTTTGCCAGTGCGGCGGTCCTCGGCCAACCCCGATTGCTTGAGGTGTGATAGGTGCGTGGAGAGCGTGCTCTGCCCGATCGAAAGGATCTCCTGCAATTCAGCCACCGAGAGTTCCTCCCGCTCGAGCAGCAACAGGATGCGCACCCGATTCGGGTCGGAGAGCAGTCGAAGCCATTTGAGGGTTGACGCCATGAGTCACTTCGTATTATTCTATCAACATATCGAGATTTGTCGATATATAACCTGACTGGGAGGACATGGAGCGTGAGTAACTCAACCGTGAGCACCGCTAGCGAATACAAGGTAGCCGATATCTCTCTGGCCGAGTTCGGCCGCAAAGAGATCAGCATCGCCGAGCACGAGATGCCCGGCCTGATGGCCATCCGCGAGAAATATGCGGCGGAGAAGCCGCTCGATGGAGTCCGCATCACGGGCTCGCTTCACATGACCATTCAGACGGCGGTTCTGATCGAGACCCTGATGGATCTTGGCGCCAGTGTGCGCTGGGCAAGCTGTAATATTTTTTCGACCCAAGACCACGCCGCCGCCGCCATCGCCGCCGCCGGCGTTCCGGTCTTCGCGTGGAAGGGCGAAACGCTCGAAGAATACTGGTGGTGCACCTACCAGGCGCTCAGCCATCCGGGCGGGAAAGGCCCGCAGTTGGTAGTGGATGACGGTGGCGACGCCACGCTGCTCATCCACAAGGGTTACGAACTCGAGAATGGTTCGGATTGGGTCAACACTCCCTCCAGCAGTCATGAGGAGAAGGTAATCAAGGACCTCCTCGTGAAGGTCCACGCCGAAAACCCGACCCGCTGGCATGACATTGCGAAGGAATGGAAGGGCGTCTCCGAGGAGACCACGACCGGAGTGCACCGGCTGTACAAGATGAAGCTGGACGGCAAGCTGCTGGTTCCGGCCATTAACGTCAACGATTCGGTCACCAAGTCGAAGTTCGACAATCTCTACGGCTGCCGCGAATCGCTTTCCGACGGTATCAAGCGGGCCACCGACGTCATGATGGCCGGCAAGGTAGCCGTTGTGTGTGGATACGGCGACGTCGGCAAGGGTTCGGCCCAGTCGCTGCGCGGGTTCGGAGCGCGCGTCATCGTCACCGAGATCGACCCCATCAACGCGCTGCAGGCCTCGATGGAGGGCTACGAGGTTACGACGGTGGAAGAAACGCTCGGCCGCGGCGATATCTACGTGACCTGCACGGGCAACCGCGACGTGATCACGTACGAACACATGGCCCACATGAAGGACCAGGCCATTGTCTGCAACATCGGGCACTTTGATAACGAGATTCAGGTGGACCGGCTGAACGAGGCCGAGGGCGTTGAGAAGACCAACATCAAGCCCCAAGTGGACAAGTACACATTCCCCGACGGGCATTCGATCTTCCTCCTCGCCGAAGGCCGCCTGGTGAATCTCGGCTGCGCCACGGGCCATCCGAGCTTCGTAATGTCGAACAGCTTCGCCAACCAGACTCTGGCCCAGATTGATCTCTGGCGGAACCGCGAAACCTATCAGCCAGCAGTGTACACCCTACCGAAGAAGCTCGACGAAGAGGTAGCCCGTTTGCACCTCGAGAAGATCGGCGTGAAGCTGACCAAGCTGACCCAGGATCAGGCCGAGTACATCGGCGTGCCGGTGGAAGGCCCCTTCAAGGCGGATCATTACCGGTACTGAAATCATTGGGTGGACGGCTCACTCGCGGCCGCCTGCCCATTCGAGCGAACTGTCCGCCGCGAATTGCTGTATACTCTCCCTGTCCGGACCCGCTTCCGGGCAAAGGAGGTATTGTGTCCGCAATGTCGCCGCGACTTATCCGTTACACGTGCTCCGGGCTTTCTTGCCTGCTGCTGCTCTGTGTGCTCTGCCCGCCCGAGGCGAGCAGCGCATCAGACCGCCCGAATATCCTCTTCATCTATACCGACGACCACTCCCACCGCACGGTCAGCGCTTATCCGGAGGCCTACCCCTGGGTGAGAACTCCGACGATTGACAAGCTCGCGAGCGAGGGTGTGCGGTTCTCGTACGCGTATATCGGAACGTGGTGCATGCCGTCCCGAGCCACGTTGCTAACCGGTCACCACCAGTTCGGCGTGGAGAGCATGCGGATGGAGGGACCGTATCCCGGCAGCGCCTACGATCCCGAGAAGTGCCCGTTCTGGCCGCGCGTCTTCCGCGAAAACGGCTACTTCACCGCCCATATCGGCAAGTGGCACACCGGCGTTGATACCGGCCATGGCCGCGACTGGGACTTCCAGATTGTCTGGAACCGCCCGAAATACACCGAGACCAACCAGAACTACTACTACGACCAGCCCATCACCTACCAGGGCGGCAAGACGGAGATCCTCACGAGGTACTCCACTGACCAATACACGGACTGGGCGGTGGACCTGATCAAGGGCGAGGGCCGGGACTCGGACAAGCCCTGGTACCTTTGGCTCTGCTATGGCGCCGCGCACAGCCCGTTCACTCCCGCGGACCGGCACATGGATGACTATCCCGGCATCGATTTCGAGACCCCGGCGGATATCTTCGGCCCGCGGCCGGGGAAACCGGAATGGGCGCAGCATATCAACCACTGGCAAAAGGGTCCGGACGGCACGCCACTGTTCCGCGGGAGAACGCTGAACCAGGAGGTCCGGCGCTATCACCAGGTGGTGCGTGGGCTCGACGAGGGGATCGCGCGGGTTCTGCAGGCGCTCGACGACTCCGGCCAGCGCGAGAACACGCTCATTATCTTCACTGCTGACCAGGGACTCGCCTGGGGCCAGCACGGCTTCCGCGGAACAAAAATCGCCGCCTACGATGCCAACATCCGGTCACCCATGGCCATCGTGTTCCCCGGCCGCGTGAAAGCAGGGGCCGTCTGCGACTATCCGGTCGGCGGCGTGGACATTGTCCCCACCATCTTCAGTTTCGCGGGCATCGACCTCCCTTGGGAAATGCACGGCAACGACCTGACGCCACTGCTGGAAGATCCCCAAGCGGACTGGCCGCATCCGATGCTCCTAACCGCAACCGGCCAGAAGTATGGGTCCGCTACCAACATCATTCCGGCTGGCGAAGGCGCCTTTCACGGGGGAATACCTTGGTATGTGATGCTGCGCGAAGGGAAGTACAAATACATCCGCCCGCTGGTTCAGGATCTCGAGGAACTCTACGACATGGAAGCCGACCCCGAGGAACTCGACAATCTCGCGGTGCAGCCGGAGCACCGGAAAACCTTGCTGCGGTTGCGGGAACTGGCAATTGCCGAACTGCGCCGTGACGGCGCCGGGTTTGTCGATAATATGCCGAAGGTCAGGGAAGCTGACTAGCTGCATGCCCAGAGAATCAGCGACCGGGAAAGCAATAGAGGGCTTCCTGCGTCCTGACATACATATGCCCGTCCGCAATCGCCGGAGTCGCCCAGATCTCCTCCCCGAACTCGTTTACCTGCAGAACCTCCCACTCGGCGCCGGGCCTTAACACTGCCACCTTGCCTTCCTTGCTCGCCGTATAGATCTTCCCATCAGCGGCCACCGGCGAGGCGAAGTAGGCGTCGAGCGCGCCGTCGACGCGGCCCTGCTTCAGGACCTTGCCGGTCCCGGGGTCGAGCGCAGTCAAAATCCCGCCTTCCTTCAACACGTAGAGTATGTTCTCGTAGAGCAGCGGCGACGGGATGTTTGGCAAGGACTTGGTGTAGACCCAGTGGATCGCCTCCGTCGTCAGGTCGCCCGAGCCTCGCGGCCGGATCGCGAATAGACCGTTCTTGGCGTAATTGCGTTCTTCATAGGCTGCCCAATCCGGCTCGCTCAGGTAGCCGTCCTTGTCGAGATCGAACAGGAACCAGAACTTCCGCAATTCCTCGTCCGGGATTTCGTCTTTTGCTAGCTTTCCGTCCTTGTTCGCATCGTTGCCCGAGAGGAGGTCCTGGTAGGGCGGAAGCTTCGAGGGGAACCCCATTTCCGCTGGCGAAGCCATCCAGGAGTGGAGATAGACCGTCCCATCCGGCCCGATCACCGGGTGCGACTTCGCCTGCCATGCCATGCCCTTCAAGCGCCAGACCGGCTCACCGGACGCCAGCGAGTAGGCCATTAGTTCGAACGATCCGGAAACGAGAACCTGGGCCCCAGATCCGTCCGGCTGGTACACCACCGGAGAGGAGAAGCCGTGGGTGGCCCGCGGCCGCTCTGATCTCCACCTCTGCTTCCCGGTATCCTTGTCGACCGCTAGCAGAAACGAACCCGTGTCCTGGTCGCAAACCAATAGCAGCGTCTCGCCTTCGATCACCGGCGATGAACCCAGGCCGTAGGGGGTATTGAATGGCCCAAGAGGCATCCGCCAGCGCTCTTCGCCGGCTGGAGAATACGAGAGCAATCCAAACGCTTCGAAGAATACATAGACGTTTTTGCCGTCGGTTGCCGGGCTGGGCGCCGCGGGACTGTTCGGACCTTTCGCTTTCTCTTCCAGTGTCTTCGGAGCCAGTCTTCTCCAGATCTCTTTTCCGTTCCGCCGGTCCAGGCAGATCGTCAGAAGTCCGGTCTCGCCGTCGTATCCGGTAACGAAGATGTGCTTCCGGGTCACAACTGGCGACGAATAGCCGGCGGGGATCTCGGTTTTCCAGGCTATGTTACGGCCCGGCCCGAACTCCACCGGCAACCCTGACGTTTGTGCAACGCCAGACCCATTCGGACCACGGAATCGGGGCCAGTCAACGGCCTGCAGGGTGGTGACGGCGAGCGCCGCGACGGCGCAGAACCGGGACAATCGCATATCGTCATGTTGCCATATCAAGCGCCGTCGCACGCGGGTCGCCGGCCTGCGGTGGAGCTTACTCTTTCAGCCGTGAAGCGGCCCTTTCAAAACCGCTTTTCAGGTTGTCCCAGGCCTTGTCGAGTCCGTCCTTCAGATGCTGCCAGGCGTCTTCGCCCGCTTCTTGGGCCTCTACAAGCTTCGCCCGCAGGTTATCGCGCTCCCGGCGGAGCTCCGTAATCTGCGCTTCGTACTTGATCTTCACGTCTCCGCTGGCCTGCCTCGCCTTGGCATCGAGTTTGTCCAGTTCGGCGTTCCACTCATCGATTTCCGCTTTCAGCTTCTCTACGTATGCATCTCTTTCACTCATTTTCGATCCTCCTTCCAAGCCTTCCCGCCACCCTCCGTTTCAACAAGTTGAGTACGGAGTGGCGCGTCATTTGTCTTTTTCTTTCTCGGGGAAGTAGATGACAGCCACGCCCTCCCAGTAGCCTTCGCCGGGACCATCCGATTCACGGGCGCCCATCGGCATCAGGCCGACATAGTTCGGTTTGAGATCGTACTTGTCCAAGAGATGCCGCCGCACCACTGCGGCCCGCATCCGCGAGTGCATGAATTCCTCGGTTCCTTCACCGGGGGCGGAATATCCTTCCACCATCAACGGCGTTGTTGGCGCATAGACTAGATACCCGGCCATGATCTCATCCAGCTTCTTCCTGCCTTCTTCGGAAAGTTCTGGTTCGGAGCCAGGAACGAATACCTCGCTCAAGTGAAGCCAGGTGCGGCGCCGGTCGCGTTTCGGCGCAAATTCGCCTGAGAGGTACTCATCGAGGCTGAGCTCGGCCATATCATAGAAACCGCGGCCTTTGAAGAATCCCCGCAAAAGGAAATTGCGCTTCAACGCCTCCATGTTTTCGGCCAGGTCCGCGGTCGCTTCGCGGGCATTGGTGATCGTGGCCTGCAAATCCGCCATTGTCCCGGCTTCTCCAGGCTCGCCTTTCGGACGAAGCTCTGCGAAGGCCTGCTTGGCCTGATCGGTGATCTCGCGGACATTCTCGATGGCTCCGGACACATCCTCTATGGCGCCGCTGGATTTGAACTCCGCCAATAGCGTGTTCGCTTTTTCGGTGGATTCACGGATGTTGGCGGCGGCCTGCTCCACCTCGTCAATCGTGCCCTTGAGGTTCTCATAAAGCTCCGGGTCGTTCATCAGCCGGCCGACCGTTCCTTCGCCTTGGCGTACCCGTTCGACGATCGCCTGCACATCATCGGTGACCCGGTTGCCGGTGGTGACGAACCGTTCGAGATGACGGGAAACCTCGACGATAACCTCACCAGTCTCGGTCGCGAGATCCGTTACCTGCGTCAGCGAGTAGTCCAATTGCTTCTTGACATCGAGAACCGCCTCATGGATAGTCTCAACGGTATCGCTGGCCTGCTGCACCATGTCGCTCAGCTCGACCGGCTCACGGCTCTGGATAGTGTCGCCCGAGCTAACCGGAGTTCCCTCGCTGCTACCGGCGCCGACTTGAAGGATCATATTGCCGACTAACCCCTCGGTCTGGATTGTTGCCACCGAATCCGTGCGCAAAATCGGCCGGAACTTCTCGAGGACACGGAACTCGACCCGGAACTTCGCTTCCGGATCGGGCGGGACCGTAATCTGAAGCACCTCGCCCGCATCTACACCGGAGACCCGAACCTTGGCCCCGTTTTGCAGGCCGCTGAGATTGTAAAATCCGGTGTTGAGCACGATGTGATCGGCGAACATCAGCCGGCGGTCGCCGATCCAGAACAGCCCCACGGCGAACAACAAGATACCTCCAGCAAGAAACAGGCCGACCAGCAGTTGCCGCGACGCATTCATAGGTCAGGTTCCTCCCCGAATTGTCATGAACCGGCGAACGGTTTCATGCTCGCTTTCTTCCATCTCATCCGCCGTGCCGCGGGCGAGGATCTTACCGCTTTCCAGCATGGCCAGTTCGTCTCCGATCCGCCGGGCGCTCGGAATGTTGTGCGTGACCACCACAAGGGTGGTACCCTGTTGCTCCTTCAGGTCGAGCAGGAGCTGATCGATTTCCTCCGAGGTGATCGGGTCGAGGCCGCTACTCGGCTCGTCGACCAACAGGATTGACGGATCGAGCGCAAGCGCCCTGGCAAGACCCGCCCTCTTGCGCATGCCGCCGGACATGTCTGCGGGCATCTTGTCGTACTCGTTTTCGAGCCCGACCTGCTCGAGCCGGTGATGAACGCGCTCCCGAATCTCCGCATTGGAAAGCTTTGTGTGCCGCCGCAAAGGGAAGGCGACGTTCTCGCCAACGGAAATCGAGTCGAACAGCGCGGAATACTGGAACAAGTAGCCGATACGCTTCCGGATGCGCGAGAGCGGTTCTCCCTCGAGGCCCGTAATCTCCTCGCCTTCGATAAAGATCCGCCCCTGATCCGGCTTGATGAGACCAAGCAATTGCTTGAGTGTCACGCTTTTGCCGGTACCGCTCCGCCCCAGCAGGCAAAAGGCTTCGCCGCTCGGGATCGTAAAGCTGACGTCATCCAGGACCACCAGACTCCCGAACGCCTTGGAGACGTGTTCGAAACGAATCGCCGCGCCGTTTTCACTCATACTTCGGCCTCCGGAAAGAAGAAGAAGATGGTCTTTACCAGGATCACGTTCGACAGGATCACGGCGATGGAACTGAAAACGACGCTTCGCGTGGACGCTTGACCGACTCCGGCGGTGCCGCCCCTGGTGTTGTAGCCAAGATAGCAGGAAATTGTGCCCACAATGTAACCAAACACCAGTGTCTTGAGGGTGGAGGGAATGTAGTCGACGAAGTCGACGACTCGAAATGCGCTGTCGAAATAGAAGGAGAAAGACATACCGCTGATCACGGTCTCCGCCACGTAGCCGCCGAGGATGCCGGTGAAGTTCATAACGGTTGTCAGGATGGGCATGGCAATGACACAGGCGAAGATTCGGGTAACGACGAGATACTTGAAGGAATCCACAGCCAGGCTCTCGAGCGCGTCGATCTGCTCGCTAACTCGCATGGCGCCCAACTCAGCGCCGATGCCCGCCCCAACGCGGCCCGAGAATAGCAGCGCCGTCACCAGCGGTCCGGTCTCCTTGATGAGCGCCAACGCCAACCCGGCCGGAATGAGCGCTTCAGCTCCGAATCGCTCGAGCGAGGCGCGCGTATGCATCGACAAAACCGCGCCCACCGCGAAGCCCGCCGCAATAATGAGCGGCAGCGACCGCCACCCAACCTCCAGAACCTGGCGCGCCAGCTCCATGATCTCGAACGGGGGCCGGAAGGCGTCGCGGATCGCCCGCAACCCGAATAGCGTCAGGGTACCGAACCAGACGAGACTCTCACGGATCATTTAAGAGGAAATCCCTTCCCGCATCATCATGGTATTGCACATCCGGGAGGAGACGGGCGACGATTCGCCGAAGTGCGGGCGCACAATACATCCCCGTCTTTCCCCGGCGATAATTGGCGGACACTGTGAATAAGACCGGCGGCCGGCGCGAACGTTTCACTTGCGCCCACATGCCAGCAGCTCCGCTCCGGATTTCGATCCCTGGCTCTCACATCCGGAAACCCCGCGCAGTGCTGTGCCATCCTATCAACAAATGGGGCACATTCTACCTTCTTCACCGGCAGAAATCGAAGCGCGCGCGAATGAACAACGTGAAAAGCTTGACGCCTGGGTGCGCGAAGTGGTTACGTGGCACTTCGATCCTCACACCGGCTGTCCGTTCTGGCTTGACTACGCGAGCAAACTGGGCTGGGATCCGCGCCAAGAGATACAGAGCTACGCTGATCTCGGAAAGTTCGGCAACTTCCAGGACGAGTGGCTCCGCGGCGGCCCTGTGCGGCGCTGGGTGCCAAAAGGCTTCGCGGACAAACCGGTCTATGTATTCGAGACTGGCGGCTCCACTGGCGTCCCAAAAAGCCGGATCAACATCGAGGACTTCCGGATCGACTACGAAACATTCAGCGAAACCCTTCCCGATGAGTTCTTCCCGAAGGGCGCGGACTGGGTGATGCTGGGGCCATCGGGGCCGCGTCGGTTGAGGCTCGCCGTCGAGCACCTGGCGCAATACCGCGGTGGCATCTGCTTCCAGGTGGATCTCGATCCGCGATGGTTCATCAAACTGCTCAAGATGGGCGAGCACCGGATGGCAGAGCTCTACCGCCAGCACGTGATTGACCAAGCGCTGACCGTGCTCCGGGCCCACCCCAATGTCAAATGTCTGTTTGCCACGCCAAAGCTGCTCGAGGCCCTCTGCGAGAAGATTTCTCTCAAAAAGGCCGGCCTCACCGGCGTCTTCTGCGGCGGTACCGAGATGACCCCGCAATTCCACCGCTTCGCCGTTGAAGAATTGCTGGAAGGCGCGTATTTCGCTCCCACATACGGAAACACCCTGATGGGACTCGCCGCGCACAAGCCGCCGGAGCCGCAGGACAACTACGCGATCATCTACTACCCGCCGTCACCACGGGCGGCGATTGACGTCGTCGATCCCGGCGATACCGAGCGTGTCGTCGATTACGGTGAAACGGGCCGCATCCGGCTCACCACGCTGACAAAGGAATTCTTCATGCCGCACTTTCTCGAACGCGACCAAGCCGAGCGTGAGCCGCCCTGCGGGCGCTACCCGTGGGACGGCGTCCGCAATGTGCGGCCCTTCGCCAAACTCGAAACGAAGGTAGTCGAGGGGGTGTACTGATGATCCACATACCTCTCCTGCGCCACGGGAGACCATACAAGAGTCTCGATGTCCAGCGCACGGAGCACTACCAGACCGGCGAAGACATAGTGGAACTAAGTCAGGCCAACCTTGGCTTGATCCGGCGGGATCTGATGAACCAACCGGCGGCCAAGGCCGCTCTCGCTGAGATCCCGGTGGCCGATCTCATCGCCATGTCCCGGGAGGCTGGGGAAATCTTCGCCAACGGCGTCCTTCCGCTGGGCGAAGGCGAGCAGAGTCCCCAGGATTATGTCGAGCAACTCTCTGCCACCACCGGTATGCCGCATGTAATGGTGCGCCGGAACATGGAGAAGATCCGTGGCGTCATGGCGAGGGTGGACGAGATACTGGCCGGCCTCACCCGCGGGATGGATCTGACCGTGCTCGACAGCGGCTTCGGCGAGGTGAATGGCAACGCGGTCAGCTTCTTTCCAGCCACCAACACGCTCGGGGTGGTGCTCCCGAGTAACTCGCCCGGGGTGCATTCGCTCTGGGCGCCGGCTGTCGCTCTGAAGGCGCCGCTGGCGCTGAAACCGGGCAGCGCGGAGCCGTGGAGCCCCTACCGGATGATCCAGGCTTTCATTCGAGCCGGCGTACCGGAGCAGGCGTTCTGCTTCTATCCCACCAGTCACGCCGGCGGAGCGGAAATACTCCGTGGTTGTGGGCGCGGCATGGTGTTCGGCGATGTGGCTTCCACGCGGCCCTGGCAGCATGATCCGCGCGTCGAGGTCCATGGCCCCGGTTACTCCAAGGTGATCCTCGGCGAGGATGCCGTCGACCGCTTCGAGGACTACATCGACGTGATTGTCGACTCCATCTTGCTCAACTCGGGACGCTCCTGCGTAAACGCTTCCGGCGTCTGGACGCCGCGGCGGGGCAATGAGATCGCGGCGGCCTTGGCGGAGCGCCTGGCAAAGGTAGAGCCGCGCGCGGCGGAGGATCCAAATGCGGAGATCGCTCCGTTCGCGAACCCGCTGGTTGCCGAGAGAACAAACGCGCTGGTCGAAGCGGACCTGCCGGGAGCGCGCGACGCCGTAGCCGAGCTTCGCGGCAGCGGGCGGCTGGCCGAGTGGCAAGGTTGCAGCTATCTGCTTCCGAGTCTCGTCTGCTGTCCGCCGGATCACCCCCTGGCCAACCGCGAGTTTCTGTTCCCGTTTGCCAGTGTCGTCGAGGCCCGGTTGGCCGATCTGCCGGACATCCTGGGACCCACCCTCGTGGCGACGGTGATCACGCAAGAACCATCGCTCGTACGCCGGCTACTCGCCTCGCCCCTTATCGGACGCCTGAACCTGGGGCCGATCCCGACCACTCAAATCGTTTGGGACCAGCCGCATGAAGGGAATCTCTTCGAGCACCTCTACGGGCGGCGCGCGTTCCAGAAGAGTCCGGAGCTTGCGCTGGCATGAGAATCCTTTCCATCACGGCTGGCGCCGCGGGTATGTACTGCGGCAGTTGCATGAGAGACAATGCGCTCGCCGCCGAACTGATGCGCCAGGGGCATGACGTTATTCTTCTCCCTCTCTACACCCCGACTCGCACCGATGAATTGAACGTCAGCGACAGCCATCTTTTTTTTGGAGGAATCCACGTCTATCTCGAGGTCAAATATAAGTACTTCCGGCGACGCCACCGCTGGCTCGACTGGCTGATCGATAACCCAAAGCTCATCGGGATACTGACCCGGAATTCGAGCACAACGAATCCGCAAATGCTCGGCGAGTTCACGGTTTCCGTCCTCGCGGGTGTGCGCGGCCCCCATCGGGTGGAAGTGGAGAAACTCGTCGAGTGGCTCGAAAACGAATCTAAACCGGACATCGTCAGCCTGCCATTTACTCTTCTGATCTCGCTGGCCGAGCCGCTGAAGGCGGCCCTCGGGTGTCCTGTTACCTGTTCGCTGCAAGGCGAGGAACTGTTTCTTGACGGCCTTGTTGCTCCCTATCGTGAACAGGCTCTCACGTTGATTCGTGAGCAAGTCCGCCACGTTGACGCCTTTCTAGCCGTCAGTGAATACGAGGCCGGGTTCATGGCCGGATTCCTCCAAATCCCGCGTGACAAGATCCACGTCACGGGTCTCGGGATCAACACCGATGGTTTCGAGCCCAAGCCGCCCGTTTCGGGCGGGCCGTTCCGAGTTGGCTACATGGCCCGCATAGCTCCGGAAAAGGGGCTGCACGTGCTCGCCGAAGCGTATCGCGAGCTCCGCCGCCGGGATCTGCCCCCATCGCGTCTCGAGGTCGCGGGTTACCTCCGCCGCGAGCATGCACCGTACCTGGAAGACATAAAGCGAAAGATGCGGGCTTGGGGACTCGCCGGCGAGTTCCACTACCATGGCGAATTGGATCGCGAGGCGAAGATCCGGTTCCTTCAGGGACTCGATGTGATGTCGGTTCCCTGCACCTATGACGAGCCGAAGGGGATTTTCCTCCTCGAAGCCATGGCCTGCGGCGTGCCCGTGGTTCAGCCCCGCCGCGGCGGCTTCCCCGAAATGATCGAGAGTACCGGTGGCGGCCTGCTGGTGGAGCCTGACGACCCGGTTTCGCTCGCCGATGGCCTTCAGCAGGTGTGGCAGAACCGCGATCTCACCCTGCGGCTCGGCGAGGCCGGTCCTCCAGCCGTCCGGCGCGGCTACCACGTCTCCCACGTCGCCGAACGCACACTAAATGCCTTTTTTGGAACCATTCGCCCCACCCGCGCGATTATCTAGCAGAATCGGATGATGAATTTGCCTGCGAGGTCGGCCGCGGATGGACGTCACCAAACTCAGTGACGAACATTTGCTGACCCGCCTGCTGGCCGGCTGCGAGGAGTCCTTCACGGTTCTCTATCGCCGCCATCAAGGGCGCATCTTCCGGTTCGCACTGGAGATGAGCGGTTCGGATACTACCGCCGAAGAGGTCACCCAGGAAGTCTTTCTCGGCCTGCTGGACGGGACCGTTAAGCACGATCCCCGGAAGGGGCGGCTGTCCTCTTTGTTAATGGGTGTCGCCCGGAACCAGGTGCTGCGATTGCTGCGAACTAATAGCCGCTACACGGAAGCCCCGGCCGATGGCGAATGGCCCTCCGGCGGTGACGGCTCGCTCTCTGAATTGGCCAGCCGCGAGACGGTGGAAGCAGTCCGGCGTGCCGTCCTCTCATTGCCGCCAGGCTACCGCGAAGTCATCGCCATGTGCGATCTCGAGGAAATGAACTACGCCGAGGCCGCCTGTGCGCTGGACTGTCCGCTGGGGACCGTGCGTTCCCGGCTCCACCGGGCGCGAAGCATGCTCAGTGAGAAGCTGCAGACGAACAGGAGTTTGGCATGACGGAAGACGATCGAGATCAACGAATTCCCGGCCAACTCGCCGAGTTGCGCGACGCGATGCGGCCGCTCCGGGCGCCGGACCGTGTGGAGGAGGCGCTACTGCGGCAGTTCCGGAAACAGCGGAAATCCCCCGTTCCGCACCTCGCCTGGCGGCAGCTCGGGAAATTGGCAGCGGCTGTGGTCACAGTGGTTTTGGCGGTGTTGATGATGCGGCTGCCGCCGGAGGTTCCGGAACCAGCTCGGGGCGCTCCGCAGGAGATCGCCACCGACTTCTTACCCATCGGATATGGCACGCCTCTCGCCCCAGATGAGTTCGCGCAAGTGATCCGGGTGTCCGTACCGCGCTCGGATTTGGCTCAGTTTGGCTTGCCGGTCCGCTTCGATGAAGGTCCGGAGCGGGTGACGGCGGACATCGTTCTCGGAGAAGACGGTATCGCGCGGGCCGTCCGGTTCGTGCACTAAAGGAGATTATCAGCAATGAGAAACAGAATAGTCAGGGCATTTGGTGTCGGAATGGTGGCGTTGCTGGCCGGGCTCGCGGCCGGCCAGGATGTCGGAAGGGATGTGGTTGTTGTGCAGAAGGCCAACCCAGGATTGAAGGAGATGAACGTGGCTGCGTTCGCCCCCCAAGGCGGCACCTTCACCTTCATCGGCACTCATGCCGGCATCGAGGGTAAGGTCGTCAAGGGTGTTCCCTTCTCGGCCGAGGGTGTCACCGAAACCGAGCGCACGCTCGCGGATGGAACGAAAATCACGAAGAAGACCACCAGCAAGATCTATCGAGACAGCCAAGGCCGCACGCGCCGCGAAATGACCCTCGGCGCGGTCGGACCCTGGGTCGCCGAAGGCGAATCCGCCACCACCATTACCATCCACGACCCGGTCGCCGGGCGCATGTACGTGATGCATGAAGGCGGAGAACAGGCAAAAACCATCGATATCCTCCAACCCCGTCATGACGTCGAGATTACGACGCTGCGGAAAGGCGACGGAGCCCATGTTACCCAAGAAATCGAGATCTCTCAGAGCAAGTCCAGCGAACGAACAGAGGAGAGCTCAACCCGCCGCGTGTGGGTTGGAAAGGGCGAAGATTCCGCGGTCTCGCTGCACGATTTCTCCGGCGCGACCGGCAAGGGCATGGTCTTCACGGGCGCCAAGGAGGAACAGCGCGAAGACCTCGGTGTACGCACTATTGAAGGCGTGTTGGCCAAGGGAACCCGCACCACCCGAACCATTCCCGAAGGTAAGATCGGCAATGACCGCCCCATCACGGTCACTACCGAAAGCTGGTACTCAGACGAACTAGGGATTACGGTCATGAAGAAGACCAATGATCCGCTCTCCGGCAATGTCACCTACAAACTCACGAATATCAGCCGCGCCGAGCCGGACCCGTCACTGTTCGAGACAGACATCGGCGTGGAAGTAGACCAAGGCGCCTTGATGGAGAAGCACATCCGGATCGACCGCGGCCAGAAGCAGCCGGAAGAGATTTGATACCCGCCGGGGCCCCGCCGGCGGGGTCCCGGCTCGCCTGTGAGCCGGATGATCGTTTCCTTGGATCATGCGGCGCCCCCTCCCGAAATCACCCCCGAACAGAAGCCGTGGATTGCGCCGTGCTCGCCGCGTCCGGAGTATAGTGAGTGGGTGATCATGAGAACATCCTGCATCCTCACCTGTTGCGTATTGCTGTCTTCTTGCGGCGGTCCAGCCGTAGTTTTCGAAGGCGAACTCCAGGTTTGGAAGACCGTCACATTGAGCTTCCAGGGACCACTGCACACGGAAACCGGCAGCGATCCAAACCCATTCTTGGACTACCGCCTCCAGGTGGAGTTTAGCGGTCCGGCTGGTCAGGTCTACGACATTCCCGGATACTTCGATGGCGACGGGACAGGCGGAGAGGCAGGCACTGTGTGGCGTGTCCGCTTCACTCCGGACGAAGCGGGCGAGTGGCGATATGAAGCCTCCTTCCGGCAGGGGCCGGAAGCGGCGGTGTCACACGATCCGGAGGCGGGCGAGGCCACGGCGTTTGATGGCGCCGGCGGAGTCTTCACGGTTGCGGAACGCGATCCCGAAGCGCCCGGCTTCGCGAAGTGGGGGCGGCTTGAATACACCGGAGGCAATTATCTGAAGTTTGCCGATAGCGGCTACTGGATACGAGGCGGAGCCGATTCTCCCGAGAACTTCCTGGCCTACGCCGGTTTCGATAACACGCCGCCAAGCCATCGTTACGCCGATCACGTAAGCGACTGGAACGAAGGCGATCCGGACTGGGGCGGCGGCAACGGCAAGGCGATCATCGGCGCGCTCAACTATCTCGCGAGCCGCCGCGTCAACAGCGTCTACATGCTGACAATGAACATCGGCGGCGATGGCCAGGACGTCTTCCCGTGGGTGAACGTGGTTGATACAGCGGGCAGCCCGGAGAATGACAACCTCCATTTTGACCTCGGCAAGCTCCACCAGTGGGAAACCGTCTTCGCGCACGCCCAGCGCAAGGGCATCTTCCTTCACCTGGTGCTGAACGAAGCCGAGAAAGCGAACAAGCTGGAGCTAGATGACGGCGAACTCGGCGTCGAACGAAAGCTCTACTACCGCGAACTGGCCGCCCGCTACGCCCATCACCTCGCGATGCAATGGAATCTTTGCGAGGAATACAACATTCAATTGGACTACGGTCCGGACCGCATCCGCCAATTCGCGGACTACATCCGGGCCGTCGACGTCTACGGCCATCCGATAACCGTCCACTCCGCCGGCCACCCGGTGGAGAAGCTGCGCTTCATGTTCGGCGACGAGCGTTTCAGCATGCTCTCCGTCCAACTCAACCAGCGGCGCATCGACGCGTTGGTAGAGGAGTTTCGCCGCGAAACTGCCGCCGCCGGCCGGCCGCTTCCGGTTTCGATGGATGAATTCACCGTCGATGCCGGGACGAACAAGTCATGGATACCGGTGGACGACATGGACGCGCAGCGCCGGCAGAAGCTTTGGCCGGCGCTGCTTTCCGGCGGGATGATCGAATTTATCCTGGAAGGCCTGCTCAAAGTGGACAGCTTCAAAGGCCCTCAGCGGGAGGCTCTGTGGAACTACACTTGGTACGCGCGAAAGTTTCTCCAGGAGCTCCCGTTTCACGAAATGGAACCAGCCGACGAACTCGTCGAGGGTGAGGGCTCTATCGAGGTCGGACTGGGCGACGGGGAATCTTTCCAACTCGGCGCACAGGTCTTCGTCAAACCCGGCGAGGTCTATGCCGTCTATCTGCCCGCTGCCCAACCAAGTGGCAGGGTCAACCTTTCGGACGCTGAAGGAACCTTCCGGATGCGTTGGTACAATCCGCGCACGGGCGAATATCAAGGTCCGGAGACCACCGTCGACGGAGGCGCCGCCCGCCCGCTCGGCAAGCCACCCGCCGAACCCGCCGAGGACTGGGCGGTTGTTTTGACCCGTTAGTTCAGAGATCCGCCTTTTTCCCCGCGGCCAGAGTCTTGACGATGGTGTCGGCATCGAAGACGCACCCGCCCCAGGTACCGCCGCAAGCGTCCTGCAAGGCGGCCCAGAGTTTTGTTTCCGGGGGAAGTTCCGGGTCGGGAGCGAGGTCGTCGCGCGGGGGACGGCTGGCAAGAATGCGGTCGCCTTCCTCACGGCTCTGAACAACGCCGTTTTCACCGACAAGATTGACCGAACCTTCGAGCCGGTTGCGATCAATCACGATCTCGATCATGTCTCCATCGCGAAGCTTGCCGATAGGGCCGCCGGCGAGCGCCTCGGGCGAAATATGGCCGATACAGGCCCCACTGGAGACCCCGCTGAAGCGGGCGTCGGTCAGCAGCGCGATGTGTTTCCCGAACGACAGGTAACGCAGCGCGCACGTAAGCTGGAAGGCCTCCTCCATGCCGGAACCCATGGGGCCGCGGCAGATGAGCGCCAGCACGTCGCCTTCCTTCACGCGCTCCGGTCCGGTGCTCTTCACGGCGGCGATCGCGTCCTTTTCCGTCAGGAATACGCGGGCGGGACCGGTTTTGCGGTAGACGCCGTCTTCGTCTATCACGGTGGGGTCGATGGCGGTGCTCTTAATGACCGAGCCGTCAGGCGTGAGATTGCCGTGCGGGAAGCATACCGTTGCAGTGAGACCGCGGGCGGAGGCTTTGTCCGGCGCCATGATGACGTCGTTGGGGTCCACTCCATCGCGTTCGGTGAGCTGCCGCCGCAGCGCAGTGCGGCGCTCGGACTGCTGCCACCAGTCGAGCATGGCGCCGAGCGTCTCACCCGATGCCGTCAACGCATCCAACTCGAGCAAACCCTCCCGGCGAAGGTGGAGCATTACTTCGGGGACGCCGCCGGCGAGGAAGACCTGAACAGTGGCGTGGCCCTTGGGCCCGTTCGGGAGTACGTCCACCAGGCGGGGGATCTGCCGGTTGACGCGGGTCCAATCCTCGACAGTGGGCCGGCGCAGCCCGGCGGCGTGCGCGATTGCTGTCAGGTGGAGAATGAGGTTGGTTGATCCTCCACAAGCCGCGTGCGTGACCATCGCGTTGCGCACCGAAGCGTCCGAGAGGAGATCCTTCATCGCGATACCCCGCTGTTCGAGCGCCATCACGGCGCGGGCGGACCGGCGGGCCATGTCGAGCCAGATCGGATGTCCTGATGGAGAGAGCGCCGCGTGAGTGAGCGTCATCCCCAGCGCTTCGCTTACTACTTGCGAAGACGCGGCCGTACCCATGAACTGGCAGCCGCCACCAGGCGAAGCGCACGCGCGGCAACTCATTTCGGCGGCATAGTCGAGGGAAACCTCGCCGTGGACGTAGCGCGCGCCGATGCTCTGGATCTGGCCGGCATCCTCACCCTGTTCTGGCAGAAGCGTAACGCCGCCGGGCATCAAGACGCACGGCAGATCGTGCATGGACGCGAGGGCCATCATCATTGCGGGCAGCCCCTTGTCACAGGTAGCGGCGGCAAGGACCCCGCTGCGCGTCGGCAGCGAGCGGATGAGACGGCGAAAGATCGAGGCGGCGTCATTGCGGTAGGCGAGGCTGTCATACATGCCCGGGGTTCCCTGCGTGCGGCCATCGCAGGGGTCCGTGCAAGCGCCGGCAAAGGGAACGGCGTCAAGGCTCGTGAGCTCGCGGGCCGCGGCCTGTACGAGCAAGCCGACTTCCCAGTGCCCGGTGTGGTATCCGAGTGCGATTGGCGTGCCATCCTCGGCGCGTATGCCTCCATGGGTGCTGAGTAGGAGGATCTCCTTGCCGCCGATCTTGTCGGGAGACCAGCCCATCGCCGCGTCCATCCCCCAGCCGAAAAGATCGCCGGACGGACGCTTGTCAAGGAACTCCGGAGTGACAGGGAGCTTGCCTTCAGGCCCGCGCGCCTTCGTCTTCACATCGAAAAGGGACGGGTCTTCTGAATCTGTGATCGATTGGAGCGATATTTCGGCCATTTGAAATCTCTACGTTAAAGCTTATAGAATCCAGCCATGCCTTTCCTAACGGGTGGCGGGCCGGAGATCACCGCCAATGACGCGATTGTGGCTGGAGATGTTGCGAAGGCGCCGTTCACCAGGCGAACTTTCCTTGCTGGCGCAACCGCCGCCTCCTACTCGCGCGTGCTGGGCGCGAACGAGCGTATCGGTGTGGGCTTCATGGGCTACGGGCTCATCGGCGCCCAACATGTCTACGATTTCAAGCGGCAGCCGGACGTGGATCTGGTGGCTTTATCCGAAGTCTACGAGCCGCGCATGAAAGAGGGCATTGCAGCTTGTGGCGGCAGCGCCCGGCCCTATCCCGATTTCCGCCGGATGCTCGATGACAGAGACGTGGACGCTGTTGTGGTCGCGACGCCGGACCATTGGCACGCGCTGGCCACCATCATGGCCTGCGCGGCGGGCAAGGATGTCTATGTCGAGAAACCGATGACGCTTTTCATTCGCGAGGGGCAGTGGATGATCAAAGCGGCGCGGAAGTATAACCGGGTGGTGCAGGTAGGAACCCAACAGCGGGGCGGCCGCCACTACCACCAAGCGCGTGAGTTGATTCAAAACGGCTACATCGGCAAGGTGCATTCGGTGCGGATGGCTTCCTGGCGAAACGTAATGCCGGGTTTCGGCAAGCCCTCGGGCGAGAAACCGGATGGCCTGAATTACGATTTGTGGCTCGGTCCGGCGCCGGAGCGAAAGTACACCCCGCACCGTTCCCTTTACCACTTCCGCTGGTTCTGGGATTACTCCGGCGGCCAAATGACCAATCTGGCTGCCCACCATATCGACATTCTCGTCTGGTTCATGAAGCTGAAAGGGCCGGAAGCGGTGAATATGAGCGGCGGGCGCTTCGTCCTGAAAGACGATGGCGAAACACCCGATACCATGGATGCCATATACGAGTTTCCGGAGTTCACCGCGATCTATTCCTGCCGCGAAGGTAGCGTGGGCAGAGGCGCCGGTGGAGGTGACGAGTATTTCGGGACCAAGGGAAGTCTGACAATTAACCGTGGCGGCTTCGAGGTTCACCCGGATGTGAAACGGCCGCCGGAGAACGCCATCCCGCGATTCCGGGGTGGGCCGTCAGGCGCGCCGCGCCGGACCGAGGCCAAGCGCGAATACTGGATGGAACCGGTCCAGGCGAAGGGCAGCGGCCAGGAGCAGTTCGATCTACATGCCCGGGATTTCCTCGATTGCATGAAGAGCCGGGAGCAGCCGCTGGCGGACGTGACCGAAGGCCACAAGGTGGCGGCAATGTGCCATCTGGCCAATATCAGCTACAAGACGGGGCGCAAGCTTTGGTGGGACGCCGAGAGAGAAGAGATCATCGGCGATCCCGATGCGGAAAAGCACCTGGAACGGCCATACCGAAAGCCCTGGGACGATGTATTGCGGAGCCTGATTTAGCCTCCCGGCGCCGGTGGGGCCGCCGGCCGTAAGTTTCCGTTAATCAATAGCTTTCCGTGCAGCAGGCCGCGGTATGCGACCATCGCGCCACGGGGATCTGATTCTGGAAGCGTAACCATCGCCGGCTCCCCGGGCGTCGTTAAGGGCAGGGGAGTTTAGTATCCTTGAGGTAGATTCGCCATGTCCACGGAACCGAACCCGCAAACCGGCCAACCGGACGCTGGGAATCCCCTGACCAAAGCGCCTGCCCCGTCGCGCCGCCGCTCCAAGTGGTTGCCGCTGATCGGGTTTATCGGAATCCTGGTCGCTGGCGGCGTCCTCGCCTGGTTTGCCGGGCTGAGGCCTACCCAAGAAGCAGCGCCGGTAACTGCAGTCGCAATCCGAACGGTGCCTGTTACCACCGGTACACTCGAAAAAACCATCCGCGTTTCCGGCGTCACGTCGTCAATCGTCTTCGCTAATGTGCGAGCGCCGGTTCAGCGGGGTCCGGAAAGACAAACTCTTATTCTGCTGGGGTTGCTGCCTTCGGGAACCATGGTCAAGAAAGGTGATGTTATCGGCGAGATTGATGGGCAGGGCCTCGCTGATCACATCGACGACGTGCAATCCACCGTTGACACCTCAATCGCGGACATCAAGAAGCGCCGCGCCGAACAGCAGGTGGATTGGAACAATCTGGAGCAAAGCCTCAGATTGGCCCGCGCGAATGCGGAAAAGTGGGAACTCGAAGCGGGCGCGGCGGAAATCCGGACCGTGATCGACCGTGAAATTCTGAGCCTCGGTGTGGAGGAGGCAAAGGCCGCCTTCGAGCAGAAGGGAAAGGACCTCAACTTCAAGGAATCCGTTCACGACGCTGAGATCAAGATCCTCGAGTACACTACGGAGAGGCATCGCCGGCACGTGGCCCGCCATGCCTACGACCTGGAACGATACACCGTCGAAGCTCCGATGGACGGCATGGTTGTACGCCAGCAGATCTTCCGCAATGGCGAGTTCGGAATGGCGGAGGTAGGCGACCGTCTGTGGCCAGGCCTGCTTTTTGTCAAGGTGATGGATACCAACAATATGCAGGTGGAGGGCGTGATCAACCAGGTGGAAAGCGAGGAACTCAGGATCGGGATGGAAGCCCGTGTGGGGCTCGATGCCTTTCCCGAAATCGAGTTCCCGGGCCGGGTGTACAGCATCGGCGCCCTGGCCAAGGCCGGCGTCCAGGCCGAATACGTGCGGGAAATCCCTGTGCGGGTGGAAATCGACGGGGCACATCCGAAGCTGATTCCGGATCTTTCGTCCTACGCCGACGTTGTGCTTGATCGACAGGAGAATGCAACCATCGCTCCTCTCGCCGCAATCTTCGAAGAGGCCGGACAAGAGTATGTCTTCGTCAAGAATGGCGAGTCGTTTGAGAAGCGCCCTGTCGAACTCGGCATGCGGAACTTCACCCACGTTGCTGTTCTGAGCGGTTTGCAGGATGGCGAGGAAGTCGCGCTTGAAAATCCGGCGGGTTGAGCCTTTCCGCTGAAGACTGCCTCTACGTGGCGGATTTGTTGTAGTATTCCTGTAGTTATGTTGCGAAAGCGCATCCTGTCTTTGACCCCCCTTATTGCCTGCCTGATCCTGTTCGCGCTCGCCGGCCATGCCTTCCAGGAGCAGAAGCGATTCTCCGAAGGCTATACGGACACCCCCTTTCTGCCCGGCGGCAAGTGGCGGGTCCACGATCTGAACCGTCCCCATCCACCGGCGGTCACCCCTGGAGCCGAACCTGGCGCGCCGCCAAGCGATGCTATCGTTCTGTTCGACGGTAAAGACCTTTCCAACTGGCTCACCCAAGCAAAATCGAAAGACGGAGGCACGCTCGAACCGCAGTGGAAGGTGGTCGAGGGCGCGATCGAGGTCGTGCCGGGTACCGGCCATCTGGTGAGCAAGCAAAGCTTTCGCGACGTGCAACTCCACATCGAGTGGGCGGCGCCCAAAGAGGTTGTCGCTAATAGCCAGGGCCGCGGAAACAGCGGCGTGATGTTTTTTGCCCGGTACGAAATTCAGGTGCTCGACTCCTTCGACAACATCTCCTACGCCGACGGCCAAGCCGGCGCCATTTACGGCCAATACCCGCCAATGGTCAATGCGTCGAGAAAACCCGGCGAGTGGCAGATCTACGACATCGTCTTCGAGGCGCCGGTGTTCGACGGCGGCAAAGTCGTGAAACCAGCCTACGCAACGGTTTTCCACAACGGCGTCCTGCTGCACCATCGGCGGGCCTTCCTCGGGCCGATGCGGCACAAGGTGTCGACAGAGTACCAACCGCACGAAGACGAAGGCCCAATTCTGCTCCAATCCCACGGCAACCCGGTACGATACCGGAACATCTGGGTCCGCAAACTTGATCAGCTCTGGGAGCGGTAGCGGCCGCGCGGCGCGAATCGTGAGGATTTCAATAGCAAACTCGCTTCACGTAATATTGACCGAACGTTGAAACTCCAGCAATACCCGCCCGCTACTCTTAAGGCTGGTTAGGTCAAGGGACGCAACATCAGCCCTGTAGCGTTCGTCCCCTGCTGGCAATTCACACCCGGGTTCTCTATGCAACGAGGGGGGATCTGCACTCCCGGGCATTACACGTATATCAGAGGATCAATATGCGAAGACTAACAGCCATTTCTGTTTTCGCACTTGCGCTATGCCAACTGGCTTTGGCCCAGTTCGATACAGCGACAGTGCTCGGAAGAATCACCGACGCCTCGGGAGCAGCCGTCCCTGGAAGCGTCGTGAGACTCGAGAACGTCAACACCGGAGTGAGTTTCGAGCGGATGAGCGACAGCTCCGGCAACTATGAATTCCCGAACGTGCGCATCGGGCAGTATATGGTTTCGGCCGAAAAGTCCGGATTCAAAGTGACCTCCTCCGATCCGTTTCAGGTCACCGTCAACGCCCGCCAGCGCGTGGATCTCGAACTCGAACTCGGAGAGGTGACGGAAACCGTGGAAGTTACCGGCGCCGCAATGTTGATCGAAGCCGATAGCAGCGACCGCGGGACGGTGATTGGCTCGCAGCAGGCTGTCGACCTCCCGCTGAATGGGCGCGCCTACGCCGACCTCGCTCTCCTCACGCCCGGTACCTCCCAGGCATTGAAGGGTTCGCTGTCCGGACGTGACGCCTCATACAACGTCAACGGCCTTCGAAGTTCCTACAACAACTTCACGCTGGATGGCGTCGACAACAACGCCTACGGCACCAGCAATCAAGGCTTCTCTAATCAGGTGGTCCAGATCGCGCCGGACGCGGTTGGCGAATTTAAGGTCACCACCAATAACTACAGCGCCGAATACGGCCGCGCCGGCGGGGCGGTTATCAACGCCACCCTGCGCAGCGGCACGAATCAGTTCCACTTCTCGGCCTGGGAGTTCTTGAGGAATACCAAATTGAACGCGGTCGGCTTTTTCAAACCCCGGAGCGGGGAAAAGCCGAACCTCGTTCAGAACCAGTTTGGCGCTGCGGCCGGCGGGCCGCTGGTGAAGAACAAAGCATTCTTCTTCGGCGATTACGAGGGATTTCGGCGGCGCCAGAGCGAACTCAGATTCGCGAGCGTGCCAACTCCTGCCCAGAAACAGGGCGATCTCGGGGTGCCTGTCTTCGACCCCTACACGGGGACCCCGTATGGCGGCAATCAGGTCCCCCTCAGCGTGCAAACCGATTTCGCAAGACGCGTTCTGGCTGACCTGCCGGATCCGAACCGGGCCGGCTCGGGATCCGACGGCGTCGGCAACAACTTCGAGTCCCTGCCCAGCGAGAAGATCGATGACAACAAGGGCGATGTCAAAGGCGACTTCTATATCAACAACAAAACAACGGCATTCGGCCGCTACAGCCACCGGAATCTCGACTGGTTCAATCCGGACGAGGTGCCCGGCCCCTCGGGCGGCGACAGCAACGGCACGGTCTACGCAAGGAATCGCTCCGTCGCCGCGGGTGTAACGTACACTGTCAGCGCCGTTTCCCTGTTGGAAGCCCGATTCGGTTTCACCCGTACCGAAGCCGGCAAAACTCCGGTCAATTTCGACCTCGAGCACATGACCGACAACTACGGCATTCCCGGAATCCCCCGCGACGATCGAATCGGTGGCGGCCTGAACTCGCAGCAAGTGAGCGGCTTCAATAGATGGGGGCGGCAGACCTCAAACCCGCAGTTCCAGTGGCCGGACGTCTACAATCCGCGAGTCAATTTCTCGACCATTAAGAGCGCCCACTCCCTAAAATTCGGCTACGAGTATCAGGCGATCAACACCCAAATCAATGACCTCTCGCCGGTCTACGGCCTGAGCCGGTATTCCGGCAAGTTCTCCGGCCCGAAGCCGGGCAGCGGCAGCAACCTTTACAACCTGGCGGACTTCTTCGTGGGCGCCCAATCCATGCTGGAGATGTCGCGCTTCGAGGTGCTCGAATACCGGCAACGGATGCACTTCTTCTACATTCAGGACGACTGGAAAGTCACTCCCAAGTTCACCCTGAATCTCGGTGTCCGCTACGAATTCGCCACCCCACAGTGGGATGCTGACAACCGCCTCGGCAACTTCGACCCCTCAACGGGCGAGCTGATCCTGGCCAAGGATGGAAGTCTCCGGGACCGTTCCACCATTGAACCCGACTACAACAACTGGGCTCCGCGCATCGGGTTCGCTTACTCCGTTACCCCCAAGACCGTGCTGCGCGGCGGCTACGGCGTAAGCTACGTGCATTTCAACCGCCTTGGTGGAGAGAACATCCTTGGCTTCACCGGTCCTTTCTACTTCCGCGTCACCAACAATCAGGTCGCGCCGGGCGTGCCGAACGGCGGCCAGCCGGAGTGCGGCTCCGGGCAGGACTTCGCTACCTGCTTCACTCGGACCGAAAGGGGCTTCCCCGGGGATTTCGTAGACCCCAGCCGCTACTCCACTCTCACCTCCCGGGTGAACTACCAGCCGGCCGATAACCGCACTCCTTACGTGCAAAGCTGGCATTTCACCATCCAGCATGAACTGGCGCGGGACATGGTGATCGACCTGGCCTACGTCGGCAACCGCGGAACCAAGCAGATCATCCTCGCCGATTTCAACCAGGCCCGTCCAAACCAGCCCGGTGAGAATACACCCCTTCAGCAGCGCCGGCCGTTTTCGGACTACACCTTCATCCAGAGTGCATTCTCCGGCGGAAACACCTTCTACCATGGGTTTCAGGCCAAGCTCGAAAAACGCTGGTCGCAAGGCTTGTACCTCGTCAATTCCTTTACTTGGTCCAAGGCAATCGATACGGCGCCGGGACACCTTGAGGATCATAACGGCAGCAGTTCACGAGTGAACTTCTACGACCTGGCCGGCGAGCGTGGCCTCTCCACTTACGACACGCCGGTAAACAACGTCACCGCTGTGATCTACGATCTCCCGTTCGGCAGGGGACGCCCTCTGGGAGCGAGCTGGAACAGTTTCACCAATGCCATTCTCGGCGGTTGGAGAACCACCGTCATTAACACCGCGCGCGCCGGATATCCGGTGAACGTCTACTACGGCCCCAGCAGTCAATTCACAACGTGCAGCGGGTGCCGTCCGCGACCGAATTACACGGGCGGCGATATTGTCAACGACGGCAGACCGATCAGCAACTTCTTCAACGAGGCGGCCATCAGCCTGCCCACCGACCCGTCCCAACCATTCGGCAACCTCGGCCGGAACGTGGCCCGGACCCACTCTTTCTGGCAAATGGACTTCGGGCTCTACAAGAGCTTCCCGTTGCCGCGCGAAAGCGCACGTTTGGAGTTCCGCTCCGAATTCTTCAACCTGTTCAACCGATCGAACTTCGTTGCCCCGGCCAGCAGCGCGAGCAGCTCGAACTTCGGAACGATTACCGGCACATTCCCGGCCCGCCAGATACAGTTCGCCCTGAAACTGTACTTCTAACCAGCCGGCTGAATCGCGGCTTCCGCCGCGCGGGCGGGTCCCTCCACAAGAGGCCCCGCCCGCCTCTCTCAGCCCCGGAGTCTGAACACCGGGTTATACTCAAGCCCGTATGAGCCGATTCCTGTTCACCGCCGCAATACTGGCCGCCACCCTAAGCGCGGCCCAAATCGATCAGCCCCAGCCTTACCGTGCCGCCCGCGCCTCGAGCTACCGCGCCGACGGCGCCAACGCCGACGCAAAGCAGGTGCCGCCGCGCGGATCCCACACCGTCGCCGAGATCGAAGGCGCGGGGCGCATCGTCCATACATGGTTCACCATCGCCACCAATGAGCCCAACTACCTGAACACCACCCGGCTCAAGATCTACTGGGATGGCGCCGCCGGCCCAGCCGTCGATGTGCCATTCGGTCTATTCCACGCCCAGGGCCACGGTCGCGCCCGCCAGGTCAACTCCGCCTTCATCACGGTCCGTGCCCGCCCGGAGCTGAATCACAACCTGGCCAATCCGAACGTCGGCGGTTTCAACACCTACTTCCCGATGTCCTATGCAAGCGGCGCGCGCATTGTTATCGAGAATGAATCCCGCCTCCCGATCCGCGCCCTCTATTACCAGATCGATTACCAGGTTTGGGATTCGCCACCCAGCCCGCTGCGCTTTCACGCCGCCTACCGCGAGTCACCCCCCGAGCCCTACCCCGGCCCCGAAGCCGGCAGGTTCACGGCCCGCAACCTTAACACCGCCGGTAACCACCCGATCATTGAAGCCGCCGGCGACGGCCATTTCCTCGGCATGGTCCTGTCAGTCGACGCCGCCGGAGCCGGCTGGTGGGAAGGCGACGAGATGATGTGGGTTGACGGCGAGGAACAGCCCTCCATCCACGGCACCGGTACGGAAGACTACTTCGGCGGCGCATGGGGCTTTCGCGGCGAGTACAACATGCCTTACCACGGCGTCAGCCTCTACGAAAAGACCCCCTGGCGGGAAGACTGGCAGGCCGGCCGATTCACCGTCTACCGCTTCCATGAACGCGACCCCATCCCCTTCCGGAAGTCGATCAGAATCTCAATCGAACGCGGCCACAATAACCACCGCCGGGACTCGACCTACCGCTCCATCGCCTACTGGTATCAGCAGTGACTCCGTCCGCCGCTAGTTACACCACCGCGGCTTCAATCCGGTGCAACTGGCAGTAGCGGCGCAATTGCCGCTTGAAGTCCCCATAGAAGAAAATCTGGTGGAAGCCCGGATATTCGAGCATTTCCGAATCGCCGTCGAGCTTCACCGAGACCGCTACCACGCACCCTCCCGCCGGCGGTACGGACACGTTCTCCATCACCGTCCCGGCCGAGATCACCATTCGCGGTTGTCCCTTCGTCTCGCCCGAAAGCATCAGATCGGCCACGGTCACCCGCTCGCCGATATTCCATTGCGGCACCGGCACCGCATCGCGTTTCCCATGGTGGTAGGAGAGATAGTAAGGCTCCGGAGCCTGGGACCACCCGCGCAACCGCGTCGGACACGTGCAGTGCGAGCCAATCAGGCAATTCGACGCCGTCTCCGGCACCGGGTCCTGCTGGAATCCGGGCCGGTCGAAAAGGTATTGCACAAGCGCATGGGTCACGGCCGCCCCAAGGTCCGCCTCGCACGCCGCGGGCACGCCCTCGTCAAGCATGGACGACCACGAAATGCAGGGCAGACTTACGTTCGAGGCGCCCAGAGCGCCGAGGCAATCCATCGTGATGCCGTCCCCTTCCTCCCGTTCGAGGATGCGCCGCGCAACCAGGTAGCTCTTCACGCCGTTCATCACGTCGCGCTCGGCCGGACCCTTCACCGTAGTGGCGTTCTCGATATAGCGCGCCGCGATTGCCTTTACCTCGCCGGAATCCGGAGTCCGGCGGTACTCCTCAAGGAACGTCCCGGCCGGCACGTAGCGCAGCTTGGTGCCGGTGTCGTCAATGTTCGCATCTCGTCGTTCATCGCCCTTCAGTACCACATAGCGCATCTCGCGCAGCTTGGCGGCCGCCTTCACCATCTTCAAACTGAAGGCGACCTGGCGGAAATCGTCCGTCGAGCAAATCAGCGTCCCCGGCTGCTTCGCGAGCCTCCAGGTGTTGGTGGTGAAAGCCGCGCCGATCGGCGCGAACACCACCGTCGGCAGGCCGCTTTCCGAAGCCATCCGCGCCGTGGGCCAGGCATGCTCCTGGCGGTCGAGAAGCACCGTCAGCAAGCCATCAGGACGCTCCCCCTTCGCCGACTTCACCCACGCCTCCGCCTCCGCCCCGGAGTACACAGGCTGGGGCCGGATATCAATCTCCATCCCGAGCCGCCCCGCCGCGGCTTCAATCTGCCGGCGATAGTCCTTGAGCGCCGCCTCGCCATCGTAAATCTGTCCCGGCCAGCGCATCCCGTATTCGCCCTTGCGGCGCACGAAACAAGCCTTCATTCTGGGAACGTAGCACGCGCCCGGACCGGCCAACCGAATCGGATCCACATCCCCCCGCACAATCAGCGGCGCCAGCGAGAATCCGCCGGTCATCCGCAACAGAAATTGTCGCCGTGAGTCACACATTCCAGACATCTCCGCCTGAAATATACCATAGCCGCCCGCGGCATCCTCGAAATCCGTCAGGATCCACGGCCCTATTCCTCCGGCGCGTGTGACGTCAGCGCGTGCAGGAACGCCATCAGATCGCTCCTGTCCTGAGCCGATAGCGCCACCGGCTTCATGTCCGCATCGAGATACGGGTTCCGACGCCCGCCAACAGCGTAGAAATCAAGAACGTCTTCGAGAGTGGCTAGGCTTCCGTCATGCATGTACGGCGCGGTCAAAGCCACGTTGCGGAGCGACGGCGTCTTGAACGCCCCCTTGTCCTCGTCCCGGTTGGTCACAATGTAGCGGCCCAGATCGGTGATATCGCCCTGTGCGTCCACGCCCACGCCGATGTTGTGAAAGAGGTTGTCGGTAAACGTCGCCGTGTGCGCGCCCACATGGTGGCAGATGGTGCAATTCCCGCGGTCCGGATCGCGGAAGGACTCCCACCCCCGCCTTGCCTCCTCGGAAAGAGCCGTCTCGTCACCTCCGAAGCGGTAGCGGTCAAACGGAGAGCCGCCGCTCACCAGCGTACGCTCGAACGCCGCCAGCGCTTTCGCGATCTTCTCCCAGGTCACCGGCCCGGGACCGAAAGCGCGCTTGAAGGCGTCCGCGTATTCCGGGGCCGCCGCCACCGCGGAGGTGGCTCCCGCTGTCGTGTTCCCCATCTCAACGGGATTCGTGAGCGGCCCCTCCGCCTGCTCCTCCAGCGTACCCGCGCGCCCGTCGTGGAACTGCGAGTCGAAGTAAACAGCGTTCAGAACCGTCGGCGCATTGCGGGCGGCCCGCTGCCCGTCTATCCCTGCCGAAACGGGTTTCCCATCGGCAAAGCCGAGCTTCGGATCGTGGCAGGTCGCACAGGAAACCGTTCCATCCGCGGACAACACCGGATCAAAGAACAGCCGCTCGCCCAACGCCATGGTCTCTTCTGTGGGTGGATTGTCTGGCGGGAAAGGTATCGCCGGGAGGCCCAGCGGAGCCTCAATCTCCATCGGCGCCCCGGCCGGCCGCACCGGCTCACGAGCCCGGGAACAGCCGGCAAGCAGCGCCGCCACAGCGAACGCTGCCAAAGCCCAGCGCCACACCTTTACCGCGCCCATCGCCCCGCTCTTACTGAATAGGCGGGCTGTTCCTGTCGGCCGGCTCCGCGCCGAAGTTGTTGCGAACGGTGAGGGACTCGTCACAGAAAAACGTACGCCGCCCCGTGCTGCCGAAAGAGACCGGATCGGCGTTCAGCGTGAACTGATGGTCCGTCGCCTGCAGCGTGAACCGGTAGCCGCCTTTTTCGCCCGAGGCCAAGTCCTCCGGAATGAGCCCCGCCGCGTCAGGGCCACCCGCCGTGTCGCCCTGCGGCGGCCCCAAGGCCTGCAAGGAAGACGCATACTTACCGAACGTGCTGTAATACGACGTCTGAGCGGTCTTGATGGTCTCGATGTGCTTGATTGCCGCCATCTCCAGCGCGTTCATCCGGGCCGTCTTCAGGTTTGGCAGCGCGATCGCGGCAATGATCAGGATGATCGCGATCACGATCAGCAACTCAATCAACGAAAAGCCTTTGCGGCGGTTGGAGGAACGCATGGACACTTTTTACCTCTGATCCTGTCTCTATTGTATGACGCGCGAAACGCGCCGAACGTTTAGCCGCCCCGCACTGCCGCCTCAATCTGCCGTAACACCGCCAGCAGCCTCCCCAGCTCATCGAGCGGCAGAGCGTTCGCTCCATCGCTCAGGGCCTCGGCCGGGTTGTCGTGAACTTCCAAAAACAGCCCATCGATTCCCGCCGCCACCGCCGCCCGCGACAGCGTCTCGATATACTCCGGCTGCCCTCCGGAGGCCGTCCCCGCGCCGCCCGGCAACTGCACGCTGTGGGTCGCGTCAAACACCACCGGATATCCGCTTCCCCGCATCATCGGCAGCGACCGCATATCCACCACCAGGTTGTTGTACCCGAACGACGAACCCCGCTCGGTAAGCAGTATCTTGTCATTGCCCGTCGAGGCAACCTTCTCTGCCGCCAGGTGGATGTCGTGCGGCGCCACGAACTGCCCCTTCTTGATGTTCACCACCCGCCCGGTCCGTCCGGCCGCCACCAGCAAATCGGTTTGCCGGCAAAGAAACGCCGGAATCTGCAGAATATCGGCGACCTCGGCCGCCGGTTCCGCCTGCTCCGGTCCGTGAATGTCGGTAATCACCGGCACGCGGCGCTCCTGCTTCACCCCGGCGAGGATCCGCAATCCCTCCCTGAGCCCGGGACCGCGATAGGAATCCACGCTCGACCGGTTCGCCTTGTCAAACGAAGCCTTAAAAACGAACGCCCCGGCGATGCGCCCGATTTCGCGCGCCATCCGGTGCACGTGCTCCTCACTCTCTATCACGCACGGACCGGCGATCAGCGCGAACCTCGCCCCCGCGCCAAAGGCGATCTTCTCTCTATCGGGTGTTGCCAGTTCAATGGTCCGCAATCTCCTGCCAGTGTACTGCCACCGCCCCCGCCTGCGGGAGCGTGCCCTGTTGCCCTATAGAATGGAGCATGGCCCTCAACCCCGATCTCGAGTTCGCATTGGCCGCCGCTCGCGCCGCCGAGCCCGCCATCCTACCGCGCTTCCAAAACTGCGAAGTCGCTCTGAAGACCGACGGAACCGAAGTCACCGCCGCCGACCGCGAGGCCGAACAGGTGATCCGGCGCCTGATCTCCGAACGCCATCCAAACGACGGCATCCTCGGCGAGGAAGAGGGAGAAACCGCGGGCGACACCGGCCGCCTCTGGGTGGTGGACCCCGTTGACGGCACCGCCTCCTTCACCCTGGGCCTCCCCCTCTTCGGAACCCTCATCGCCCTGCTCGAGGATCGCCGCCCCGTCATGGGAGTCGTCCACCTCCCCGCCCTCGGCGAAACCGTCTACGCGTCACGCGGCGAGGGCTGCTGGTTTCAGAAAGCCGCCGCCGAACCGGTCCGCGTCCATGTCGACCCCTGCCCCTCGGTCAGCCACGCCACCGTCACCTCCTGCTGCCCACACAGCTCCGACATCCAATGCGCTCCCGGACAAACCCCTTACCAGCTCAGCGCTGTGATCAACAAGGCCCGGAAGTTCCGCTTCGGAGGCGACTGCGTATTGCACGCCCTGGTCGCCAGGGGGCGCGCCCATGCCGCCATTGACACCATCATGTCCCCGTGGGATATCGCCGCTCTCGTGCCCTGCGTCGAAGAGGCGGGCGGCATTGCCACCTCGGTCACCGGCGACCCCACCAACGTCGTTTTCGGCGGCAGCCTCATCACCTCGTCTCACGCCATGCTCCACGCCGAACTGGTAGCCCTGCTTTCGCCGTGAAAGCCTCGGATAAACTGAGATCATGATCCGCCTCCTCCCCATCCTTGCCGGGATTCTCGTGCTCGCTGCACCACTGCTGCCCCAACAGCAACACCGCGACAAGTGGATCGCCGTGGCCGATCAAGCGATCGCCGCGCCTCCCGTCAGCTACCCCTTCAACTGGGGCGAGGGCGTCCTCATGATCGGACTCATGAAGATCCACGAGCGCACCGGAGACGACCAGTACCCCGGTTACGTCGGCAAGTGGCTTTCACTCATCAGCCAGGAAGCCATCCGCGAGTTGCTCGAAAAAGGCGAGCCGTCACAGAAGACCCGGCCCGGTTACTGCGGCCACTGGAGCCCCGGCACGGCCGCTCTCTACCTCTACCAGCAAACCCGCGACGATGACCACCTCTCCATCGCCAAGCTCATCGCCCGTTTCATCGCCGAGAAGGCCGAGCGCCACCCCACCGAGCGCGGCCTGGCTCACTGGTCCGGCAATCACCAGTACTGGGTCGACACCCTCTACATGGCCTGCCCCCTCTACGCCGGACTCGCCCGGCAGGAACAAAATCCCAATCTCCTCGCCTTCGCCGCCGGCCAGATCATCGCCTTCGCCCGCCACCTGCAAAACGCCGAAACCGGTCTCTTCTATCACATGTGGGACTGGGACACCGGCGAGCACACGCCGGAGTTCTGGGGACGAGGCAACGGCTGGGTTCTCATGTCCCTGGCCGACACGCTGGAGTTCTCCAGCCCGGCGCTTCAAACCCGCCAACCGCTCGTCAATATCGCTCGGTCCCTCGCCGCGGGTCTCGAACGGACCCAGGATCAGGACGGCCTCTGGCACACCGTCCTCGACGATCATTCCAGCTACCCCGAGGCTTCCGCCACCATGATGTTCACCTACGGGCTGCTCAAGCTGGTGCGCCTTGGCTTCCTTCCCGAAACCTACATCGAGCCGGCGCGGCGCGGCTGGGATGCCGTCAACCAGCGGTACGTCCAGGACGGATTGGTCACCGGAATCTCCGCCGGCACCGGCCCCAGCGGCTCCGCCGGATACAAAAGCCGCCCCGTTGGAACCTATACCTGGGGCACGGGCGCATACCTGATGGCCGGTTCCGAGATCGATCGGCTCGACTAA
>CAYXVG010000047.1:0-57060 GCA_964468205.1 uncultured Solibacteraceae bacterium | reverse complement strand
AAAGATGGACCCCACGCCGCGACACTAGGAGCTGATCGCCGGGTTTTGGCTCTGGGAGAAGCCACAATGGCCTATGCCCGGGTGCTCGACTCAGATTCCAATGATAGACGAACGCCTATTTCTCCAGAGCCGCCTGCGCGCATTCTTGTGGTCTTTCGATGTCTTAAAATCTCAGTTCGCCGGCGGCCTGCGGGCGTGGGGGCGGCGTGCAGAATGTCTCCGGATGTGGTGGATTGGGTGATCCTAGGCCTTCTGCGTTCCGCTCGTCCAACTGCCTATGCAAGCAACCAGCGCGCCAAGCGTCAGCAAGACGGTGTTGCGGAAGTGGTCCGAAGAATCGAAGCCATAGCGCGTGAAGAAGTAACCGTATGCCATGAGCGCGAATACGACAACCGTCCACAAACGGAAGAGGATGCGCGTCTTGCCCCGTACCGCAAGAACCAAAGAGGCAAGCCCGATCAGGCTGCCGGCAAACAGTACGTAGGTCAGCGTGGAGCCTTCCCAGGGAAGCATCTCCAGCTTCAGGGTCAGGTTGCTCCCAAACCCGGCCATGGCGGAGATTACCAACAGAAAGAGGCCGAGGATCAGGTGATAAGCGTAGCCGAAGATCCGCATGATTGCTTTAAACATACGCGACGGATATTCCCTTTCGCGAATTCGAATAAGTCATTGTAGCAGGCTCGCAATCTCCATTGGGCAGGAATGAGGCGCATCCCAGCCCACCGCTGGCCGCGGCTGCGTGCGACACATGAATGCACGCTCGGGTGGCACCTGCCCTTGGCGGCAGACTAAGATGGAAGAGTAGGACTGTAACCAGCGGAACGCCGCCTTCACAACAGTGTGATAGATTACCGGGATACTCGGGCTTCAGGAATGTCGAACGATTCGCCATTGTCGCCACGCTCGGCCGAGATACTCAACTCGATTGTCCACACTTTTATCCAGACAGGCCGGCCAGTTGCTTCGCGGTCGATTGCCCGTTTGCGCCGCCACAACCTGAGTCCTGCCTCGATCCGCAACGTAATGGCGGACTTGGCCGATGAGGGCTACCTGGAGCAACCCCACACAAGCGCCGGACGCGTGCCGACCGCGAAGGCGTTTCAGGCTTACGCCCGGTCCCTCACCGCCAAGGCACTGCGCGAGGCCGAAGTGGATCGGCTTCGTTCCGAGTTCAGTGGTGTTGGTACAATGGCGGAACGCATCGAGCGATCCTCCCACATTTTGACCGAGATGACGCGGGGATTTAGCATCACGGCCGCAATCCCAGCTGAGAGCCAGACGCTTGAGCAGGTGGAGTTGCTGAATCTCGCTGCCGGACGGATCCTCATGATTGTCGTGACCCGGGACAGACTGGTCCGGAACCGTGTTGTCACTCTGCGTGAGCCGGTTTCCGAGCCCGAACTCGTCTCAATCCGGAACTACATAAACGGCAACTTCCGCGGCTGGATCCTCGCGGACGTGCGACGGTTTTTGCAGCATCGATTCGAAGAAGAAAGCGCGGCCTACGACAAAATTCTTGGCAGGCTGATCCAGCTCTACGACCAAGGATTGCTCGATGTCGAAGTAGGTCCGGAGATACACACGGAGGGCGCCTCGAACCTTGTTGGCGTTGAGTTTCATCTTACCCGGGAAAAGATGCGTGAGTTGTTCCGCACCCTCGAGGAGAAGAAGCGACTCCTTGAGTTGCTCGATCAGTTCCTTGAGGCGCCGGAAGGAAAAGTCTCCGTTCGGGTTGGGTTGGGCGATGCCCATCCGAGCATGGAGGAGCTGTCGCTGATAGGCGTGTCTCTGATCTTGCCCAGCGGCCTCGGCGCGAAGGTTGCGGTCCTCGGGCCGATGAGAATGAACTACCAGCGGGTGATGTCCGCCGTGCTTCACGTCGGACAGGCCATTCGGACCCTGCCGGTCTAGGGCGCTGGCATCATTCGTGCCTCTCCCGTGCAACTGCCCAGAAAGGTTATCGAAACTGTGAGTCACGACAACGAAAACGGAAAACCCACCAGCGGCCCCGTGGAGCCGGAGCTTGACGAATCCGGCACCGACGAACCGAAGGACGCCGCCATTGTCGATGATTTGGCGGCGCGTTTGGAAGCGCTGGCTGTCGAGCGAGACCGGTTGGCCGCTGAAAACGAAGAGCTTCGGAATCATACTCTCCGCCAGCGGGCCGACTATGAGAATCTGCGGAAGCGATCCGAAAAAGAAAAGGCGGATCTTGCCGACTATGCGAGCGGCGAAACTGTCCGCGAACTACTGCCGATACTTGACGACTTCCAACGCGCCCTCGGTCTGGTACCCGAAGAGATCGGGGAGGAGAACGAATACGTCAAGGGCGTCCGAATGATCTACGTGCGTCTCATTGAGACGCTCAAGCGAATCGGGCTCGAACCCGTTGAATCACTGGGCAAGCCTTTCGACCCGAATTTCCATCACGCAGTGGAGCGTGTGCCGACAGCGGATGCCGAGGAGAATACGATCGTGGAGGAGTGGCAGAAAGGCTACACCTTCCGGGGACGATTGTTGCGCGAAGCGATGGTGAAGGTCGCCGCCGAAGCGCCGATAGAAGAATAGGGCCAGCATCTTTAAGTGACAACCAGAGACTATTACGAAATACTTGGGGTCGACCGAAGTGTCGATGGAGCTTCCCTGAAGACTGCCTATCGGAAGCTCGCTCTGAAATACCACCCGGACCGCAATCCCGGCGACAAAGAGGCGGAAGAGCGCTTTAAAGAGGCGGCCGAAGCCTACAGCGTCCTTAGTGATCCGGACAAACGGCAGCGCTATGACCGCTACGGTCACCAGGGCGTCCAGGGCGCCGCATCTGGCGGCTTCGACCCAAGCACGTTCTCGGATTTCTCGGACATCTTTGGGGACTTTTTCGGATTTGGCGACATCTTCGGCGGTCGCTCCCGGCGGCGCAACCGTCCCATGCAAGGCGACGATACCCGGTACGACCTCGAAATCGAGCTGGAGGATGCGATCCGTGGAAAAGATGTCCAACTCCAGCTTCCGCGGTTGGAAAACTGCGGAGATTGCGGGGGCACGGGAGCAGCCGCGCGCGATGGCCTGGTTTCTTGCCCTATCTGCCGAGGGCGCGGCGAGGTCATCTATCAACAGGGATTCCTTTCGATCCGCCGCACCTGCAACCAATGTGGGGGTACCGGCAAGATTATCCGCCGGCCTTGCGAGAGCTGCGACGGGAAGGGACAAATCGAGGTCGAAGACAAGCTCCAGATAAGCATTCCGGCCGGCGTTGGCAGCGGAACACGCGTCCGGGTCGCCGGGAAAGGGCGTCCCGGCGTCAACGGCGGACCGCCGGGCGATCTATACGTTTTCCTCCGCGTGAAGGAGCACCGGGTCTTTCGTCGCGACGAGAGCGATCTCTTGTGCGTCTTCAGTATTAATGTTGCCCAAGCCGCGTTGGGCGATGAGATTCACGTGCTTACCTTCGACGGTCTCCAAACCGTGAAGGTCCCGGAAGGCGCCCAGACCGGTGACCGCGTCAAGCTGCGCGGGCTTGGAGTTCCTCATCTGGACCGGAAGGGCCGCGGAGACCTCTACGTGGAATTCGATGTGCGAGTCCCCAAGAAGCTTAGCAAAGAGCAACGGCGGCTGTTTGAGGAATTACGAGCCACTCTGCCCGCCGAGAACGAGCCGCAGGAAAAGGGAATATTTGACAAGGTGAAAGACTACTTCATGTAGCTTTGGCGACGTCCCTGTTCGGGCATGCCTCTCATTTCACAAGCCTTACTCAAACATCGAGCTCCGCCCGTGGGCGGCTGTGCTATACTAAATTTTCGTGGCTGGAAACTGCGTGGTTTCCAGGTGTGCTTCGAGGATGTAAACCTCCCACAAACAGCAGGAAAATAAGAGGATCGCTATGTACGCAGTTGTGGAAACCGGCGGAAAGCAGTATCGAGTGACGCCGGGCGATACCATTCACGTCGAGACCTTGCCTGGCGAAGTCGGCGACAACATCGAACTCGAAAAGGTGATCGCCATTGCCGATGACAATGGCAAAGTCCTGACCGGTGAAGAGGTCGCCAGCTCCAAGGTGACGGCCACCATTGCTTCGCACGGACGCGGCAAGAAAGTGATCGTTTTCAAGTTCAAACGCAAAAAACAGTACAAGCGGACCATTGGACACCGGCAAAACTTCACCCGTCTCACGGTGAACGAGATCGTTCAGTAGGAGTCAGATATGGCACATAAGAAAGGACTCGGCAGTTCGAAGAACGGGCGCGACTCGAACGCGCAGCGGCTTGGCGTCAAAGCCTTCGGCGGACAGCTCGTCAGCGGCGGATCCATCATCGTTCGCCAGCGCGGCACGAAGTACAAGCCCGGCGAAAATGTGGGACGCGGCAAAGACGACACGTTGTTTGCAAAAGTGAACGGCACGGTGGAGTTTCGCAATCGCGGACGGCTTGGAAAGTTCGTCAATATCCTGGTCGACGAGCAAGCCTAACCGGGCTCGCCACGCAGCGCTCTAAGCTCATGAGGCCGCCTGTTTCAGCGGGCGGCCTTTTTCTATGCTCCATTCGTCATGCTCATTGATGAAGTTAAAGTTCGGGTGATCGCCGGCAACGGCGGGAACGGCTGTCTCGCCTTCCGCAGAGAGAAGTTCATTCCCAAAGGCGGCCCCAGCGGTGGTGACGGTGGACACGGAGGTGATGTGATTCTCGTGGCTACCGAGAGCTACAATACGCTACTCCATCTCCGCTTCAACCCGGAGCAAAGAGCCGAGCGCGGACGGCACGGAGAAGGCTCGAACAGAACCGGTCGCAGTGGCCACGACAAGGAAGTGCCGGTACCCGTCGGCACGGTTGTCCATGATGCCGGAACGGGTGACTACCTGTACGATCTCAAAAGACCCGGGCAGCGCTTTGTCGCCGCCAGGGGCGGACGCGGCGGTCGAGGCAACGCACGTTTCGCCACTTCTACTCACCAGACGCCCACCGAGCATGAGCCCGGAGAGCCGGGCGAAGAGAAGCTGCTTCGCCTTGAGTTGAAGCTACTGGCCGATGTCGGCTTGGTAGGATTCCCCAACGCCGGCAAGTCCACTCTAATCTCCCGTATCTCGGCCGCCCGGCCGAAAGTAGCTGACTACCCCTTCACCACCCTGGAGCCGCACCTCGGGGTGGTAAGCGCCGATGACGACCGGAGCTTCGTGGTGGCCGATATTCCCGGCATTATCGAGGGAGCGCACGAAGGCCACGGCCTCGGCATTCGATTTCTGAAGCATATCGAGCGGACTAAGCTGCTCGTGCACCTGATAGATGTCTCCGAGTCGAGCGGGCGCGATCCGGTCGAAGACTTTCATGTCATTTTAAACGAACTCGAGAGCTTCCGGCCGGAGATTGTCCGCAAACCGATGCTGTTGGCGGCATCGAAGATCGACGTCGCGCAGGACCCGGAGCGCGCGGCCGCCCTCGCCAGGCTCGCCGCCAGCCGGAACCTGCCATTCTTCAGAATCTCCGCCGTCACCGGTGAAGGAATCGACGCCCTGCGCCGTGAAATGTCCAAACGGGTGCTCGGATAAGGGAAGTCGCTCAAGCCTTCAGTAGCGCCGGGCGCACCTGGCGTACCCGCAGCTCAACTCAGCCCGCCCTCAATGCGCCGGCCTGCCCCTGCACCTTTCGCATCGCTATCCCGATATCTTCGATGTCTGACTTGGTTCCGAGTAGAACCGGCTGCGAGAAGTGCAGAGCTACCTCGCACAGCCTGTCGTTTGCCGGGCATTGGTTCCGCTCCTCGAACTCCGTCACCTCCTTATCCGAGTAGATTGCGCGGAACGGGCGGCTGCGCAGCGTATTTCTCAAAAACGGATCGCGATTGAGGTGCTGCACGTCGGGGCTGACCGGAATGCCCTCCGCCCGCACTGCCTCAACAAAGTTGGCGCGCGACAGCCCTTTAAAGGAGTCCGGGGCATAGCGCAACATGAACATATGGTAGGCGTTCCGTGTGCAACCATCGTAGCTGGACGCCGGGGTTAGACCGGGAACCTCACCTAACAGTTCCGCGAGGTAATGCGCGTTTGATTCCCGCCGCTCCGCCAACTCCTGCATTCGGGACATCTGCGCCAGCAGGAGCGCGGCCTGGAATTCCGCCATGCGAAGATTGATCCCGTTGCGGGCCTCCGCGTCGATCGATCCCTCGTTGGGAGGGTTACGGTAATGAGAGTGATAGCCGTAGGCGTGGCGGTAGAGGCTGTCGTCGTTGGTGACCACGCCGCCGGCCTCGCCCCCGGGAAAATTCTTGAACTTCTGAAAACTGAAACAGCCAAGCTCGCCGAGCGTCGACACAGGCTTGCTGCGCCATTCGGCCAGATGCGCCTGACAGGCATCCTCCACCACCGGCACGCCGCGACGCTTCGAGATCTCCAAGATCTTGTCCATATTCGCCACATTCCCGGCAATGTGAACCGGTAGGATACATCGCGTTCGGGGAGTAATGGCCGCTTCGATCTTCGCTGGATCGATCAGGTGGGTCTCCGGATCGGTGTCCACGAACACGGGCATAGCATAGAGGGCTAGAATCGCGTTGACCGTGGCGATGAAGGTGAAAGGCGTGACAATCACTTCGTCTTTCGGCCCTACCTCCAGAGCGCTCATTGCCGCGATTAAGGCGCTCGTCCCATTGCACGTCGCAATGCAATGTTTGGCGCCCATGCGCCGCGCCCAGGCTTGCTCAAAGTCCCGCACATAGTGCCCCTGAGCGCGCCACCACTTACAGGCGCGCAGGACATCGAGCCAGTTCTTCTCGTCAGACTTCGTTGCTTGCGGCCACTGCGGGAATCCCTTCTTCCTGACGGGCTCACCTCCGAGCAATGCGGGAGTGTCCGTTGTCCTGCGGCCCGGTGCGGCGCGCATCGCCACCGCGGCGCCGGCGCCGACAAAAGTTCTTCGCAGGATGGACTTCATGGCAGCCTCCTGGTTCGAAATCCTACCACGAAGAGAGCCTCGGCCTTTGCGCCGCAAACCGCTCGCATGAGACATTGAGATTCTGGAGTTGTCGGGATGATTATTGCTGACTTGAACGAAATCGAAGGCCGGCGGTATCCTGCGCGCCGGCGGACGCAGAATCTCGTCGGGGGGCTTTCGCCTATTCAGTGCGAGAACTTCTGCATCGGAAACGTCACCCTGGAGCCGAACGGAGGACAGGTCCCTTGGCACAACCAGGAACAGGAAGAAATCTACTTCATCGTCGATGGCACAGGCGAGATGTGTCTCGGCGAAGAACGGCAAGTCGTGACGGCGGGACAGGCCGTCTTCATTCCGCCAGGAGTATTTCACCAACTCACGAATACCGGCAGCTCGCCCCTGCGCATGCTCTACTGTTATGGTCCTGCCGGTGATGTGGCCCACTGGAAACAGGAGCTCACAGGTACGCTACCAAAGGCTGGCGTCGACGCTCCGCCTCTTCCGGATGGGGCTTGGCCGCAGTGTACGGAGAAGCCCGAAGAGTAGAGTGGCCCAAGCGGATTCGTCTGCCATTGGTATCACACGGAGAAAGCAAATGAGTCTTACAACTCACAGAGTGGGCGTCATCATGAACGGGGTGACCGGGCGAATGGGCACGAATCAGCACCTAATGCGCTCGATCATCGCCATTATGAAGCAGGGCGGCGTGAAGGTGAGCCCAACCGAAGTGATTATGCCGGATCCAATCTTGGTGGGACGCAATCCGGTTAAGCTCGAGAAGTTAGCCGCGATGTCCGGTGTGACGAAATTCACCACCAACCTCGAGGAGACGCTCGGCGACTCGAACTATAGCGTCTATTTCGACGCCCAGACAACCCTCCGCCGCTTTGAAGCCGTCAAGCTGGCGATCGACGCTGGAAAACACATCTACATTGAGAAACCCAGCGCCCATTCCCTCGAGGCCGCGCTCGACCTGTACGAGCGGGCAAAAAAAGCCGGTGTCAAGCACGGTGTGGTCCAGGATAAGCTGTGGCTGCCCGGCCTGCTGAAATTGAAGATGCTCCGTGAGACGGGCTTCTTCGGCGAGATCATCACCGTCCGTGGCGAGTTCGGCTACTGGGTTTTCGCCGGCGACCCCACCGAGCCCCAGCGCCCGTCATGGAACTATCGGAAAGAAGACGGAGGCGGGATCATCTTTGACATGCTCTGCCACTGGCGCTACGTGCTCGACAACCTGTTCGGCGAAGTGCGGGCTCTCACCTGCCTCGGCGCCACCCACATCAAGAAACGCCGCGACGAACAAGGCCGGTGGTATGACAGCACAGCCGACGACGCGGCGTATGCAACCTTCGACCTCGGCGGCGGCATCGTGGCTCACATGAACTCCTCGTGGTGCGTTCGTGTTCGCCGCGACGATCTGCTCACCCTTCAGGTCGACGGAACTCGCGGAACGGCAGTGGCCGGCCTGCGCAACTGCTGGGTCCAACCATACGGCGCAACGCCGCGGCCCGTGTGGAATCCAGACATCGAAAGCCCAATCAAATACACCGACGATTGGCAGAAACTTCCCAACCAGCAGGACTTTGACAACGCCTTCAAGGCGGAGTGGGAGCTGTTCTTGCGGCACGTGATTCTTGACGAGCCCTTCCGCTGGAACCTGCTCGAAGGCGCCAAAGGGGTACAACTCGCCGAACTCGGGATGGAGAGCTGGCGGCAGCGCCGCTGGGTCGACGTGCCGTTACTGTCAGAGTAGGAACCCCGCGCTCTCTGGCCGGAATCATCCTGACCCGAACTTTCTTTTGCGAGTGTACTTTACTTTGCAAAGTTCTTGTCGTAGGATAGTTTTATCGGGTTACACGATTTCGTTTGCAGAAAGGAATCCTGGCGGATGTTAAAAGCAAGTCGTATCGCCGCGGTTGTTCTCATCTACGTTGCCACCTGCTGCGCGTGGGTGATTCTTGGCTACACGGTTTTCGCACGAACCTATTCTTCCGACGCGGCCCTGAGACGAAGTGTCGTCTCCACCTGGGGTGCGCCGCAGGAACAGCAGCCACCAATGGCATACCAAACCGAGGTAGTTCAGGTCCGGTCGGCCAAGAACGTGGATGGCAAAGAGGTTGTCGAGTATCGGGACAAGACGGTCCGGCGGCATCTGCCGCTTGAGGCAAGTAACATCGTCGTCGATCTCGACCTCGACCACCGCCAGAAAGGCCTGCTCTGGTATAGCACGTACCGCCTGGACTTTCGAGGCCAATACACCTTCCTCAATACCCGGGAGACTAGCCAACCGGTTCGCATCGCGCTCTGCCTGCCCGCGGAAAACGCTGTGTATGACGCGTTGTCGATGCGCCTGAACGGCGAGGCGCTTTCGTTGCAGCACCACGGCAAGGAGGTTCAGGCTGAAGGCCGCATCAACCCGGGAGAAAAAGGCGTCCTCTTCGTCTCATATCGCTCCCAGGGAGTGGACTCCTGGAGCTACGCATTCGGCCAATCGGTGACGAACGTGCGGGACTTCCAACTCACTGTCAATACCGATTTCGAGAAGGTGGACTTTGCGGATAATTCGCTCTCACCCACGAAAAAATCCCAAAACGGCAGCGGGTGGAGATTAGAGTGGGACTACGACAGTCTCCTTTCGGGTTACCGCATCGAGGTGGAGATGCCGGAACGTCTGCAACCAGGGCCTCTTGCCGGACGCATCAGCTTCTTTGCGCCAGTCTCTTTGCTGTTCTTCTTTTTTGTGTTGTTTCTGGTGACAGCGATCAAGAAGGTCGATCTGCACCCCATGAACTATTTTTTTCTCGCGGCCGCCTTCTTCGCCTTTCACCTGCTGCTTGCGTACTTGGCGGACCACATCTCGATCCACGCTGCGTTCGCAATCAGTTCAGCGGTGTCACTCTTCCTCGTTGTCAGCTATCTCCGGCTAGTGGCGGGCCTTCGCTTTGCGGCGCTGGAAGCGGGCGGAGCGCAACTTCTCTACTTGGTGTTGTTCTCTTACGCGTTCTTCTTTCAGGGCTTCACCGGTTTGACGATCACCGTGGGCGCGGTGCTCACCCTCTTCGTGACCATGCAAGTCACTGGTAGGGTTCGCTGGGGCGAGAACCCGCGGAGAACGTGACTACCGGATGGGTGCTCTCCACCGTGAATATCTTCTGTGGTCAGCTCACCGTGCCGCGCAGCAGCTTCCAGTTTGCATCAGTGCGACTGGAGAAAAGCGGAGATCTTCTTGCAAGTATCCGGCATCGGAGAGGTTTTCGAATACTTGTCCAGCCACACCGGAAGCGACAGGTCCGTTCACGGCCGCCGCTCCGGTCAGCATGACGACCACGGCCAGACGGTTTGATTGAGTGTCGTTGAATGCACCGAACCAGCCAAGGTGCGCGCCGGCCTCATAGTCAGTGCAAGTACCGGTCTTTCCTAGAATCGGCTCGTTCGGGTCGAAACCGATACGGCGCGCTGTTCCGAATGCCACCGCTCCCATCAGGCCCGGCTTGACTTCGGGGATCCACTGCTGGATGTCGAGCCGGCGCTTCACACGCGGCACGAAGTTTGCCACCTCCGCCTGGCTGCGGGGATACTGCAAGTAGTAGAGAGTTCCGCCATTGGCGATGGAAGAAAGTAGGCTCGCAAGTTGCAGCGGCGTCAGGGTTATCCCGTCGCCGAAGCTACACATCCGGCCGACGCCGCTCTTGGGCGGCGCCGCGGGAAACTGCCCTGGCTCCTCTTCCGGAATGTTTAATCCGGCTTTCTCGCCCAGACCAAAAAGTCTCGCATAATATTGGAGCTTCTCGAACCCCAGCTTCCGGCCCAGATGCTCGAAGTAGTGGTTGTTCGAGCGAGCCAGCGCTTCGGTCATATCCACCCGGGTGCGGCCGTAGATGCGGAGCTTCGTCGTCCGGTCGATCACCCCTTCACTCAGGGCGGCCAGGGCGACCGGAATTTTTACCGTCGAGCACGGGATGAAGCCGCTCTTGAAGGCTAGCCCCTGGTTAACGATGGACAGAATGCGGCCGGTGTTCGTGTCTACAACCACCACGCTGCCGTTGAAACGCCCTAACGCGTCAATAGCCGCCTTCCGGACCAAAGGGTCCTCGCCTTCGACACGATCGCCGCGCGCCGATTCCGCGTAGTTGGGCGTCCGCCAAGGACTCCGCGCATCCGCGGGTGTGGCGGCGAACAAGCTTAGGACAACTACCAGAACAAATGTAAACATCATGAGACACGAATGTGGAAACCAGCCAGTAGCGGCAGATGCCGACTTAAACTAGCCATTCTGTGTTATCGGACGCCGGTTCGTCAAGCTGCAGTCCAGCCGCCGTCGATCGTTTGCACTGAACCGGTAACGAACTCCGCCTCGTCGGAAACCAGATAAAGCGCCATGTGCGCGATTTCAATCGGCTGTCCAACGCGGCCGATCGGCTGCCTCGCGTCAAGTTGCTTCCGCACCTCCTCTTTCTCATGCTTGTGGTACTTCTCCAGGTATGCCTCGACGAAGGGAGTGTATACGGTACCGGGGCAAATGCAGTTGACGCGCAGCTCCTTAGGGTACTCGATAGCAAGCTGCCGGGCCATCATCACCACTGCGCCCTTGGAGGTGCAGTAGGCAAAGCGCTTCTTGATGCCGACCAGTCCCGCCACCGAGGCGATGAAGACAACCCTGGCTTTCGCGGCCAGAAGTTGCGGCATGGAGTACTTGGTTACCAGGAAGGCCCCTTCGACATTCACCTTCATGAGGTTCTGGAAGTCGGCTAGCCCCGTCTCCTCGATTCCACCGACCATTCCGATACCGGCATTGTTAATCAGGATGTCCAGCTTCTCAATCTTGGCGAGGGCGCTCTTCACTTGGCCTTCGTCGGTAATATCACAGGCAATGGCGGACGCTCCCGGCAACTCCGCTGCCAGCGCCTCTGCCCGGCCTTGGTCAATGTCCATTATGATGACCGCGGCGCCCGCCGCCGTCAGTACGCGCGACGTTGCCTCTCCGATTCCACTGGCGCCGCCGGTGATCAGTGCGGTTCTTCCGTCGATACGAAATGGTATGCTCATCGCTAGAATTGTACATTCTTGCCTTGAGATCTGTCGGCCCGGTGGCGGGCGTCCTGCCGCACTTGTACGGTTTGAACGTCCGGCCAGAGCGAAATGTGCAATTCCCCTAAGCCATGCCCTTCCCCGCCGGCGTGTGGACTCCGGCTCGCGCTGGTGAACCAACCTCGATCTTCCGGAGCGCTACTGGACAGATCGCACTTGAAGGTTGTGAGTCGATTCGTCAGACTCAAAGTTGATGAGCGTACGTTTCCGCTGCCGTGGCCGGTCAAAGATACACGTGCGTCGACAGGCCTGCAGTGACGGCGCTGTACACTGATGATAGATACAAAACCGATGAACATCTCCTTGGGCACCTGGGCATTTTCGTTCGGACCCCATGCGGACGATCCCGTCCCGTTCGACCGCGTTGTGCGGAAACTCGCGGACGCCGGATACGACGGAGTGGAGATCTGCGGTTTCGCGCCGCATGTCACGCCCGAGGATTACTCCACCCAGACCTCGCGCCAAACTGTGGTTGACCTGTTGTCGGATCTCGGCTTGGGAATCTCGGGTTACAGTCCAGACATCACCGTCGATCCGGCGGCCGAGGGGAATCGTACCCGCTACCTCGAACAGTTTCGCCGTCACCTGCAGCTTTGCGCGGACCTCGGCAGCCCTCTGATGCGCCTCGATACAGTTTCCGCGCCCGGATCCATTACCCTCGCCGAACACGAAGACGCGATCCGCCGAATTGCCGGAGTCTGGAACAACGCGTCTGAGATCGCTGCCGAAGCGGGGATAAAATTGGCGTGGGAATTCGAACCCGGCTATTCCTTCAACAGCCCCACCAGCATCCTCCGCATTCTGGAACTGGTCGACCAACCGAACTTTGGCGTCCTCTTCGACACCGCCCATGCGTATATGTGCTCGGTGGTAGGTGCGAGACAGCGAGGAAAAGAGACGCTTGAGGGCGGCGTTGTGGAACTTCTGGAGAAGCTCAAACACCGCGTCCTCCATGTCCACATCATCGATTCGGATGGTACTCTCTACGGCCGGGAAACGAGCGCCCATACTCCGTTTGGCGATGGTAAGATCGATTTCGAAGCGCTCGCGCCGAAGTTGCTCGAAATCGATGCGGTCGAATGGTGGTGCGTCGATCTCTGCTTCTGTGCCGAGAGCTGGGAACTGGTCGGTCCAAGCCTCGCGTTCGTTCGCAAGCTTCTGAACACCGTGTCCGGAAACGGGTAGCCGCCTCCGTCTGCAACACACATTTTCGCGTTTCCTCGCAGTTTTCGTGACCTTTTCCAGCAGTTCCTCGTAATAGAAAATGTGGATGGTTGATCAACTGGGTAACGGATAGTCCGGCCGGACGGCGAATGGCGGCGGACTATGCCGCCGCACGAGAACGTCCGGAAATCCCAGGTATTGACGAACGAGGAGCATCTGATGAAGAAGGGTTTTGCGCTGAGTCTGCTTGCACTGTTGGTGGTTGGAACAGCTCTGGGATCTTGGTCGCATAACCTGGTGGTCGAGGTCCCATTTGATTTCCACGTGGGAAATGACGCCATGCCTGCCGGCAGATACGTAATCGATTCCACCGCCGCCGCGGGAAGTATCCTGACGCTCGATAGCGGGGCGCCAGGTAACCAAGTGATCATTTCCACGACGCCCGCCGCGTGCTCCACCACTGGAAAAAGCGAGTTGGTGTTCAATCGCGTGGGGAACACTTACTTCCTGGCCAAGGTTTGGAACGAGGCCTCGAACACGAGCCGTCAGCTCCCGGTTTCCGACTTGCAGAGGGAACTGTCAAGAGCGGGCGAGACCGAGTTGCAACAACTCGCGCTCGTAATTGGGCGGTAGTCCAAATTGCCGGCGTCAGCCGGAGCGTTGAGTAGCATCACAATCCTGTGCCCGCGAGAGAACGGTGCGATGTCGCCGGGTTCTCGCGGGCGCTTTTTGTTACGCGTCTGGACTTTTCGCTTCCGCCCGCATAAGGACCTGACTCCGCGGTAGCGCTGCATAAGCATATGAGAATGCCGGCCGTCACTGTGCGATAATCTCAGGGGGACGGCCGTGCCTCCGGATCCGGAATCCATCTTGGGGGCTGACCGGCAAACCGCTATGAGAATCCTTGTTGGCGTTTCGACCGCGATCCTTGCGATTTGTGCGCTCGGCTTTAGCTTGAGTGCGAACACCAGTCTCGGGCAATCGCTGACACTTGACGAAACGACGCCGATCCCCGCCGTCGCGGACAATCCCGAAGCCTATGTGGGAAAAACCCTGCAGGTGAAGGGTAAGGTGAATGAAGTCTGCGAAAGGGCAGGCTGTTGGATGAATCTCGTGGATCCGTCTTCCGGTAAGGCGATCAGGATCAAAGTGAGGGATGGTGTAATTGTGTTTCCGAAGAAGGCGATCGGTAAAACCGCTTTGGCCGAAGGCAAGCTGCAGAAGATTGAGCTGACGAAGGAACAAGCCGTTGCATGGTCCCGGCACGAGGCCGAAGAGAACGGGAAACCGTTTAACCCCAGCGATGTTACCGGGCCGATGACGATCTATCAACTTGCCGGAACCGGAGCGGTGATCCTTGACTGATGGGGCTCGGAGAGTGCGGCGCCAACAGCTCCAGCTACCAGGTGTGGTCTTCGGGGTATGGCAAGTCCTTGTGATAAATTGAGGATAGGAGTATAGAGGAGTCTAGTTTTCATGTTCAATATCAATCGTTTCCGCCTGCTCATCATTGCTATTTGCTCTCTGACCCTTACGGCGGTAGCAGCGGCGCAGAGCATTGGCATCGTCGACACGCAGCGCGCTATCCTTGAGACAGCCGAGATCCAGAAGGCGCAGGCTGCGATGGAGGCCGAGTTCAAGCCGCGGCAGGACGAGATCCAGAAGCTCCAGGCGGAACTGCAGAGCATTGAGGAACAACTGCAAACGATGGCCGGCAAGTTGACGCCTCAGGCCCAAAGTGATCTCCAGATCCAGGGCCAACGGAAGCAGCGCGATCTACAGCGGATGACAGAAGATCTTCAGACCGATGTCAACAACCGCCGGAACGACGTCCTCCAGAGGGTGGGACAGCAAATGCAGCAGGTGATTCAGAAGATCTCCGAGGCCAAGGGCTTCGACGTGGTGATCGACGTCTCCAACACTCTCTACTTCAAGGCGGCGCTCGATTTCACTCAGGAAGCAATCGAGGAGTACAACAAGACCCACCCGGCACAATAGCAGGAGGTGGTTCGATGTCCGGATATCTGGACGGATACGGTCAATCCGATGCGCGGCGCGAGAAGGTCATAAAGAAGATCGTGCTCGTGGCCGCTCTGGTTCTTTCACTCGCCGGTATTCTTTATTTTCAGTTTCGCGACTGGCGGGAGGAGCGCATTCTGAATGAGTTCCGGACGCTCCTGAGCGAGGAGAAGTATCGCGAGGCGTACACGCTCTGGGGATGCACCACCGAAGAGCCTTGCCCGCAATATCCTTTCGAGAAGTTCCTCGAGGACTGGGGACCGCATTCCCAGTACGGCGACGTAGCGAAGGTTGACGTCGAAAGAACCCGCTCCTGCGAAAGCGGCATCATCCAGGTTTGGGAGTTTTTCGAGAATGATCGTGTGCCCTTATACGTGGATCGTGGCGACGGCGTAATCTCTTTCGCCCCTTGGGAAACGTGTAACCCCCGTTATTCACCGGCGCAGCTCGAAGGCCGGTAGCCCCTCCTGTCGCCCCCCACAAAGTTTCTTTATAAGGTGAATAGAAACTATCGAATTCCCTTCATCCTGCCTCTGGGCTAAACTGACACCATACACAACCTTCCACCCTCTGCCCACGCCGCCAGAGAATCAACGGAATGATTGAGAGAAGCCGGAGGTGTCGTCTCTTCCGGCATTGACCAGGAGTGTGCTATGAGAATTCTGACTTCCATGCGGCCGGACCGGATTATCCCGGCTGCGCTGTTGATGACAACTCCGGTGCTGGCCCAGGAGGGTTCGGCGCCCACGGCGGAGGAGCTGCAGGCGGCAATTGACGCCCTGCAAGGAAATGCGAATATCCTTTGGACCATTGTTGCCGCCGTTCTTGTGTTCTTCATGCAGGCGGGTTTCGCCATGGTTGAGGCGGGCTTCACCCGAGCCAAAAGCGCCGGCAATATCATGATGAAGAACTTGATGGACGCCTCGCTCGGCGGGCTCGCTTTCTGGGCCGTCGGTTTCGGCCTCATGTTCGGCGCTAGCAACTGGGTCTTCGGCGGCTCCCATTTCTTCCTCGCCGATTTGGACAACACCACCTCGGACGGCCAGTGGGGATATACCTTCTGGATGTTCCAGGTCGTTTTCGCGGCAACCGCCGCGACCATTGTGTCCGGAGCCATGGCCGAGCGTACGAAGTTCGTTGGCTACCTCTGCTACAGCTTCCTGATCACCATGTTCATCTACCCGGTGTTCGGCCACTGGGCGTGGGGTAACCTGCTCATCGGCGATAACCCGGGATCATGGATTGCTAACCTTGGCTTCATTGACTTCGCAGGCTCCACTGTAGTCCACTCGGTTGGCGGCTGGGCCGCACTGGCGGGCGCGATTGTGCTTGGCCCCCGCATGGGCAAATTCACCAAGGACGGAAAATCCCGCGCCATTCCTGGCCATAGTCTGACACTCGCCGCCTTGGGCGTTTTCATTCTCTTCGTGGGCTGGTTTGGGTTCAATCCCGGTTCTACTACCACGGCGGATGGCACCATCTCCCGTATCGCCGTCAACACGTTCCTCGCCGCCTGCCTCGGAGCGATCGGCGCGATGGCCACTTCGTGGCTGAAATTCGGCAAACCGGATATCTCGATGAGCCTGAACGGGTGCCTCGCCGGCTTGGTGGCAATCACCGCCCCGTGCTACACCGTTACCCCGCTCGGCGCCGTACTGATCGGCGCAATCGCCGGTCCGGTCGTCGTCTTCTCGGTGCTGTTCTTCGACAGAATCAAGATCGACGATCCCGTCGGCGCTATCTCGGTGCACGGCGTTTGTGGAGCCTGGGGAACCGTAGCCGCCGCCCTTTTCCACGAGGAGCTGTTTCTCGGCGGCGCCGAGTACAACATGTTCTCGCAGCTTGTCATTCAGCTCATTGGCGTAGTGGTAGCCTTCCTGTGGGTCTTTCCCGCCTCCTTTGTCATGTTTAAACTCATCTCGGCAACGGTCGGTCTTCGTGTCTCTCCCGAAGAGGAACTCGAAGGGCTCGATCTTTCCGAGCACGGCGGCGTCGCCTACCCGGACTTCGCTCCCTCCGTGGGCAGCGGCGGCGTGATCACCCCTCGCGGTCCCGTCTCCCCCGGCATGGCGCCTGGCTCAGTCAAGCAGGCTGAAGCATAGAGCCCGTCGGCCCAACATCCCGGCCGGATGAGAAAGCGCTTTTCCCGGCCGGGACCACCCGCGGCACTTCTCATGGCGGTCGCTCCTGTCGCAATGCTGGTCCCATCGCCGTGGCGTGGCTCCCAAAACACGCCGCGGCCCTTTTCCTGAAAGCCGGCGCCGGCGCGGTAAACGCTACAATCGAGAGTTGATGCAGGTGCGTTCAGCCGCCCTTGTGCCGATGGTCTTCTGGGGTCTTCTCGCCCTCTATGCCGGGCACGTCTTCACTCTGCCGGTGATCCCCTCCAGCGACGGCCCCGTTCACGCATATTACGGAGAGATTCTAGCCGATAGGTTAATTCGCAGCGGGGTGTACGACGACTTTGCTATTCGCCAGTACTTGCCTCCATACGCGCTGGCCAACTACTTCCTCGCGTTTGCCAGTATGGTGTTCCCCGGCACTGTCCCGGAAAAGCTGTTGTTCGCCCTGTGTGTGATTGTGTTCTGTGCCGGCTTTCGCGCGCTCGCAAAAGCGCTTGCGCGTGGAGAAACCTGGGCCGCCTTGCTGGTCTTTCCGTTCGCCTATCACAGGTATCTATTCCATGGCTTTTACAATTTCTGCCTTGGGTCCGGCCTCGTCCTCATAATGGCCGCGTTCTGGATTCGAAACGAGGGCCGGCTCGGAGGACGAAACTCCATCGTCTACGGGTTGCTTCTCACGGGGCTCTATCTCGCTCATCCGATGGCCCTCGCCGCGGCCCTGCTGTTCGTTGGGCTGCACACCGGCTTCCGGATCCTCACCGATCCCGTTAACTGTGAAGGAAACGTCGTCAACAGGCTGCTCGTATCGCTATACGAGCACCGGCTCCAGATCGCCCACGTGACCTGCGGTTTAATCCCCGCTTACCTGGTCACAACCTTCATGAATCCCGGTTCTGGTGAACCGATAGATGCCCACTTCGGACTGCTCGTTAACGCCGCAAGCCAACTCTGGGGGATGTCCACCTTGATGCCTCATGACGTGGATTTCGGGTGGTGGGCGAGAATGCTTGCCGCTCTTACCGCAGTGCTAATGGGCGCTTTGGGGCTGTTCAGTTCCCGATCGGCTGGCTCGCGCGAAGCCATCGGCATCGTTTTGATGTTTGGCGTCCTATTCTTCCTCGTATTTGCCATCGCGCCAACGAGCATGAACGGCAGCGCCTTCTTTGGAGAGCGCTTCGCCCTCTTCTCCATCACATTTGTCCTGGCGCTGGGGAGCGCATTCCCGCTCCCGAAAAAGCACAGTTGGAAACTGGCGGCGCCACTTGCCATCCTGTCGCTGATTGCCTTCGCGGATGACGCCAGCTTTCACCGCCGCCTCGCGGAAATGAATCGTGTCCTCATCGAAGCGCCGCCAATTAGACCCGGCAGCCAAGGAGCGATTCTCATGGAGGGCGGATGGGGCCGTTGGGAGGTCCGCGGCGCCCGCTACTCACCCTGCGCCTGGGCCGCGGCCACTTACTTCCGGCGCTCGCAATCCACCCTTCATAACACCCCTTGGTTCTGGCTTTCCTTCTGGATGCTCAAGACGGCTGAACAGCGGCCGTATTACAACAAAGAACTCCTCCACATGACCGAACATTTCGAGATGGGCCTGGAGGACCCGGAGAGGGTGGAGCTGCCCGCGAATCTTGATGTTCTGATCGGCGCCCACTGCTCTGATCATGAACCCGAACGGTCTGTTCTTGAGCGCGCGGCAGAGCGTTACGGACTGCAATGGATGCCTTGGAGCACGCGGGAATACGTATTCTTTGTCAGACCGGAAGCTCTCGCTGAGCCGCTCGCGGACTGACTCCGGCTCCGTTGTACAATCTTTATCTTGAAGCGTTTCACCCCCTCGCCGCTCTCCGTTGTCTTCTGGCTTCTGCTGGCGCTGTATGCCGGATTCGTGTTCACTCTGCCGGTGTTTCCAAGCGGTGACGGCCCGGTGCACGTCTACTACGGGAGTATCCTGGCTGATCGCCTGGCGGGCGGGAATGTCTTTGAAGAGTTCGCCATCAAGCATTACTTCCCCCCCTACGCTCTGGCGAACTACTACCTTGCCTTTGCCACCAGCATCTTGCCGGGGCATCTCGCCGAGAAGACTCTCGTCTGTATCTGCATCATTCTGCTGTGCCTCGGATTTCGGATGCTGGTGAAAACCCTTGCCGGATACGAGACCGCCGCGACGCTACTCATCTTTCCGTTCCTGTATCACCGGTATCTGTTCACCGGTTTCTATAGCTTCTGCCTGGGGCTCGGCATGGCGTTGTTCACGATCGCCTACTGGCTGCGGAACAAACGCCGTCTCGAACGCAACCAGGTGGTGATTCTGCTAGCACTAATTTTCGGTTTGTATCTTGCCCACCCATTGACACTAGGGATCGCGATCGCGGTGTTGGGTCTCGACCTGTTTCTCTCCATCCTGGTCCATCCTGTCGAGTCCCGTGACGGCATACTGGGACGGCTGCATGCCAGCCTCTCCGCCCACAAGAGGCAAATCGGAGTGCTCACATTGTCGTTGATTCCAGCCTGGTACGTCACAACCTTCATCGGCCAGGGCGGCGCGCCGGAACTCCAATTCGGCTGGGAGAGAGTGCGGAACAGCGCGCTTGTCCTCTTCCGGATGGAGACAATCCTGCCATACATGAGTGAAGCTGGTTGGTGGATCCGGGCATTGTTCGCCGCCACCGGAGCAATACTCGTTGTTTGGGGATTCCTAACCAGGCGCGGCCGCTCGCATGCATCCGAACCCGGCGTAATCCTCATTGCCGGGCTATGTTTCTTCCTGACGTTCTGCTGGTTCCCCGGGATGGCTGGCGGCTCTACCTTCGTCGGAGAGCGTTTCGCCTTCGTCTCTCTCGTTTTCATCTTGGCCGCCGGAGCGTCGGCCCGGCTCCCGCTCGTGCGGCCGCTGATCACCGGGATTCCCGTCGCTGCACTCGCCGTGGCATCCTTCTCGGCTGATGCTGCTCTCACCAAGAAGGTCGCGGGGATGAACCGCGTCCTCGTGGAAGCTCCGCCGTATTCGGGCGGCGGCCGCGGTGCGATCTTCCTTGAAGGCGGCTGGGAACGCGACCACTATCCCCAAGCCCGCTACTCCCCGTGCCTTTGGGGCGCCGCCCACTACTTTGAACGCTCTCAAATGACACTGCTCAATACCCCATGGTTCTACCTCCCATTCTGGATGCTCCGCACCGCCAGCTATGAGCCCTACTACGGCAAGGAACCCCCGCACATGCCGGGCTACATGAGCGAAGCGCTCGACCGGGAGAATGAGGCGGTTCTGGCCGAAGACGTTAACCTGCTGGTGGGCGTGGATTGCGCTCCCGGTGAGCCGGATCACTCGGAACTCAAAAGGCTCTCTAGACACTACGGGCTCGTGCGAATGCCCTGGAGTACGCGCGAATATGTTTTCTACGCCCGTCCCACGGGGCTAGAATGACGCGATAATACGGGTTCCAATGCCGCTGCCGGTACTCACTATCGTGGTGCCCTGCTTCAATGAACAGGAGATTCTGAACCAGAGCGCCCTGCGGTTGCGGAACACGATCTCCGGTCTCGTTGAAAAAGGAAAAATCCATCCGGGAAGCCGGATTCTCTTTGTGAACGACGGGAGCGCCGACGGAACCTGGGAGCGAATTCAAGATCTTTGCCGCCAGAGCGGCGTCTTCGGCGGGATTACTCTTGCCCGCAACTTCGGCCAGCAGAATGCCATCCTTGCCGGCTTGCATCACGTCCAGAGCGACATAGTCGCGACAATCGACGCCGACCTCCAGGACGACATCCAGACCCTGGAAACCATGATCGACCGCCACCGCGAAGGTTTCGAAGTAGTCTACGGCGTCCGGCGGCGCCGTGACAGCGACGGATTCCTGAAGCGCACGACGGCCGTCGTGTTCTACCGGATTCTCCGGGTCCTCGGCGTGGAGACGGTCGCCAACCATGGCGACTTCCGTCTGATGAGCCGCCGCGCCGTTAATGCTCTCCTGCAGTTTCGTGAGGTGAACCTCTATCTCCGCGGCATAATCACGCTGGTGGGTTTCCGGAGTTGCATCGTGGAGTACGACCGCTTGCCGCGATCGGCGGGCACAACGAAATACTCGCTCCGGAGAATGCTCAGCCTCGCCGCCTCCGCAGTCACGGCGTTTTCCGATGCGCCGCTGCGAATGATAACCGCAGCCGCCTTCCTCGGCTTCCTCGCGGTCATGGGTATCGGCGGCTGGGTTGTATGGGTACGGTTCTTCACGGACCGCAGCGTCCCCGGCTGGACATCTATTGTGCTGCCGATGTGCTTCATCGGGGCGCTGAACCTGCTCGCGGTTGGGATTCTTGGCGAGTACGTAGCGCGTATCTACGCCGAGGTCAAGTCCCGGCCCCGCTTCCTGGTGGCCGGCGCCATCAATCTCCAGCCACAGCAAGAGAACGCCAGCTCTGAAAAGAAAACGGGCAACGGCAGGTAGTCCGCGGCTGCCTGCCGCCGCCCGTCTGGAGGGTGAAACCCTTATCGTCTACCAGCCCACGCTGAGGACGGTCATATTCACGCCAAAGATGTTGTTGTTTCCGAAGAGCGTGTTGTGGCCAATGCTCTGCTGGAAGAACGGCGAGAAGACGACCTTGCCGGCGGGAATGTCCACCGACGCCATAAGGTCGAAGTTGCTGATGGTGGTGTTGTCCAGCCACATGCCGTTGTTGAGGCCGATGCCGGCGCCCGCGTTTAAGGCCACGCCCTTGCCCAGGCTCCAGCTATGCCCGCCGGACAGGTAGAAGTAGTTCCCGTCGCCCTGATCAACGTCTCGATAATAGGTGAACGACGGATTGATGAGGCCGTCGTCGTACGAGACGCCGGCATAAACCTCGTGGCTTCTATGACTTTCGCCCGGCCTCAGATCGGGAAACTCGTACCAGATGTAGCCTACAGATACGCCGACTTTGCCGAAGCTGTGCGTGTAGTCGGCCGTCATGTCGTGCTCGGTCCACTTTTGTCCGCGGTCAACCATACTCTGGTGAGAAAAGTTGCTCCATGAGGAGATGGAAAAACCCTTGTAGCCAAAACTCAGGTTGTGCTGCATTGACGGCGAATCGTTCAAGACGAATCCGCGCCATAGGTATTGATTCACAAACGTGGCGTCCCACCCGAAACTGAAGTCACCCTCATCCTGAGCGGAGACAGGCACAACCGTGACCGTTAACAGCGCCACGGTCACCAACAGCATATAGATCTTCTTCATCTTCGAATCTCCTTAGAATCTCGTTGTCAGGCTCAAGTACTGCTGGGTGTTCTGCAGGCGGACGGGGCCTCGATTGCGAGTGGCGAACATCGCTCAATAGCTGTCTGCTGGTCTGAGAACGACATGGTCTGCGCTACGGCAGAAAGACCGCCGAACAGGAACGGGTTCTTCATCAATGAGACACCCTAAGCAACACTGCCGAGCGAGGCCTTGAATGAGAATGCGGAACTTCCGGCACTCGCTCGTCTACAGGAAGTCTAACCTGCAAACCGGTTGTTGATCCAATCAAAAATTTCAATCAGCCATATAGAAACGTTTAGTTTGAGTGCTGGAAATTACCAGGGCATCATGGTTATGTCTTGCCCTGTAGGCGAATCCCCTCGAGGTGACAGAGAAATGACCAGGATGTCAGTACTACTTTTACTCTTCTTGTCGTCCGGCATGGCCGCGCTGGCCCAGGACGACGCGAGAATCGCGGAATTGGAAAAGGCAATCGCCGACGCCCGGATGGCCGGTGATAACGCCTGGATGCTTGTTAGCTGCGCGCTGGTTCTACTGATGACCGGACCGGGACTGGCGCTCTTCTACGGCGGTCTGGTCCGGCGCAAAAACGTGCTCGGTACGATGATGCATAGTTTTATCCTCATGGCCGTTGCGACAGTCTTGTGGGCCGTTGCCGGCTACAGTCTCGCCTTCGGTGGCTCCGGACCGGTGATCGGCAACTTCGACCATCTCTTCCTGAACGGGGTCGGCATGGAAGTCGACGGCGGGCTGCCGGTGCAGACCTTCATGGTCTTCCAGCTCATGTTCGCAATCATCACTCCGGCGCTGATATCCGGCGCCTTTGCCGAGCGGATAAAGTTCAGCGCGATGTTGATATTCACGGTGCTGTGGTCGCTGATCGTGTACTACCCAATGGCCCATATGGTTTGGGGCGGCGGTGGCATGCTCAATGCGTTTGAGGCCGGAACGATCCCCTGCTTCGACTTCGCCGGCGGAACAGTGGTGCATATCAGCTCGGGCGTCTCAGCCCTTGTGTGCGCCCTTTACCTTGGCAAACGGCACGGATACCCGAGTGAGGCGATGAAGCCGCACAACCTGGCGCTGAGTGTCATCGGCGCATGCTTGCTCTGGGTCGGCTGGTTCGGCTTCAACGCCGGCAGCGCGCTAAATGCCGGATTGGGCGCATCGAGCGCCTTCGTCGCCACGCACTTTGGCGCGGCGGCGGCCACCCTCGGATGGGTGCTTGTCGAGTGGCTGCGGGACGGCAAGCCCAGCATGCTCGGCGCGATTACCGGAGCGGTGGCCGGATTGGTCGGCATCACCCCGGCTGCCGGTTTCGTGGCGCCGATGCCGGCGCTCGTCATCGGGTTTTTGACCGGAGTGCTTTGCTACTTCATGGTCGCCGTCGTGAAACACCGGCTCGGATATGACGATTCTTTGGACGCCTTTGGCGTGCACGGTGTTGGCGGTACGGTGGGTGCAATTCTCACAGGCGTCTTCGCCACCAAGCTGGTCGCCGATCCCCCGGACGGCTGGGAAGGCCTTGGCCTCGTCGACGGCAACGCCTACCAAGTGGTGAACCAGGCGCTCGGCGTGCTGTTGACCTGGGTGCTGGCGGCCGTTGCCACCCTGGTTATTCTAAAGATTTGCGACATCTTGGTCGGTGTCCGGGTGGATCCGGATCAAGAAACTCAAGGCCTCGACCTCAGCATGCATGGCGAGGAAGGCTATAACTTTGAATCGTAGGAAAGGAAGTTGACATGAAAAAGATCGAAGCCATCATCCAACCCTTCAAACTTGAAGAGGTCAAAGACGCCCTCGTGGGAATCGGCATCGATGGAATGACCGTCACTGAGGTCCGCGGCCACGGCCGCCAGAAAGGGCACAAGGAGGTCTACCGCGGCCAGGAGTACGTCGTCGATCTCCTGCCGAAAGTGAAGATCGAACTAGTGATAAACGACGCCCGCGTCGAGGAGGCAGTGAAAACCTTGGCCGATGCCGCTCGCACCGGCAAGATCGGCGATGGCAAAATATTTGTTCTCGACGTCGCGGACGCCATCCGAATTCGTAATGATGACAGAGGCGAGGCAGCTCTCTAGCAGTTCCGATTTGCCGACTCCGGAGAGCATCCGCCGCCGTTTCTTCGCGACCGGCGATGCCTCCGCGGTGCTAGCCGGCCGCGGCCAGATCGTCGACAGGATGGTCGCGTCAGCCTGGGAGGATCTGCTCGCGGCGGCCTTTCCTCATGGCTTGGCAGTGCTAGCTGTCGGCGGATATGGCCGCCAGGAGTTATTTCCGGAGTCCGATGTCGATCTGCTGCTGCTCACGGAAAAACCCCCGGTGGGCGAAGGCAAGGAAGCCCTGTCTGCTTTCTTGCGCACAATGTGGGACGCCGGTCTGAGATTGAGCCATTCCGTACGGTCGCCCAAGGAGTGCTGCGAGGTCCACCAGGACAACGTCGAACTGAATATCAGCCTGCTGGACCAACGGTTCCTCGTCGGAGACTACTCCGTACATAACCGGCTGCTCGAACGGTTACCCAGATTCCTCCGCGCACAGCGGTTGGCCCTCATCCGCCATCTCTGTGCGCTCACGCGGCCCCGGCACGCCAAGTTCCAGAACACCATCTATCACCTGGAACCCAATATCAAGGAGACACCGGGCGGTCTGCGCGATCTCCACCTACTGTGGTGGCTCGACAACCTGCGAGACGATCCGGTGGTTGCTTCGCAATGGCTGAACGGCCTCGGCCCATCGCGGGACTTCCTCGCCACCATTCGCTGCTTCCTTCACTACCGGGCTGGCCGCGACGACAATGCTCTCAGCTTTGACGCCCAGGAAGAGTTCACCGAGCAGCCCTTCCTGCCGTATGAAGATCCGGAGACGTGGATGCGCCATTACTTCTTCCACGCCCGCGAAATCTACCGCGCCGCCCAGCGGGCCATCGATCTCAGCGAGGGTCAAAACAGCTCCCTGCTGCGAAATTTCCGTCAATGGCGAACGAGGCTCTCCAACGCCGAGTTCACAGTCTCCCGCGAACGCGTTTTCTTCAAGTCACCGAAAACCATCCCCTATGATCCCGAACTTGTAATGCGACTCTTCCAATTCGTCGCCCGGCACAGGCTCAAGCTCGCACTGGAAACTGAGCGGAAGATTCGCGAATACCTTCCCGTAATCGAGGAGTACTACACGCAACAAAGACCCCACTGGGCCGCGGTCCTCGAAATGCTGCGCCTGCCGCATTCGTTCGCCGCGACCGTCGCCATGAACGAAACTGGCGTTCTGCGTTGTGTGTTCCCCGAATGGAAACGCATCGAATGCCGCGTCGTGCGGGATTTCTACCACCGCTATACCGTCGACGAGCACTCCCTGCTCGCAATCAGGAGCCTGGAGGATCTGCGCCAAGCCGAAGAACCGGCCCACAAACGCTACGCCGAGCTTCTCGAAGAAGTGGATGAACCCGCAATCCTTTCCCTTGCCCTCATCTTTCACGACATTGGCAAAGGTGAAGGAGACGGAAGTCACGCCGAACGCTCGGTCGCGCTCGCCGAACAGGCGATGGAGCGGATCCAACTCCCCATTCGCGAGCGCAACCTCCTGCGTTTCCTCGTCGAGAAGCATCTCGACTTGTCCGCGGCCATGAGCGGGCGGGATTTCCAGGAACCCGCCACCGTGAGGGCGCTTGCCGAGTCGGTCGGCACGGTCGAACGGCTGAAGTACCTCACGTTGATCACCTACGCCGACATTAGCGCCGTGAACCCTTCAGCCATGTCCCCATGGCGTCTGGAGCAGCTCTGGTTGCTCTATATGTCAACCTACAACGAGCTGACGAGAGAGCTCGATTCAGATAGAATCCACGAAGTTAGCCCCGGCTCTCCCGGGATGGCCGCGTTCCTCGACGGTTTTCCCACCCGCTACCTCCGCATTCATACCGAGGACGAAATGGAACGGCATCTGGCGCTCGACCGGGAAGCTAGGGAGAACGGAGTCGCCGTCCGCATTGAGCGCCTGAACGGCGTCTACGATCTCGAGATCATTGCCCGGGACCGTCCTTTTCTGCTCGCCTCCGTGGCCGGCACACTCGCCAGCTTTGGGTTGAACATCGTCAAGGCCGAAGCCTACTCCAACTCGCAGGGAACCATACTGGACACCTTCGCTTTCGAGGACCCGAAGCGAAACCTCGATCTCAACCCGTCTGAGGTAGACCGGCTGGTAACCACTCTGAAGCGGGTCGCGCTCGGGAAACTCCGCGCCCGTCACCTGCTTAAGAACCGCCGGCCGCCGCCGCCCCCGAGTAAGGGAAGCCGGATCGCTCCGCGAGTTTCAGTAGACCAGACCGCGTCGGAAACGGCAACCCTCATCGAACTCGTCGCCGAAGACCGTCCCGGCCTACTCTACGATGTGACACGCATCATTTCCGAGACCGGATGTAATATTGAGTTGATTCTGATCGACACGGAGGCCCACAAGGCCGTCGATGTTTTCTACCTCACCTACGACGGCCGGAAGCTCACGGACGCACTCGCCGCCTCCTTGAGAGAGAAACTCCTCGAAGCTGGCAGGATGGAATAGGCGTAGCCGGCCGCCGGCAGGCCGCACCCGCCTCTTAACACCGCAACTCTGTCAAACCGCCGTCGGCGTTGTCACCGCCCCCATCGCCTCCAACGCCGTCTCACAGTCCTCACGGCTCACGTCGAAATGCGTCACCATGCGCATCTGAGCTGCATTGATTCCGTTGGCGAGCACTCCCCGCCGCTTCAAGCGGCTGCTGAGCTCGAATGACGTCAACCCCGTGCCGCTGACGTCAAAAACCAGAATGTTGGTCTGCACCGCGCCGGGATCGACGGTAATCCCCGGAATCCGCGACAACCCTTCGGCGAGCAGGCGCGCGTTCGCGTGGTCCTCGCCAAGCCGCTTTGTCATCTTCTCGAGGGCAATCAAGCCGGGAGCCGCCAGTACCCCAGCCTGTCGCATGCCACCGCCCAGCCGTTTCCGATATTGACGCGCGCCGGCCATCTCTTCCTTGCTTCCCAGCAACAACGATCCCACCGGAGCGCCAAGCCCCTTCGAAAGGCAGAACATCACCGTATCCGCCTTCGCGCACAACTGGTCAACCGGAACGCCGAGGTACTCCGCTGCATGGAAGATGCGCGCACCGTCCAGGTGGACTTTGAGGCCGCGCTCGTGAGCCTCGTCGCAGATCTTCTCCATCACTTCCCGCGGCATCACCACGCCACCGGCAATGTTGTGAGTGTTCTCGATCTCGATGAGGCCCGTTGGCGCGAAGTGCGGATGCAGCGGCCGGTACTCTTTCTCGATGTCCGCCCACCGGAGAATGCCGTCCCCTGTCGGGATGGGCCGCGCCACACAGCCCGAGAACCACGCGAGCATCGCCAACTCGTAGTTGAAGACGTGCGACTTCGCCTCGCAGATCACTTCCTGCCCGTGCGTCGTGTGAAGCTTCACCGCGATAGTGTTCCCCATCGACCCGGTCGGTACAAAGAGCCCCGCCTCCTTGCCAAAGATCTCCGCGGCGCGCTCCTCCAGTCGGTTGACGGTCGGATCCTCGCGGTAGACGTCATCGCCCACCATGGCCTCGGCCATGGCTCGGCGCATCTCCGCCGTGGGCCGGGTAACCGTGTCACTACGCAAATCAATAGCGGAACGCGTTTCGCTCATTCACCGACAAACTCCTGGAATACTTCATTGGAAAGCAGTACGCCCCGGGACGTCAAACGGAGGCGTCCCTCAGCCACCCGCACCAGCCCGGCCGCCGCCAGCCTCTCGACCGGCTCCTTAAACCGGCCGGCCCGCTCCGCATCGTACCCGATCCCCTCCATCAGGCGAAGACCCGTGAAGAAACGCTCCTCGTCGAGCCGCGCCGGCGATTCGTCGACGCAAACTGGCCGCCCTGCCTTCCAGCGGTCGACGTACTCACGCAACTCGCGCGCATTCTCGCGGCGCACGACACCGTCAAAGGAGTGGGCGTCGGCCCCGAAACCGGCGTATGGCTCGAGCCGCCAGTACTTCAAGTTATGAAGTGACTCCTCGCCGGGCCTGGCGAAGTTCGAGATCTCGTATCGGTGAACACCCATTGCCCGCAACCGTTCAACCGCGCCTTCATACAGACGAACGATGACGTCATCCCCGGGGACAAAGTCCGCCCCGTAGCGGCCCCCTCCCGCTAGAATCTCACGGCCTAACCGGCTATCGTCATCCACCTCGAGCATGTAGACGGAAACATGGCCCGGCGAACGCCTCTCCAGCCAGTCGAGCGATTCGCTCCAGCTCTCTTCGGTCTGTCCCGGCAGACCCGCGATGAGGTCGATGTTGATCTTCGAGATGCCCTCGGCGCGCAGCACTGATACGTCTTCGGCCACGATCCCCGCCGTGTGCTTCCGCCCCGTCCGCCGAATCTCCTCTTCGACGAATGACTGTACACCGAGGCTTACCCGGTTGATCCCGCAATCTCTCCACAGCGCCGCTTTGTCCGCCGTCACATCGCCGGGAGCAGCCTCCAACGTCGCTTCGCGCCACGGACGCCCAGGTATCAGTGACAGCAGGCCGCGGATATCATCCTCTCCGATCAAATCCGGTGAGCCGCCTCCGAGATACACCGTGTCCGGCCTCCAGCGCCACTCGTGCGCTGACAGCTCTTCTCGCACCGCCTCGAGATAGCCAGACGCGAGCGCCGCTGGCATCACGCCAGACGCGAAGTTGCAGTAGGTGCACTTCTGGCGGCAAAACGGATACGAAAAATAGACTCCCGGCATCACCCTATAGTTGGATGCTCCGGCCCAAGTGCTTTCCGATAACTTCCGCCATCAACTCCTTCAGCGGTTGCCCCGTCTCGTTGCGCACGAACTCGCCGCGCGCTTCGTCCCAGCCCAGCTTGAAACTCGTTGCCAGCGCCGATACCCAGATCTGACGCACGGGACCGTTGGGACTCACAACAAACTTTCCCGGCGGGCTATCGAACTCAATCGTCAGCGCCCCGGCCTGAAAGTCCGGTTCGAAATCGTAATCGTCCGCCACCGCACCGAGAGCCTCATCCAGTTCGCTCAACGCCGCATCGGCTTTCAGTTGGAAACTTTGCTCATCCATCATCAATTCAAAGCTAGCATTTTGGACGAGCCAAAGGCCCATCGCTTTTCCTCCCCCGGTTCCATTTGTTAACCTTGAACGAACTGATGGATCCCTTCTGCGTTCCCCACACGGAGCTTCCACACGCAAGCAAGCTGTTCACGGATTACCTGTACCACTACAACCGAGTGGCGCCGTTTTACGGCGGCAATCCGGCGGACAAGGCACTCTATCAGGAACTCGCCGCCAAGCTTCATTTCCCGGAGGAGCGCCGGGCGGCGCTCGTCGCCGCGCTGGCCGAATTGAACGGCGATCACATGGCCCTCCGTCTGCTGGCGAAACCCGGAACCGTCGCCGTGGTGACTGGACAGCAGGTGGGTTTGTTCGGCGGCCCTGCCTACAGCGTCTACAAGGCGCTGACAGCGGTGAAACTGGCGCGGCAGCTTACCGCTGGCGGGACTCCGGCGGTGCCTGTATTCTGGATGGCCAGCGAAGACCACGACTTCGCCGAAGTCAGCCACTGTTGGAGCTTCGACGCTGCTCAAAATCCGGTTTTCCTCCACGTGGCCGCCGAAGAGGCTGGAGTCCGGCCGGTCGGCCCCATCCGGTTGCATAACCCGCCCCTCAACGAACTGCGCTCTTCACTCGCCCAGCTTCCCTACGGCGACGAGGTATCGGCGGTCGCCGAGTTCGCCTACTCGCCTGGACGCACCATGGGCGCCGCCTTCCATAACCTCATGAAGCGCATCCTGCCGGACTGCCTTCTGTTCCTCGACCCTTTGCAGCCCTCCATTCGCACCATCGCCGCTCCGCTCCTCCGGGAAGCCTTCGCTGAATCCGACGAACTGCTGAACCGGCTGGTGGAAAGGAGCAGGGAACTCGAAGGCGCCGGATACCACACACAGGTCCTGGTGGATTCGGGCAGCACACTCCTCTTCCTATTGCGCGGCGGAAGGCGGCTGCCACTCAAGCGCCAAGGCAGCGATTACAGGGCCGGCGATGAAACCCACTCCGGCCTCGAGATCTCCGAACGCGCTGAGCAACTCTCCCCCAACGCCCTGCTCAGACCCGTCATCCAGGATCACATTCTTCCCACCATCGCATACGTCGGCGGCCCCGCGGAACTGGCCTACTTCGCCCAGTCCCAGGTCCTCTATCGGCGCTTGCTGGGGCGTGTGCCGATCGCGGTCCCCCGGGCAACGTTCACTATTCTCGACGCCCGGGCGGCCAAACTCTTGAAGCGCTTCGATCTGAGGTTGGAGGTTTTCTTCGAGGGCCAGGACGCCCTCGAGGCACGAATCGCCGCCCAATTGATTCCCACCGAACTGGAGGAAGCCATCTTGGAAGCCACCGAATCCATTACCGGCCATGTGGATGAGTTGCGCAGCCGTCTCGAACTCTTCGATCCGACTCTGGCAGCCGCGCTTGACAAGAGCCGCGCAAAGATCTTCCACCAGCTCGCGAAGGTCGAAAGAAAGGTGGCGCGCGAAGCTCTGCGCCGGGAAGACAGGGCCGAGGAAAACGCCGCCTACCTGTTCAATCTCATCCATCCTCGGAAGCGCCCCCAGGAAAGGCTGTACACAATTCTGCCCCTCCTGGCTCGCCACGGGGTTGATTTCGTCGACCGTCTTTACGAAAATATCCGTTTGGATCGTCCGGACCATGTGGTCCTCACGGCGTAGCATGGCTCGAATCTCACCGTTCGGACAGCCCGCCTTCCAACAAAGAAAGAAGTCTTCATGCAAATCAACAAAGTCAAACACGCCCTCGCTGAAGGGAAGACCGTCCACGGCTGCGCCTTCAACACTCTCCGCCTGCCGGAGGTGGCACGCATTCTCGCTGCGGCCGGCTTCGACTATACCTATCTCGACGCCGAGCACGGCAACTTCGGCATCGAGACGATCCAGGACATTGCGCGGGCTTCTTCCGACGCCGGCCTCGTTCCCATTGTCCGCGTCGCCGATCTCCAGTATTCCCTGGTTGCCAGATCTCTCGACAACGGCGCGATGGGCATCATCTTCCCCCGCGTCGAAGACCGGGAACTGCTCGAACGCGCCGTCAGTTGGTGCCGCTTCCCGCCGGTGGGCGTCCGCGGCTTTGGGCTTACCCCAAGCCACGTGAATTACGAGGCCGCCTCGATCGGCGACATCGCCCGGCACATGAATGACAATATACTTGTCGTGCTGCAAATCGAAACCGCGAAAGCCGTCGACATGAGGGACGAACTGCTCTCGGTGCCCGGCATCGATGTCGTGATGATTGGACCCGTCGACCTCTCGATCTCGCTCGGTGTGGCCGGCGACTTTTTCCATCCCAAGATGGTGGAAGCCATCGAGAAAATTCGCGACAGCGCCCTGGCCCACGACATTGTTCCCGGCATCCAAACCCGCCCGCTCGACCTGGCCCGGCATTGGAAGGACCGCGGCTTCCGCTTCGTTGGCTGCAGCGCCGAAACAGGCATGTTGATGCAAGGCGCGAAAGCGATTGTTAACGGATTGACTAGCTGACGCGCCGGCTGGTTCTGCATTGGGAAGTGGCCGTATGGATATCGGTTGGTATGGCTCGCCAACGTTATCGCATTCCGATCACCAACTTTGGAGATTGCGCTAGAGTAGAGAAACCTGAAAGTGAGGGGCATCATGACAAGTCGGGCCTTTGGCGGCGAACACGGTTGGGTAAAGCCATTCATTCATCTTGCGGACAACTGGATTAGCAAAATCGGGCTGGTCCTGTTAACTACCGCTGTTATTGCGTGGTTTTTCGTTCTCCCCGTCGAGATTCAGGAAGGAGCCCGTCACCCCTATCTCGGCATCCTCTTTTTCGTGATCCTCCCCACCATGTTCTTCGTGGGGCTCGCCATTGTCCCACTGGGCATTGTGCGCAAGATGCGGGCGGAACAGAAGGCGGGAGTGCTGCCGGCCGAACCCCCGCGGCTCGAGTGGGCGAACCCCGAGCTGAGACGGCTGGTGAAACTCATTGGGATCGCCACGGTGGCCAACGTCATTGTCGGCGGATACTACACCCACGCCGCGGTCGAGTATATGGATTCGGCAAACTTCTGCGGTCAGGCGTGCCACGTCATGACACCGGAATACACGGCCTATCAAGACTCCCCCCACGTGAACGTCCCCTGCACGGAGTGCCACGTCGGCGCCGGCGCGGCCGCCTACGTCGAGTCGAAGATGCGAGGCGTCGGGCAGCTTGTCGCGATAACGCTCGACAACTATGAGCGCCCCATCCCTACCCCGGTCGAAACTCTCCGGCCCGCGCGCGAGATCTGCGAACACTGCCATTGGCCGCAGAAGTTCGGCGGATACCGTCTGGAGGTGTTGGATAAGTTCGAAGCCGACGAGACCAACACCAACTCGAAAACCGTCCTCGTGATGAGGATCGGTGGCGGCTCCATGACCACCGGAATCCATGGTTTCCATACCAAGCCCGGCGTCACCATTGAATACGCCGCCACCCCGGACCGCCAGGAAATCCCGTGGGTCCGTTACATCGAACCGGACGGGACCGCCACCGAATACGCCGTCGAAAGCTGGGACCCCTCGCAAAGTTCGCAATTCGAGTTCCGCACAATGGACTGCCTGGACTGCCACACCAGGCCCTCCCACCGCTTCCAGCTTCCGGATCGCGCCGTAGATGAAGCGCTTGCCACCGGCGCCATCGACCCATCGCTTCCGTGGGCCAAGAAGATCGCCCTCGATCTCCTCCAGGCGGAGTACGAAACCACCGGCGACGCCGAGGAGAAGATCCCTCAGGACTTCGTGTCCCGCTATCGCGAGGAGCACTCTGAGTTCTACAATACCCGGCTCGATGCCATCAAACGCTCGGCGGAAGCCGTCCTCGCCGTCTACAAACGGAACGTCTTCCCCGAAATGATGGTAACGTGGGGCACGTACCCGGACCACATCGGCCACGAAGACTTCCCCGGTTGCTTCCGCTGCCACGACTACATGCACGAAAGCCCGGACGGAGCAAGTATCAGCCAGGACTGCTCCGCCTGCCACGAGCTGTTGGCCATGGAGGAATCCGACCCCGAGATTCTCGGCAGCCTGGGCATCCGCAACGGAGCCCCGTGAAGCGGCCGGCCGCTGAAGTAGCCGCAAAGAGTCAACTGAACGCAGTGCGCCGCGAACCCCGCCCAAAAGGTTCGCGGCGCACCGGAATCTGACCCGAGCGGCTACTTGAACCGGAAGCTCACGCCAACGCCGAATCCCACGTTGTAGCGCTTCGACACCGGCACGTCGGTCACCCCCTGCGGCTGGGGTGAACCCACGGTGAAGCCAGACTGGGGCTCCGCCGTTCGCCCGATATGCGCCCCCGCCGTGATCATCCAATCCCGCCGGATGGAAATCGAGGGCCCCACCAAAAACTCGAGATCGTTCCCCTGCTGCCCGCCGAAGTCCAGCATCGGGCCGAAACTCGCGTGAACCGCGAAATCCGGGCTGAGCGCAAGAAGCCGCGCATGCACAAGCACCCCGGGCATCGGCCTCAGATTCGACTTGCCGGTAAAACCAACCGCGGCTTGTTGCACAGAACCTTCGCCACCCGGGTTGGGAACTTGGGTCGGCACGAAGGCGTATTCTCGCTGATCGAGGTTGCTGAAAAACACGCCGGCGCTCAAAGTGATCGGATGAGTGCACACAAACGTCACCATTGGCTTCTCCTCCGAAGTTGGCTTGTGGTCCGGCTTCGCATCCAACGGCGGAAGCAAATCCGTCTTCACCAATGTCAGCGCAGTCTCGCCCGGTGAACCACAGGTCACCACCTCCTCCAATGTCGCGGCCTTGTCGGATTTCGAAACGGCCTCAAGCCTGGCGGCCACCGCTTCCGAATCTTGACGCGCGGCCCGCCATTCAGATTCCACATTGTCGAGTTCCGAGAATGACTTCTCAATGGTGTCGAAGCGGCTCTTGTACGCTTGGACGGCCTCGAGCCTGTCTTCGAGTTTGATCAAGAGCTTGACGATATCCAATTCCGCTTTCAGGCGTTCGAGCTCGGATTTCAACCCTGCCGTGTGGGGCCAAGATGGCGGCGTCCCCTTTGCTTTCACTTTGCTGACGAGCTCGACCGCTCTATTCTTCGCCTTCTCGTAGTCCGGATACGCTCCGGCTGTGCTGACGAATGCGCGTAGCTCAGCGGCGGCCGCTGCTGTGTCGTTTTGCAAGGTGTTTGCCAAACCGACAGCCGTGGCTACCTCTTGCGAGAGATTATCGAGCTTCCCCGCGAATTCGTCTAAGCGGTTCGAAGCAGCCTCCTTCGACTCTAGCCCGAGAATTCCAAACTCCTCCGATTTCACATCTGCGCCTTTACCTGGTTTTGGTACCTTTTCCGTGGAAGGAGCCGGCACCTCCTTCGGAAGAAACTTGAGCGTGCCAAGAATGTCCGGCCCATCAGTCTTTGTGAAGGCTCGCTTTATCTTGTAGTCGTACCGCCACGGATTCAGGTCCTTCACCACGAGAGTCCCTTTGCTGCCGATCACGACTTCACCTATAGAACCGGTGTTACTGCGATCTGAGTATGTCTTCTCCACGCCCCGGGTGTTCCAAGCCCCGGCGGCGATTGTCTGGGTCGCCAGAAATACGCACAGCAAAACCCCGGCCGGACGTCCGTTCCGGCCCCTCCGGCGCACACCTCTGCCGTTATCAGTCATTGGATTGATCCTCCTCTGAGTTCGTATGCGGGATCGATCCCGCACCTCGTATCCAACAACGAGAAATCCGGAGGTTTTCCTTTCGCCCTCCCCGGCGAATGGGACGGCCACTCGATACAAGTCGACGGCAGTGCCGCGGGCGGCGCGGGAAGTTACCGGTATATATTGCTAAAAGGTCAGTTCAACCATCATGCGAAACAAGACAACCTCATCCCTCGCCGCCGCTTTTGCCTTGAGCCTCCAGCTCACGCTGCTCGTCCCGCTTCCCGGCGCCGGTCAGACTAACGGCCTCGTCCGCACATGGCAGGGCATTCCCGGTATCGAACGCTCCCCGGAAGGCAGGCTCTTCGTGTGCTGGTATACAGGCGGAGCCAAGGAACCGTCGCCGGGTAACACAGTCCTCCTGACCTATAGCGACGACCAAGGAGAGACGTTCGCCGAGCCCGTGTCCATGGCTGGGCCCCGCAACGGAAGCCGCGCCTTTGATCCCACTCTATGGCGGAACCCGAACGGCACACTGTGGTACATCTTCAATCGCAGCGACAAGGAGACCGCGGAACATGGCGTGTACGCCCGCACCTGCGAGCATCCCGACGCGCCCAACCCCGCCTGGAGCGGCGAGTTCCGCGTGGGCTATGATGAAGCTCCGTTCAGCTTTCGCATGAACAAGCCGGTCGTCCTCACCACCGGGGAGTGGATCATGCCGGTCACCCACGCCTCCGAACCGGTTTACGGCTGGTTCGCGCGAGGAATGCAACTGCAGGGCGTCGGCATCTCAGTCGATAGCGGCCGGAATTGGAAGCTGCACGGCGCCGTGAAGTCTCCCCCGTGGGCTTTGGAGAACATGATTGTCGAGCTCTTCGATGGCCGGCTCTGGATGCTGATTCGCACGGGAAGCGGCGTGCTGTGGCAGAGCTTCTCTTCCGATGGCGGCCGCACTTGGTCGCCCGGTGAGCCCAGCGCGATTGCCAACCCTGGCTCACGATTCTTCATTCGCCGCCTCGCGTCGGGCAATCTTCTTCTCGTCAATCACCACAGCTTCACCGGCCGCAGCCACCTCACCGCGCACCTCTCCACCGATGACGGCAAGACATTCAACGACGGCCTGCTGCTCGACGAACGCTCGGGCGTCTCCTACCCCGATGGCGTCCAGGCGGCCGACGGCCTTATCCGCGTCATCTACGACCGGGACCGCCGTGGCGCAGGCGAAATCCTCCTCGCCACATTTCGGGAAGAGGATGTGATGGCCGGCCAGAACGTCTCCAGTAACGTACTGCTGAAACAGGTCATCAATAGACTGGACCGTCAGGCCGGAGGCGCCAGCGAAACTCCCTGATCCGCAAATCTCCGCCGTCAGTAGGTGGAGAGCCTACGAATTCCTGGAAGCTTTCAGCCTCGCCTGGGCGCGGTTCATTTGATTCAGAGCGCGGGCAATATCTACGTTCTTCTCGCGGGGGTCTTTCAGACGCGCCTCGGCGCGTTTGAGCTCCTCCTCCGCCCGGGCTTGATCGATCTCTTCGGCCTTCTCCGCCCGGTCGGCCAGTACCCTCACGTGATCCGGCAACACTTCCACGAAACCGCCGTCTACCATCAGTGATCGTCGGCTGCCCTCCGCCTCGTAACTCAGTTCGCCGGTACCAAGCAGCGAGAGCAAAGGAGAGTGTTGCGGCAAGATGCCCAGGTAGCCGCTAGCCGCGGGAATCTGAGCCTCGCTCACCTGCTCGCGCACCAGCAGCCGGTTCGGCGTCGCAATCTCGAGCTCGAAGGTCTTCGCCATCTTCTATACCTCAACGTAACACGCCAGGCTCCGCGGCACGGCCCCTCTGCTACCCGATCTCCTGCAGCCGCTCGGCCTCTTCGAGCACGTCCTCGATTGTACCCTGCATATAGAATGCCTGCTCGGGGATCTCGTCGTGCTTACCCGCCACAATTTCCTGGAAGCCCTTGATCGTGTCCTTTAACTCCACGTACTTCCCTTCGCGGCCCGTAAATTGGCTGGCCACGTGGAATGGCTGCGAGAGGAAGCGCTGTATCTTGCGGGCGCGCGCCACTGTGAGCTTGTCCTCGTCGGAGAGCTCGTCGATGCCGAGAATCGCAATGATGTCCTGCAGGTCCTTGTAGCGCTGCAGCACCCCCTTGACGCTCTGCGCCGTGTCATAATGCTCCTCGCCCACCACGCGTGGATCCAGAATTCGTGATGTAGATGCCAGCGGGTCCACCGCCGGGTAGATGCCGAGTTCCACAATCGCCCGGGAAAGCTGCGTCGTGGCGTCGAGGTGCGCGAACGTGGTCGCCGGAGCCGGGTCCGTGTAGTCGTCCGCCGGAACATAGATGGCCTGCACGGATGTGATCGATCCGGTCTTCGTGGATGTGATCCGCTCCTGCAGTTCGCCCATCTCGGTGGCCAGGTTCGGCTGGTAACCAACGGCGGAGGGCATGCGTCCGAGCAGGGCCGAAACTTCCGAGCCGGCCTGAGTGAACCGGAAGATATTGTCGATGAAGAGCAACACGTCCTGTTGCTCTTCGTCCCGGAAGTACTCTGCAACCGTCAGACCGGTAAGTCCAACCCGCAGCCGCGCTCCTGGAGGCTCCGTCATCTGCCCGTAGATAAGCGCCACCTTGGACTTCTGCCAGTCCTTCGGATCAAGAATGCCGGATTCCTGCATCTCATGCCACAGATCGTTGCCTTCGCGAGTCCGCTCGCCAACCCCGGCAAACACCGATACACCGCCGTGCTTCAGGGCGATATTGTGAATCATCTCCATGATGATCACCGTCTTACCCACGCCGGCGCCTCCGAACAGCCCAATCTTGCCGCCGCGGAGATAGGGTTCGAGCAGATCGATCACCTTTACCCCGGTTTCGAGCATCTGCATTTCGGTGGACTGCTCTTCGAGCGTCGGCGCCGAGCGGTGGATGGGATATCGCTTTTCGGTGGTCACGTCACCCTCGTGGTCCACCGGCTCGCCGAGCACATTGAGAACCCGGCCGAGAACCTGCTTGCCAACGGGCACGCTGATCGGAACGCCGAGGTCTTCCGCATTCATGCCTCGAACCATCCCGTCGGTTGGCTGCATGGCGATCGTGCGCACACGGCCGCCGCCGAGGTGCTGGGCCACCTCGCAAATGATGTCAATCGGCTGCGGAACAGTGAACCCTTCGCTCGTGATCCGCACCGCATTGTAAATGGTGGGGATCTTCCCTTCCGGGAACTGGACGTCCACGGCCGGTCCGGCCACCTGGATCACCTTGCCGGTTGCGGTTGTCGTTGCAGTTTCCATAAAAACCTCGTATCCCTCTGCTCGGGCTTCCGGGCCCGCCCAGATCTTCTACTCGTCCTGCGCCGAAGCCCCGCTCACCACCTCGATGATCTCACGCGTAATGCTGGCCTGGCGGACGCGGTTCATGTAGAGAGTAAGCTTGTCGATAAGCTCCGCGGCGTTTGAAGTAGCGGCGTCCATCGCCGTCATGCGCGCGGCGTGCTCCGCTGCGGTCGATTCAAGCAGCGCGTGGTGTAGCGTCACGCGCACATAGCGCGGAAGAAACGCATCCAGTAGCTCTGCCGGATTCTGCTCGGTGATGTACTCATGCGGCGATTCGGCCGACATTCCCAGCTCGATGGGTAGCAGGCGGTACGCCGACAGCTTCTGCGTCAGAACGCTCTTAAACTCGTTATAAATAATGTACGCTGCGTCCACTTCCTCGTTTGCAAAACGCTCCATCACGCGGTTCGCAATCGGCACGACGTCATCGTAGAGAGCTTTGTTCGCCAGTTCGAGGTGCTCTCCTGCCACCTTCGCGCCGCGTTTCTTGAAGTAGTCCCGGCCCTTCCGCCCGACGAACTCCATCTCGATCTCGCAGCCGGCGTGCCCGGCCACGAACTTTTCGGCGGCCTTCACGAGATTCGAGTTGAAGGAGCCGGCCAGACCCCGGTCTGACGTGATAAGAATCAACTGTATCCGCTGCTCCTCGCGCCGCGCGAGAAGCGGGTGCCCCGCGAGCGCCTCGGACGACTGAGCCGCGGCGGCCGCGTCCGCCATCAGCTCGTGCAAAATATAAGCGTACGGGCGCGCCAGCAGCACCCGGTCCTGTGCCCGCCGCAAACGGGCCGCCGAAACCATCTTCATGGCTTTGGTGATCTTCTGCGTGTTCTTTACCGAGCGGATGCGCTGGCGGATGTCGATCAGGCTGGGCATTGTGCGGCCTTATGTGGTTGTGGTTTCGCTCTTGAGGTCGGCGGCGAATCGCTCTTTGAACTCCTTGAGAATGTCACTTAGTCTGCCCCGCAGCTCGTCGCTCAGGATCTTCTTCTCACGGATCTCGGACAGCGCGTCAGGGTAGACGTTCTCCACGAAGCGGTACAGTTCGCTCTCGAAATCGCCCAGGTCGTCCACCGCCATGTCGTCGAGGAATCCGGCGGTGCCGGCGAAAATAATCAGCACCTGCTTCTCCACCGGCAGTGGTACGTACTGCTTCTGTTTCAGAATCTCGGTGAGACGCCGGCCGCGGTTGAGCTGCGCCTGAGAAGCCCGGTCGAGATCCGAGCCGAACTGGGCAAAGGCGGCCAGCTCGCGGTACTGCGCCAGGTCCAGCCGTAGCGAACCGGCCACCTGGCGCATCGCCTTCACTTGGGCGCTGCCGCCAACCCGGCTCACCGAGAGCCCGACGTTGATGGCCGGGCGCACGTTCGAGTGGAACAGATCCGCTTCCAGATAGATCTGGCCGTCCGTGATCGAAATCACGTTCGTCGGGATGTACGCCGACACGTCGCCCGCCTGGGTTTCAATCACCGGGAGCGCTGTCAGTGAACCTCCTCCATTCGCGTCACTCAGCTTGGCGGCTCGCTCGAGCAGCCGGCTGTGAAGATAAAACACGTCCCCGGGATAGGCCTCGCGCCCCGGCGGCCGGCGGAGCAGAAGCGAGATCTCGCGGTAGGCCGCGGCGTGCTTGGAAAGATCGTCGTAGATCAGGAGGGCGTGCTGCCCCTTGTCCCGGAAATATTCGCCCATGGAACAGCCGGCGTAGGGCGCCAAAAACTGCATCGGGGCCGGATCCGAGGCCGACGCGTTGACGACAATCGAGTAGTCCATTGCGCCGAAATCTTCGAGCGTCTTGACAACCTGGGCCACTGTGGACCGCTTCTGCCCAACGGCGACATAGATGCAAATCACGTCGCCGCCCTTCTGGTTGATGATGGTGTCCAGAGCAACGGCTGTCTTGCCCGTCTGGCGGTCTCCGATGATCAACTCACGCTGCCCGCGCCCGATCGGAATCATCGAGTCGATCGCCTTCAAGCCCGTCTGCAGCGGCTCCCTCACCGATTGCCGCTCAACCACGCCTGGAGCCAAGCGCTCCACCGGATTGTATTGCTCCGTCTCGATTGGACCCTTGCCGTCAATTGGCTCGCCGAGAGCGTTCACCACGCGGCCGACCATCGCGTCGCCGACTGGAACCGACATGATGCGCCCCGTGCGCTTCACCGTGTCTCCCTCGCGGATCTCGTCCGCCTCGCCCATCAGCACTGCGCCCACCTGGTCCTCCTCCAGGTTCAGAGCCAGGCCGGAGACGTTGTGCGGGAACTCGAGAAGTTCTCCCGCCATGCAATTCTCCAACCCGTGTATGCGGGCGATGCCGTCGCCAACGGAGATCACGGAGCCAACTTCGGCCACATTCACTGCGCTCTCGTAGTTCTTGATCTCTTCGCGCAGAATGCGCGCAATCTCGTCTGCCCCAATGCCAGCCATATTCTGTACCTACTCCGTAAGTATTCGCCGCAGCGCTTCAATCTGACCGCGTATCGACCCGTCATAGACCGTCGAGCCGATCTGAGCAACGGCGCCGCCGAGGAGCGACTCATCGACGGCATAGCGGCACCGCACCGCGCTCTGCGTAAGTACGGCAAGTTCGCTCTCTATGTCGTCCTTTTGCCGCTCCGTCAAGTCGCGCGCCGACGTCACTCCGGCGCGGATCAGCCCGGCTTTGGCCGACACCAGTTCCTCGAAGGCCTCGCGGATCTCGCGGAAAATTCCAATCCGCCGGCGATCGATCACCACCTGAAGGAAATTGCGCGTCTTCGACACCCCGACCCGCTCCGCCAGCCGCACCACCAGACTCTTCTTCTGGGCCGGAGTCACCGCCGGATTCAAAAGGATGGTCCGCAGCTCGGCCGATTCATCCAGCATCTGCTGCACCACTTCCAGCTCTTCCACCAACGCTTGCGCGCCGGCGCTGTCAAGCGGCGCCAACGAATCGTAGAGCGCCTGCGCGTACTGTCTGGCAACCGCGAGCGACATGTTTACTTCGCCCTCCGCGGCAATCGCCTCAGGCCCGCGCCGAACGCGTCGATCAGCCGGTCCGAAACCTCCGGAGTCATTCGTTCCTTCGCTTTCTGCGCCGCCAGATCAAGAGCCAGCTCCGATGCAAAGGTCCGCAACTCCCGCCGGGCGTGTTTCGTCGCCGACGTTATCTCCTGCCGCGCATTGGCTTCCATCCGCTCCGCGGATTTCTCCGCGGCCGCCCTCAGCCGGGACTCTTCAGCCGCCATCTCGTTCTTGGCCGAAGACCGCAGCGCCGCAATCTCGTCATCAAGATTGGCCAGCCGCTTCTCCATCTCGGCCGCCCGCGCCTCGGACTCCTCGCGAAGGTTCTTTGCGTCCACGATGCCCTGCTGGATCTCGTGAGTCCGCTTCCCAAAGTAGGGAAAGGCAAACCTCTTCACCAGGTAGCCGAGCCCGACAACCAGAATGATGAAATTGACGGTCTTCCAAAGGGTGACGTTGACGTGGCCTTCATCGCCCTCGTGGCTGTCTCCATGCTCGCCGCCAGCGGCGGCAAGCAACCCTACACTCAGCACCGTAAGAAGCAGAAGAATGACGAAACGGCGGTTCAACTCGCTTTCCTCTCCAGCAACATCGCGGCAATCTCCTCCGCGAGCGACTCGCTTTCCGCGGCGAGCCCACGCTTCGCCTCCTCAACCTCCTGCCTAAGCGCCGCTTTCGCTTCTTTCACTAAGACTTCGGCCTTCTTCCGGACAGCGGCCAGCGCAGTGTCATGCTCTGTCTGAAGGCGTTTACGCGCCGCGTCCTGCTCCCGGAAAAGTTCCGCCCGAGCGGCTTCGAGTGCGCGCTCATATTCAGCCGCTTTCCGCTCCGCCCGCGCCATGCTCTCTGCGGCCGCCTTCCTCGCGCCCTCGGTGGCTTCGTAGCGCTCCTTGAGCACCCGGTCCAGCGGACCGTAGAACATCCATTTAAGGTAAACGTGGAAAAGAATGAGAAGGAAGAAGGTGGGCAGAGCCTGGATCACGAGCCGGCCCAGCGAGTCTAATAGTGCGTCCATAATAGGCGGTCAGGAAACTCTATTAAGAAGTCAACGATGAACTGCCACGCTCTAAGATAAGGGGGCTCCAAAGTGGCTACCGTATCACACGATCATCGGGCCCCGCAACTGCCGCGATTCATCTTTTCAGATAGAATAGTCCGCTCCGAAGAGAAACCTCTCACTCAGAATCAATAACTTATGAAGCTTGGGAGGAAGCCGAGCGGCTCCCGACTAGCCCGAGTGAGGCGGAATCCGCGGTTGTCGGCAATCGCGCCGGAGCCGGTGCGCCGCGAACCGGGCGGCTGGTGGCGTCCACCTGGAACCACGCCGCCAGATCCTCGTCGTTCACCACTCGCCTCCTCATGATCTGGGAGCGCTTATGCAATGAGCGGCGCAGGCATTGGGCGGCCTTCCAGAAGGCCGGAAGTGACGACGGTTCGCTGAAGATGCACCCTCCCAGGACAAGGGCGTCTCTCACGGTGGCGCTCCGCAGGCAACGCAGATACAGTCCCGGGGTGATGTTCTTCACCCGCATCAGAAAACGGTTCTTCACCGAATGCATTCGCAGAACTGCTGGAGTGCTCTTACGCCTCTCCGGCAACACCCGGCGAACGTGGTACCCTTCGGCCTCCGGAACATACCGGCAGCGCCAGCCTAGCAGTTGCGCACGCCACGCCACATCGGCGTCCTCCCGGTAGGCGAAAAAATCGGGATCGAAGAATCCGTCGTCGAGTGCTACGTCGTCGATCATTTCCCGGCGATAGAGCGCCGCGGCAGCCGTCGCTCCGAATACGTATTCCGGCCGGTCGTACTGGCCGTGGTCCGTCTCGTTCCATCCGCGGTCAAAATGGCGCAGGCAAGGCGTGAAGTACACCCCCGTCGAATCGAGGATGCGCGCACCCGGAATAGTCAGATCCGGCATCGCCCGCAGCAGCTTGCCACAAACCACGCCAACCCCCGGGTCACCGCCGCCGGCTTCAACCACCGTGGAAATAAAGTCCGGCATCAGGTGCACATCCGGGTTCAGGGTCAGCACCCAACTGCCCGTGCTTGCCGAAATCGCGGTGTTCTGGCCCGCAGCGAATCCGGTGTTCTCCTTGTTGTGGATAACCTTCACCGCGCCATCCCAGGCGTCGGCCAGTTCCGCTGTCCCGTCGGTGGACGCGTTGTCGAGCACGATGATCTCCAGCGGCCGGTAAGTCTGATGGAATAGGGCCACCAGACAGCGGCGGAGAAACTTGCGGCTGTTGTGCGTAACGAGCGTGACAGAGACCAGCGGATTCATAGCGAAGAATTTCAGCCCCAACTAAAGTAAGACCCTGAACATGTTACAACCAACTACAAGAGATGTGAAAAAAGTGCCCGGGTTTCCGCTGAGGCGTGAAATTCGGAGTTTTTTTGGTTGGTGTAGTTGGTTTTCGCCTCTCAATGGTCTTAGAAATAGACGATTGTCGGTCAAGCTGCTCGAGGACGCCAATCAAGACCGTCCCGCAAGGTCACGGTTCCTATCTTGAGCCTCGGAGCCGGCGCGTGGGCAAGCAGGCGCGCAGCGCTTCGGGCAGCTTGGCATACTACTAGGCATGTAGTATCAGATTGAAACAGCTCGATGCTGACCGATTCATTCATCACCGCGTTGCCCATAACCCGGGTTGACCGGATGAGTACGCCCACTCAGAACCAGGTCGCCGCACTGTTCGAACTGCATCGCGAGAACGTCTATCGCTACCTGCTCACCCTGGGCCTCCACCCTCCGCAAGCGCAAGAGGCGACACAGGAGGTCTTTCTGCGGCTCTACGAGACGTTGCGCCGCAAAGTCGACTTGAAGAACCCGAAGGCGTGGATATTCCGCGTCGCCCACAACCACGGACTGAAAATCCGGCAGCAGGAAAACCGGTTGCAGGAGTTCGATCCGGGGTTGGAGCGCAGTATTACGGATCCGGCCAAGAACCCGGAGATGAGCGCTCTTGAGCGCGAACGCGCCCTAAGGTTCCACCGGGCCGTGGAGAACCTCTCCGAACGGCAGCAGCATTGCCTGCGGCTGAGAATGGAGGGGCTCCGCTATCCGGAGATCGCCGAGGCGCTCGGTATCAGCGCTTCCGCGGTTGGGGAGTTCATGCGCCGGGCCATCGCCCGGCTGAGAGATTTGCACCATGACTAGGCAAGGTGGCGGCCACCTGAACGACGGCGAGTTGCTTCGATACCTCGACGGGGAGTTGTCCCCGCGCGAGACAAAACGAGCCCGTACGCATCTGGAGGCCTGCTGGGAGTGCCGTACCCAGTTGAATTCACTGGAAGAAACGATCGGCGAGTGCGTCCGCTACCGGAACTCCGTGGCCAGCCGGCTGCCTGATCCTCCGTCGCCCTGGTTCGATATTCAGCGGGCTTGCCAGCGCATCGACCAGCGCCATGGCGGCCCCGCCTGGACGGCCGTTGCGTGGCGGGGACTCTCCTCGCTGATCGCCCGCCCCCGCCGCTGGTCGATGGCACTCGCCGCCCTCGCAATTGCGCTGCTGGTCGTCGATCAGTTCCGCAACGCGCCCTCGGTGAAAGCCGCCGAATTGCTCGAGAAAGCGTCGGCCCAGGCAGAAAGCAGCCTCGGCGGGCCGCGCTACATCCAGATCAGCAGTGGCGGAAAGTCTGCCACCCGGATCGTCGGTGGAGCCGGTTTCGCCAGCTTGGCGCCGGCCGAGGAATCGCTCACTGGGAACCTCCGGCCGCTGTTCGAGGAGGCCAACTACAGTTGGCACGACCCGTTAAGCGCCGCGTCTTTTGTCACTTGGCGTGACTCGCTCTCTCAAAAAGACGACGAGGTCACCACCGTTACCAATCCCCTCGCGCCCGGGGAAAAAGTCTATCGGATTCGCACCACAACCCCGGTGAGCAGGCTCGCCGAAGCCACTCTGCAGTTAACTCTCGATCAGCTCCAGCCAGTCCACGGAGCTTATCGCTTTCGGGGCTACCCGCTCGTCGAGATATCCGCCGTGGCCGCACCGCCGGCTCTCCCGGAGCCAGTGGCGGTGGCCGCCTCGCCCGCTCCCGCCCCTGTGCCCCCCGCGCCTCAGCCGGAACCAGAACTGGTGGACGTCGCCCGGCCCGCCACTCCGGCCGAAGAACTGCGCGTGCTGGCCGCGTTGCACCGCCTCGGAGCGGACCTTGGCGCTCCCGTCGACGTCCGGCGGACAGGCGGACACGTGATGGTCACCGGCTTCGGCGTGAATCCAGAACTCAGAGCGCGAATCCAGGAAGAGCTTAGCGGTATGCCGCGAGTCAGCGTGGATCTCGAAACGCCGCATCCCGTGCCGCCGGACACCGCGGCCGCGAGCGCACAGCACGTCACAGCCGATCCAAAAGTGGAGCAATTTCAGGCCCGCATCGAAGCCGAGCTCGGCGGTCGGGCCGCCTACGATGAGTTCACCGGCGAGATTCTTGATCTCAGCGATAGTCTGATGTCGCGCATGCACGCTTTGCGCCGCCTCGCTGATCGATTTAGCCCCGAAAACGAAGCGGATCTCGACGCCGAAGACCGCGAGATTCTCGCCGGTCTCCGCCGCGAGCACGCGCAAGCCGCGGCTGACCTCTCCGCCCGCATTGATGAAAAGTCCCGGCCGGTTCTTCTCTCGTTGGGCGCCTCCGCGTTGATTTCCGATCCTGAGCTACCACCGGCCGCGTGCTGGCAGGAGGCAACCACTGACCTGTTCGCAAGCGCGCGGCGCACTGAGTTTCTCCTTGGGGGACTGCTTGGGGGGACGTCCACGGGGACCTCCCCCCAAGATCTTTCTACCCAAACCTTGCTCAGTTTGACCGAACTTCGAATTCGGACAGGGAATTACCTCCAGAACGCGTTACAGTGAGGACAGTGGCATGAAGCCCTGGCATCTCAGCGTGGCGGTGGCTCTTCTCCTGCTTCCCGGCGGGATCGCGGTGGCGCAGCAACACGCGCACGTCGCCGGGCTGGTCCGAGACCCCTCCGGAGCCGCAGTCCCGGATGCCGCTATCAGCGTGGTGAGTCAGGACACCGGATTCCGCCGCGCAACGCGCTCCTCATCCAGCGGACAGTACTCGGTAACCTCCCTGCAACCAGGACTCTACAAGATCACCGCTCGAAAAGTAGGATTCCGCACGCTTATCCGATTCGGTGTTAAGCTCGACGCCGCCCAAACCATTCAAATCGACTTCAGCATGCCCCTCGGCAGTGTACAGGAAGTGGTCACCGTAACCGGCGTCCCACCGACCATCAATGCCGAAGACGCCTCAGTGGGGACCCTCATCGGACAGGACGAAATTAGCACCTTGCCCTTGAACGGGCGGGGGCTCCTGAGCCTGCTCGAGTTCGCCCCAGGCACCGTCGTCACTCCGGCAACCCGGGGAGAGCCCGGTCAGTTCTCCTCCAGCGGACAGCGCCCCAACGCTAACTATTTCCTCGTCGACGGCGTCAGCGCCAATACCGGTGTGAGCGGTGGCGGAATCCCCGCCCGCTCCACCGGTGGTTCCTTGCCCGGCATGACAGCCCTCGGCAGCCTCCACGGCCTCGTGTCCCTCGAAGCCCTCGAAGAATTCCGGGTACAGACTTCCACCGCAACCTCCGAATTTGGCAAACTGCCTGGCGCCCAGGTGCTGCTCAGCAGTAAATCCGGGTCAAACGAGTACCACGGCTCGGCTTTCTACTATATGCGTAGTGGAAGTCTCGACGCCAACAACTGGTTCTCCAACCGGAGCGGTAACGAGACCGGACCGCTCGGCATGCACGACCTTGGCGCAACCCTCGGCGGACCCGTGAAGCGGAACCGGACTTTCTTCCTCGCCGCCTACGAAGGAATGCGCCTCCAGGAACCCTTCGCCTGGCGCGCCCCCGCTCCGACACTCGAGGCCCGGGAAGCCGCGCCCGAATGGGCGCAGTCCGTGCTGGGCCTGTTTCCCGTGCCAAACGGCCAGCAGCTTGGGCCGGACCTTGCCGAATGGAACGGAGAGCACGATCGGAATTCCCGCTTCGATGTCGGCAGCCTCCGCCTCGATCACGCACTCACCTCCCGCATCACCGTCTTCGGGCGGTACAACCTGGCCAACTCTTTCAATGAATTCACCAGTACCCAGGTGAACGACCTCACCATCCGCGCGAGAAGCCTCACCGCCGGCGCCAACGTGATGCTCGGCCCGAAAGCATCTCTCGATGTGAAGCTCAATTACTCCGTCGCCGGCGGACGGTCTCAATGGCGCACCACCACCCATCTCGCCGATACGCCCTGCTTCCTCAAGCCGGTCGCCCGCACGCTATTCCGCATCGAAGACACATGCGACTACATGTTCCGGCTCTCCATTGCCGGCGTCGGCCAGGTTTCCTCCGGCGCCGAAGCCGACCAGCGGCAGACTCAGTGGCAAATACTGCCGTCCGGCACGGTCACCATCGGCTCCCACCAGATCCGGGCGGGCATGGACCACCGGCGGTATGCCCCGGAACGCTCGGATCACAACAACAGCATCAGCATCATCGCTGAGAATATGAGCGATTTCTTGAGCCGCCCCCGCCTCTGGGTAGCGCAATCGGAAGCCCTCACCTTTCGCAGTCACCTCTCGGAGTACTCCGCCTATATTCACGACACCTGGCGCCTCCATCCGCGATTCACAGTCAACTTCGGTCTCCGCTGGGAGTATGCCGAAGCACCCCGGCTTACCTCGCCCGGCGATTCCCTTCATGATCCCGTCGCCTATGCTTTCCCGGACCAAACCGAGATCTGGAGCCGCGACCACACGAACTTCGCTCCCCGCGCCGGAGCCGCATTCAAGCCACTCGCCGGCCAGCGGCTGGTGATCCGCGGCGGATGGGGTGTCTTCTTTGACTCCTCGCTGAGCATTGCCACGGATCTTGTCAATGGTGGTCCGTTCACTCTCACCCAATTCCAAACTGGCAAGAACGCCCCGTTCTCCACTCTCTTAAGCTATGGGTTTGAACCAGGGCTGCGCCTGCCGCGCGTCGAACAGTGGAACGCAACCGTCGAGTACGGATTTGGCGATCACGACGTGCTCTCCATCGGCTACGTTGGCTCCAGTGGGACCAACCTGCTGCGGCGCGAATTCGGTGGCGCCCCCGAGAGCCAGTCCCTGCAGATCGCTCTCGCCACCAACAATGGGCTCGCCCGCTATCACGCCTTGCAGGCGCAGTACAGGCGGCCCATGACGCGCAAGTTTCAGGTGCTCGCGGCCTACGCCTACGGCCACTCCATCGACAACAGCTCCAGCGACTCGCTGCTGCACTGGGTCAGTCCAGGCTTCGAAGCATCCGGCGATTGGGGCTCCTCGGACTTCGACGTCCGCCACGCCTTGACGATGGCCCTTACCTACGAGACCGAACGCGTCCCGGACGGCTCCCCACTCCGGCGTCTGTCCGGAGGCTGGGGCTTCGACGGAATTCTGCGGGCCCGGTCCGGATTCCCGGTCACTCCCCTCGATTCGGAGTTCTCGCTCGGCCTCGGCTTCGCCAACGCTTTCCGGCCGGACGTAGTCCCTGGCGAATCCATCTGGCTTTTCGACAAGCACGCACCCGGGGGCAAACGCCTGAACCCCGATGCTTTTACGCTCAACTCCGGCTCCCGGCAGGGCAACCTCGGCCGTAACGCCATCCGCGGCTTCGGAATGCATCAGATGGACCTCGCCGCGCGCCGAGAGTTCCGTCTTACCGAAAAACACTCCCTACTCCTCAGGCTCGAAGCCTTCAATCTGTTCAACCACCCGAACTTCGCCGACCCGGCCCGGTTCCTCGCCAGCCCGCTTTTCGGCGAATCCCCCTCCACGCTTAATATCATGCTGGGAACCGGAAGTCCCGGCAGCGGGCTCACCCCGATGTTCCAAACCGGCGGCGCCCGCTCTTTCCAGGTCGTCATCCGGTATCTCTTCTAGGAAGTTTTGAGTAGACAGGCTATCCTGCCATTTGGTCTGTCCAGAAACCCTCCGCCGAGTTCCCGCTCTGATGATATGCTAGTTCTCGCCCTGGTAAGTTGACATGCTGGCTAACCTCCCTGTCAGGCTCCTCATCCTCTTCATCCTCATCGCCCCAGCCGCCGCCGGCCGGCCCAACTTCATCTTTGTCTATACTGACGATCAACGCTGGGACTGCCTCGGAACCGTGCAGCGCGAGATGGGTGAGCGCGGCCGCTGGCCCTGGTTTGAGACCCCTCAGATGGACCGTCTCGCCGCGGGGGGGATCCGCTTCCGGAACGCCTTCGTCGTTCACTCGCTCTGCACCCCGAGCCGCGCCAGCTTCCTCACCGGGCAGTACACACATACCCACCAGGTGATGGGCAATTTCACCCGGTTCCCCGCGGATGCGATCACATATGCAACCGAGCTGACCAAGGCTGGGTACGCCACCGCCTATATCGGCAAATGGCACATGGGTAGCCAAAGCGGCCAACGGCCCGGATTCACCTACTCCGCCAGCTATCGCGCCCATGGGCGCTACTTCGACTGTCCTTTTGAGATTAACGGCGAAACCACCAGCACGAGCGGCTGGGTCGACGATGTCGCCACCGGCTACGCGATCGACTTCATACGCCAACACAAGGACGGCCCCTTCAGCGTCTCCATCGGTTACAAGTCGCCCCACAGCCGCTTCGATCCGCCGCCGCGGCTCGCGGAAAAGTTCGCCGGAGAACGGATCAGGCCCCCGGTGAGCTTCAATGTTCGTCCGGTCTACCTCGGCAAGGTCCACATCGCGCATCCTCGCTACCAAAAAGAGCACGGCAATCGCCCCCCCGGGGACCCGCTTAACTACTTCCGCGTCATCCACGCCGTGGATGAGAACCTCGGCCGGATCCTTGACCTGCTGGATGAGCTTGGGATCGCCGGCGAGACCATGGTGATCTACACCAGCGACAACGGCTACCAGTTCGGCGAGCACGCCATCGGAGACAAACGCTCGGCCTACGAGGAATCGATGCGAATCCCGATGCTCGTCCGCTATCCAAAGCTCGGCCTTGAGGGAAAAACGCTGGATGCCTTGGTCGCGAATATCGACGTGGCGCCCACCATGCTCGACATGGCCGGAGTACCGGTTCCCTCCTCGATGCAGGGCAAAAGCTGGAAGCCGCTGTTCGAGGGGAAATCCGATCAAGTGCGAGAACGCTTGCTCTACGAATACTTCTTCAGCTTCACCGACATCTCCGACTACGAGATTCAGACCGCGGATCCGCCCATCACGCCGGCCATTGTCGCCGTCCGCACGGCGGAAGCAAAACTCATCACCTATCCAGGGCGCTCCTGGCTGGAGCTGTTCAACCTTGCGCAGGACCCTTACGAGCTCGACAATCTCGCGCGCAATCCGGCCCACCAGACATTACTCGAGCGGATGCAGCGTGAGTTAGCGGCGGCGAAACGCGAGGTCGGCTACCAGATCCCTCCCGCCGCGGACGAAGTTCCCCCGGAGGCAATCGATCACTGGATCAACGAGGAACTCGACAAATGAAGACTCTCTGTGCATTTCTTCTGCTCGCTGCCATGGCGCCACTTCCAGCCCAACTCCCGCCACCCAATGGCGCGGGTGTCGCGATGGGCCACCTCCACTTCCTGGTAGCCGAATCCAACTACGGTCACACCCGGAAGCTCTGGGTTGACGGTATCGGAGCCCGCCCCGTCATGCTTGGTCCGATGGAGGTGCTGTTGCTCCCCGACACTGTCATCATTCTGAAGAAAGCGGAACCCAACGCCGGAACTGAAGCCACCACCGTAAACCACCTCGGCTTCCTCGTAAAGGACCGGCTGGAGCTCGAGAAACGCTGGCTCGCCCTTGGTGGAGAGATCTACGAGCGCCGCCCCTCCCCAGAGCAGGTCTTCTTCCGGTTCCCCGGCGATGTCAAGGTCGAGTTCACCGAGGACCCCTCGATTGACGCGCCTGTCCGCCATCATCACATCCACTTCTACACGAGCGCGCCCGAAGACACTCGCGCCTGGTACGCCAAGACCTTCGGCGCAACCCTCGGAATGCGTGGCAAGTTCCTCGCCGCGGACCTGCCCGGCTCGAACCTCTCATTCTCCGAGGCGAAAACGCCCGTCTCCGGCACAAAGGGCAGCGCCATCGACCACATCGGATTCGAAATTGACGGCTTGGAGGCGTTTTGCAAGAAACTCGCCGCCAACGGCGTATCTTTCGACATACCCTACCGCTGGGTTGAACAATTCGGCATCGGCCTGGCTTTCCTGACTGATCCCTGGGGCAACTACATCGAACTTACGGAGGGGCTCGACAAACTCCGGTAATCGCCGGGCGGCCTTGCGTTCCTCATTCGCGTTACACTAGAGGATTAATCCAACGGGTTTCACTCTGCTCGTTTCCCCGCGCTTAACCAATTCGGTCACGTTGCGGAAGTTCGCGTGCCGCGTATAATCCCGTGGATCTCTTGAATTGAATTTGCGGAGGCAGTCTGGATGAGACATATTTTCACTTCCGAGTCGGTAACCGAGGGGCACCCCGACAAAGTCGCGGATCAAATATCCGACGGCGTGCTGGATGCGGTATTGAGCGAAGATGCCAACGGACGAGTGGCCTGTGAGGTATTGGTCACCACCGGCATCTGCCTGGTCTCTGGGGAGATCACCACCAACACATACGTCGACGTTCCAAAAATCGCCCGTGGCGTGATCACCAGCATTGGCTATATCGACGCCGGCATGGGATTCGACGCCAAGACCTGCGGCATCATCAACACCATTCAAAGCCAATCTCCCGACATCGCGATGGGCGTTGACACCGGCGGCGCCGGCGACCAGGGCATGATGTTCGGCTTTGCCTGCAACGAGACCCCTGAGTTGATGCCGTTGCCCATCATGATGGCCCACAAGCTGGTCCGGCGGCTCAGCGAGGCGCGGCGCGAGGGAGAACTCGACTTTCTGCGTCCGGACGGCAAATCGCAGGTGAGCGTCGAATATGTCGACGGCAAGCCCGCCCGGATAGACGCCGTTGTCATCTCCACGCAGCACGATGACGACATCTCCACCGAGGAACTTCGTACGCAAGTGCGGAAGCATATCATCCAGCCCGTGCTCCCGCCCGAAATGGTCGACTCCGGCACCAAGTATCACATCAATCCCACCGGACGCTTCGTCATCGGCGGGCCCCACGGCGACACCGGGCTCACCGGCCGCAAGATCATCGTTGACACCTACGGTGGCATGGGTCGGCACGGCGGCGGCGCCTTCTCCGGCAAGGATCCGACAAAGGTCGACCGCTCGGCCTGCTACATGGCGCGCTACATCGCCAAGAACCTCGTGGCCGCCGGGCTCGCGGACTGTTGCGAAGTCCAGCTCGCCTATGCCATCGGCGTTGCCGAGCCCGTCTCCGTCTACGTCAACTCATTTGGCACCGGCAAGGTAGATGACGCTCAGATGTCCGGCATGGTTCGCGAAGTGTTCCCGCTCACGCCCAAGGGGATGATCGATCATCTCGATCTCCGCCGGCCCATCTTCCGGAAGACAGCCGCGTTCGGCCACTTTGGCCGGACTGAGAAGTCCTTTACCTGGGAAGCCGCCGACAAGGCGGAAGACCTGCGGAAAGCTGCTGGCGTGGCCGTCGAAGCCAGTCAGGCCTAGCCGGATGCCGGAAAACAAATCGGGCCGGCGCGGGCGCCTGTCCGTCGTGTTTCACCGTCTGCCACGCTGCCGTGCGGCGGTGACCGGAATGAACGGCGGCCCGGACTCTTCTGTTCCGGGCCGCCACTGCATGTAAGGCCCCCTTCCCGCCGCGACGCTTTCGGCTTCGCGGGAGAATGTACGAAGAAAGGTTGTTGTTTTGGCTGAAGTAGAGAGCTGCAAACGGACCATCGATATCACCGTCCCGGCCGGCGATGTCGAACAGGAAACAAACCGGGTAGTGGAATCGCTACAAAGTGAAGTGAAGATCCCTGGTTTCCGGCCAGGCAAGGTGCCGGTCTCCCTCCTCCGGAGCCGATTCGCCTCCGAAATCCGCAAAGAGGTCTTGGAAGCGCTCGTCCCAAAGGCCTTGCGCGAAACGGTGGAGGCAGAGAATCTCGACATCGTCGGGACGCCGAACATCAGCAACATCGAGTTCGAGAAAGATCAACCGCTCAAATTCACCGCCGAAGTGGAGATCGTTCCTGAATTCGAGCTCGAAGAGTACCGCGGCATCGAAGTCGAGTACGAGGAGCCCGATGTCACTGACGAGGACGTCGAGAATCGCCTCGAAGGTCTCAGACAGGAAAAGGCCGAGTACGTCAACGTTGATCCGCGGCCCGTTGAAGAGGGCGATTTCGCCGTCGTGTCCCTCAAAAGCGTCGCCGGACTCGAAGGCGATCCCATTCAAAACGACGAAATGATGCTCCACGTCGGCGACGAGGAGACGCTCCCGGATTTCAACACCAACCTCCTTGGACTCGAACCGGGCCAGGAAAAGGATATTAACGTCGCCTACCCTGAGGACTACGGCCAGCCCCGCCTAGCCGGGAAAACCATCACCTTCCACGTCTTGCTGAAGACAATTCGCAGAAAAGAGGTGCCCGAGCTCGACGACGAGTTCGCCCAGGATCTCGGAGACTATAAGGACCTCGGCGAACTCCGCGACGCCGTCCGGTCAAACCTTCAGGCCGAACAGCAGTACCTCGCCCAACAGGAGGCCAAAAACGCCGTCATCGACCGCCTCGTGGACATGCATGACTTCATGCCGCCCGAAGCCTTTATCGAAGGACAGATTGAAGCTAACGTGCGCACCCGCCTTCAGGAAATGATGGCCCAGGGCATCGACCCCCGCAGCCTGGATATCGACTGGGAAAAAGTCAAAGACGCTCAACGCGAACGTGCCGTCCGGGACGTCAAGGCCTCCATGATTCTCGACCGTGTCAGCGAACGGGAATCCGTCGAGGTTCTGCAGGATGAGGTCGACAAGCAGATCCAGCGCATCGCGGCGCAACGCCAGGAGCCCTTGCCGGCTGTGCGAAAAGAACTCCAGGAGTCCGGTGAAATTCGCCGGATCGCCTCCCGCATCCGAACCGAAAAGACTCTCAACTACCTGTTCGAGCAGTCCAAGAAAACCGCCAAGCACAAAAAGGAAGAGTAGCGCGGACGGCCGCTTCGCCCGCCTGATCCGCCCCGCAAGTGCCGGGCCAGACTCGTCTGGCCCGCGCTAACACACCCGAACCGTCTCCAGCCCGAGCAGACTCCCCAGCTTCTCGATCTTCGAGGCCACGTCCCCAATACCTACCGCGCAATGGTGCGCCGGACCATGCCCGCTCCAGGCGTTGACGAACTCTCGTACCCCCAACGCAAACCGGTACCGGCTGTTCGTGTTGCCAATCTCCAGAATCGGACCCGGAACCGACTCGCCCTCGGCCACCAGCAACTGCAGACTCCCGCCCGCCGTCTGCGCCACCGACAGCAGCGTCACCGGGCCGTGCTTCACCGACATCTCCACTGACAATCCCCGCCCCACCTTTCCGTGATACACCTCGAGCGGCCGCACCTTGATCTTGCCCTCCGCAATCGCCAGATGCCCCGGTCCGTCGTGCCCCATCAGCACGGCATCGTCTTTGAAATCCATCGCATAGAACTCCGTGAACGAGCCGCCCGCCCCGAAGGTGTCCATGATCTTCATCGCCTGGCAGTTCTTGATCTCGTATTCCCCCGCTACCGGCACGCCGCGCGCCGTTAGCAGCGAATTGCCCAGTATCACCGAACTCATCGTTTCTTCGTTCGCCTCGTTCCCGGAACCCATGTAGTAGTAGGCCAGCGATCCCAGATCGTGGATCTCCACCAGGCGGTCCAGCGCCACCGAGGTCCGAGCCGCCCGCTCCAGATCCTCTGCCGCGCACTCCGGCTGCACGTCAAACGCCGTTCGGAAATGGGCAGCCCGCTCCGCCGCCTCCCGGTCGCTCACCTGCGCCCGCAGCGCCGAGAGCTCATCCACCTCGACAATCTCCACGTGGCCGCCGAAGCTACCAATCTGCTGGGTCAGATCCGAATAGATATCCAGCATTCCGTTGTAGTAGTGGCCCATGCACCCCATTCGGTTGTGGAACATGACATGGGCCACGCGCGCCGCCTCAACCCACTCCCCCATCTCCCGCTCGCTCTCCGGATCGTTTTCCAGCACCCCGGTGATCTGATGGAAACGGACGCCCGTCCGCCGGAAGGCGTTAGCCAGCTCCGGCAACGGGCACGCCGAACAGAACGCCAGCCACTCACCGGTCATCCGCGTGCGGTCGCCCATTCGGTTGAATGCCTCGTAGTCGATCGCTTCTTCCGGCGCCAGATTGAGCACGATCACGGGAACCCCGGCCAGCTTCAGAACCGGCAGCACCGTCGACGACAAGGCGTAGGTCGTCACGTGCAGAAACACCAGCGAGACGTCCTCCCGCCGCAGCCGGTGCCCCGCCTCGAACGCCTTCTCCGGCGTGTCCACTAACCCGAGATTCACCACCGCAACGCCCGATCTGCCGATGATCGCCTCCGAGCGCCTCGTGTATTCGAGCAGCCGCTCTCGCAAGCCGGCGAATTGCGGCCAGTACGCCGCGTTGCCGATACCAAACAGTCCCACGCGAAACGGATACGATGACATGGTTCTTCGATTATCACTGAACCGTCGCCCGGCAATGCCCCTGCGAGCAGTACGAATACTTTGCACACCCGCATTGATTTCTTGACTTCAGAGTTGACGGTATTAAAATTGAGCGAGGCAAGACTTTCGGGTGCTGTTGTCTCGGAAGGCCAAATCACTAGATCCCCGCATGTTGCGGCAAGGAGAACGAAATGCATTACGCCTGTCGGCGGTTTCTTCTGGTTGTATTGATGACTATCATGGTAGTTTGGGCCGCGCAGGGGGCTACACTCGGAGAGACGTCTGTGTCGAACGTCCTCACCGACAGCGCCTGCAACCTGGGCCCCGCCGTCAGCGTATTCAGCCCCACGGAACAGCACGTCGTGATCTACTTCATCATTTACGACATGCTGGCCGGCGACAAGTTGCGCGGCGAGTGGATTCAGCCCGATGGAGCGCTTTACCGCGACGCCGCCTGGGCGGACCGGTCAGAGCCCGGCAGCTTCTGCTTCTCCTCCCGCATGGACATCGCCGGCAACGCCGCTGCCAGCCTCCCCGGCCTCTGGACATACAAGGTATTCCTCAACAATTCCCTCCTCACGACGATGACGTTCACCATCAGCGGCTCGGCCGGCGGCACGGGGACGAACCTGCTGGTGAACTCTGGCGCGGAATCAGGTTCGGCCAACTGCAACGCTCCGGCGCCCTCGATCCCCGGCTGGAGCACCGACGGACGCGTCGCGGTCTGCAGCTATTCAACCGGTGACGGGTTCCCAACCGCTCAATCTCCGGGATCCCCAAACCGCGGGCAAAACTTCTTCGCCGGCGGACCGTCGGGCGGCAACTCCAAAATCGACCAGCAGGTGGATGTGTCCTCGTTCGCCTCACAGATTGATGCCGGTTCGTATCCTTATTCTCTGGCGGCGTATATCGGGGGCTACCAGTCTCA
>CAYXVG010000046.1:0-57350 GCA_964468205.1 uncultured Solibacteraceae bacterium | reverse complement strand
TCTTCGCTTATCGCTGCGCCGCTCACATCACCGTCCTCGGAGCCCGGAGGGCCCTCATAGCGGCCGATCTCTTTGCCATCGAGGGCGAATTCAATGTACTGGCCTGCCGTTGTTAGCCAACCCACGCGGTCAAGAGAGGAAAAGAAGAACGAAACGTTAATTGTCGGACCGCCGCGCCGCGCTATCACGTCTTGTGATCCCTTCAGAATGCCGTTGGCGTCATACCGGCGCAACACATGTCGGGTGATGACCCTCGTATTCTCCTCATCCTTGAGCCAGCCGATGGTCCAGACTGCACCGTCGTTTGCGATCGTTACATTCATCGGGCAATACGGCCATGTTTGTGTGACCGTCCAGTCCTTGCGATTGGCGGGAATCTGAACGAGCAAGGTGGCAAAGCGCCCGTCTGAGGCGTACGCACCCGCGACAACTGCAATTCTGCGGTCTGCTCCCATTGCTACGTTGCGCACGCTGATGCGATAGGCATCTGCTATGGCGAGGAGCAACTCCTCCCGTCTGCCATCACGGTCAATTGTATAGATTATCGGTGCATCGGAGTAATTGTTCTCATATCCCACGAGCAAGCCGGCATTCCAGCGGGGGAAATTCCGCCACACAGACGAAGTGTGCATCTCACTTTCGCGCGTGTATTCGCGTGTAGTCTGGGCGTTGAGATCGGCTACGAGTGACAATGGGGCGGCAACGAAAACGGCCATCGCCGCCCATGGATACAGTGTGTTTCTTCCCCATCCATCACATAGCAGTGACACGTCATGATCCCTTTCCCGATCCGCCGTCTTGTCACCTGCTTCCCACTCCGGCGGCGTTTCGTCTCTCATCTTCCTTGATCATCCCATCGTTCGATGAACAAGTGTAAACGCAGAATAGCAGACCGCAATATCGGCTGTCGATATTAAAAACGGACCTGTTTGCTGTGCAAACCGGACATAATTCAGGAGCCATCGAGGTTACCGTTCCGGAATTCACGCGGGCTTACGCCGAAGCAACGTCTGAACTCGTTCGTGAAGTTTGCCGGCGCCTCATAGCCCAGCGCGAAAGCAATCTCATGGACGGACCACGACGACCGGAGCAGGAACACCTTCGCTTCGTGCATTCTGACGGAACGAAGGTATTCGCGATAGCGGAGTCCGGTGACTTGCTGGAACAAGCGCCCTAGGTGGCGCTCACAAGTTCGAAGGGAGCCGCTGAGACACTTGAGCCTGATTTGAACGCTGCCGCGCCGCTCCTTAGCTTCCCGCATCATTGTCAGGACGCGGTGATCCGGGGCGGCGCCGGATAGCTTACCGAAACAGGAGATGGCGAGAACTTCGTCCTGGACCAATTTGGCGAGCACTCGCAGGTCACACTCGAAGAGTTTCCGTTCCGCAGTGCTGGCCGAATCCGGCGCCAGATAGCGAGCCGGCTCCGGATCCGTTGACGGACCGTGGCGACGTTCTTTTGACAGCCCACCAGGCGGAATTCCCCATCGTGAAGCTCCAGCAACGCAACGTCGGCCGGCCCGCCCACGGAAAGGGTGTCCGCATCCCCGGCACGCGGCCGATGACCTGCGCGGGGTTGTGGGTGGAGCGCAACAATACATCTTCGAAGCTCAAGCCATGATATGGATACTTGCTCATGGTGGTGGGCAAGTCGTAGGTTGGCCCGTTGATGCGATGCTTGTGCAAGTCGGTTGAGATGCAGTCCGGGAGAAAGTCGTTGTGGATCGCTGTGCGCGCGGCGTTGAAATTGAAGCTGGCCGGCGCCGTGGCCGACGTCGAAGATGACGCCGCGTTCACGCGCATCCCTCACGCCCGGCTTCAGCTTCCCCAGCCTTTCGGAATAGCCGCTGTCGACGACGCCGAGGGTGTGGCCGTTGTTGCAGTGGGTGAGAACGTCGCCGGCACGCATGAGCTCGAGGACCTGGTGGATCTCGGGTGGCGCAAAACTGACGTGGACCATCAGGGGCGTTTTAAACTGGTCGCCGAGCTCGCGGGCGATCTTCATGAAATCCAGGCTGTATCGCCCGTTCATATTGGCGCTCACGTATACCTTGACTCCGAGCACAATGTCGGAATTGCGGTGGACCGCCTCGGCTGTACTCTTGATGCCGTCTCGGACGTACTTCACGACGTCCACATCCGGGTTGCGCAGATCGGAGTACAGGTGAACGTGGCCGAATAGCCGGGCCTGGGAAGTGTTGACTTTCAGGCGCCGGAATCCTGTGATCCGGCGCCCAGGCTGACCCGGGTTGCTGTCTGCCTCAACGCAATCGCCCACGACAGCGGCGTGCCTTTTCTCTGGCGCCCGTCCGGGGCTTCTGATATCTTGGTGGCCACCAAGGAGTAGCGGATGATCGCAAACAACTACAAAATGAATCGGCGCACGTTTGTCAGGAAGTCGGCCGGCCTGGCAGGGCTGGCCACAACGTCGGGTCTGGCATTCAACCCAGCGCAAACTGCGTCCAGGCCGTCGAACCTGCGGATCACGGACATTCGCGGATGCATGGTTCGGGCCGGCGGCGAGAACTATCCGATCATCAAGATCTACACCAACCAGGACGTCTATGGGTTGGGAGAGGTGCGCGACAGCGGGCGGCTCAGCCAGGCGTTCATCTACAAGTCGTTTCTCGTCGGGAGGGACCCGCTGAACATCGAAGGTGTGCTACGGAGGATCAAACCGCTGGCGGGCCAGAGCCGGGCGGGCGGCGGATACAGCGCGATCGATATGGCGCTGTGCGACATTGCCGGGAAGGTGCTCGGCATTCCGGCGTACCGGCTACTCGGATCGAAGCGAAGGAGCCAGGTGACGGCGTATTGCGACACTCCGTCCGAGCGCGACCGCGACGTCTACATGGAAAAGATCCAACTGCGCGTGGACAAGGGGTTCACGCACTACAAGATGGATCTGCAGAAAAGGCTGATCCGCGACAAACCCGATGCGTTCGCGGGCGAATCGCCGACGGACAAGGGTCTGGGTTACTGGGGCGAACTCGTGGCCGGGGCCAGAGACATCATCGGTTGGGACAAGGTGCTGGGGGCGGACCATTTCGGTTACCTCACCGTCGACGACGGGATTCGCCTGGGCAAGGCCATGGAGCAATACAGTCTGGCGTACATCGAGGACGTAATCAGCTACACGAGGCAGAATTCCATCCAACTCAACAAGATGGTGACCGAAGGATCGCCGACGCCAACGCTGCATGGCGAGGACCTGTTCAGCATCGAGACGTTCCGGCCCTGGGTCGAGAACCATGCGGTGGACATCATTCATCCGGACATGGAGACGTCGGGAGGGATCATCGAGACAAAGCGGATTGCCGAGTACGCGAATATGTACGGCATTCCGGTGATGTTCCATTTCGCGGGGTCGCCGGTCGGGTGCATGGCCAGCGTTCACTGCGCGTCGCTGGTAGACGATTTCATCAGCATGGAGAACCACGCGGTGGATGTTCCGTGGTGGGACGATCTGGTGACCGGGGTGGAGAAACCGATTATCAACCGCGGCATGTACACGGTTCCGGAGACCCCGGGGATCGGCGTCGAGCTGAACGAAGAGGTCGTGAAAGAGCACCTGATCACGCCAGGGTATTTCGAGCCGACGACGATGTACGACAAGCCGATGGTGGGGACGCACTTCGGCGTTCCGGTGGACGCCATACAAGAGTAGTCACATTAGACCCTCCTCTTGTAGCTTCTCCCGCCGGCGCCGGGAATGGGAGTATTCATCTTCTACCCCTCCCTGTCGCGGGTGTTCGCTACTTAAAAATAGCCAACCTTGAAGTCGAGGGGTCGGAAAGCGGGCCATCACAGGACCGTAGACGCAACTCAACTTCGCGTCGTAAACCGGACCCCAGCGGCTATACCCACCCCGGGGGTTAATCGATCTTCCGCAGCCATATGCGATTGAGCGCCATCAACTCGGAACCCGGAGCGGAAATCACTTCAACGGTCAAGCGCTGGAGACCTTTCTCCAGTGTTAGTTGTCCGAGGGTCCGTTTCCAATAGACATCACGGGTGACAGTCGGCTCGACGGCGCCGGTCAATTTTGCCGTCCCGATGGAAAGCATGAATCGGCCCCCCGCATCCGATTGCGAACAGCCATAGTTCAGGGTGACTTCATATGTACCGGGTCTGGTCACGTCAATCAGCCACCAAGCATGTTCTCCAGGTTTGCTCCATCCATCGATTGTGTCCCAATCATATCCGGCGAAGGTGTAGTTAATGGTCGCTCCGGGCACCGGATCACCGAGCCTCTGCGGTTCGGAAATCTGCCAACCGGGCGGTTTGATAGTAACGTGCGTGCCGTCCATCCGTGCCCAGCTTGCCTGGATTTCAACCGGGTTCTCGTCTGACCGTCCCACTTGTATCGGAGGCGGGTGGAAATCACGGCCCGCAGTCACGTCCTTCAGCCAGGACTCGAATCGTTGACGAAGCTCGGCGGCAATTTCAGGTTCTTTCGCGGCAATGTCGTGTTCCTCGCCTGGGTCTGCCTTAAGGTCGAATAGCTGTCCTTCAACCATTTTGTAGCGGGTTCCCCGGATGCTCCAACGGCTGCGGTCAATTCTTGGACGGTGGCGATCCCAGATAGCAAAGATGTGGTCGTGGGGACTCCGTCCCTTTCCGTCTTTCAGTATGGACAGCAGGCTCTTTCCATCCACCACATGGGCCTCCGGCACCGGCGCTCCCACCAGTTCACAGAACGTGGGCAGGATGTCAATTACAGAGGCCATAGCATCGACCTTCGCACCAGCCGGAAAATGCCCAGGCCATCGTGCAAAGAACGGCGCCCGCGTCCCCCCTTCGTAAGCTGAACCTTTGTTTCCTCGCAAGCCTGCCTTGTAGTGCCTGCTAATGCCGCCGTTATCGCTGAGAAAGATGACAATCGTCTCTTCGCGCAATCCGGTCTCATCCACAACTTTGAGCAGGCGGCCGATGTTCTGGTCGCACTGTGTAACTAGCCCATAGATGCGTGCAGTCTCCAAATCCAGCCCGCGGTCGAGATACTTTTGCAGGTACTCATCCGGGACCAGCGGCGGCTCGTGGGGGACGTTGTACGGCAGGTAAAGGAAGAAGGGGCGATCCTTGTTGTTCCGAACAAACTCGATGGCCGCATCGGTTAGCAGGTTCGTGATGTGCCCCCGCATGTCGATCTCGCGCCCGTTATAGCGGAGCTGGTCCGGGTAGTAGTACCTCTCCGAATGGCCTTCCGGCAAGGTCAACGCGACGTCAAAACCTTGGTTCAGTGGATAGTTCGGCATATGCGGTCCGAGGTGCCATTTTCCGATTTGGGCCGTTCTGTATCCCTCGGCCTGCAACACCTCCGCCAACGTAACCTCGTCCGCCGCCATACTATCTCCCCCAAATCGGGTATTGTAGAGGCCAGTTCGCAGGTAGTAACGGCCCGTCATCAAAGAGGCCCGCGTAGGGGCACAAACGGGTTGTGCATGGAAGTTGGTGAGTTCAACTCCCTCCGCCGCCAATCGGTCCATTTCCGGAGTTTCGATGTCCTTGTTGCCATGTATACCGACGTCCCACCAACCCTGATCATCCGTCATGATCAGCACAATGTTAGGCTGCGAGGCGTCGCGTGATGAGCACCAGGCCGTCCCTGTCAACACCAACAGCGATGTTAGAGTGCCTCCCAACGTGCGCCAGGCGTGGCTAAACATTCGTCTGCCTCCAAGTCGGTTCAAAGCTTCCACCGGTTTCCTCCATGATTTCCTGGATCCTCGCTTGAAAACCGGCGACCAGTTCCCGCAGTTCCGGATCCTTGATGTGAACGGAGAGCGGCCCGCGTTCATGAGTGAACATGACATCACCAAGCAGATTGTGGCTCTGCCGCGGATCGTTTCGCAAATCATATAGTTCGTCTCGGCCCCAAACTCCGTGGTAGTGCATGTAGCTGTATCGATCCGTGCGAAGTCCCGTGACCGTGGGTGTCTCCGGGTGGGAACGTTCCCAAAAATACTCGTACAGGAAGTCCTTTCTCCAATCGTCCTCGGTTCGCATCAAGCCGAGCAGCGACCTCCCGCACATCGAGTCCGGAATCGGTACGCCGGCTGCGTCAAGGAACGTCGGTCCAATATCGAGGTTCAAAGCCAGCCCCCGGGAACGCTTTCCGCCCTCAAACAAATCCGGGCACCGGGCAACCATGGGAACCCGCATCGACGGCTCGTGCATTGAGCGTTTGTCGATCATTCCGTGTTCGCCCCACATGTAGCCGTTGTCACCCATGTAGATGACGAGGGTGTCATTCGCCAGACCGGTCTCTTCCAGCGTGTTCATCACCTCGCCCACACTATCATCGATACCGGCGAGGCAACGGCAGTAGTCGCGGTAGTTGTCGTCAAACGTGCCCGGTTTGCCCAGCATGCCTTCACAACCGTGCCAGGAACCCCGGCGGCGGCGCAGCCACTCCGGTTTCCCGCGATAGTTCTCTTCCGTATCGGCCATGGACTCCGGATACGGGATCACCTCATCGTTGTAGAGTCCCCCATGGCGGGGCGCGGGCGTGAACGGACCGTGAACCGCCTTGTGCGAAAGGTAGAGCGCAAACGGACGCGACCGGTTGTTTCGGATGAAGCGGCCAGCCTCGGCGGTGAGGATGTCCGTCACATAGCCGTTCCTCTCGCGCCGTTCGCCGTTGTGGTTAATTTCGGGGTTGAGAAACTTCCCCTGCCCCCGGAAGGACAACCAGTCATCGAATCCGGGACGCGGCTGATCGTTAGCGCTTCCCATGTGCCACTTGCCCAGAAATGCGGTCCGGTATCCGGCCGATTGCAGCAGCATGGGATAGGTGGTGAGCTGAGGCGGCAGCGGATCTTCGTTGCCGCGCACATTATGGAAATGCGTGTAGGTTCCTGTCAGAATGGACGCCCGGCTCGGAGAACAGAGCGACGTCGTCACGAAGGCGTTGTCGAAGCTGATTCCGCCTTCCACGAATCTGTCCAGGTTAGGAGTCTGTAGCCACGGATGACCATAGCAACTCATGAAGTCATAGCGATGGTCGTCGGTAAGAATGAATACCAAGTTTCGCCGCCGGGTGGTGGCGTGTGACATCCAGGGAGCCATGGTCCCGGCTGTCAGGTTTTGAATGAATTCTCTGCGTTTCATCTCGGTGTTCGCATATCGAAAATGATGGGAGGGACGATGCCCTCCCATCAAGGTGGTTCTGCGTGTTCAGAACTTGTAGTGAAGACCGAATTGGATAATGCGGGCCTGATTGCCCCCCGGCGCTAACGCATTGATCTGCCCGAAGTTCCTATTTCCCCGGCTCGTGTTCGGCAGGTTGAAATTTGGGTTGTTGATGAAGTTCAGCATTTCCACCCGGAATTGCAGGCTATGACGCTCCGCGAACTTGAAGTCTTTCAGGACCGACAGGTCCATTCCGATGGCACCCGGGCCATATCCGGCGGCCCGCCCGGCATTCCCAAAGGTGTACTGGTCCGGCTGGGCAAATGCGCTCGTGTCAAACCACATGGCAATCTGCTCGGCGCGCGGGCGATCTCCGCTAATCTTGGGATCACCGACCACGTTGGGCCGCTGCCCTGGGGAGAAAGCGTTGGTCCGGTTGGTCTGTTCGATGACACCATACGGCACGCCTGTTCTCAAATCAACGATATACGCCAGTGACCATCCTCCAATGATGGTGTTCAGAACCGGGTTGCCGATGCTAACCGCCTTCCCGGCGCCAATCGGAAGCTCATAGACGGAACTCCACACAAATCGGTGCTTCACGTCATTGCCCGAAGGCCCCCGGTCGGCAGCGCGGTCATAGACGTTCACGAAACCGTTGGCGCCTCCTCCGAGTTCCCTCCGAGCCTCAATGTCATCGATGAACTTCGACCACGTGTATCCGGCCCTGAAATGCAGTCCGCCTGAGTAGCGCTTCTCGAAAGACAGATTCAGCGCGTGATAGTTCGAGTTCCCGATCCCGGGAATCATCACCGAGACGCCACTGAACTGCGGGAAGGGGCGGTTGATCTGGGCATTCCCGGGTCCCATCAGTTCCGGCCGCACCTGGTTGATTGTCAGCGGGCTGGGCCCGGCAATCTTGTGCGACAATCTGCCTTGGTAGCCGGCCTCCATTAGCATCGTGGAACCGAGTTGGCGCTGGACACTCAGACTGAACATTTCGGAGTACCCGTTTGGCCGGTCACCGTTCTCGAGAAAGAGAACCGACGTCGTCGGCTTCTCACCCACCGCGACCGCGCCAAAACCGGGAGTCAGTTCGGATTCGGAAGGAGCACTAATCGCCGGAAGCCCATCCCGCAACAGGAACGCAGGTGTCTTTCCATTGTCCGGCGACACGAAGTTGCCCTTGATACCAAACCCAAGCGAAGGATCGAACGCGACGTTATTGTTGTAGGCGCCAACGTACGATACCGCCCCGCCTCCGCGAACCACCCATTTGTCCGTGATCCGCCAGGCGAACCCGATTCGGGGGCCGAAGTTGTTCAGGTCCCAATTGTGCGCATACTTGCCTTCGCCATCGCGCCCCGAGAATCGAACGGCGCCCGGAGTGCCGGATACCGGATTGATCATATTTCGGTCAAAGGAGTTCTGCCTGTTGTCGATGGCCTCCCATCGGGGCTGGTCAATGTCCCACCGCAGTCCGATGTTCAACGTGAACTTCGGCGTGATCTTCCAATCGTCCTGAATGAAAGCGGCATAGTAGTCCGCGCGGCTGCGGATCAGAGGTGTTTCCTGTCTTGAGCCGTTCGTCGCCCAGCCCAGCAGAAGCGAGGCGAGCGCGTCTTTCGTCGCTACGTTGTTGAACGAGAATGAGCCGCCACCGGTCCCTTGGAACACGTCGTCGTTTCGGTCAATCTGGTACTGAAAACCGAACTTAATCGTGTGGTTCCCGTGAATCTTGGTGGTGTTGTTCTGAAAAACCCAGCTTCTGATCGGATCCTGAATTCTCAGCTGTCTGTTTCCGTTTCCGAACCTGGTTAGACCAGTCACGTTCACGCGTGGAAACAGGCGGGGATTCGTGCCCTGCAGGCCGATTTCATCCACCATCCCCGAGTCGAGTCCCTGGTGCCATTGCGGGGCCGCCCGGTTCACGTAGCTCATCCGGAATTCATTGAAGAATGTTGAGGTCAGGTTGCGGAACCAGGTACCGGACAGGTTGGCATACCGCGGGCCGTCCACAAACTGATTGAAGGAGTCGATCCCGGGAGTCGGGAATATCGGGCCGCGGTCATTATGGGCGTCAGTGCCAAGAAAACGTCCATACAGGCGGTCCTTCTCGCCAAAGACATGGTCTACCCGCGCCACGAAATTGTCCGAGGGCTGGTCGGTGATCTGCTCCGCCCGGTAGTTGTTGCTTCGAGAAGGGCGGTTGGGGACGTTTGGCTCCGGATATAGCGCCCCTAGCGCCGCGCCGACAGGATCGAGACGGTTGGACGGAATCACATTGCCGGGAAACGGTTGGCCCGTGAGTGGATCCAGAACCGCGCCACTGTTCGCGGAGAAGTTCCCCAGTGTTTCCGCCCGCGTGGGAACGCTTTGTATTCTCGTTCTGCCGACCTTGTTCCTGAGCCCTTCATAGTTGAAGAAGAAGTGTGTCTTGTTCTTGACGATCGGCCCGCCCAGGCTCACTCCGAAGAGATGGTAGCGCAACTTCTCCTTCTCGTTCGCAAAGAACGTCCGGGCGTCGAAGGCGTCGTTGCGAACGTAGTAATAGCCGGAGCCGTGGAAACTGTTCGTTCCAGATCGCGTGGTGAGCTGAATAACCGCGCCTCCGGTGCGTCCCAACTCGGCCGCGTAGTTGCTTGTCGACATATTGAACTCCTGCAACGACTCGATCGGGGGATCGAAGAACGGCTCCGGTGTGTCCACGGAGACGTTCTGGACGGTTCCGCCATCGACAAGCCAGTTGTTCTCGGAACCGCGGCCACCAGCGATCGACGCCCGTCCCTTGTCTGTGTCGCTTGATACGACATTGCTGCTTAGCCTGATCAATTGCATCGCCCGCCGATTGATCAGCGGCATGTTGGTAATTGTCTGGTTGTCAACAACCATACCGATCGCGGCCGATTCAGATTTCAACAACGGGACCGCGGCCTCCACTGTCACGCTGTCGGTGACCGACCCAACCTCCATCTCAATGTCCAACCGCGCCTGCCTTCCGGTTTCGAGCACGATGCCTGTCTGCCGAAAACCCTTGAATCCCTCCGAATCGGCGCTAAGCCGGTATGGGCCGGGTTTAATGGCCAGAATCGTGTACAGTCCAGTCGGGTTGGTTTCCGAGGTCCAACTCTCGCCAGTATCGGCATTGTCGACCTTAACCGTGACACCGGGAATCACGGCGCCACTAGTATCGGTGACGATTCCAGTAATGGAGGCAAGTTGGCTTTGGCCGAGGAGTGGAGCGGCGAGAAGCGCCGCAAGGGTTAGAATCAACAGCATCTTCCGATACCCGGTAATCGGCCCGTTGGACCTGCTCATCCAACTGATCCTCTGTTCTGTGCAATTGGCAACTCTCATAATGAACCCCAATCTGACGTTAGTGATTCGCTTAGCTAAACGGTTCGATATTACTTGATCCTGATGTCGGTGTCAATAGGTTCGGGTCGCTTTTTACAGTTTTCTTGCTGCTGGGATGGCCACGCGGGCTCTGATCGTGGCTCGATGTTGAGTTTCGCCCTGCGTCTGGTCGCCTTGGTGCGTTCAGCGCTTCCGCTCCCGGCGGCGTGTCAGGCAGGATTACACTAGCCGCGCCGCGGTCTATCCGCTTGCTGATTAGCTAAGCACTTAGACAAAGGATCATTGAGAGAGCTAGTATTGGTATGTGGCGACCATTTACGATGTAGCGAAACGTGCCGGTGTATCGACCGCTACCGTCTCGGCAGTGCTGAACAAGACAGCGTACGTGAGTCCTGCGCTCAAGAAGAAAGTGCAAGAGGCCGTAAGGGAGTTGGACTACACCATCAACCACATGGCCCGCAGTCTGCAGACTCGCTCTTCCCGCAGCGTTGGGATGCTCATTCCGGGATCTGGCGGCCCGGACCCATTTTTCGGGCAAGTTGTGCGGGGCGTGGAGGACGTTCTACGCAAGAAGGGTTTCGCCCTTCTGTTGGGCCATACCTACAACCAAGTGGAGGAGCAATCGCGGTATCTCGAAGCTTTTCGGGCCCGCCTGGTGGACGGATTCCTGTTGTTTCAGGCTCCGGGCGAGGACGCTGCGCTGCGGCGCATACTTCAAGACAAGAAGCCCATCGTGTTTGTTGGCCGCATCCCGGAGGACACCGCAGCGGACGTAGTGGCCACTGACATTGCCAAAGGCACCTACCTGGCCGTGAGCCACCTGATTGCGAAAGGACATCGCCGAATCGGACTTACCACTGTGAAATCGTCCATGTCAGTTGCCAAGTTCCGCGTTGAGGGCTGGCGCAAGGCCCTGGCAGAACATGGGCTGGCGTCCGATGACTCTTGTGTGGCCGTGGGAAGGTTTTCCTCGGAAACTGGCTGCTCCGCGGCGGCGCAGTTTCTGAAGCTGAAGGATCGGCCAACAGCTATTTTCGCGGACAACCTCACTCACACGTCCGGTATCCTGCGGACCCTCAAAGAGAGCGGGCTTCGGGTTCCGGACGACATGGAAGTGATGAGTTCCGACGATGCCGAATGGTTGGATGTAATCCAGCCGGCCATTTCCGCCGTCATTCAGCCGAGCTATGACCTGGGGACAAAATCCGCGGAACTCCTTCTGAAACGGCTCCGTTACCCCAATCGGAAGCACGAGATGATTCTTCTCGATCCGAAGCTCAAAATCCGAGATTGAAAACTCCCGCGGTTCTCAGACTTCGCGTTCGGCCAGTTTGGGATTTGGCAGTAGCGAGATGGCCAAGGCTCCGAGAAAGGCCAGCGTCACGACCCCGGCCAGTCCCACCTGATAGTTGCCAAATCCGTCATATGCCATCCCCAGCAAGAACGGGAAGCACGTCTGGCCAATAGAATCTGCTGGAAGGATCACCCCCATCGCCCGCGCCAGCGAGTTCGCTCCAAAGTACTGAGCAGCCATCAGAGGAATCAGCATGTAGTCCGCGCCCAGCCCGAAACCAAATACGACGGCGAAGAGCACGGGCATGTGCGGCTGGTCGATAACATAGAGCAACGGAATTGGCGCCGCCACAAAGACGTAGGCAGCGATCATCACATACTTCTTGTTAGTCCTGTCAGCGAGCCAGCCCATGACCACGCGGCCCGCCAGGCTGGAAATCAGTATCGCGAAGGTAGTGTCGGCCACCGTTGACTCCGACAAGCCCTTGTCCCGAAATAGCAGTTTCATATGCTGGTTGACCGAGCCAATCGCTCCAATGCTGCAGAAGCTTCCGAAGGCTAACAACCAAAAAGTCCGTTGTCGCAGCAGATGCTTGAAATCGCAAGACTTCGCCGAGGACTCTAATGATGGGGCAGTGTCTCCATCAGGCAGAAGCCCTTTGTCCGACGGCCGGTCACGAATCACGAACAGCAGCAGAGGCACCAGAAGGAACATCGAGCATCCCATGATGACAAGCGCCATTCGCCAGCCGAAACCCTGAATCAGGGGAAGGGCGACAAACTTCTGCGAAATCGCGCCGCCAAGACCGAGACCCAGGTAGGCCAAGCCCATCGCCAGGCCTCGGTTTCTCCGAAACCACTGAGCGAGAATCACTTGGTGCGGAATTGGACCGGAATACACGTAGCCCGTCATGAACACACACCAAGTCAGGTAGTAAATCAGCAGACTTCCAGTTCCCAAGCCAAAGCCACTCAGCGCCAGAAGAAGCATACCACCGCCGAACAGGATCAGTTTTCGCGCGCTGAAGCGGTAGATCAGCAGCCCCCCAATAGGCTGAATCAGAATCGTGCCGAGCGCCAAGCCGCCCGTGGTTTGGGCCCTTGTCCAGCCGAATTCGTCAATGAAATAGTCGTAGAAGAACGGAAGGCCATAAAACGGGATGCCGACAGTGAGCATCAAAGTGAAGAACGCGGCGGCGGCCACGTACCACCCGTAGAAGTGGCGGCGATTCATGCCGGACGGGCCGGACGCGTGATCCTGGCTTTCTTGAACAGTGGAGCAAGTCTTTTGTAGCATAGCTCAGCGGTACCAATGGGATCGTAGCCCGGCTTGCGGTGGATCTGTCCACTTACTTCAACGTTGACGAATCCGTGGAAGCCTTCGCTCTTCAATATCGAGAACAACTCAAGATAGTCTGTGGGGCCGTCTCCGGGTAACAAGTACTCGTGTTTCTCCGGTGTTCCCCGGCTGTCTTTCACCTGAATGTAGGGTGTGATGGGCAGCAGTGGTTCGAGACTTTCGCCGACAGAGAGTCCTTGCAGATAGAAGTGGCTGTAGTCATATACGCACTGCAACCAGGGGCTTTCAACCCGGTCATGAAGCCAGAGAGCCTTTGCTGGAGTGTCCACGGTGTGGCCGGCATGAGGCTTGAAACAGATGACTGTCCTTGCGCGTTCTCCGGCCTCTGCCCACCACCGCAGTTCGTCAACGGCGTGTTCCTTCACTGACTCCCACTGTGCGGATCTTCCTCCAATCACGCTTTGCACCAACGGTGGACGGCCCAAGGCAATATCGTTAGCGAATTCAATAGCGCGCTTCAACCTCTCTCGGAGGGCACTTGTGTCTCGTTCGAGGCCGCGAAGGAACGGTAGTGCTTCGAGCAATGCCGGTACTGCCAGCCCGCGGTCCAGCAACCGCCGCCTTAATTCCTTCCTTCGCTCCCGGCCAAAGACCTCGGCGTCAGTTGGCCATCCTTGAATCAGGCACAATTCCACGCCGTCGTAGCCGATACGTGAGCAAGTGTCGATGGCGCGGCCCACATCGAGGGATCTCATGCCGTACGTGCTGTATCCAAAACCGATTCCATTACCCGAAGACGACGGCAGCGCGGAAGCCGCCGATAGCGCGGACACCCCGGTGACACCACGCAGAAAACAGCGCCGGCTCGATGCCGGATTGGTATTGTGTTGCCAGCACTCCACGGCGTCAGACTCCTTTCGGCGTTGCCCAATGCTTTCGGTATCGCCGCCCAACATACTCATTCGCCTTTGGATTGCTTTTGAACTTCTCGGTTTGTGGGTCGAATTTCAACTCTCCGCATCCCGAGCGGGCAACAATGTTCGCCAGATGCGCGTGAATCGTCGAGAGGTGGCCCGCTTTCAGGTCTCCCCGCGTCGTGGATCGGTTTCTCACACAGTCGATGAAATCACGAGCGTGGGTGTCGTGCTCGTTGGCGTCGTCCACCAGTGCGACTTCGCCTTTCCGGTCATAGACGCGGAAACCCCAGACACCCGGCGCCAGTTCACCGATGTGCATCATGCCTTCTGTCCCGTAGACCGCGACCCCGTTTTCAATGCCGTCCATCTTGTACGGGTTCCAGTCACGCATCTCAAAAAGCATGATCTTGTCGCCATAGTCGAACGTCACGTTGACGGTGTCTGGCGTCTCTTGATCGTCGTCGAAATACATTTTTCGGCCCATTCCGGTGACCGTTGTCGGGCAATCGACCTGAAGAGCCCACCGGGCCATATCCAGTTGGTGAATACCGTCGTTGCCAACATCGCCGCTTCCAAAGTTCCAGTTCCAGTGCCAATTGTAGTGAAGGCGGTTCTCACGGAAGGGTATCCATGGGGCCGGTCCGATGTAACCGTCCCAGTCAAGTCCTTTTGGCGGTTCCGCGTCTGACATGTGCCCGATACTCTTTCGCATCTGCACGTTCCAGGCCTTCGCCGCTAGAACTTTACCAAGTTTTCCGGAATGCACGTATTCCATCGCCCGTATGATGCACGGACGGCTCCGCGCCTGCGTTCCGGCCTGCACCACGCTGCCGGTGCGTTGGGCCGCCTCAATCATTAGGCGGCCTTCCCGGATGTTGTGGGAAATTGGCTTTTCCACATAAACATCCTTGCCCGCGTCACAGGCCAGAATCGTCGCCGGCGCGTGCCAGTGATTTGGTGTGGCTATCACGACCGCGTCGACATTGCCGTCATCCAGCATGCGCCGCACGTCTCCCACGAACCTCGGACGCGCCCCGCCGTGGCTTTCGACTGTCTTCATCGCCCGTTCCACCAAGCGCTGGTCCACGTCGCACAAGTAGGCGATCTCCACATCCGGCATCGGCCCAAACTGATTGATCAGATAGCGCCCCCGGCCACGGACCCCCATGATTCCGATAACGACTTTGTCGTGTGCCGAGACTCTGCCAACAGCGGCTAACGCCGCGGTTGTTCTCAGGAAGTAACGTCGATTCATCTTTACCTCTCCCGCTGTGCAGCCATTCTACCCGGTTGTCGGCTGTAAACCCTTGCCTTCGCCAACGAGCACGCCCTCGGAAGCTTCGGACAGCATCTTCATGAACTCTCGCATGTACAGGTGCTGATCGTGCCATGTCCTTCCGCTCACCAGATGACCATCCCGCACGCAACCTTCATCTACGTACGTAGCGCCGCAAACTTCGATGTCAAACCTGCATTTCTCCACGGTCGCCAGACGCCTACCGCGAATCAAGTCGGCCTTCGCGATTACCTCCACACCGTGACATGTGGTCGCTACTGGTTTGCGTAAATCAAAGAATCTTCCGACGATTCTCATTAAGTCCGGATCGTAACGGATGTACTCCGGCGCCCGGCCGCCAGTCAGGAACAGCCCGCTATACTCATCGGGATCAACATCCTTGAACGCGATATCCGCCGACAAGTGGTAGCTGGGCGACTCCCTGGTGATATCCCATCCTGGCGGCACCTCATGCATCACTAACGGGTAGATCCTCTTCTCTGGCCCCGCTACAACAGCCTCGTAGCCCTCCTCTTTGATTCGGAATAGCGGGTATAGGGTATCGAGCGCTTCAGCAGCATCACCGATGACGATCAGAACTTTGGGCATTTGAACTCCTTTTCAAATTGATTAGCTAACCGCTTTGCTACACTTAGAAATTATCACTCTGTCTCCCGACTGTCAACCCTTTACTAACCGTCTCACAAGTAAATCCTCATACTGGCTCGATAAGGTAGCGCGTTTCGGGATGCTCGAAGAACGCTCGGACTTTTTCAGGGCTCCGCCGTAGCGAGCGCGGGAGGCCAAGCCGAGAGCGGAACATCTGAGTCGACGAAGCAATGGCCTTCCGGCCCATCCCTTTTGCCTTCACCTCGGCCCACACCTGCCCGTCGGGGTTCAATTCCGGACTGTACGGCGGAAGGAAGAATAGTCGGAGGGCTCCCTGGGTCGAGGCGACATACTTTTGAACCTTCGGGCTCCGGTGGGCCGGGTGGCCGTCGACGATCAGAAATACCGGCCGTTTCATGCCCTGCACCAACCGCTTCAGAAACTCCACGAAGACGTCGGCCGTCACCGCCTTCCTGGTCAGCATAAAACGCAAATCGCCCCGTGGCGCAACCGCGGAGATCATGTTGTAACGGTATCGCGCTCCGGTGGAACGCACCACTGGCGTCTTGCCTTTCGGCCCCCAGGTCGTCCCGCCGTGGTAATCGGATCTAACCCCGCTCTCATCCTCGAACCAGATCTCCGCCCCCATCTCCTCGGCCAGCTGGCGGATCTGAGGATACTGTTCACGCTTCCACTTCTCCACCCGGGCCGGGTCTTGTTCGGTCGCGCGAAACAGCGGCCGCTGGCACGACAAACCCATCTGCTTGAGCAACCGCGCCACGCTGGCGCGGCTCAACTTGATTCCCAGATCCTCGTAGATCAGCCACTGCACCAATCGCAGGGTCCACAGCGCAAACTCAAAGCGGCGCTGCAGGGGAGTCCTGCCGGCGATGGCACGATACAGATACTGCATCTGCGAAGCGCTGATCTTCCGCGGCCGACCCGCCAGCGGCTTCGCTTTCAGCGCATCCCAGCCTCCGGCACGATAGCGGGCCAACCATTCGTAGATCGTCCGGCGGTTGAAACCCAGCGTACGGGCCACATCTTCGGGACTCTCGCCCGCCTGGACTCGCTCGTCCGCTCGCTTGCGCAACTCTTCCAACGTCTTGGGATCCAGTTTCCGGCCGTCGTTGGCACGCATGTCTACTGGATGCTTGAAACATCAAAGAGTGAATCATGAGAAATGTGCACGCACTTATGAGACGGTTAGTAACTTGGCGACGGCGAAGGTTGCGAGGTCCTCTGTGTGTTCAGACTGAAGGGGTTAGCGGAACTGCTGTCGTAAGCTTGGCAGAATGAACAAGATAGGCTTTGGGCGGTCGCGCCCCACGTGGGGCGCGTGGATTGAAACTAGTCATATCGCCAAAAGCGACCAAAGCCTGCCCGGTCGCACCCCGGACACTGCCGCGGCAGCCACTCTGCATCATACTCGCCGGGCTTGCATCACAGCCCCGAACATGGGATAAAAACAATCACGGGTGCGAAGGCAAGCCCCGAAGCCGCTACCCGCCTAAGGCACACGGCTCCGCCTTCGCTCCTATCTATCAGATTCCACGCTGAAAAAGATCCCCACCCCGCCCCTCAGGACTTTGGCCGGTTTAGAGTCACGTCGTGGAAAAATTTATGACACTCTTTCCTGTCAACAACATGCGGCGGGATTGCTCCGATCCCCTTGCCGCCGGGCCCCAGAATCGTATTGCGGGCGTTCCCCGTCCCAACGGGGAGTGGCGACCGTTGATGTTTGAAAACTGAATACACATTCGCCCGGCGGGGCGAAGTACTCCATGTCACTGGCAAACTGTGACGCAAGCTCCTCCGAGTGGGCCCCTACCGATACGGACCGCGAAGGCGGTCTTTTAAAATCAATAACTTATAAGCACAAAAATCTCAGTTTTTACACGCATGCCAAATAAGGGGGGTCTTGCGTCACACCTGCGCGGCCTGCTTCCGGCCCGCTATTCCACCCGGATCGGGACATTGGCCGTGGCGACGGTTCCACTTCCGTCCGTCGCATAGAGGAAGATGCGGTAGTTGCCCGGCTCATTCGGAAGCGTAAGCGTTGTGGGGTTGCCTTCCGCTTCCAGAATCGCCGGCGTGGGCTCCTCCGGGTCGCCGCCGGTGGAAGTTACATCCGAGACGTCCTGGCGAAGGTCCCAGGTCGTCCTCACGGGCTGGCCCTCCGGGTCGCTGACGTCGGCCTCGAGCGTCAGCGGCGCCCCGGGCGCGAAAATGTGGTCACCCTTATCCTGCGCTGGGTCCCGGGCCTCCAACGCGATCTTGCCGGGGCCGATCTCGGGAGCGCGGTTCGCCGGCCACGTGCCGGTCCACGCGTAGGTCATGGCGTCTACCGTCGCCAGCGGCGTCTCGTCCGGAAGGAACATTCCGAACCAGGTATGCGTCCGTTCCTGCTTCTGTGACCAGTAGAAGACATAAGAGCCGAGACACTTGGGCTGACCCTCGACGGCGCCCTGGTACGTGGCCAGGTAGGTCTCTATCTTCGTTGAGCTGTCGTCCTCAATCGGCAGGCCCCACGGCGTCTTGGGAACTTCCCAATAGCCTCGCGGCCCGAACTCGGTGATCAGGTACGGGCCATCCCAGCCGCTCTCGGCCAACATCTCCGGGAGCTTCGCGGCGTTGCCGTAAGAATTAACGCCGAGCGCGTCAATCGAGGGGATGTACCGCTTCACCTCGGCCATCTTCTGCTTATTTATGCCGGCCGTGACGATGATCACCGGGTGGTTGGGGTCTTCTTCCTGGACGATCCGGACCAGTTCCCCCACCGCCTGCCAGGTTTGGGCGCGATCCTCGTCGCTGGTGCGCAGTTCCACTTCGTTGCCCACGGCCCACATCAACAGCGCCGGGTGTTCCCGGAATTCCCGCACCGTCTCTCGCACGCTCTGCTTCTGCTGCTCCACTGCCGCCGGATCGGTGTAGTCAAAACCCTGCCGGGTCTTGCCCACCGGGATCCCGGCTAACACGGTCAGCCCATGCTCCCAGGCGGAGTCAAGATCCTCCTGCCGCACCCGCCACGTGCGGATCGAGTTGCCAGTTCGCTCCTTCAGCAGGTCGAGCCGCCAAGTGCCGCCCGCGCCGCGAATAAAGTATGGCTCCCCGTTGCGCAGGAGCTGGTAACCTTCGCCGTCGGCGACAATAGTGACTTCGGAAGGTCCACTGGAATCGGCAGCGCAGCCCATCAAAACTACTAGCAGCGCCGCCAGCAATACGAAGTGAAGTCTCGGCATCGGTACTCTCTCCCTTGGTTTCGTCTTTGTCTTCCGGGCTGCTGCAAGTATATCCGGGATTTCGCCCGGCGGGTCTGTCCGGAACAAAGTAGAGTGAGCCACAGACGTCCCGCTCCGTCCGGTCATTGCCTGCGACCCAGTATGGAGCTAGCCGCCGGCAACGGGCTCATGCACTACCACGTTCGGCTTGGAGGAGGCGACGGCCGCGCACGACCCCTCATCCGTAGCCGCACTCAAAGCTTCCGGATCTTCCGGCCAGATTGTCCGGAATACGTATTCGTCAGGACTGAACTATTGATCTATCCGCAGGAAAGGCTGCGGCGGTGGGCGCTTCACAACGCTGGTTCGCCACGAGGTCCGGGTAGAGGTTGTACATACGGCGGGCAACCTCGAGGTCCCGTTGGAACTCTTTCTCCTCGGTGTCGAGTAACTCCCGCGCGGTGCTGAAATCCACGCTCCCGGTAAGTTCCCAACAACTAAGAAGGACGCTGACATAGTTGCCCAGCCAGTGCTCGGAGTCGAGCACCTCCTGGAGCCTCACTACCGCAACATTGCGTTCTGGTTTGAGCGTGCTGGCCATCATGTCTCCTCAACTACTGCTTGTTCCGGCGGCGATGCATTCGATTATAACCAACGCCGTTTCCACAGCGGGCTGCACCCCGGCCCCTCGCTTGGCTATATCCGAATAAACTCAAGGTTCGTCATACCCCGGCCGAAGAGAGAAATATAGAGTGGAATACTCTACACGAAAGAAGATGAAAGACCGGAACGGAAATGAACGAGGCAAACCAATTCGATGCACTTGTCGCCGAGATGGAAAAGGCGGCTGATGAGGTGCGGCGGCTGAAGGAAGTGCAGCGGATACAGCTATACCGCAGTCCTGAATCCGACATGGAAAACCTGTCGACGGCGATCGCCTATTGGGAAAGCCGGAAATGCGAAGTCGAGAATCGGCTTCGCCTGCTCCGCTAGGACTGAACTTCAGTCGTGTAGCCCCCGCTCGCGCAATAGCGGCAACAGTACGTCCAGGTGGTCTGTTTGCAGGTAGTCGGCGCCCGCCTCAATCGCTTGCAACATTCCGTATTCGGTATCGTTGGCGCCCATCGCGTTTAGAAAAGCGCTCCGGCCGTGCAGATGTACATCGCGCACAAGCGCTTCACTGAACTCTTCCCAATTGATGTTCACCACTGGAGGATCAAACTTATCCAACAGGACCGGCAGGCCCATCCGGCCGTAAGGGACGGTTGGGCGTATGAGGAAGCGCCGAGATTCTTCAAGCGTTTCCCGAAGCAGCGGCCAGGAACCGCAATAGAGCGTTACCTTTCCCAAGAGACCGTGCCGTTCGACGGCTTCCACCAATTTCGCCGGAGTGCCGGCTTTGAAGTCCAGGTCCGGCAAGGCGCGGCCCTTCATCGCCGCCAGCGCTTCGTCGAGCGTCGGGATGCGCTCCCCGGCAAACTCCGGCGCGAACCACGAGCCCGCGTCGAGGGCCTTTAGTTCGGCCAGAGTCATCTGGGAAACGAGGCCGGTTCCGTCCGTTGTCCGGTCAACCGATGCGTCGTGGATTACGACCAGGTGGCCGTCGCTCGATTCGCGAATATCGATTTCCACGAGATCGGCGCCGAGTTCGATAGCCTTTTCGATAGCCGCGACCGTGTTCTCCGGCGCGTGCTTCACCGTCCCGCGGTGGCCGACCACAGTGATCCCCGGCCATTCGTAGACTGGCTTCCCGCCAGCCTCAACGCGGATAGTCCGGGCGGCCCGGCTATCGACCTCGGCGCGGTAGGGTTCACCATCCACCGAGCCCTCGATAATGTAACCCGGTACGCCTGCGAGATCGATCTTCGTGACCGTGCTCACCACAAGATTGTCGACGTGCTCCTCCACCAGGTGGATCGCCTCCACCTCCGAGATGAGCGGCGCTGGTTCGGAGCGGGGTTGCGGACAGCCGAGCGCCAGCAACGATGCCAGCGCCACGGCGCCGGCCCGAAAGTCACTTTGGAAGTGCAAAGGCCACATAAGTCCCTCCTGGGGGGGAGCCGGATTTCCCGCCTCCCGCCGCGATCACCACGAACTGCCGGCCGTTCACTTCGTAGACAGCCGGTGTCGCGTTACCCGAGGCAGGCAGCGTGGTCTCCCACAGCAGTTCGCCAGTCAGCTTGTCGAACGCGCGGAACTTCCGGTCGTGGTTCGTTGCGCCGATGAAGAGCAGGCCGCCGGCCGTTACCACCGGACCACCGTAGTTCTCGCTGCCGGTCGTCTCGACACCGGGATAGTTGACGCCGGGAATCTCCCCGAACGGGATCTTCCAGACGTACTCCCCAGTGTTGAGGTCGATGGCGTTGAGAGTGCCCCACGGGGGCTCCACCGCTGGATAACCATCGGGATCGAGGAATTTATTGTAGCCGTCGTGAGTGTATTTGAGATCAATGGGAGATGAACCTTTATTGACTTTCACGGCGACGTCGGCGCCCGTCATTAGGTAGCTGACGATGGCGTCGAGCGTGGATTCGTTCAGGTGCGCGTAAGCGGGCATCCGCCCGCGACCCTTCTGGATCACTTCGCGGATTTCCTTCTCGGTCCTGTATTTGGAGATGTTTACCAGCGACGGGAACTCCGGCGGGCTGCCGGTCAGATCGGCCTTATGGCACATGGCGCAGTCCCGGTTGTACTGGCGCCGCCCGGTGCGCCCGCCCGCACCGCGCTCCACCAGGCGCAGGATCCAAGGCATCTCATTCGAGTTGACATAGTAGTAGCCGGTTTCCGGGTCGAAGGCCTGGCCGCCCCACTCCGCTCCGCCGTCGAAGCCCGGGAAGATGATAGTTCCTTCGAGGCCCGGTGGGGTGAATTGGGGTCCGCTGCGCACCTGCCGCCACCGCTCGAGGACGATTCTATGGGCGGCAGGGGTGCGTTTGGTCACCATTTCCCCGGTAAACTCCTGCCGGGCGAACGGCGCCGGCTTGGTGACGAAGGGCTGGGTCTTCGCTAGCACCTCCCCGTCGACACTGGACGCCGAAACCTCGCGTTCCTCGATGGGGTAGAGCGGCTCCCCGTTTTCGCGGTCGAACAGGAGCAGCCAACCGGACTTGGTCGCCTGGGCGACGGCGTCCACCTTCCGGCCGCCGCGGTTCAGCGTGACGAGGCTCGGCGGGGCGGGAAAATCGCGGTCCCAAACGTCGTGCTTCACGAGTTGGAAGTGCCACAGCCGCTCGCCGGTCTCGGCGTCGAGGGCCAACAACGAGTTCGCAAACAGGTTATCGCCGATCCGGTTGGCGCCGTAGAAATCGAAGGCGGCCGACCCGGTGGGAGCGAAGACGATGCCGCGCTGCGCATCCACGGTCAAACCGGCCCAACTGTTGGCGCCGCCGAGATGCTTCCAGGCGTCCGGCGGCCAAGTTTCATGGCCGAACTCGCCGGGGTGAGGAATGGTGTGGAAGCTCCAACGAAGCTCGCCGGTGCGGGCGTCGAAGGCGCGAATGTCTCCCGGAGCGGATGGCAGGCCTTCGCTGACGATGCTGCCAAGTATGATCGAGTCTTTGTAGATCACACCCGGGGTAGTAGCGCCCACGTTGAGGGTCTCCGGGGCACGGCCGAGATGCTCGCGGAGGTCGATTCGTCCGGCGGATCCGAACTCTTGCACCGGCTTCCCGGTGGCCGCGTCCAGCGAGTAGAGCCAATTGCGAACCGCAACGAAAATGCGGCCGCCATCGTCCCCGCTCCACCAGGTGAGGCCGCGGTTTCGCATCTTGCCAGTAACATCCTCGCCGCCGTGCGGGTCGAATTTCCAGAGTTCCTCGCCGGTGGCTGCGTCCACGGCGAAGACGCGGAGCTTCGGGGTGGTTCCGTAGAGTACGCCGTTAACAACAATCGGATTGCACTGCATCTCGGAGCCCGGGAACACGTCGCCGGTGTCATAGCTCCAGGCAACCTGCAGGGCGGAGATGTTCTCCCGGTTGATTTGGTCCAGAGCCGAATAGCGGATGTTGTCCGCTCCGCCGCCGTAAATCTCCCAACCGCGATACTGGCCAGGGCTATGGGAAGACGGTTCACCCGTCGAGCAACCAACCAAAAATCCAAGAACCGCGGCACAAACCAGCCCCTTTACCATGAGTCTGATTGTAGCGGGTTCCGCTCACCGGGGAGGCGGCGGCACGAAGGCCCTAGGAGGGCTCGGCGTGGTTGTTGTTCTTGGCTGAACCGCAGAACTCGGCCAGCCGGTCCTCGGTAGCCCTCACACGCCGGGCTACAACTTGCGCCAAGCGGCGGAAGATCTCCAAGCCAAGTTTCGGATCCTTGTTGCAGGCATCAGCCAGTTTCTGGCCGTCGATAAAAATGGCGTTGGATGGTTCGCGGGCACGCACCTGGAACACGGTATGATGCTCCCCGAGCAGGCTCGACCACCCGAAGGCCTCGCCTGGGCCCAGCGTCTGCACACAAAGACCGTAGTAGGGCGTACGAATCTCCACTGCGGCGCTTCCGCAATAAAGGAGACAAAAGTTGGTGGACCGTTCTCCGGCACGGAAAACGATCTCATCCTCCTCGAACTCCACCTCGCGGGCAAGGGAGGCTAATTTTCTCACTTGCGAATCTGGCAACCCTTCGAGAAAAGGGTGCTGTTTTAGAACTTGAACCAGTGGCATATGCCCCCTCTTGGGGGAAATCCCTCGCAAAAGCGAGCGAGAGAGGGACTTTCGGGGGTCCCAAGACATCTCTCTGCAATCATGTTGCCAATGTGCGCCGGGATGACGATCGGCATTGTGGCGTGGGAAATGGTGATATAGTGGTACCGAATCTGAGCTAAATCCATGAATGGAAAAGACTTTTCTACCGCACTACGTTCTCGCGGCCGTATTTATGGAACTTGCCTGACGGCTCCGTCACCCCACTGGCCGACGGCCATTCGCGGCCTCGGCCTCGACTTCGTATTTCTCGATTCGGAACACATCGCCCAGCAGCGAACCACACTAGCCTGGATGTGCCGGACCTATCGCGCGCTGAACCTGGCGCCCTTGGTTCGGATTCCAGCGCCAGACCCGTATCAGGCGACGATGGTCCTTGATGGCGGCGCCGAGGCGGTGCTGGCGCCTTACATCGAGACCCCTGAACAGGTACAGAGGCTTCGCGGCGCCGTGAAGTACCGGCCGCTCAAGGGCCAGCGCCTCGAGCGGGCCTTGGACGGGAGCGAATCGCTCGAGCCGGAATTGGAGACCTATCTGAAAGAGCGCAATTCGGTCTCGTCCCTGCTCATTAATATAGAAAGCGTGCCGGCGATCGAAGCGCTCGACGAGATACTCGCCGTGCCCGGCATTGATGGCGTGATTGTGGGGCCGCACGACCTTTCATGCAGCCTCGGCATCCCGGAGCAGTACAAACACCCCCGGTTCGAGGAAGCCATCCGGGCCATCATTAGCAATTGCGTAAAGCGCGGGGTGAGTATGGGCGTTCACGTCATCTGGGACGGAATCGAGCAGCTCGTGGAATGGGAAAAGTTGGGCGCCAACATCATCCTTCAGTCGGCCGATCTGATCCTGTTCCGGCGCGCCTTGCGGGACGACCTGACTTCAATTCGCGGGATGCTGAATGACGCCGGGCCGGCGGCAGACGATTCCTTCGCCGTCTAATGGCAGGGGGTCAGCGCGCGCCAAGCCTTTGAAGACCAGCCCTAAGAGGTTCGTGTTTTTGGGATAGCTTCAAGTAGCGCCGCTCGTCCGGGCCGGCTTTCGCTTTGAGGATCTGGTTTGCGAGTTCGCGCTCGCGGGGTGTCCAGCTTTCGACGGCTGGGATGCGGCAGACCGCCGCCGCCAGCCCCTGCGCAGCCGGGAGAGCGCCGAGATCGATATCGAACAGCTTTCGCGCCTTGTCCTGAACCGCCTCGCGCAACCGCGCGGAGCTGCCATCGAACGACCCGGCCATCCAGTCCTGTACGGCTAATCCGATGCGCCTCACCTCGAACCGGTCCCATTGCCCCGGGGGCGCACCGGTCGTCTCGTAGATCATCGGACCGGCCGCCAGACGGCGCAATACAGCCGCGGCGGTAGTAGAACCAGGCTTCGCGAGAAGCCGCGACTCCTCGCGTTCGCAAAGACGCGCCGGCTCCGGCAACACGGGCCGGAATCCGAGTTTGCGATAGAACCAGAACGCTCCGCTGGCGATCGCCTCTTCGTTCTCGTGTCCGATCTGATAACGGTCGAGGACGAAGTAGCGGATGCCGAGCCAGCGGTGGAAGTGGCGCAGCAAAACCGCGTATAGCCAAGCGGTCTCGCCATCGCGGAAGGTGTAGTAGAGGTTGAAGCCGATCTCCATGCGGTCCAGCAACGACAGCCCTTCCACGTAACCGATAGGCACGCCGTTCTTGAAGCACATGCCGCCGTGGTAGGCTCGCAGTGGCAGGCGATGCGCGGGCGGAATCACCGTTAGCAGGACCTGCGTGCCGCGTCCGGCGTCAACCCGGAAGACACGCGCCGGGTCGCCATAGGTGAACCCGTGCAACTCGCGGTAGCGGACGGCGGAGCTGTCCCGCATCAGTTCAAGGGCCTCCCGTCCGGCTTTCCTCGTAAGCCGTTCGAGCGGAAATCCAGGCCGGTCGAGTTCGGCGGCGAGATCAACGTCGCGGCGGCGCAGGAGAGGCCCGCAGTGGTAGTACTTCCTCTTTGCCGGCCGGCGGCAAAGGGTCCGGCAGCACGCCGCGCGGCCGAACTCCCAGCGAAGCATCAGTTCAAGAGAATCGAAGAACCGGGCTGCCTCCGTATGGGGCGCTTCCGCCAGCCGGCGCATCAGCCAGCCGAGCACACTGCCGCCGCCGGCCGCCCGTTCGAGCCACTCGCGATAGGGGATCGCCGCCTCGACCAATGCATCCTCTTGGAGCAGCGGTATCATCGCTGGGAGTTCGCGGCCGAGATGGTGCTGCTTCTCGTAGTAGTCCCAATCCACTTCAATGCTAACCGGGTAGCGAGCGGCAAGGTCCCGGGCGAGACCGTAGCCGAACACGGCGGAGACGCCGGTGGCGGCTATTCCGGAAATCTCCGGTTCCTCGAGCGGCTCCAGGTTGGCCTCGGCGTTGCGCAGTTCCTTTATCCGCTTGCCGAAGCGCCGCAGGGCGGCTTCCGAACGCCGGGCCGTTTCGGCGTTCCGGGGATAGGCACGAACAAACAGCAGAGCTTCGTGGACCGCCGCCACTGATTGCGCGTCCGGGGACCGCTCCAACAGATCGAGTAGCCCGTTAACGGGGCCTTGCCGGTAGTCTTCCAGCATGGACTGGAGGGCGCGGAGAGTCTCCGAGGTCGTCATGGGCAGCAACGGCAGCCAGGCCCCGGCCTTGGTTGACAGTGGCTCGGCCTATACGTCAGTTTGCCACGCTGACTAGGGGGGCGTTCGAGTTTGTGTCTCCGATTGTCAGCACCACGGGATGGTCACCGGGAGGCAGGCCGGGTACGGCGATGTTCGCTTGACCGACGCCGATCAGCCCCGGCGTCAACCCCAGGAACGCTACTTCGGCGGTCAACCCGCCGATCGTGGCCGAGTGCGGCAGGGAGCAGCGGCTCAAAGGCTCGGCGTAGCTGGGAATCCCGCTGGGGACAAGGTACGTCAGGGCGCCGATCCCGTTCACGTAGACCGTGATGTACTCGCCTGGATAGGCCGGCGAATCGGGCCCGTTGAGACTCCAGTCCTGATTCTGGGCGATGGCGCGGCCGGTACCTGGATAGACGAAGATCTGCGGGGCGGTTTCGCGGATGTCAACCAGCATTGTCGGACCCGGGTCGCTCTCGCGCAGCAGTACGAGGGTATACAACCCGGGGAGCAGGACCGCAGGCAGTTGCGCATTGATCTGGCTCGGGCTGACATAGAAAAGCCGGAGCGGCTGGCCATTCAGTTCGAGGACAAGGTTTTCGACGGAAAGCGGAAGCGGGATCGACCCCGCCTGAATGGAGAACGTTGCCAGATCCGGGCCGAAGACGGAAATGATTGCGCCCTGTGTAAGGGGTCCCGGAATGTAGCCCGCCGCGTTGACGGCTCCGTATTGCGGTTCGAGCGAGATGTCGTGGCAGCGTTCCGGCTGCCCGTCCATCTCCTCGAGCTCTCCGGTCTCATAGGCCCCGGAATCGATGGTTCCCTGTTGCCGCCGGACGGCTCCGCAGGCAGGATGGACATACGAGTAGGCCGGGGTAAGGTCGAACTCACCAGCCTTACCCGGCGCGACGCCAGCGTCCACGGCCGGGGAGGTCTCGAGAATCCGGAAATCGAGGTTGTTGACATCGACGAATTCAGGACGCTCCACCTGGATGTTCCCTTCCGCCGGTCCTCCGTTTGGCACGCCCCAGGCGCCAAAACCGACGTAGAGATTGTTCCTGAGGTGGATGCGGGAGGCAACCTCCGGCCAAGTCAGAAATGCTTGGGCGAAGTCTGGGCGCAGATTGACGAAGGTATTGTTCACGGCCCACAATTCGGTAATCGCGTCCGGCGGGTTCTGCGACTCTGTGCGGAACGCCACAATGTGCCCGTTGACGTTGGCGGCACCTTGCTGGAGCAGGTTTCCGATGAGAAAGGAGCGGCCCCCGCGGGGAAGATCGACTTCGAAGCTGCCGTCCCCGTTTTCCGACGAGAGACGGTTGTAGAGGATGTGGTTCTCGGCGGCGCGGGACTTCAGCAGATGCCCGCCGGTGGAATTATGGCTATAGTTGAAGCGGAAGATAAGCTTGCTGGCCGCGCCGATGTACAGGTTGTGAGATTGGCCGTTCGGGTGCCCGTTGTAGCCGAACTCGGAATGCTCAATCAGAACCACTCCTCCGGCGCCGCTGAGGATGCCCTCTTCGTTGTGGTGAAAATGGCAGTTGCGGACGGTGAGGTTGTCGCCCTCGAGCCGGATGCCGGCGCCGTTCTTGTCCCTTGCGCGTGCGCCGGTGAATTCGATGTTTTCGACGACGGTATCGTCACCCCGGATGACCCAGATCCCTTTTCCCTCGGAATTCCCGCCGGCTGCGTTGATCCTGGCCCTTCCGCCCCTGCCGCGGAGCGTGAGGCGGTCTGTGGTCCAGGCGCAGACATCGCCGTCGTAGGATCCGCCGGCGTCGATCTCGATGACATCGCCGGCCCGGGCGGACCGGATTGCATCGCAGGGAGTTCGATACGTCTTTCCCGGCCCCACCTCGCGGATTTCCGCGAACATCACGGCCGCCGGGAGCAGCAGAAGACACACGAACGAGCCGATTATCTGCCTTTGCATCGGTCTCTCACTTTACTTATGAGGCGCGGTCCCTCAAGAATAACAAAGGACGTCAATCGAAACACTACCAGAAGGAGACACTGTGAAACACCTTCCTGAACGCCTCAAGAACGGCGAGACTCTGCTCGGATGTTTTCTGAATCTGGGTTCCCCGCTGACCGCCGAGATGACCGGAAAAGCCGGGTTCGACTTCGTTGTCATTGACCTTGAACACGGCTCCGGAACCGAAGCCGACGTTCTGCATCAGTTGCAGGCGCTGGAGCACACTAGCACGCGCTCGGTTGTCCGGGTGGAGGGTCATGCGCGGCAGCGCTCCCACCGGGTCCTGGATCTCGGCGCACATGGCATCATGTTCCCTCGGGTCAACAGCGGCGCAGAGGCCGAGGCGTGCATCGCGGCCATGCGATACCCGCCGCAAGGCATCCGAGGGGTGGCCTCGATGAACCGGGCCGCGGGTTTTGGCGTCACGTTCCGGGATTACGTGGAATCGCACGGGGAGACGCTGCTCGGGGTGGTGCAGGTTGAGACGGTGGAAGCCGTGGAGAAGGTTGACGAGATTGCGGCGGTGGACGGCGCCGACGTATTGTTTATCGGCCCGCTCGACCTTTCGACGAGCCTCGGCATTCTAGGCCAGTTTGACCATCCGGACTTCGAGGCCGCCCTTCGCCGAACGGCTGAAGCGGCGCGCAAGCATGGCAAGTCCTCCGGCGTACTGATGCCGAAACCCGAACACTTCGAGCGTTTCCACGATCTTGGATACCGGTTCCTGGCCTGCGGCTCCGACGGCGCCATGGTGAATACTGCGGCCCGCAATCTCGCCGCGGCCCTGCAGGAGGAGCGGGCTGTCCGGGAGAGCGGGACTGCATAAGCAATCTGGGGGCGGTTTGTGCCGCCATCCGATTACCGGCTGAACCGCGGCGGGCGTTTTTCGAGGAATGCCTGTGTTCCCTCGCGCGCGTCGTCCGAGGCAGCCGCAATACCGGACAAAGCGGCCTCGTAGGCGAGGGCGTGATCGAGCGGGATATCGAGGCCGCGGTTCACAACCTGGATAACCAGGGAAATCGCGGAAGCCGAGTTCCGAATGATCCCGGCGGCCAGACTCCGAGCGGAGTCGAGGAGTTCCTCCGCCGGCGCTACCCGGTTGACGAGACCCATGCGGTGAGCCTTGGCGGCGCTGATGGGTTCTCCGGTCAGCATCAATTCGAGCGCCCTGCCCTTCCCGATGAGCCGCGGAAGCCGCTGGGAGCCGCCGTTACCAGGAATCCAGCCGATCTTCACCTCGGGCTGCCCGAGTTTGGCGTGGCTGGCCGCGACGCGCAAATGGCAGGCCAGCGCCAGTTCGAGCCCGCCTCCAAGGGCGAAGCCGTTAATAGCGGCGATAACAGGCTTGTGCATGCCCTCGATGCTGTTGAAAACCTGTTGGCCTAGTTGGCTCCAGGCCTTCCCGCCAAGAGCGTCGAGCCCGGCAATGTTGGAGATGTCCGCTCCGGCGACGAACGCCTTTTGCCCGGAACCGGTGACGATCACCGCCCGCACCTCGGGATCCGCGGCCAGGTCGCGGAAGCAGCCTTCGAGGGCGAGGAAAGTTGCCCGGTCAAGAGCGTTGAGCTTCGCCGGCCGGTTGATAGTCACGGTGGTGATGCGATCCCCGGTTTCCACGAGCAGGTTGGCGTAGGACATTTCGGGAATAGAATCGCACGGTGGCGGGCGGCCGCGCAAAGGAACAGGGTCGCGGCAAATCAGGACGAAGCAGGGGCGTCCCGGCTATTCTTTGATGCGATTCTCAAACCAGACAACGTTGCGGGATTCCTGGCCGGCGTTGAGCAGGTCGAGGTCGCCGTCGCCATCCATGTCAACGAGGCGAATGTCGTAACTCGACTGGTCTTCGTGAATGTGATGAACGGTGAAGTTCCCAGCGCCGTCGTTCTCGTACCAGGCGGCAGTGTGAGAATCCTTGGCGACGGTTGCGGCATCAAGGTCGCCATCTCCGTCGATGTCGCCCACCGCGAGGGAGTGTGGTCCCATGATGCGCGTGTCAATCTGGCGGGCACGCCAGGAGGGGTTTTCGAACCAGACCACGCCCACGCCGTGGCCGCGCGATCCGATGAAGTCGTTGCGGCCGTCGCCATTGAGATCCGCGATCAGAATATTGGTGGCGCCGGGCTCGTTGGCGGAGATCATATGTTTCTTCCACTGCTCGCCGTGGCGGGCGGGTTGCTCCCACCAGGCGAACCAGTTGCCGTCGTCGCCGATTTTGGCGGCGCTGGCGATGTCGCCGCGGCCATCACCATTCACATCGCCGAAGCCGTGGTAGTGGCTGAGCCCCGGCGCGTCTCCATCGGCGAAGACGTGCCGCTCCCAGGGCCGCGCCGGAGCGGCGGGAACCTTGAACCAGGCAATCGAATTGGGAAATCGGCCGGTGGGCTGGCCGCTGTTTCCGATGAGGTCGAGTTTGCCGTCGCCGTCCACGTCGCCGGTTATCAAGCCGTGGACGCCGTTGACTCCGCCCTGTTCTCCGTCATCGATCAAGTGAAACGGCCAGGGTTCGTTAAGCGGCCGGGCGGGGTTTTCAAGCCAGAAGATGTAGCCGGGATTGTATCGGGCGCCGATGTAGTCGAGGTCGCCGTCGCCGTCCACGTCCATGATCTCACTGTGGATAGCCGCGGTTCGCTCCTGCAGGATCACGGGCTTCCAGTCCGGGGCCACGTAAAGGATGGTCCGCCGGCCGCGGGCGTCGGTGGAGATGACGTCGGTCTTCCCGTCGCCGGTGAAATCGCCGCCGATCACGGTCTGGTTCATGTAACCGGTGGCGATCACGTGGCGGCGCCATGGGACCTTCGACCGGTTGCGGTAAAGAAAAACCGATCCGTCGCCACGCGCGGCGACGATCTCCGCCAGTCCATCACCATCGACATCCGCAGCGTCGGCGGCGGAGAAAACGCCCGAGGCCACGCGGGTTTCGTGCCAGGTTTCGTCCGGATCACGGTCAAACACGCGGAGACCATCCCCCGCCACGACCAGCTCATCGGAACCGTCGCCGTCGAGATCCGCCCAGGCGGTGGCGTTCACGCCCCCGGAGATCCTGGCCGCCTGGAGCCAGGGATTGCTAGAGCGCACGGTCAGGTAGCGCAGGGTACCCTTGTGAGGATCCGGAGGATCCACCGGCTGCCGGTATATCCGAGCGGCCTGGCCGGATTCTTCGATGGCCGCCATGTGGCGGATGCGGTTGACCCGGCCGATGGGGTCCGCCGCCAGATCCTTCTCAGTCGCGCGCTCTCCCAAGTCAACCATGACACGCATTTGCCAGCCAGGGTTTTCAAACCAGACTACCTTTTCTTGGATGGTGGCCAGGACATCCGGCTTCCCGTCGTCGTTGAGGTCAGCCAGAGCCACCCTCTGGACGCCGGATTCCGCCATCCGGACCTCTTCAAACCTAAACCCGGTTTGCGTGGCAAACGCGATGTTGATAAGGAAGAGGAGGAGAAGCGCACGCATAGTCTACGGGTATATCACACTCGCGTGTTCCGTGGAACGGGACGGCCCCTCCCTCAGCAGTCCGCCCCGCTCCACGGGCGCGGGCGCGCCAGCCAGGTACCCGCTCGGTTCAGCTAGCCGGCGCGCCGAAAGCGTTTCGTCGACCTCGGCATGTCCCACACGAGGTCATCCGATTGCAGTTCCCCATGTATGTTTGCAATGGTCCAGCCGGACGCCAAAAGTGCGACGAGCGTGTCCGGCTTCAGGCGATAATATTCCGCGGCGAATTTGAGGTTCGCAAGGTTAATAATGTCTTTGTCGGTAAACTCGGATGGTTTCCAAGCCTCTACTGCCGTATCTCGATAGAATTTCGGCACATGAACAGGCGCTTGGCCAATACCGGTTGTAAGCGCTACGTAGAAGGTCCTGCGATCGACAAAATACCGGGATAGGATGCCGGTCCAGCTTTCGCCGCCGGCCCGCAAGTCCGCCACGTCCACAACGGCGACACCACTGTGACGAGCTACGTGGAGCACGACGGGAATCTCATGCACGGGTATTCCAGCCGCTCTAATCGCCTGCAACTCCTGCCAGGAGGCCCGGAAATATTTCCCGGCGGCGAGGTAATAGTTTCCCTGTTCCTCTTCGTTGAACTCAACGTGCATATCGACACCGGCGCGCTGCATAAGCAGCGCGACAAAGGCCAACTCCGCTTCACAGAAGGAGTTCGGCTCTTCTTTTCGGCGACAGCGTTGGAAAGACGTCGGCATCGGCGAAAGACAAACAGCACCTGGTGTGCCAAAGTACTGTTACGACTAGACAGAAAGCCAAACTTCGAGAGCCGGCCGGCGTACTCGCGGGCGGATGCGGACCGGGCGAGTGAGCGGAAGAAGGCGGTACAATGCCGCCATGCGCAGATTGATCCTGATTGCTGCATTTCTCTGCAGTTCGGTCGCAGCGGAGAGCCAGCCGAACATTGTATTCATCATGGCGGACGACATGGGTTACGGCGATGCCGGGGCGTACGGCGGCCGAGAAATTCTGACCCCGAACATTGACCGTCTTGCCCGCGAGGGTACACGGTTCACACAGGTCTACGCCGGACACCCGGTCTGCGCTCCGTCCCGCAGTGTGCTTATGACCGGACAGCACAGCGGCCACACCACGGTGAGGAACAACTTCTCGGCAGTAGGCGGCGTGAAGGGCCTCGGGGGGGGAGATGGCCGGGTCCCGCTGAAAGCCGAGGATCTGACTGTAGCTGAGGTGCTCAAGAAGGCCGGGTACGTAACCGGGATGACGGGCAAGTGGGGTTTGGGAGAACCGGACACGACCGGCGAACCAAACCGGCAGGGTTTCGACGAGTGGTTCGGCTACCTGAACCAGCGGCGGGCCCATACCTACTACCCAACCTTCATCTGGCTGAACCGCGGGCGATTCGACCTTACCGGTAACATGAACGGAGAGCGCTCGCAGTACACCCATGACCTGTTTACTGGCTTTGCCCTCAACTTCTTGCGCCGGCACGCCGGGGAGAGATTCTTCCTCTATGTTCCCTACACGATTCCGCACGCCGCCTTCGAGGTTCCGAGTCTCGGGGAGTACGAGAACAAGCCGTGGCCGGAAGAGAAAAAAGCAATCGCGGCGATGGAAACTCGCATGGACCGCGATATCGGCCGCATTCTGGATCTGATCGAACAGCTCGGACTCGCCGGGAACACGATCGTCTTCTTCTGCAGCGACAACGGCTCGGCGCCGGATATCGATGAATACTTCGGCGGGACGGGTCCGTTTCGCGAAGCCAAGGGCAGCGTGTATGAGGGCGGAATCCGCGTGCCGATGATCGTGCGCTGGCCCGGGAAGATTGCGGCCGGCCACGTGGACGAGACGGCGGTTTGGTATTTCGCCGACTTCCTGCCGACAGCCGCGGATCTGGCCGGGGCGGAGATTCCAGCAGGCCTCGACGGGCAGAGCGTTCTACCGGCGCTGTTGGGGAGAACGCAGGATCTGGCAAACCGGCATCTCTATTGGGAAACACATGCGCGGGGCTTCCACCAGGCGGCCCGCAAAGGAAACTGGAAAGTGGTAAGGCACGGGCTGAGCAAGCCGGTCGAACTCTATAATCTCGCTGTGGACGTTTCCGAAGACAACGACGTGTCGGACGATCATCCGGAAGTCGTGGCCGAGTTCGAGAGCTACTTCAAGACTGGTAGATCGGATAGCCCCGATTATCCGATCGGAAAGTGAGCAGGCGGGGTCCGTTCCCGGAACCCCGCTCGCACAACGGTTACTACTCCGTGGATGGGGCGGGCAGAGTCAGTCCCAGTCCGTCCGCGATGACGCGAAGCATTGCGCGCAATTGCTCGAGGCTCATGGCGTTCGCCATCACGCCCATGTTGGTTTCGGCGGCCACCTGCATGGCTGCATCGGCCGACTTCAATTGTCCGCGAATGTGACCCGGAGGGTAGGCGGAGGTGTGGACGTTCAGGTAAAACATCTCCGGATTCTCGACGATGTTCATGATCGTCTCGATGCCTGCCGGATCATCGATAACGTTGTGGCGGAAGAAGGCTCCCGAGCCCGCAGGCGCCGTAACGCCCGGCCCGAACGCCGAATCGATGACGACCGGCCCATTCACCCCGGCCGCGCCAGAGTGAATGTGCATGGCCCGGAAGGTCTGTTCGCTTCCCAAAGTATAGTTCACGCGAAAGTCGACTATCACCATGTCCACTACTCCATCCATTGCGCGGTGGATATTGAATTGGATTGTGGCAGCCCCCATTTCCTGAGCGCCGACAACAGGCGGAACCTCCTTCGACGGGCTCAACAAGACCGAGTAAGTCTTCGTCTCCATCCCAGGCAGGTGGTTGCCGGCAAACGTTACAGACGTCAGCGTCAACGCCAGCACAAACAGCAACATTGTCATTGTCTTTTTCATATTCCCCTCTCAAGCGTCACAGTCTTATCGCTACTGGACGCTAGACGGTTAGATCACATTCGCGTTTCGCCGATTCACAAAAATGAAACGGAGTTTACAACTGTCACTGGCGCTCTTGGCCACAGGCCGTATGTTAAAACTAGACGAGACGTTTGATCCGACTGCCCTGAAGAAGATGCCCCGCCGGTCTATCGTGTCCCGGGATTCTCACGCCCACATCGCCAGAGCTGCAAGCCGCGGTGTCCGGGCCTCCATGATGGGGATTGTCGTCAGCGCGCTACTGGCGGCAATCAAGATCCTCTCCGGCTTGGTCGGTTACTCCTACGCCCTGATTGCAGACGGCGTTGAGTCCATGCTCGACATCATGAGCTCGCTGGTGGTGCTGGGCACGCTCCGGATTTCCGCGACTCCCCCAAACGAGCGGTATCCATTTGGTTACGGGCGGGTGGAGCCGATCGGAGCGATCGTAGTAGCGTGCGGCCTGTTGGTTGCCGCGGCCGGGATCGCGATACAGAGCGCGCGCGAAATTGTGACACCGCACCACATCCCGGCGCCGTGGACGCTCGTTGTCCTCGTCGGAGTGGTGGTAACGAAGGAGGGCATGTTCCGATTTCTGAAACGGACGGGAGACGCAATCGAGTCCGGTTCACTGCGGACGGACGCGTGGCACCACCGTTCCGACGCTCTCACATCAGCGGCGGCCTTCGTCGGGATCTCGATCGCGGTAGTCGGCGGCGAGGGCTACGAGATGGCAGACGATTGGGCGGCGCTAGCCGCGTGCGCGATTATCGCGAGGAATGGCTACAAACTGCTACGAAACGCCCTACGGGACCTGATGGACGCCGCGCCATCCCCACAATTGCGCCAAAAGATACGTGACATCGTGCTCGATGTGGATGGTGTGGAGGATATTGACAAGTGCCTGATCCGAAAAGGCGGTCTGGGCTACTTCGTCGATCTTCACATCGAGGTGGACGGCCGGATTTCAGTGCGGGACGGCCACGAGATTTCGCACCGGGTGAAGGACGCACTGTTCGGATCCGAAGTGGCGATCATCGACGCCAGTCTGCACATCGAACCCTGGCCGAATCCGTACAAAGGCATTTCCAGAAATCTATTCCGGTAACGCAATCAGCTCGAATCGGAGATCCATCTTGGAACGTGTACCGATGGCGCCGAGAGCAGCCCGCCTGGGCTTGATTCCATAGTCCTTCAGATCCACGACCGCCATTCCGGAGAAACGCAGAGCCTGGTCTTCCGGCTGCAACTGAACGGAAACCATCACGCGATTGTTTTGCCCGCGAATGGTGAGCGGGCCCGTGACGGTGAATCCTCCGTTTGACGCTGCCTCCACGCTCTCGGAGGAGAAGCGCAATTCGGGGTACTCCTTCGCCCGCATCATGTCGTCGAGCGCATACTCCTCGATATCCTTGAGTTGCTTCGGTTTCACCCAATCGTCCTGGCACTCGGCGCTGGAGGATTCGATTGAAAGAATGACGCTGGAGGCTTCCGGATTGCTCGCATCGTAGCGGAGAATCCCGTCGTACCGGGTGAAGTAGAAGACGTGGGATTTCCCGCTCATCAGTCCGGTCTTATGGACTTCGAGTGCGAACCGGGCCCCTTCGGCCGGTGCAATGCGGTACTCCCTTGGTTCCGCGGCGGCGCTGGCCGCGAAGGCGAGAGAAACGAGAATTGCGATTACTGTCATTGCCTGAATAGACGTTAGCCACCAGCCCTGGGCGTCGGGAATGCGCAAGAGAACGCATCCCTGCAATCACCGGGAGCTACAATCAATGAAGAATCGGTGAAAATCAGTATCTCAAAAGAGAACTACCTAAAGGCTATCCTGGAGGCCGAGGCCGAGGGAGAAACGGTAATTGCCGCCACGCTAGCCCGGTGGCTCCGGGTGTCAGCGCCGGCAGTGACGATGGCCATCCGGCGCCTCAAGAGGGACTCTCTGATCACGGTACGGAAGAATGGCCTGATCGTACTGACCTCGGAGGGAAGAAAGATCGCCAGCCGCCTGCTCAAGCGGCACCAGTTGATCGAGCGCATGCTCACCGAGTTGTTTCACATGGAGTGGTACAAGGTGCACGAGGAGGCCGAACACCTCGAGCACGCAGTCTCGGAGGATTTCGAACGCCTGTTGGTGGAACGGTTGGGAGAGAGTGCGTACTGCCCGCACGGCAACTTCATGGGAGTGGAAACCCGGCGGGACCGTTTTGAGAGGGGATTACTGCCACTCGACAGCGTCAAGCCCGGCACCGGAGGAACGGTGGCAAGCATCTACGAACGTGACCGGGCATTGCTCGAGTACCTGGATTCGTTGTCCATCCGCCCTGGGGCGGAGGTGAAGATTGCGGCCCAAAACGTGGATGACACAGTGACTCTCGAGGTCAGCGGCGGGATCGTGCAGCTCGGCCATCCCGCGGCGCAGCGAATCTGGATCAAACCCGCCTGACCGTGTCGCGAACCTGCCGGCGACAGTGGCCCCCACCGAGCGGCCGCGGCCGTTATGAAAACCGTCTCCGTACGTTCGCGGAAGACCCACAATCTTGCGACCTCGCTTTTAAATATCGCATCCAACGTTCGTAAGGAGTGAAACCGCACAATGAGCTTAATTGGAACCAAAGCCCCCGATTGGACCGCACCCGCCTATGTGAATGGCGAACAGAAGAACATTTCCAGCAAGGACTATGCCGGCAAGTGGTACGTCCTCTACTGGTACCCGCTAGACTTCACGTTTGTGTGCCCGACCGAGATTCGAGGCTTCGAGAAGTTCAAGAAGGACTTTGAAGGGGAGGGCGCGGCAGTTATTGGAGCCAGCACGGATTCCTACTTTTCGCACAAAGCGTGGTTCGAGGACAAGACACTGTTTCCCGACGGCGTCTCGCATCCGGTGATCGCCGACACGAACCACCAGATTTCAAAACTTTTCGGCGTACTAAACGAAGATCTCGGCGTCGGCTACCGCGCAACCGTCATTGTCGACAATACGGGCGTAATCCGCTCGGTTTCGATAAATGACCTGCAGGTCGGCCGGAGCCCTGCCGAAGTGCTTCGCAGCCTTCAGGCTTTCCAGAGCGGCGGCCTTTGCGGAGCCGACTGGCACAAAGGCGACGAGTTCGTGGCCTGATTGCCCGCGAGCACAAATTCCATTCCAACTCTACGGGGCCGGATGCGATGGTGAATCGCATCCGGCCTTTTTTTCAGGTGTTGTAACACACTGCGGGCTGGCTTCCGAATCGGGCCGGGCGGCAGCCGCTTGACGGGCCGGGATCGCCGGTTCACCTATGCTAGAGTCAAAGCGGATCGCTCATGCCCGACGCTCCCCTTGTGGAACGAGTTCTTGTTGCCCTTTTGCTGGCCGCATCCCTGGCTGGATTTCTAGTGCCGGTGCGCGCCACCCTGCGAACCGTCCTTCAGTCGAATGCGGAGCCCGGCTTCCGCCTCGCGCCGCTGGGGCCGCGCATTCGGCGCGTGATCCAGGAAGTTCTTCTACAGTCGAAAGTGATCCGCGAACGGCCGCTGCCAGGTCTGGCGCATGCCCTGATCTTCTGGGGATTCTGCGCCTTCGCCCTGGCCACGCTAGATCACCTGCTCGCGGGATTTGGACTCGACCTGATTGCCCGGCAGAGCGGCTTCGGCCAAGTGTACTTTGGCTTGGTGGCCGTGTTCGCCGCGGCGGTCGCCATCGCCATTGTGGGGTTGGCGGTCCGCCGGTTCCTGGTCAAGCCGCGCTGGCTTGGAAAGGTGTCGGCTGAATCAGGTTTCATCGCCTTTCTCATCTTCCTGCTGATGGTCAGCTATCTGACCGAACATTTGGGCATGGGACCAGAGCGGATCAACTGGTGGCTACACACTCTTGCGCTGCTGGTGTTTCTACCGCTGATCCCGCACACGAAACACTTTCATCTGGCGCTGAGTCCGGTTACAATCTTCCTTGCGCGGCCGGGGTTCAGCGAGATTCCACCGCTCGAGGGCGACGAAGACTTCGGCTTAGACACCGGGGCGGACGTGACCTGGGTCACCGCGCTTCAGTCCTTCACTTGCGTGGAATGCGGACGCTGCTCCGAGCATTGCCCGGCGACGAACACGGGCAAGGAACTCGACCCGAAGGAGATCATCCTTGGGTTTCGTTCGTATCTGAAGCAGCACGGACCCGGCGCCAGGGCCGCCTTGATCGGCGAACACCTGACGCAGACCGCGGTGTTTCAATGCACCACCTGCGGCGCCTGCGAGTACCAGTGCCCAGTGGGCATCCAGCACCTGCCGGCAATCACCGGATTGCGCCGCGGAGCGGTGAACACCGGCAAGTGGGAAGACGAAACGGGCGCGAAGCTATTCGTGAATCTCGAACGCCACGGGAATCCGCTCGGGATCTCGCCGCGCGAACGCGCGGACTTCATCAACAAGGCCGGCTTTCCCATCTTTGACGGCTCACAGGAGTACTGCCTATGGTTGGGCTGTATGGGATCATACGATCCACACGGACGCGAGATCGCAGCCTCGCTGGCCAAGCTACTCAAGCATCTGGATGTGAGTTTCGGAGTCCTCAATAAAGAAAGATGCACCGGGGATGCGGCACGGCGCCTGGGCAACGACCTTGCCTTTGAGGAGCTGGCCACCGCGAACATATCCGCGTTCGAGGAGAGTGGAGTCCGGCGCCTCCTGTCCATCTGCCCGCATTGTGTGCGGACCATTTCGGAAGATTGGACGGAGTTTGGCGAAGCTCCGCCGATCGAGCACCACACGGAGTTCCTCGCGCGCGAGAGGGACCGCCTACCCGGTGGCGGAGCAGGATCCGTGGTCTACCACGACGCCTGCTATCTCGGCCGCTACCGGCAGGTTTACGACGAACCCCGTGAGATCATCGCCCACCACGGCGAATTGGTCGAGGCCGGCCGTTCGCGCGAGCGCTCCTTCTGCTGCGGCGCGGGCGGGGGTCTGGTCTTCCTCGGTGAGGAAGAAGGCAAGCGGGTGAGCCAGGAGCGAACCGAGCAGCTTGTAGCCACGGGCGCGGGAACAATCGCGATCGCCTGCCCGTTCTGCCAGACGATGATTCGCGATGCACTGCCGCAGATGGAGAATCCGCCTCGCCTGCTGGATGTCGCGCAACTGGCGGCAGCGGCGCTACCCGGGGAGCGAGACTGAACGCGTTTCGCGCCCTGCTCCGCACCCGGCTAGAATCAAAATAAAAGAGGCGGCAGCTTGCCAGATACAACGCACTTAGATTCCGTTCAGGAATTTCAGCACGAACACACCTTCGGACAGGAACGGATCCGGATGGGGGAACGGCGGACGTTGGTGGTAGTGGCCATTACGTTCGCCACCATGATCGTCGAGATCATGGCGGGACTGGTGTATGGTTCGATGGCGCTATTGGCAGACGGCCTGCATATGGGCTCGCACGCCCTGGCGCTGGGCATCTCGGTCTTTGCGTACGTCTACGCTCGCCGGCACGCCCGGGATGAGCGATTCAGTTTCGGCACGGGCAAGGTGAACTCACTCGGCGGTTTCAGCGGAGCTGTGTTGCTCGGAGTTTTTGCTGTCCTAATGGCTGGGGAGAGTGTTGGGCGATTCTTCAACCCGGTGGAGATTTCCTTCAACCAAGCGATTCTTGTGGCGGTGATCGGCCTAGCCGTGAACGCCTTCAGCGTCGTGGTCCTAGGTGGACACCATCACGACCACGGGCACGATTGCGAAGATCACGGCGGTGACTGCCATCACCACGATCACAATCTCCGGTCGGCCTATCTGCATGTGCTGGCCGACGCCCTCACTTCCGTGCTGGCCATTGGCGCACTCCTGTGCGGGAAATATCTGGGCTGGAACTGGCTCGACCCCTTGATGGGCGTGGTGGGGGCCGGGCTGATCACGCACTGGTCTATCGGCCTCCTGCGCGCGAGCGCCAGCGTGCTTCTGGACCAACGTGGGCCGGCCGTCCTGGAGTCGGCGATTCGCGAGGGCATTGACAACTCCGAGCAGAGGATCGCGGACCTGCATACCTGGGCGATCGGGCCGGGTCAGTACGCGGCGATTGTCTCGGTGGTCGCCTGCGATCCCAAGCCGCCGGAATACTACAAGAGCCGGATCCCGCGAGCGCCCGGGCTCGTTCACGTGACCGTTGAGGTCCAGCCCTGCCCGTTGCACTGAGCGCCAGGCATCGGCAGTTTCTATGGCGAAGCTATCGATCCGTCCTCGTGGTAGAGACGCGTGAACGGAACTGTACCAGCAAACGGATACTTGGCCAGCGCCTGCTCAGTCAATTCGAATCCCAGACCGGGCTTTTCGGGGAGCGGAAAAAAGCCGTTGACCATGCGCATGGCCGGAAAGCCCAGCCACTCCTCCCATATCCTTTCTTTCTCGCCGGGCTCGGTTCCGCTGCAAATCTCCTGGATGAGGAAGTTGGGCATCGCAGCGTCAACGTGCAGTGTGGCGATTGCGCCGATGGGTCCCTCGCAGGAATGCGGCGCCATCATGATGCCGGAGGCCTCGGCCATCGCACCCACTTTCCACAGGGCGCTGACGCCTCCCACGTGATTGATGTCGACTTGAATGATGTCGGCGATCTTCTGCTCGATCAGCTCGCGGCAGGAGTAGGAGGCCACCAGTCGTTCGCCGGTGGCGATTGGCACCGTGGTACGCCGGGCAATACGAGCCATGGCCTTTACGTTCTCGGGCGGGCACGGCTCCTCGATGAACATCAGGTTCAGCGGCTCCACCTCCCTGCAGATAATGGTGGCGACTGTAGGGCCGGGCTTGGCGTGGAAATCGACGCCGATATCAATCTGGTCGCCCATGCCTTCACGGATGGTCTGCAGCCGCTCCACCGCGTCCCGTATACGCTGATTCGGCGCCAGCCATTCGTACACGCCGGGTATTCCCGTTTTGAACGCCGTGATGCCGTGTTTCTCCGCCTCTTCGCGGTTGGCGGCGACGACGTCGCGGAGCGAGGCCCCCCGGCCAAGGCGGCCTCCCGCTCTAAGGTGATAGTAGCCGCGGATTCCCCGGGGCTCGATGGGGCCGCCAAGTAGGCGGTATACGGGCTGCCCGAGCGCCTTGCCGCGAATGTCCCACAGCGCCTGATCGATTCCGGCGATCGCGGAACCGAGCACCGGGCCGGCGCGGTAGAAGGCGTGGATGTACATCGCCTGCCAGTGGTGTTCCACTCGCATCGGGTCCATGCCGAGGATGAAGGGTTTGAGGTCATCCACCGTGGCGATTACGCCGCCGGCCTTGCCTTCGAGCGTCGCCTCGCCCCATCCGACCAGGCCGCCGTCGGTTTCGAGTTTCACGAAGACATAGGGCCGGTCGGACTGCTTGTCGACGGTGACGCCGATCGCCTTCATACCGGTGACCTTGAGCCGGCCGGCGGCCGGCGGCAGCGGCGGGGCCGCCAGTGCGGGGGCGCAATTGCATCCGCCCGAGAGGAGATCTCCACGCCCGATGCCGGGGGAGGCCGTAAATCCGGCGCCTCCGGCCATCAAACCCGCTCCGAAAAATTGTCGTCGATTCATCGCCTGGCCTCCTTTAACCTCGCACCCGGTATTCTTCAAGCGCATCCTTGTCGATCTTGACGCCCAGGCCGGGTCCCGGCGGCAGCAGGAAGAATCCGTTTACCGGCTCCTCGATGCGAACTCCGGATAGTCCGGCTCGCATGTCACGGTCGGCCTTAGAGCCGAATGGAACTTCCTGGATGAAGAAGTTCGGCAACGCAGCCGCTGCGTGAAGCGCGGCGGCCGTCCCGATGGGACCGCCGCGATGGTAGGGAGCGATTGCGATGTAGTAGGTCTCGGCCATGGCCGCCGCTTTCTTCACGCCGGTCACGCCGCGGGTCACAATGTCCGGACGCAGCACATCGATGCCGTCCAGACGCAGCAGGTCCTGGAACTTCGCATCATGCGCGATGTTGCGTCCGTAGCCGACAGGAACCACGCTGTTGTTCGCGATGGCGCTGAGGGCCTCGGCCGAGAGGTCACCGCCGGGTTCCTCCAGCCACAACAGGTGGACGTCCTCGCATTCGGCTGCAATGGAGAGGCCGACCGCCGGGGTGATGGCGCCGCCGCAATCGAGGACAAAATCGGAGTCCCCGCCCAACGCGGCGCGCAGATCGTCGAGCCGCCCGCGGACATCCTTGAAGTACTGGCTGCCGCGGGCAAGACCCTGTTGTTCCGGTAGGGGAACAGCGAATGCCCGATAGCCAGCGGCATGCGCAACGCGCGCCTCGTGCACCACAGCTTCGTTGGTCAGTCCGGCGACGACCGCCAGGGCTCGGATCTTGTCGCGGGTGGGTCCGCCGAGCGCTTCGTAGAGCGGGGCTTCGGCCAGCTTCCCGAGGACATCGAGCAGGGCGATGTTTACCGCGCCGCGTGCCGCGCTGACGTCTGCTACTGGCGCGGATCTTTGGATCTCGAGATCGATGGGAATGTACGAGCGGGCGTCGCGGCCCAACAGCACCGGCTTCAGTTTTTCGAACTGCCGGGCGGCGGAGACGGGGTCCGGCCGGGCCGGGGCCTCGCTCACACCGGTTAAACCGGCCGAGGTCTCGAGCGTCACCACTACGTAGGAACGCTTGCTCTCCGGCTCTCTGACCGGAGTGGCGGAGATGGCTGTAATCTCGACTTCCGGGTTTTCGGCCGGGGGCGCCGAAAACCCTACTCCGAAACGCTTAACGAAGGAACTCATGGTTTGTAACTCCTCGTCCTGCCTGGCTTGCCATTCTATTCCAGCGGCGGGGCAGAGCGAAACCCTCCGGGATTGATATCTTGGTATCGCCACGATGCGTTTATCGAACTGTTCAATCAGAAATCTGGCGGCCGTTGTCCTCGGACTGGCGGCGCTGGCGATTCCCGCGCAGCCCGAAACCAAACGCGCGAGCGGGTACAAGGGAATCTGGTTTACTCTCGGCCAGTACTACGGAAAGGGCGAAGGCGGCGAGCCTTACGGGCCGCGCAGCCGCGAGCCCGTGTTTCCCCACGGAGACAAGTACTCCGGCGGGCTTGGGACTTACACGGCGAAGCACAACCCCCTCGCCATCTACAGCGCCGAAGCCGACAAGACGTTCTTCGTCTACGGTGGAACCACGGGACCCACGGACCGTTACCTCCTCTGCATGATCTCCTACTACGACCACCAGACTCACCGGGTACCGCGGCCCGTGATCGTCCACGACAAGGAAGGGGTCGATGATCCGCACGACAACCCGAGCCTGGCCATTGACGAGGATGGCTACATTTGGGTTTTCGTGAGTGGGCGCGCGCGAAGCCGCCCGGGATTCAAATACCGCAGCCTGACGCCGTATTCGATCGACGCCTTCGAGCAAGTTTCCGAGGAGGAGATGACCTATCCCCAGCCGAAGTACATCCCGGGCCGAGGCTTTCTGAACCTCTTCACCAAGTACACCGGCGTGAGAGAGCTCTACTTCGAACGCAGCCGGGACGGGCGAGAATGGACAGCGGACAGGAAGCTCGCCGGAATCCGCGAACCGGGTTTTGACAAAGGCGGGCATTATCAGACGAGCGCCGTCTGGGGCCAGCGCGTGGGCACGTTCTTCAACCGCCACCCGGACGGCAATGTGGATCGCCGCACGGATGTCTACTACCTGCAAACAGACGACATGGGCGAGACATGGACCACCGTTGACGGCAGACCGGTCAGCGTTCCCTTGACCGGGCTCGAGCCGGCGCGGGTGATCGACTACGCGAGCCAGAACCTGAACGTGTATCTCAAGGACATGGACTTCGATCGGAATGGCCACCCTGTCTTTCTCTACGTCACGAGCCGGGGCCACGAACCGGGCCCGCCGAACGATCCCCGCACCTGGCGGGTGCTGCGCTGGGATGGGAAGTCGTGGCACACGGCCGCCATCTGCCGTTCCGATCATAACTATGACATGGGCAGCCTCCACATCCTCGATGACCGCTGGCGGGTAATTGGTCCCACGGAGACCGGCCCTCAGCCCTACCACGGCGGCGGGGAGATCGCGATCTGGGAAAGCCGCAACAAGGGAGCCGGTTGGGCGAAGGTATTGCAGGTCACGAATAACAGCCCGCAAAACCACAACTACGCCCGCCGCCCGCTGCAGGCGAAAGATCCGTTCTATGTTTTCTGGGCCGACGGCGACCCCACCCGTCTCAGCCCGTCGCGGCTCTACTTCGCGGATTCGACCGGCCGACGCATATGGCGCCTCCCTTATGAGATGACCGGAGACGAGGCGGAGCCAGAGCGGCTGCACGAAGGAAAGTAACCGGCAGAAAGAGTACACAATGAAACGACGCAGTTTCCTGAACGCGATGGCCGGCGGCGCCGCCGCTCCGTGGGTTCTAAGAGCCAGCGGCAGCCGCCCTGACATCCTCATCATTTCCATCGAGGATTGTTCGCCTCTGATGGGCTGTTACGGGCACCCGATCGTACGGACACCTAATATCGACGCGCTGGCCGACCGCGGGGTCCGGTTTCACCATGCCTACTGCACGGCTCCCGTGTGCAATCCCTCGCGGGCCGCGGTAATGACCGGGTTGCGGCCGCCGACGCTCGATTGCTTCACCAACTCCGTGGACTGGCGGGTGCAAATTCCCAGCGGCAGGCGCACCATGGCCGAGCACTTTCAGGACAACGGCTACGAAACGGTGCGGCTAGGCAAGATCACCCACGCGCCCCGCTTGTTCGCGAAGAGCTTCGCCGAGGGCGAGGCCCGCGAGCAGGCCATGTGGGATGGGACGCTGGACGCCCGCGGCGAGAAGCCGCGCATTGAACCTCACGCCCCGAGCCGGCCCCGGCCTGCAGTCCTTAAAGCCGATGACTACAATGCGCGCAGCCTGCGGTGGGGCGGTAACGGGCTGGAGCCGGAAGAAGACCGCGACGGGCGCATCGCGCGGCGCGCCGCCGAGTTTCTGAAGGAGCAGTCCGGCAAGCCGCTCTTCTTTACCGTCGGCTTCCACGCGCCTCACTATCCGCAAATCGCGCCGGACCGCTTCATCAACATGTACCGGCCAGAGGACATCGTGCTTCCCCGCGATCAAGGCGATCTTGACGACGTCCCGGGGAAGTTCGGCGTCTTCAATACCGTCGACGAAGGCTGGCTCACCGATGACGAGAAACGCGGCGTCATAGCGGCGCACTACGCCACCATCTCGTACGTGGATTGGTGCGTTGGCGTCCTGATGGCCGGCCTGGAAGAGTCCGGGCGCTCCGGAAACACACTGGTTTGCCTGTGGAGCGACCACGGACTTCACATGGGTGAACACGGACTGTGGCGCAAGGAAACTCTGTTTGAGGGCGCCACGCGCGTGGCCTTTTTGATGGCTGGTCCGGGCATCCAACGCGGAAAACCGTGCCGGCGCGTAACTGAACTGGTCGATATCTATCCGACGCTGGCGGACCTGGCCGGGGTGGGTGTGCCGGAAGACCTCGACAGCGACAGTATGCGCCCGATTCTCACCGACCCGGATGCGCCGTGGAAGAAGGCGGCATTCACCTATGGCCGGAACAGCCGCACCTCGCTCAGAACCGAGCGGTGGCGCTATACCCACTGGGGAGAGCCCGGACATGAGGAGTTGTATGACCATGAGAGCGATTCGCGCGAACACTTGAACGTCGCCGCGGCTTCCGAGCACCGCGCCACCCTCGAGGAAATGAGGAAGCTGATGGAAGGCGGTTGGCGCGCGGCCCGTCCCAAGGAGACTTAATGAGCTTACGAATTACAGCAGCGACAATTCTGTTTCTCGGCCTCTTGCCCGCCTCCCCGCAGCGGGCGGCCGAGCCCGCGAAACGGCCGAACATTCTTTTCGCCATCGCCGACGACGCTTCGTATCCGCACATGAGCGCCTACGGCACGACTTGGGTGAAAACTCCGGCGTTCGACCGGGTGGCTCGCGAGGGAATCCTGTTCAACAATGCTTACACGCCCAATGCGAAGTGCGCCCCGTCGCGAGCAGCGATCCTCACCGGCCGGAACTCGTGGCAGTTGAAAGAGGCAGCTAACCACCAGTCATTCTTCCCGCTTGAGTTCAAGACCTTCCCGGAAGCCCTCGCCGAGCACGGCTACTTCGCCGGAAAGACGCATAAGGGGTGGGCTCCTGGGGTGGCGAACGACGCGGACGGCAACCCGCGCCAACTTACCGGAATATCTTTCGACAAGCGCCAGGCCGAGCCCCCGGCGCAAGCGATCGCGAAAACGGATTACGCCGCCAACTTCCGGGATTTCCTCGATGCGAGACCGAAAGACAAGCCGTGGTGTTTCTGGTACGGCTCCGTCGAGCCGCACCGCGCCTACGAATACGGAGCCGGCGTGAACAAAGGTGGAAAGAAGCTGTCCGACGTTGATGAGGTGCCCGAGTTCTGGCCCGATACCGAGGTGATCCGCACCGATATGCTCGACTATGCCTTCGAGATCGAGCACTTCGATCGCCACCTGGGCCGGATGATCGAGGAGCTAGAAAAACGGGGGGAGCTCGACAATACTCTTATCGTCGTCACGGCCGACAATGGCATGCCGTTCCCGCGAGTGAAAGGGCAGGAGTATGAGCTTTCGAACCACTTGCCGCTGGCCATGACGTGGAAGAGCCGCATAAAGAATCCGGGGCGGGTGGTGGATGACTACGTCAGCTTCATCGACTTCGCTCCCACCTTCCTCGAAGCGGCGGGAGTCGACTGGGAAGAATCTGGAATGAAGCCGTCGCCGGGCCGCAGCCTGACAGATATCTTCGATTCCGAGAAAGCTGGGCAGGTGAATCCCGAACGGGATCATGTGCTGATCGGCAAGGAACGGCATGACGTCGGCCGTCCGCGGGACCAGGGCTACCCGATTCGGGGCATCGTAAAGAACGGGATGCTTTATCTGCGCAACTTCGAGCCGGATCGGTGGCCGGCCGGCAACCCGGAAACCGGCTATCCGAACTGCGACGCGAGCCCGACGAAGACCCAGGTGCTGGAGTCCCGCACGATGGCGCCGGCGACGCAATACTGGCAGCTATCCTTCGGAAAACGCCCGGCCGAGGAGTTATACAACGTGAAAGACGATCCGGGCTGTCTGAGAAATCTCGCCGGCCGGCCCGAAACCGCCGCCACGCAGAGCGCATTGGCCGAACACATGATGTCCGAACTCAAGCAGCAAGGAGATCCGCGGGTGTTTGGACAGGGCCATATTTTTGACGAGTATCCGGTGGCGTTTGAGATGTGGCGGGGATTCTATGAGCGCTTCCTGCGGGGAGAAGCGCCGCAACCGGGCTGGATCGCCGAGTCCGACATCGAGAAGGAGCCGATTGACTAGCTTCCAATCAGCCCTCGAAATAGACCCCGGCCTTTTCGAGCGCCGCGCGAAGATTTGCATACTTCAGCTCGCGCGTGCCGCAGCCGCTCTGTGAGCAGAGAGCCGCGGCGGTTCCCGCCGCCTGACCCTGCCCCATCGAGCAGACCGTGTTGCGCGTGGACATATGAGCCCGGTGATCAGAGGTGATCATCATTCCAGAGGCGAGCAAATTGCCGATGCCTTTTACCCGCAGGGCGCGGTAAGGAACGCCGTAGGTTCCGCCGTCCTTGATTTGGTATCGCGGCGCGGAGTCGTGGAACCCGTAAGACATCACGTCATCGTCAAAGTGCCGGCCTCCGATGACATCCTCGTGGGTAATGTCATAGTCGCAGGTGATCAGCCTGCCACGGCGGATGTTGAGCGAAGGGCTGGTGCGGGCAATGAACGCGTTTTCGCATCCCGGAACGAAGCGCCGGAAGAGTTCAACAGCGCGGTACTGCCGGCGGCGGATTTCAAGTTCCGCCTTGGAGACGGCGTCCCGGCTGGTGGGGCTGACGTTCATTTTGTAGTTCACCTTGATGAACATGAAGTAGTTGTCGTGGGTCGTGGTGGTGGTCATCGTCATGCCGATCTTCCGGGATTCTTCCTCGAACGCCTTCGGCATTTTCAGGGAACGGCCTTTCACCCGTACAATCTGGTCCGGAACTCCGCTACGGATGCCACGCGCGAACTGCTGGATAGCGTCATGTTCCTCGAGGAAGGCGGCGAGCTTATCGAGGCTGACGTTGCCCATGCCGATACTGTTGCAAACCGCATAGTCATTGGGCTCGGAAAAATCGGCTCCGGCTTGCGCCGAGAGGTCTCCATAGGCGGTGCAGTCGACAAAAGCGTCCGCCCAGATCGCTTCCCGTCCCGACCGGCTTTCGGCGATGACGCCCCTGATCGTTGATCCGTCCATGATCGCGCCGGCGAGCAGAGTATTCACCGCCACGAACACGCCGGCCTCTTCGAGCATCTCGAACGCCACGAGTTTGTATAGTTCCGTGTCGATGGCCGTACAGACCGAGTCGTAGTCATAGCCGGCGGTCATCTCGGCATGTCCTGTCATGCCGCCGATTCGCCCCAGCCGTTCGACGATCTCCGATGGTATTCCCTGCACCACCTGGCGCTTTTCGACGCCTGGGAAGGCCTTCCACAAATTGAAATAGCTGTGGAGCGCCGTGCCGCCCTCCACCACCGTTCCGCCGGGATAGCCTTTCGCCTCCACGAGCATGGTGCGGGCGCCCTGGCGGGCGGCGGCGATTGCCGCGACTACTCCAGCCGTGCCGCCACCGGCGACGACAACATCGTAGCTCCGGGTTTGTAGTTTCCTTGGCGGCTCTTCGTAGACACCGGGGCGCACGGTTGGAGAGCCGGCGGAGGCTCCAAGAGATCCGCCGGCGGTGAGCAGACTTTTCGAGAAATCCCGTCGGTTCATAAAATTGCTCCTGAGAAAAATTGTCGATGCGAGTCTATCGCGCCGGCGCCCCGTGCGGCAAGGCGCGGTCGTGTGACGCAGCCGGTCCGGCGGCTACGCGTCATTCAGTGAAGCTCGGAAGATGTAATCCCGCCAGTGCCAGCCGTCGCCGATTCGTGACCAGAGGCGGACATAGATAATCCTGCCATCTTGCGGTATGCTGCTCACGGTGAGCGACGTCGCGGTCCCAGCGTACTGATTCAGGATGTCACCCGACCCGGGACTGGAGCCGACAGTGAGATGGTAGTAGGAAACACCTTCGCCCATATTCCACACGAAGGTCTGCTCCGGTCCCGGCAGCGTGGTGTGCGGCGCGGGGCTAACGAGCGCCGCCGGGGTTGACGAGCCGGCGCCCGCGGCTTGGTATGTATAGTCTCGCGGAACCCAGCCTCCGTCGATGAGAGACCAGAGCCGGGCATAGATAAGGCCTCCATTTACCGGAAGCCCCTGGACAGTCACCGAGTTGTTGATCCCGAGATACTGGCTGAAAATGTCGCCGGCTCCCGAGACTGTCCCCACGTCGAGCCAATACCCGGAGGCGCCAGCGCCGGAACTCCACTGGAATTCCTGTGTCGACCCGGCCAGAGTGCTTCCGCTAGCCGGGCTGAGCATGACGGCAGCCCCCGGAATGGTCCCCTGGCCGGAAACGTAGCTCGTGTCGCTGAAATCCCAATCGCTGCCGACGAGCGACCAGAGACGCACGTAGATGATTCGCCCGTCAACAGGCAGGCCCGAGACTGTTGCGGAGGTCATCGTTCCCTGATCCGCCTTATATAAGTCGCCCCCACCGGCCTCGGAACCGATATGGAGGTAATACCGGCTCGAGCCTTCGCCCGGCGCCCACACAAAAAGCTGCGTGGATCCAATCAGGTTGGAGCCATCGTCGGGGCTGGTCATCACCGCTTTCAACAAACGGCTCTCCTGGCGGACCTCGTGCACCGCGCCGCCAACCTGGACCGTACCCGAACGCTTGTCGTAGCTGTTGTTCGCCGCGACTGTGTATTGCACCGTTCCATTGCCCGTACCCGAAACTTGTCCATTCAAAGTCACCCAGGACAGCGATTCAGCGGCTGTCCACTGGCAATCCGTCAGCGAGGCGATTACATCGAAAGAGCCGTTTCCCCCGGGCTGCGGGAGCGAGGTAAACGCAGGATTCAAGGTGAAGCTGCAGCCGCCCAAGTCGGCTTCTTGACGGACGACAAACTCCTGCCCACCGGCAAGGATCCTGCCCTCGCGCGCCTCGCCGGCGTTGGCCTCCACCAGAAAATAGACAACTCCGCTGCCAGCGCCTGACGCTCCTTGTTGAATGGAGATCCAACCGTCGGCCGATGTCGCGGTCCATTCGCAGCCCAGTCCGGTCGTGATCCCCACCGTCCCGCTGTACTCTTGCGCCGGGATTTGGAGTTCCTGTTCGGTGAGTTCATAGGAGCACGCGCCTTGTCCGTTCGAGAGTACCGCCACAAACGAATCGCCTCCACCCGCATATTGCTGCTGGGCCGCTTCGGCGGTGACGGGAAAATCGGCGGATCCGGTCCGCCCCGCAATGGCAAGGGCCCCCGTGGCATTGGAAGCCAATCCGCCGGCATGTTCCACACCAGTTCCACCGAGCAGCGTGGAATACAGAAGACTCGACCCATCGGCCGTCAAGTGGGAAAGAAAGATGTCGTACGATCCCGCTAGCACGGGCTGTTCTGCGTCGGCGGTAATAGGGAAGCCCGCATTCTTCGTCGCCCCGGTGACGAAGGCGGAGCCGTCCGGCGCCAGAGCCACGTGCGTCTCGTTCTGAACCACCGGCCCGGGCAGGAAAGTGGAGTAGGAAAAAGCCGTTCCGAGTGGGTTGAGGGCAAACACAAACCCGTACAGTCCGGAACCGACGGGACTGGCCCAGATGGCATTCCCAGCAGTTGGAAAGTCGCGCGATTCGGTTTCGCCGGCAACATAGGCAACACCGCTGGAGCTGACGGCGATCGAGTTCGCGAAGTCAAATTGTCCGCCGCCGGCGAATGTCGCATAGCTGAGTCCGCTCCCGTCGGGGAGCAGCCGGGCCACGATGGCGTCCCATCCCCCGGAGTAATAGGGCCGCACCGCCCCGGCCGTAACCGGGAAGTCGCTCGAATAGGTGTAGCCGGTAACGAAAACGCCACCTTCGGGCCCAAGCGCGATATCGGTCAGACGGTCGCTGGCAGTGCCGCCGAGCAGCGTCGAAAACGAAAGCTGCCTGCCGTCCGGCGACAGTTTGGCGACAAAGCCGTCATACCCACGGCAGCAAATGGTTTGTAGCGCCCCGGCCGTGGTGGGAAACGACGAAATCGCCCACCCGGTCACGAACACCGCTCCGGCGCCGTCAACGGCAATGCCGCCCGCCTCTCCCTGACCGACAAAAGTAGAATAGGCAAGCGCGTCTCCTTCCGGACTGATTTTCGCGACAAACACCCCGCAGCATCCGCCAATATCGGCAACGGTCACGGGGAAGTCTACCGAGGTGCTGGTCCCGGTGACGTAGACGTAACCGTCGGAGTCCACCGCGATATCGGCTGCATAGTCCCAGAGCGCGCCGCCCAGGTAGGTCGCATATACCACCTGGTCACCCGCTGCGTTGAGCTTCACCACGAACGTGTCGGTGCTCCCGCCGGCATCGGGCTGCAACCCGCCGGCGACAGGCAAGTTCAGCGATGTAGTGGATCCCGTCAAGTAGACGTTGCCATCCGCGTCGATGGCGACGCCTTCCACCTGATCGGATCCGCCCCCCCCGTATAGGGTGGAGTACGTGAGCACAGGGTCAATCACCAGCGGCAGATCTTCGCGGTGACGCCCCACCTTCAGACCCACCGTCCGGCCCCGCAGAACGTAGCGGCTTTCCACCGGAACGCTCCGGCCCGCTACCATCTGGAAAACGGTTGGAGCGCCCTGCCGGAGCACGCCATTTGGGGTGTCGAGCCGCAAGCCTCCCCGGTCGTCAACCGCCAGATCCCGCACCCCGTCATAACGCATTCGAATCAGCTCAAAATCCGCCCCGGGAGCGACGACGAAGTCGAATTCAAGTTCCCCGTCCGTGCCGTAGAAGACGAGGTCGACACCCGGGTAGATCCCCCGGTATCGCAAGTGTCCGAAATGAGGCGCCGACCGCGCCGTGGATCCAAATCCTTGAAAATAATGACTCTTTCCTCCTGTTGGCCGCTCCGCTACCACTTCTTTCGGCGGAATAGACCCTTCAAAGGAAAGGCGGACCCAGGCCGGCGCGCCTCCCTCCCCGCCAAGCGCCAGCATCACTTCATTTTTGAAAAAGAATATTCCGTAGCCGAGCCCCCGGGCCTGAAACAGCGCACCGGAGTCAGGGTCTGCTACGTTGCGCTCAAAACGGAGCGGCGCCACTGGCAGGGAGTTTAGCTTCCCGCCTCCTGAATTGGTGGGCCGCTCGCTGGCGGCCTGAATTATCCCAGCGGATTGAAGGAGTAGGACACAAAGGACAAGCGGTACTAAGCTTCGCATTGCGGCACCATCAGACAACAACTTCGCCACAATGCCTTATCGGCGCGAGGTACGGATGGTTTTAAGGTATTTTCACTATCGCCCATTTTTCCAGTTGGGTACGTGGAGGAAGGACCGGACCTTGGATATGATGGTTTGGTCATGCGTACATCTTTTCCGGCTGCCGCTATCATCGCCGCTCTGCCCTTTTTCTTGGGCGGCTGCGCTTCCACTCCAGAAGCCGTGTTATCCGGAGACCTCATGCAGTGGCACAAGGTCACCGTCACGGTGGAGGGTCCCGAGGCGAGCGAACTGGACGCCGAGCCGAATCCGTTCACCGATTATCGGATGACGGTGCAATTCACCCACGAATCCGGTGCGCCGAGCTATGAGGTCCCGGGCTACTTTGCCGCCGACGGCAACGCCGGAGAGTCCTCGGCCGCCTCCGGCAACAAGTGGCGCGCCCATCTATCTCCGGACAAACCAGGAACCTGGAACTACGAGGTCTCATTCCTTTCCGGGACCGGGGTCGCATTGGATCAACAGGCGCCGGGGATCCGTATCTCGCCGGACGGCGCCACAGGCGGGTTCGTCGTCGAGCCTACTGACAAGACCGGCAGCGACTTTCGCGCCAGGGGCCGGCTTCAATATGTTGGGGGCCATCACCTCCAGTTCGCGGACTCGGACGGCTACTTCCTGAAGGCCGGACCGGACGCCCCGGAGACTTTCCTCGCCTACGAGGACTTCGATGGAACCACCACGAACAAGGTTCCGCTGAAGACCTGGGAACCGCACGCCGCGGACTGGCGGGACGGCGATCCCACCTGGCAGGGCGGCAAGGGGAAAGGCATGATCGGCGCGCTCAACTACCTTGCGTCGGAAGGGTTGAACGCGTTCTCCTTCCTTACCTATAACGCGGGCGGCGACGGCGACAATGTTTGGCCCTTCGTTGAGCGGAACACGAAACTGCACTATGACGTCTCGAAGCTCGACCAGTGGCAGGTGGTCTTCGACCATGCGCAGTCGCTTGGCCTTTACCTGCACTTCAAGATGCAGGAGAACGAGATCGACGACAACCGCCGTGGTATGAAGCGCGAAGAAGTTGAGATTCCTGAATCTCTCGACGGCGGCGCCCTCGGTCCGGAACGGAAGCTCTATTGCCGCGAGTTAATCGCCCGCTTCGGCTACGCCCTGGCGCTCAACTGGAACATGGGCGAGGAGAATACCCAGACCACCCAAGAGCTTCTCGACATGTCCAACTACATCCGGGAGACCGATCCCTACGACCACCATATCGTCGTGCACACGTTCCCTCCCGAGCAAGAACGCGTCTACACGCCATTGCTCGGCAAGGGCAACGCGTTCACCGGCGTTTCGCTGCAGAACCATTGGGACGTGGTGCACCAGCGGACGCTGAAGTGGGTGCGCGAGTCGGCCAACGCCGGCAAGCCCTGGGTGGTGGCGAACGACGAACAGGGTTCGGCCCAACTCGGCGCTCCGCCCGACCTTGGCTACGAAGGCTTCGCCGGCAAGGACAAGGATGGCAAGCCGATTCACACCCAGCACGACATCCGGAAGTACACCCTCTGGGGAAATCTCTTGGCGGGAGGCGCGGGCGTGGAATACTACTTCGGCTACCAGCTTCCTCAAAATGACCTTATCGCCGAGGACTACCGCAGCCGGGACCAGAGCTGGGACTATTGCCGTCACGCCCTCGAATTCTTCCACGAGAATGAGATCCCCTTCTGGGAGATGCGAAATGCGAATGCGCTTATCGGCAACACCAAGGACGACAACGGTAAGTACTGCTTCGCGAAGCCAGGCGAGGTGTACATCGTCTACCTGCCGGAGGGCGGCACAACGTCGATCAACCTGACGGGCGCTGAGGGCGAGTTCACGGTGAAATGGTTTGATCCCCGAGAGGGCGGTCCGCTGCAGGATGGTTCGCTGACCTCGGCCAAGGGTGGCGCCATGGCCCGCCTCGGCGCGGCTCCATCCAACCGCGGCGAGGACTGGGTGGTCTTGCTAAAGAAATAGAAACGCGTTCGGGATCACGCCTTATCCAGTATACGGCTGCTGTTCTAAGGGTGGAGCCAGCCCGGACGGACCGGCTGCGGCCGCTCGAGTGAAGATGCGCTCGCCGCCGCCCATTGTTGCCAGCCAGTGCGGGCGCCCCGGGAAGGGCGCCCACACTCGATTCGGTTCCGGTTTAGGCCCGGCCTAAAAAACGTACTTCAGCCCGAACTGGATGCGCCGCGGCTCGTCGGCCGAGGTAATTCTGCCGACGTTGGCGCCGCCAAAGGCTCTGTTCGGACGGCCGAACGCCGGAGTGTTGGTGAAGTTGAACGACTCGAAGCGGAACTGCAGCGAGTGCCCTTCCCACGGCATCATGAACCGGCGGGACAGCGAGAAGTCCAGGTTGAACCGTCCCGGTCCCCAGATCATGTTCCGGCCGGCAGGATCGATTTCGCCTGGCGGCCCGGGAACCACCGCTTCGGTATTGAACCAGCGGTCGATCGTACGCTCTGAAGATGGCAGATTGACATCGGCCACAAACATGCCGCGGTTGGCGCCGCCGACATTCGTCGTGTTGACGTTGATCGTATGCCCGTCCGGCGTCCCACCGAGAGCGGATAGGATCCCGCCGACCTGCCAGTCTCCCAAAATCCACCGGCCAACTCCACTGTTCAGATAAGGTTTGCCGGTACCGAACGGAAACTCGTAGACAGCGCTCATCACGAAAGCCAAGCGGCGGTCAAGCGAAGCGTTGCCGCGGTCGTAGGTGCGATCGTAGGTGAAAGCGTTCTGGGCGGTTGTGCCCTGCGTCAAGTTCTCGTTGCCATAGTCAATGTTGTGTCCCCAGGTAAAGGAACCCAGAAAGGTCAGGCCTCTTGTGAAGCGTTTCTCGGCCTTCACCGTCAATGCGTTGTAGTTGGCGTTCAAGAACAGAGCGCCGCGCAAATCAACGTTGTTGAAGAAGGGACGGATCTTACGGTCCTGCCAGCGGATGGTCGGATGGGGTGTCAGCGGACGATTAATGTTGACCCCGTTGATCATCTGCGATGTCGAGGAGCCAATGTAACTCAGCGTCAGCAGTGTGTCGAATCCGATTTCCCGTTGAATGTCGAAGAACCACTGGGCCGCGTAGAACTGTGGCCAAGCGCCGTCCTGGGTGGTCTGTGCGTTGAGGCCCGCCCGGGGTAACCCCTGCCGCGTCGATGCCGGAAAACCCTCCTGGACAAAGAAGTCGGTAAAGTCCCTCGGCTGAGCGTTGGTGAACTCATTCGAGAACGGCGCACCGGTTTGGAAACGCGCCGCCTCCGCCTGGACGTTGTCATGCTCGCCATAATAGATGCCGGCGCCGGCGCGGATCACGGTCCGGTTGTCAAACCGGTACGCCAATCCCACGCGAGGAGCAAAATTGTTCTTGTCCAACTCGCAGCCGCCACAATCGGAACTGCTATCGGGCCCCACGAAATGCGGTAGGAATTCGTCCTCACCCCAAGCGCCCGGAGCATTCACCGGCAGTCCTTCGCCGCCGCCGAATGGCCGTCCGTTTACCTCGGTCAGGAAGCGGTTCACGGTGCTGTTCAACTCATGGGACTGCGGATCGATGAAGGTCGGGGTCGGGTAGAGTTCGTAGCGGAGGCCGAGGTTCAGAGTTAACCGGTTGGTGACCTTCCAGTCGTCTTGAATGAAGAACCCCCAGTACTTCCCGATGTATTCTTCACCGTTGGGCCAGCCCCATTGGCCGTTGTTGGCCCAGCCCAAGAGCATATCCGCCAAGCCGGCCCCCGTGGCGCCACGGCTCGCCGCGTTATTCGGCATCTCTGCAGTGTAGACGCCGCCAAAGTTGAAACGGCCACGCCGGTGCCTTGAGGGCGACCGCGGCATATCCGTCCGGCGGAACTCAACGCCGAACTTGATCGTGTGCTTATTCTTGATGATTGAAAAGCTGTCGGCAATTTGCAGATTGTCCAGATGGTTGACATTCGGCCAGAATCCTCGCGGGCCCACCTGAGCAAACCCGCCCGGGATGAAGAGCGCAAACCCGTGGTTCAGCCCGTCGCCGATCTGATCGCCTGGAGCGCCCTTGATGCCGAATTGCTCGTTGAGTGGCTCGGTGATCGGGATGTCAAACTTCGTCGGAAAGTGGGTGTACCCGAATCGGACCTCGTTGAACATTGTCGCGCCGATGGTCGACGTGAGTCCTCCCGCCCAGTTGTGGCCGGGCAGGTCAATCGTCTGTCCGGTGCCGCCAACAGCCGGAAGTGGCAGCGGGCCGGGGTCGTCCACGAATTCATCGCGAATCGAGTAGCGGCCGAACATGCGGTGCGCGTCGCTGATGTTCCAGTCGG
>CAYXVG010000045.1:0-59819 GCA_964468205.1 uncultured Solibacteraceae bacterium | reverse complement strand
GGAGGCATGGGCTGTTCGCTGGTTGTGCTCGGATCGCTGTTCAAGCTCAGTCCCGGCGCGGCCTATCCGATTCTGGGCGTGATTCTGGTTTATGTCGCGTTTTTCGCGGTGGGGATGGGACCGGCGGTATGGGTGGTGATGTCCGAGTTATTCCCGACGCGGATTCGCGGCCGGGCGATGGCCATCGCGACAGTGGCTCTCTGGACCGCTTGCACCGGTCTCACCTCGACTTTCCTCTCACTGGTGAACGCAGTCGGAGCCGCAGGGGCCTTCTGGCTCTATGCGGCGATCTGCTTCTTCACGTTCGGCTTTGTCTGGAAGGCGGTTCCCGAGACAAAGGGTAAGACGCTCGAAGAAATTGAGCAGAGTTGGACCGCCTAGCAGTAGATGTAGGGCGCGACGCCACACTGCAGATCCTGCGCGGCATGCCATTTCACTTTGCAATGATTGCATGGTTCCATGGCGAAACTTGTTTTATTACAAGAGCTTAGTAGTGGCAACCGGATTGCACAATTATGTGGTGGAGGTTGTCATGAAAAAGATCATCTGGATGGCAGCGATAGTAATGGCGGGGGCGCTGAGCCTGCCAGCGCAGCAAGGGCGCGGGGGACCGCCATTGGCATGGAATGATGCGGACAAAGATGGCATTTGCGACGTAACCAATAAGCCGGTCGGCCAGAACCCGGGCCAGGGGCGCCGGATGTCGGCGTCCGGCGGCCAGGCTTTGCCCTCGGGGCAACCGATGTTTGCCGGGCGTGGACTGCGCGGTAGAGGAATGGGTACGACAGCCTGGAGCGCGGGCTGGCGCGGGCGGCCGGGAGGCTTCGCGGACCGGAATTGGGGGCGTGGCATGGCCTGGAGGCGCCCTGTGAACCCCGGGCCGGATACACAATCGGCGCCAACTGAGTCAGCGGCTCCGGACAATACGCAGTAAGAGGAGCGGAGAAGTTCGGAGCTGGCCGGAATCGCCTCCAGCCGCGATTGACCGGCACGTGCGAAGAGGGACCGGCATCACGGCCGGCCCCTCTTTGCATCGAGAGCAAGAAGCAGCCCAGGTCCGGGTTTAGCTCATTCCCTGGCAGGCGCTTTCCACATCATCGTAGAACTCGAATACTGTGTCGAGACGCGTGATGCGAAAACCATCACGGACCACCTTGCTGGCGTTGGCCATGCCAAGCTTGCCTCCCGCCCGCATCACCTTGTTCAGGCTGGAGATGAAGCGGCCTATGCCGGTGGAGTCCATGTGATCGACGCCGGAGACATCGAATACGATGAGTTTCTTTCCGGCGGCAAGGAGTTCCTCGATCATGGCTTCGATTTTGGCGCTCTCCTCGCCAAGCATCACCCGTCCGGATACGGTGATCACCACAACTCCGCGGCCGGCTTCCTTTTGGCTAATCTCCATTTGCGCTGCCATGTTCAATTCCTGGTGCTCACTCGCGTGGGGGCGGGAAAATCGTCCGGCGGTTTCTGTTTCACCTTTCCAGTGGCGGCCCATTCGACACCGCGCTGCAGGGTCGCGATAAAGCCAACGCACCGCATCGCCTCGGCGTCGTGCCCAAGAGTGGTATGAAACACTCTTCCTTTACGATAACGGATGGTGAAAAGCACGGGCTCGTCCTTCCCGGTACCGCCGGTGGCGGGTGCGGAATAGGCGGTGGATAGAATCTCCAATTCGCGGGCGGGACCGCGAAGAGAGTCGTATAGCTCGTCGGAGGAGTGCATCCAGGCCTTGCCCAAGCCGGAGGTAATGGGATGACCGCTATTGCGGTTTACGACAAGGAAGGGATGGCGCTTGCCGTGATGGCCCGCCTTCCCGGGGTTATAGTCGTACTCAATCCGGCCGTTCTGCCAGAAGATTCGCGGCCCGTGCGCTTCGGTCCGCCCACCCCAGCCGCCAAGTCCGATCATCTTGTTGTACTCCTCCCAATCCGGGAAGGCGTTGTCCGCCGCATGATAAACGACGAAGCCACCGCCGCCACCGACATAGCGTTCGAAATCCGCCATAGTTTCGGGAGGCCAGGGGTCGCCGGTGTAGTTCGAGAGCGTCACGTCATGGTCAGCGAAACGCGGCCGAAATCCGGACATGTCCTCGCCCTGGGCCGGGCTGGTGGCGACCGTCACGACGAATCGTCCGGTTTGATCGAGGATATCGCGGAGCACAGGCGTGGTTTCCTGCCACTGGTGATTGTTCTGACCGTCGACGATGAGAACGCGGATGGCCTGGCCGGGCGCCAGCGCGGGCATGAGCAGAAAGACAGTGGAAACGGCGGTGAACCGGAGGAACGTCATTAACGGAAATGGCACTTGCCTATGATATCTTTCCGCCGCGCCGGCGACAATCGGTACGGCGGAAACTTGGAGCCGGCCGGGCAGCGCTGGGTCCGGTCTCGTGAAAGGCGCGTTAAGATGGTAGGCTGCCGGCGGGCGTTCCCGCCCATGCAAACCGAGGTGAATGAATGTATGTAGCGCTGAACGGCACACTGACGCGGGGCGGCAAGCTGAGTTGGCCCGACTTCGCCAAGCTCGCGGCCCAGGTCGGCTATCCCGGAGTCGACGTGAACCTGGGTGGAGCAATAAAGATGGGGCTGAACGAGACGCGTTCCTTGCTCTATGACCTGAAACTGAAGCCTGCCGTGGTTGGCCTGCCGGTCAACTTTCGGAAGGATGAGGCCACGTTCGAGGCTGATTTGCAGAAGCTGCCGGAAGCTTGCGCATTTTCGGTGGGAATCGGATGCCCACGGATGAGCACCTGGGTGATGTCTTCGAGCGACCGGCCGAAGGCGGAAGAGCGCAAGGTGCTGCAGGACCGCTTCAGCACCTGCGCGGCGGTATTGGCGAAGCATGGAATGCGCTTCGGGCTCGAGTTCTTGGGACCTTTGCACCTCAGAAAGCGGTTCCAGCACGAGTTCATTTATCGCATGGACGAGATGCTCGAATTGGCAGAGGATTGCGGCCCGAATGTCGGCGTCCTTTTGGATAGCTGGCACTGGCGGCACGCCGGGGGGACGGTGGACGACATTATCGCGGCGGGAGAGCCGAGGATTGTGCACGTGCAGGTGGCCGACGCGCCGGCAGGCGTGCCACCGGAGAAGATCGAAGACAGCGAACGCCTGATGCCGGGCGAGGGGGCGATCGACTGGGAAGATTTCTTCGGGGCGCTAATGCAGATCGGCTATCGGCACGGCGTCAGCCCCGAGGTGTTCGGCCGTGGGTTGAACACGATGCGCCCGGAAGACGGCGCCAGGCTCGGCCTCAGCTACACGACCGAAGTGATGCGGAAGGCGGGCGTATCGTAGCCGGAGGCCGAAAAGGCTCGCCGGCGCGGCTTCCCCTGGCGGCCCACGGGCAAGGCGCTACCGGCAATATCCGAGCAGCACTCCTGACAGGAGAGGCGGGCTGAAGAGATGCTCGAAAAGTTGTTGACGGAGCAAGGCAACCCAGCGTCCGAGGGAATCGACGCCCGCGGCACCCAGGAAATCCTGCAAATCATTAACAGCGAGGACCAGACGGTGGCACGCGCTGTGGCGCAGGTGATTCCCTCGATCGCCCGGGCGGTGGATCTCATCGTCGAGCGGATGCGAGAGGGAGGGCGGCTCTTCTACATCGGGGCGGGGACGAGCGGCCGCCTCGGGATCCTGGACGCGGCCGAGTGCCCGCCGACATTCCAAGTGGCTCCGGATTTGATTCAGGGGATTATCGCCGGCGGCGAAGAAGCGGTCGCACGAGCGACCGAAACCAGCGAGGATGATCCGGAGGCTGGCGTGCGCGATTTGCTGGCGCGGGGTGTTACAGAGCGGGACGTCGTGGTTGGGATCGCCGCGAGCGGCCGCACCCCGTATGTGCTCGGCGCGATCCGGGCGGCCGCCGAGGCCGGCGCGGCTACCGTCGGACTAAGCTGTAATCCGGGCTCAGAACTGGCGGAGATGGCCGATGTCGCCGTAACGCCGGTGACCGGGCCGGAAGTTGTCGCCGGTTCGACGCGGATGAAAGCCGGGACCGCGACCAAGCTGGTTCTGAACATGCTCAGCACAGCGGCAATGATTCGTCAGGGATATGTGTTCGGCAACCTGATGGTGAACGTGCGGCCGGTGAATACGAAGTTGCGCGAGCGGGCGCGCCGCATCGTGTCCGCGGCCGGCGGGGCGCCGCTGGAACGCGCGCTGAATCTGCTCGACGAGGCCGGCGGCGATGTGAAAACGGCAGTTCTGATGGCCCGGTTCGGCGCGACACGGGAAGAGGCGGTACGAAAGCTGGAAGAAGCTGGACAGCGTCTTTCAGAGGCGATTCAGAAATGGACAAGTTTGTAATTGAAGGTGGCCGCCCGCTGTGCGGCGAAGTGAGGATCAGCGGCGCGAAGAACTCCGCCCTCCCGGCGCTGGCCGCGTGCCTGCTAACGGCGGAGCCGGTGCAGCTAAAGCGCGTCCCCCGCGTGCGGGATATACAGACGATGCAGAGGTTGCTCGCACACATGGGGGCCAAGGTGGAGACGGGGGAGGCGGGGACGGTGACAGTTTGCGCCGGCGAGATCCCGAACCCGGAGGCCCCATATGAAATCGTGAAGACGATGCGCGCGTCGAGCCTGGCCCTGGGTCCGCTGCTGGCAAGGACTGGATATGCCCGCGTGTCCTTGCCGGGCGGCTGCGCGATTGGAACGCGGCCGATCAACCTGCACATTTCGGGCCTGGAGCAATTGGGGGCGCGGGTCGACCAGGAGCACGGCTATATTGTGGCGGCGGCGCCCAACGGATTGCACGGGGGGGGTGTCCATTTCGACCGCATCACGGTGACGGGCACGGAAGATCTGCTCATGGCCGCGGTGCTGGCGAAAGGGGAAACAGTGCTGCAGAACGCGGCCCGGGAGCCCGAGGTGGCGGATCTCGCGAGATTGTTGACCAAGATGGGAGCCCGTATCGAAGGCGCCGGCACCTCGACAATTCGCATCGAGGGCGTGCCGGAACTCAAGGGCGCGGACCATGAGATTATTCCGGACCGGATCGAAGCCGGAACTTTTCTAATCGCCGGAGCTATTACCGGGGGCGATCTGCTCGTCGCCGGCTGCGTGCCCGAGCACGTCGCGGCGCTGACCGCCAAAATGCTGAAGGCAGGCGTCATCGTGAAGCCGGAGGGCGCGAACGCGATTCGGGTCCAGTCCCATGGAAAACTGCACAGCGTGGATGCGACTACCGAGGAGTATCCGGGTTTCGCCACCGATCTCCAGGCGCAGTACATGGCGCTGATGACCCAGGCCGAAGGGATCTCGTTCATCACGGAAACCATCTTCGAGAACCGATTCATGCACGTGTTGGAACTCGGCCGGATGGGAGCGAACATTCGGATTGAGGGGCGACAAGCCATTGTGGCTGGCCCGAGCAGGCTGGAGGGGGCGAAGGTGATCGCCTCGGATCTCCGCGCAAGCGCATCGCTGGTTCTGGCGGCGCTGGTGGCCCGCGGACAAACCGAGGTGGACCGGATCTATCACATCGAGCGCGGCTACGAGCAGATCGAGGACAAGCTCAGAACATTGGGAGCACGGATTCGCCGAGTAGAGCAGCTATAGGAAGAACGTCATTGCGCTGATCGCGGCATAGGCGTAGTAAGCCAGAACAATGATTTCAATGACGCGAACAATCTTGAGGAAGAATCCGCCCATGAACTCAAACCGCAAGAGCAGGGCGCAAACGACTCCGGCGTACACAAAGGCGGGGTCGAGGTAGCCGGGGAAAACCGCAGAGTAGGCGACCACGGCAACGTAGTAGAACAGAGGCCAGTTACTATCGACGACACCGCGGATACGGACCGACAAGACCCATACCGTAATGGCGACAAATACGACGGTTGATCCGTTGAAGACCGTAAACCTGGGGTCCATACTTTAGAAAGACGATAGCACGCTGATGTGCGATCTGCATTGCAGGTGAACGTTTCGCTCGAACGGCATGCACCGTCCGGCTACCCGGACAGCGAGTGGCATTCACAGCGCAGATGAGCCCGGTTGAGGCTGTCTAACGAACGAGCGTTGCCAGGTCAGAAAGTGAAGCCGAGCCCGATGGTTGGGACCAGGTTGTGGATCCACCCGCCGAGGTCCGCCCCCGGGGCGGGAAGGATTACTTCTTTTGGAAACTGGGAGAAATAGTCTCTGAGTTCCACCCGAATCTGAACGTTATTGGACACTTGAATCTTGACGCCGCCGCCGAAGGTGGCCACCGGTTTCCATTCCGAGGTCTTGGTGAGAAGGGCGTAGTCGGCGAGCGGTTGCGCGGCCGATTCCGATCCCGTGCCGAAATAGCCTTTGGCTCCGAAACCGGCCGTAAAGAACGGACGAACCTTGGCCTCTCGGCCAGAGGTGTGGACCAGGATATCGTAATGGACGGAATGGGTTCGCGCTCCAAAGGTGATTTGGGTTCCACCGGCGGCGAGTTTGACGTCGTTCTCGCCGTACAAGTACCGGATCTCGCCGCTGATGTATTCGAAGAGATCCTGAGCGAACCAAGCGCCAGCCGCGAAGCTGTTCTCAAAACCGGTCTCGGCGCTACCGGGAGGGGCATTGAAGCTCTTTTCCTCGTAAACGCTGCCGCCAGCGGCGATGCCAAACTCCCACTTCGTGTCTTGAGCGAGGAGGCTTCCAGCCGCCAGCAGGAGGCTGGCGGCCAGAAGTCTGGCAGTACTTGCCAATATGCTCGTGGTCATCGGTTTATCCTTCTTCACTAGTCCACCACCCGCACGTATACGGTGGTGGAAGAGGATCCCTGGTCAATGACAAGGGGCTGCGCCCTGCCCTTCGGGGTCCACCATGGGACGTGAGCATTGATCTGATAGACGCCGATTTGGCCCGGGGCCAAACCGGCGAAGAGGATGGGCATCCCGGTTCCGGCGAGGTGCAGATCAACTGGGGTCTGGAGCATAGCCAGGGGCTCGGAGGGGGCCGGCGTGCCTTCTTCCACTGGCGGGTTGGTGCGCCCCAATCCAGTGAGATAGATGATGACGTCTTCATCCTGGTGGATAGGGTTGGACTCGGTGACGACCTGCCCGTTCTTGGCGCGCACGATGGTCGGAAACGTCTGCGCGGAGCCCGGCACGCCGCGGGAGAACACGGCTGGGGCATTTGGATCGACGGATAGGTTGAAGTTGTCGCTGACGCCGCCGGGGGTACGCAGAATGAGCGTGGTGTTGCCAATCACCTCGTAGGGCAACTGAGCGTTGATCTGAGCATCGGAGACAAAGAGTACGGGCATCGGGATTCCGTTCACCGTGAGGCAGCTATCTCCGAGAGCGGTCGGCAGCGGAATCTGGCTCGTGGCTTCGTTGGTCGGGCTGAGGTATTCTCCGAAGATGGTGATTAGGCCGCCTGGCGCCATGGGTTGCTGGTAGTCGGCTGCGTTGACAACGCTGCCGATTATGGGCGGCGGAGCACTGGCGTCGAAGCCGGCCGGCAGCACGGTGAAGCCGGAGGTAGTGAGGTTGACGATCACCTGGCGATGCGGCAAGACAGCGAGAGTCCGGGTGAAGGGGAGCGAATCGTCGCCAATCAGCGGCGCCTCGGCCATTCTAGTGGATCGCGCTGTGAATCCGGTGGCTGGGTCCACCCGTTGGATCACGCCGGGGTCGGAGGAGCGGGGAGACGTCGTGCGATAGGCGATATTATCGACGAAGGCGAAGCCGGAGGGTAGCCCCGAGCCGGACTCCATGAAGTCGGTGGTGACGAGAGAAGCGTTCATGAAGCGGTTTCCGATAACATACTGGCCGAAGGCCGATGCCGCGTATGCTCCGGACAACTCCTCAGCGTCCTTGCGGGAGATGGTGAATGTGTCGGCGTTGGCGTCGTACAACATGACGTTGCCATTGGCCATTGCGAGCATGATGGATGACCCATTCTGGGAAGGGACGAGGACGCTCAGTTCATCGATGTCGTTGGCATAAACACCGAGCGAAGGCAGTTGTGTCGCGCGCCGTGTCAGCATGTCGATCCGGTCAACTGTATGGACATCCCCGGCCACGCGGTTGGCCACCAGAATAGCGCCGCCGGAGGCGGCGACGGACCGCGGATAGTGGCCTCCCGGAGAGATGATGGGCTGGGACGGCTGGAGTGTTTCGAGGTCATAGACCGCCACGTACTGCGAGTTATTGTGACCGACAAGCAACCAGCGACGGTCGAAGGTGATGGCCATTTGGATTGGGGTATTGCCTGTCGGGAGTGACGCGATATAGCTGTAGTCGTGGGCGCTGTAAACCAGCACCTCGTTGGTATCTTGACGGAGCACGAAGAAGCGGTCACGCCCCGGCTCCGGCAGTATGTCGACAAGCTTGCCCGGCACGCTCACCACAGTCCCGCGCTGATCGGGCTCCGGCGTATTAATCAGGATGCGCACATTCTTCGGTTCATTGATGGCGGCATTGGAGCTGATCTCAAGCATCACTTCCATCGTGCCGCTGACCAACTGGTAGGTTGCCGGGTCGACCTGCACGCTGATAGTAGCCGGCGTCATCCCCATTTGCGGCGACACCATGACGCCGGGACTATCCACCGAGAGGCTGAAATCGCTTTGCCCGCCGGCGGCATCGTAGATCGTGAATTCCTGCATTTGCACGGTCCGATCGCAGAAGTTGCTCTGAAACAGCAACTGTTGCTGGTCCGTGAGGATACGGCTTGAGTTACCCAGATCGCCGATCCGAAGCACCATGACGCCACTATCAGAGATCGAGTACATGGTGTTGCCGTCGGCGCTGATGACGCTTTTTCCGGCAAGGTTTTCCGGGAGGCGGATCTGATCGAGAACGGCAAGATTGTCATTTCGCCGCACTTCGAGAATCGGCGGGTCTTCAATCGTCCAACCCTCCTTGGCGACCTGAGAATAGACTAGCCCCCGGCGGTCGTCAATTGCGTGACTGCCGATCTCAAGCGTCCCCTCGGCGTTCTCGAACTGTGCGATTCCCCATACGCCAGTAGCGGCATTCCAGATCCGGCTGCCGTGCAACACCCACCCGGCGAGATACTTGGAGCCATCATGGTTCACACTCACAACCCGTGGTCCCTGCGGAGGGCTCGAACTGTAGCCGAGCAACCGTAGCCATCCCGATGCGACGTCATAGCCGAATTCGAACTGGTCGGAGAGCCCGTAGATCTTCATTCCGTCGCCGGAGACATTCATCGAGGTCATCACGATGTTCGGCGGGAAGTTGGCCGGCGGCACCGGCAGACTGGTCGCGGCGAGGTCGGAGACCGAGCTGAGTCTGGTGGTCAAACCGGAGACCGGGTCGAAGAGGAAGAAGTCCGTTGTCGTGGCCACGAGCGCCCGGCTACTGCGGCCGAAAGCGACCCCGAGCGGGGGCGACTGGAGCGCATAGGTTTGCTTGCCTCGGGTTTCCAAATCGATTACGCTCAGCGAATTGTTCGCGGTTGGGGGCGGCACTCCCGGCGGCGCGTTCTCGGCGGTGAAATTGCTGAAGTGCGCAACGACGAGATGGCGGCCGTCCGGCGACATGGCGATGGATGCCGGCTGGGCCGCGACATTCAGTGAAGTCTGGATCCTGCCCTCAGCGAGCGACATCACGTCGATGCGATTAGCCGTGAAGTTTGCGATATATAAGACTCCTCGCGCCTCGTCCAGCGCTATGTCGGAGGCGTGCCCCCCGATGGCGGTGACCTCGCCAAAGGTGGCGCCCCCCGCCGCGGCAACAGTCAGCCAAACGCTGAGCGCGGTAATCAAAATCCCTGACTTCCGTTTCATAAGCCTTGACTCCAATACTGCTTTGTGCACTGCAATTGGATTCCGGAAGAGGCGCAAGACGAATGTCCTGCGCCGCCCCGGAACATGTTCCGCCGCCTTATTCGGCGTCGGTACTCTTACGACGGCGCAGCACGATCAGCCCCAGAAAAAGAACTGCCAGCACTGCACACACGATCCGAATCATCGAACTATCCATCGTCATTCTCCTTTCGCAGCCAAATTCGAAACCTCGTTGCCGAAGCGTTTACATGTTGTTCATCATCGGGAGCAGATCCCGAAAGATCCTCACAATTACGGGTCCAACCGTCACGACGAACAAAGACGGCAGAATGCAGAAAAAGATCGGGAACACCAGCTTGACGCCCAGTTTCGCCGCCTTCTCCTCAGCCACCTGCCGGGCTTGCACTCGCATGTAATCGGAGTGCGCCCTCAGGCTCTGGGCAATGCCGGTCCCAAAGCGGTCAGCCTGGATCAGCACCGCGACAAGCTTCTTCAGGTCGTCGACCTGGGTTCGCTCGGCGAGATTCCTTAGGGCGTCGGCCCGGCGCTTTCCAGCCTTCAGCTCGAGATTGACCAGCGCAAGCTCTTCCGAGATTTCCGGGTGCGCGTGTTCGAGTTCGCTGGCCACCTGGATAATCGCCTGATCGAGCCCCAGGCCGGATTCGACGCACACAACCAGCAGATCCAGGGAGTTCGGCAATCCCCGGCTGATCTCCTTCTGGCGCTTCTTGGATTTCATCCGGACATATTCGTTTGGGCCAAAGAACCCCATCGCTCCGGCTGCCATGATCGCCAAAACCTTGTTTGACGGATCCGTATCGGCGCCAGCTAGCGCAAAACCAGTCACTACTGGAACAGCGATACCGAGAAGCACTTTGGCGCCATAGAGCACCTTGAGCGCGTTTTCGTTCCGGATTCCGGCACGTATCAGCCGCCGCTGCACGATTCCGACATCCTTTGGCGAAGCCGGCAACACGGAACCGAGCTTCTTCATCAGTTCCTGAAAAACCAGGCTCGGATGCGTCTGCGGCTCTTCCTCCGGCGCAACCGATGCGCCGGTAACCCGGTCTATGGCTTCCTTAGGCCGGACCCATAGCTTCATTCCGACCATTGACAAGGCCAGCGTCACCATGAAGAACAGAACGACTGTCAGTACAATTTGCATGGGCTAGACCTCGATCGTCACGATTTTCTTAATGATCAGGTACCCGATGATCTGCAGCACGATCGCGGCAACCGCCATGATCTGCCCCGTTTCGTCGGTGAAGAAGAATCTCACGTAGTCCGGATTCACGTAGAACATGATCACCGCAACTCCGAGCGGGATACAGGTGAGAGCGATACCAGTCATGCGGCCGTGCGCGCTGATGGCCCGGATTTTCCCGCGCAGTTTAAATCGTTCGCGAATCAAGCTCGCCAGCTTGTCGAGGATCTCCGCCAGGTTACCGCCGGTGCGCCGCTGCAGGAGAACCGCGGAGACAAAGAAATGAACGTCCATTGACGGCACGCGCTTGGCAAGCTTCAGGAGTACGGTTTCGAGGGGCAAACCGAGATTGTGCTCTTCAAACGTCCGCCGAAATTCCCCCGCGAGCGGTTCCTGGAACTCCCGGTGAATCATCTCCAATGAAACCGAGAAGGCGTGTCCAGCTCGCATTGATCGCGAAACGAACTCGAGGCTTTCCGGAAACTGCTCCTCGAACTTGTGCAGGCGCTTCGTGCGCAGCCGCAGCAAGTACAAGATTGGCAAGGTTGCAAGCCCGAAGGCTATCACCAGCGCCGAGGCCCGATAGGCCGCTGGCATCAAATACCAGCTCAAAACGAAACCGAGCAAAAAGAGGGCCAAACAGGCGTGCGCCAGCCGGGCCGGCTTCCATTTGAGTCCGGACTGCTCGATGAGCTCCTGCGCCCGCTCGCCGTAGCGGAATCGCTGCAACATCCGCATGACGATCTTGCCGGTGCTTTCGTCGGATTGGAGCAGCGCCGGGCCTTTTTTCGCCGTCTTCCGCTTCTTCGCCGACCCTTGGGACCCCATCAACCGGCTTTTCATCTTGTCGACTTCAGCCGAGCGGAATGCATTGGACATCACCCACCAACCACCGATGGCGGCGACCCAAACCACGACGAAGATCACGATGTAGAAGACCATGGCTGCTCCGTCAGACCTCGACAACCTCGTCGAACAGATCGGGCCGGAGTTTGATACCGGCCGCAAGTAGCTTCTCGTAGAACTTCGGACGAATGCCGGTGGCAGCGAAGCGCCCGACAACCCGCCCCTCCGAAGTAAGACCCCGTTTCTCGAAAACGAAGATGTCCTGCAACGTGATGATCTCGCCCTCCATGCCTGTGACTTCAGTCAGGCCAATCACTCGCCTCGTTCCGTCGCTCATGCGAGCGGCTTGGACGAAGAGGTTGACCGCACTCGAAATCTGCTGCCGGATCGACTTCAGAGTCATGTTTGCGTTCGCCAGCGAAACCATCACCTCGAGGCGCGACACGGCATCGCGCGAGTTATTGGCGTGAATCGTCGTCAACGATCCGTCGTGTCCGGTGTTCATCGCCTGCAGCATGTCCGTGGCTTCCTCGCCGCGGACCTCGCCCACGACGATCCGGTCCGGGCGCATACGGAGACTGTTGACCAGAAGCTCCCTCTGCCTGACCGCCCCGTGCCCCTCAAGGTTCGGCGGACGGGTCTCCAGCCGGGCGACGTGCGGCTGTTTTAACTGCAGTTCCGCGGCGTCCTCGATGGTAACGATGCGCTCCTTGGGAGAGATGAAGAACGATAACGCGTTGAGTAACGTGGTCTTTCCAGAGCCGGTTCCGCCCGCGATGATGATGTTCAGTTTAGCCTTGACTGCAGCCTCGAGCAGATCCATCATGCCCTGGGTAACGGACTTCTTCTCCACCAGATCCGGAGGCATGAGTTTATCGGTGCCGAACCGGCGAATGGACAGCAGCGGGCCGTCCACGGCGAGGGGAGGAATGATTGCGTTGACACGCGAACCGTCGCTCAGACGCGCATCCACCATCGGGGTCGATTCGTCGATGCGGCGCCCAACTTGCGAGACTATCTTGTCGATGATCCGCAGCAAGTGACCGTCATCGCGGAAGCTAACCGTCGTCAACTCAAGCAACCCCCGGCGCTCTACGTAAACCTGTTTGTGCGTGTTCACCAGGATGTCGGAGACGGTCGGATCCTGCAGCAGCGGCTCCAGCGGACCGAGGCCAAAGACCTCGTCCAGCACCTCTTCGCAGATCTGCTGTTTTTCGATCGAGCTCAGCAGCGTCTGCTCTTCCGTGATCAGCGCCAGCAGCGCCTGCCGCACCTCCGCCCGCACGCGCTGGTTGTCGATGGTAGCGAGCGCCTCGAGGTTTATTTTGTCGAGTAATTTCCGGTGGAGCGTGAACTTGAGCTCTTGATACTCCGGACGCAACGCTGACTTCGGCCGTCCGGCGTTCTTCAGCAGCCGCTGCTCCCAGCTCAGGTGTTGCGGCGAGTTCTGGTGTTGGTCAACTGTCGGCAGCATCTATCCTCCCTAAGCGGTTCTAGTCTCTGCAATGGCCCCCATGCGTTCGCTCTCCTGGCGGACATCCTGGACCATCCTCACTGCGTATTTGTCAATCGTCCGGCCCAGCTCACAGTCGTTATTGAGCGACTGTCCAAGCGAAATCACCCGGTGAAGCGAGAAATAGTCATTGGGAAACATCTGGAAAACCGGGCAGGAGAAGATCTTCTCCATGTCCCCGGATCCAATGCCGTCCCTTTTGTTGGCGCGGTTGATCAGAACCCTGTAGCGCTCGCGGGTGAAGCCAAGCTGTTCCAAAACGGTTACGGCGCGGCGGGTAAGGTGCAGGCTCGCCAATTCCGAAGTAGAGACCACAAAGGCCTGATCCGCCTCGGAAACTGTCAGCAGTGTGGTCCGGTGAGGAATGGCGGGAGCGTCGAGAACCACCCAGCCGTAGAGCATGCGGGCGAATTCGAGCACGTCGTGCAAGCGGTTCGGCTCGGTCGCCACATCGGCCGGGGCTTCCGGCGCCAACAGAACATCGATGCCGTCACAGTGGGCAACCAGTGGCGCCCAGGCGGTGGGATCCATGACGTCGGACCTCTCGAATGCATCCTGTATCGAAGCCTCGTGATGGAGCTTGAGATAGAAACCTACGGTGCCGCCGGTTGAGTCGAGGTCCGCCAACAGCACCCGCTCGCCGGTGGCACGCCGGATTGCGAATGCAGTCTGGGTGGCGAGAGTGGAGGCTCCCGATCCGGGCTTCGCGCTGGCGAACACCAGAACATGGCCCAACTCCGGCCGGGACGTAACCTCTGGCTGCCGAAGCCGGCGGATACGCGCAATCGCTTCCTGCTGCACTTGGTTGTCGAACGGGCCATGGAGGAACTCGCTCGCGCCGCAGCGCAGCGTTCTCACAATTGCTTCCGAGGCATTCGAGTTGTGCAGCCCCACCACCTGTGTAATCGGACGGAACGAGGCAACGAACGCGACAAGCTCGGCGGCCTGATCAAGGTCTGTCGCCACATCAATCAAGACGACGTCCGGTTTGAGCTGCCGGAGACGAATGTCAAGCGTCTGCTGGTTCGGATAGGTCTTCAGTTCGGCGAGAATCTGGAAGGCGCGGGTTTCACCGACACTGCGCTGGAACTGCGCGGCAAGCCCGCGGTCCGGCGCAATCAATAGCGCCGTCAGTTCCATCTGCTGTCCTGAGACCCTTGCCATTCCGTCTCTCTTTCCCTTTCCGCTCCGCGCGCGAGTTAGTTCGCCTGCTCAAGCGTCCCGTCGTAACGCATCTTGTCTCCCGGCTTGATCGGCGGCAGAAACTCCATTGGCATGGCGGGCTCCGGCCGCGGATCCTGCACACCGAGCGGCTCCACTATCTCGGGCGTCACCAACACGATGAGTTCCGTTCGCGACTTCTGTTTGTCCCGGCTCTTGAACAGCTCTCCGAGCACCGGTATGTGCGACAGGCCTGGGATGCGGTTGAACGTCGCGCGCACCCGGTCATCCATCAGTCCGCCAATGACGAAACTCTGGCCTTCGCCGAGTTCGATATTGGTCTCCATCCGGCGGGTCGCCAGCGCAGGGATGACGAAGCCATTGAACGTGACCGAGTTCGTGACATCGATTGTGGAGACCTCCGGCTTGATGTACATTCTTAAGGTGTTATTCGGGGTCAACTCCGGCAGAAAGTTTAGGCGGATGCCAAATTCGCGGAACTGAATCGTCACTGCTCCGGCGTTGGAGCCGCCCTGCAGGACGGGTACCGGAAACTCGCCACCGACGAGGAAGCTCGCCTCCTTGCCATCCGAGGTGACCAGGTTCGGTTCCGCCATGATCTGCAGGATGCCCTCGGTTTGCAGCGCAGTAATAAAGGTGGTCAGGTCAAGATCGGGCCGGAAAGCGAAGATATTCAAGACGTCAGTAATCCGGAACTCGCTGCTCTCGCTGATCTCGTTCGGGCGGGCGGACTGAAACTGTCCAGTGGAGAGAGCACCGATGGTACCCAGAGCTCCGGTCGAAACCAGGTTCACCCCGAATTTCCCTCCGCGCTGCCGGTCGAGCTCGGCGAATTTCACGCGGAGAAGAATCTGAGTTTCGACATCCTCGACAAGCTGAAGGTTATTAACCACCGTCCCGGCCAGTGACGCCGCGACCGCCGCGGCCCGGTCAGAAACCTCCTGCGTCGAGACGGTGCCGGTCAAGGTCACCGAGTCCTCGGCGGCCTGGACCTGAATCGACTCCTTGGGAAATGTCACCTCAAGGATCTTCCGGATCGGAGCGAGGTTGTGAACAACGGAGATGTTGTAGAAGTTTCGATCACCAGTGCGCGCCCAGACCACGACGGTCGCCACCCCATGACCCTTGGCATGCAATAGGACTTCACGCGTACTTACAGCCACGGCGTCCACGATTTCTGGATTGCTCGTGGAGATCCGGGAGATGTTGGTCGGATAGTCGATCACGATACTCTTGCCGACCGTGACGTGCAGATCCTCCACGCTAGTGCTTCCGGATGCCGGGATACACAGCAGAACCGGCGTGAGCAGCAACATCGCGAGACAAACATCGCTTCTGAATCTCATGACTATCTCCCCTGGATGCCAGCCGGGCTGGCATTGACAACCTGGACAGTTTTCTCGACACCGCGAATGACGACGATTTCATCCGGCGGCGGTGGAAGCGGCGCTGGAGGCGGTGGCGGTGGCGCGGCCCGTCTCGCGACCACAGGCCGCCGCGCCGGCGCCGGCTTGGGCTTTTTCTTGGCGCCAACCGACTGGTAGAGTTCCTCGACAGCCTGGCCCTCCGTGGTGGATATCGTCTGGTCGCTGCCGTTTCGCAAGATCAGCTGCACACGACCTTCGTTGGAGGCAAGCGTCAGAGTTTCCGCCTGTTCCGGCGTAACCAGAAGCGTGACAGTCGGTGCGTTAATCGCCCGTCCCTGCGCATCCGGCTCCATAGTTTGCCCGGCCGACAGCACGAGGATGTTTTGCAATACGGTGACCGTAACACTCCCATCCTTGTCCGGCGGCCGCCCGGTCAGCAGAATATCCACCCTCATGCCGGGAAGGACATAACCAGCCACGCCGACGACCTCGTTGACCCGAATCGAGACGGCGCGCATTCCTTCCGGAATGATGGGCGCCAGCCCCACACCGCTGCCGCGGGCGGCCAAACGCCCCTCGTGGACAGGCTCATCGACGAGGATATTGCTGACGACCGGACGGTCGATCACCTCTTCGACATTGGAAATGCCACCGGCCGGAAACTGCGCAACGGGCACCTTGACAACCTTCACGTGGTCCGGTTTGACGGTGGCCCCGACGGTAAGCGGCTGTACCGCTACCACCAGATCTTTCGTGTCCGTGTCTTCCGCGTTCTTGGCGGTGTTTCCGGGACGCGACGAGATCTGATAGAAGATTGCTGAAACCACCAGCGCAAAAACCAGACTCACTCCAAGCACTGTGAGAAACCTGCGATCCATAGCCTTACACTCCTGAAGCCATGCTTCCTATTACTCGGCCACGGCGAGTTCCCGCCCGCCGCCTTCATCCTTTCGGAATCAAAGTCAACCAGACGCCGCACGCAATTGCGGGCGCGTAGGGAATTGCTCTGGGCAAGGCAGCCGCGCCGTCACGGCGCCACAGCCTTGTCCGAATCCAGCTCACGCCCATAACAGACAGGGCAATGAGCCCGCCAATCCCCGCCGTCCAGAGAGCGGCCTCGAGAAGGCGGCCAGCGCCCAGAAGAGCGCCAAAGCCGGCCATCAATTTCACATCTCCTCCACCCATACCGCCGAGAAGATAGAAGACCAGGAAGACGCCGAAACCCGCGACCGCGCCCAGCGCCGACACCCCGAATCCACTCCAGCCTTTGTCCGCCACCTGGCAGGCAAACCCGCCAACGAGCGCCGCGACAGGAATCCAGTTCGGAATCTCCCGCCGGCGGAGATCTTCGATGACCGCCGCCAGACCGAGCACAACCGCAACTACTACCTCGGGGTTCACCGGCAACCTCCCACGTGTTCGGCCGGGCCCGGCGTCAGCGCCCCGGCGTACCGGGGTGTGCCTCCGTGCTCCGTTTGATTGCCGTACCTCATATTCCGTGATCTCCTCTAGTACTTTCGGCTGCGGGGGACTGTTTCATTAGTGTCAGCCGGACTTTTTTGAAGACCCAAAACCCGGGAAACGGCGATCCTGCCCGCACCTTCTCGCCCCTCGCCACCGGCATAACGAAAGAGGACCGCTTTGTCGTCTCCGTCCACCCGCTCCCACGTCTCGTGTGCGGCCAGCAGTGACGCAAGCGGCTTCTCGGGAGGGACCAGCACCAACTCGACGGAGTATTCCCGCAGCACGCCGGCCCATTCCGGTTTGCCGTAGAGGGTAGCAAGGTACTTGTCCCCAACTTCCGGTCCGTAGAAATCCGTGCGGCCATCCATGAACACCCGCTGCTCGGGGAAATTCAGGTAAAGCAGATAGTCTGCCCATTCATCCTCGGTGAAGATCCGGGCGCTCCGGATCTCCTCCGCATGGCGGTGGATCATAGCGAGCGGGAACTTCTGTTCCGGGAAGTCCGCCGGCCATTGGAGCTGGCCTCGCTCAAACACCAGAAACGCGATGAAGACGAGCGGCCAGACGCTGAACCGACGGAAGCCCGGTGTTAGATCCCGTGACAATTGGTCGAGAATCCCTACCAATGATGACTTCTTCTTACCTTCGCGCCACCGGTTCCAAATCCCGGTCAGTTCGACGGCGACCGGCGGCCCGGCGAATATCGCGTAGATCGGGATATGACGAGCCCCCGAGAGCGAAAAGTGCGCCCAGGCAAGGATCCAGATCGCTTCCACGACCCGCCCGCGCTGCAGCAGCCACCCGGCGGCGACCACCCCTAACAGGAGTAGGACTTCATACTGCAAGATGTTCTCGGCGCGGAAGCTGGGGGACTGGAACTCATTGACCACCCGTTTGATCCAGTCCGACTGGAGATACGCCAGGATGTGACGGTGAAGCTCAATCCCAAACGGGTTGAGAATCGAAGCCGTGGCGCATGCTACGCCCAAAGCTGCATATTTCGCGGCCAGACGAAGCTTCTCCGGCAACTCGTCCCGCCGCCAGACTCCCTCAATAATGCTTCCGACCACCACGCCACCGAGGCAGACAAACAGCGCCAGAAAGCCACCGTGGAGATTCGTCCACAAAACCGTCAGTGGAACCAGGAGCCAGACCAGACGTCCCGGCTGACGCCGGTCCCGTTCCACCAGCCACAGCGACGCGAGAAGAAAGATGAAAGTGACCAGATGAGGGCGGGCAAGGAAGTGGACCGACGCCGCTCCCATCATCAGAAGAGTCACGCCGAGAGCGATCCATACGTTTGCTCCCTTCCACAACAACAGGCGGAGCGACAACGCCCCGAACATCGCGACGATAATCCCCGCGAAAAGCGTCACCCCCTTGAGACCGCCCAGACGATGGAGATGCGCCATGCCGGCCTCGGCAAGCCATTCCCATGCATACCAGGGCGCCCCTGGCTTGGTGAAGGAAAATGGATCGGTTTGCGGAATCACACCGGTGTCCAAAATCGATTCGCCGACACGGATGTGCCAGCCGGCGTCGCCGTCAGCGAGCAGTATGCTCCAGCCAGCGCCGGCGGTCATAAACAGCCAGAAAACCAGGCAGATGAAGAGACAATCGGTGAGCGACGGGGTTAGCCAGCGGCGCCACCCCTTCAATGGCTCTGCCCGCGGGATCCGCTCCGCCATTTCGACCGGCATGGCTAGTCTGTCCGTGTCGCTACTCATGAAGGGTTTCCTCCTTTAGCGGGTTCCGGATTCCTCGAGCAGCCCTCGCGCCTGCATGGCAAGCTCGTAACGGTCGCTGACAGCGGTCTTTTCGAACACGTGCATCAGGTGGACCTTAACCGTGCCCGTCGTGATAGCGAGTTGCTCGGCAATCTCCCGGTTCTTCAGCCCCTGCGCAACCAGCTCGACGATCTCCCGCTCGCGCGGCGTGAGCCGGACCCCGATTTGACGCTGCCGGTGACTTTCCAGGGCCGATTCGGCTCCTTCGAACCACACGCGCCCGGACACCACTTCGAACAAGCATTCAAGCAGCAGGCCAATGGGCAGATGGCGCTGGAAGACGCCGCGCACACCTATTTGGATTGCCCGGTAGCCGTCCGCCGAATCTAGAACGGAACCCCATACGACCGCCTTGGTTTCCGGCGTCTCGCTTCGTAATTCCGTGGTCAGCGCGTGGACTTTCGGCCACCCGAGGCCGTGGTCGAGCATGAAGATGTCCGGCTGTCTTTCGGCAATCTCTTCAAGCGCCGCGGCGGGACAGGGCGAAGACCCCACCAAGCGAAAGTCCCCGCTGCTGGCCAGCACGGAGCGCAGACCTTCGAGGACGATCGGTTGCGTTTCGCAGGCGTAGACAGAATACGGAGTCACACAACTTCTCTCCGCAGGTCTATCGGCGGAAAAACGAAGGAGGATTAGATGGTTTCGCCGCGGAGTCCCAGTTATCGAGCCGCAGGCAGGCCGGGAAACCGCAACGCGTCTTCGAGCGCGGCCCCGACCGCCAAAATCCGAGCCTCGGCAAACGGCGGCCCGGCAATCTGCAGCCCCACCGGCAGCCCGCCGTCATCGAGTCCGCACGGCATCGAAAGGGCGGGAAGCCCCAGGACGTTGAATCCGCGAAGCAAGCGGGTGGCGGCCAGCCGGACATCCTCGGATCGCCCGCCGATGGTGACTTCGCTTTCGCCAACGAGTGGTGCGGTCATGGGCGTCGCCGGCGTCAGCAGGCAGTCAACGCGCCGCCAGACGTGCCGAAACTCCTGCTGCTGGAGACGCCGCAGCCGTTGCGCGTTCAGGTAGTCGGTGGCGGGCAGCAGCCGGCCCTGATCGAGCAAGGCAAGCACGTCGGATCCAAACCTGGAGCGCTTGTCGAGGTAGGGCTCCATTACGGCCGAGGCTTCGGCAAACAGGATCAATCGTCCGACGGTATTGATCGCCTCGATGTCGGGCAGGCGCACCGGGACGATCCGAGCGCCAAGTTCCTCGAGCGTTTCCGCGGCCCGGCGGATGTTCTTCTCGACGGCTGGCCGCAGCCGGTCGAAGTAGAAGTTCTCGGGCCAGCCGACTCGAATGTCCGTCAGATTCGGCCCGGTGGCCGCAGCCAGATAATCGGTTACGGGCTGGCGGCTGGAAGACTCGTCGCGCGGATCGTGTCCGGCCAGAACGGCGAGGGTCGCGGCGGCGTCACGGACTGAACGGGTCAGCGGCCCCATGTGATCGAGCGTGAAGTCAAGGGGAAGCACTCCATGGCGGCTCACCCGGCCGCTAGTCGGCTTCAGGCCAATGACCCCGCAAAACGACGCCGGTATCCGGATGGAGCCCCCGGTGTCTGAGCCCATCGCGACGAAGGCCATCCCGGCCGCCACGGCCGCACCGGATCCGCCGCTCGATCCGCCGGGAATGCGTGCGGTATCCCATGGATTGCGGACGGCTCCATAGTGCGGATTATTCGACGTGATGCCGTAGGCCAGTTCGTGCATTCCGGTCTTGCCCAACAGCACGGCGCCGGCTGCCTCAAGCCGTTCGACGACGGCTGCGTCGTGGTCTGGTATGTAATCGTGAAACAGTGGGGAACCGCAGGTGGTGCGAACACCCCGGGTACAGAAGACGTCTTTAACCGCGACCGGAATGCCGTGAAGCGGACCGCGCCCAGCTCCCGCCGCAAGCTCCTCATCGCGCCGGCGTGCCGTATTGAGCGCCGCCTCGGCTGTAACGGTTAAGAACGCGTTGAGTTTGGGTTGTAGGCGCTCGACGTCCTGCAGGCAGGAAGCGGTCAGTTCCGCCGACGAAACCTCCCGCCCACGAAGCATCGCAGCCGCCTCGATCAGGGTCATTGGCCGCTCTCCGGCAGGAGTGCAACGTAGGCGGGTTCGGTCTCGAGTGGGATGCTTCGGGTCAAGGGGCGGAAGGCCCCCTCCAGGCGATCCATCGCCACCGCAAGCTGCCGGAGATCGCCCTCCGGAATGTTCAGGCCGTATCCGCGAGCCACACCAAACCAGTCTTTCATGTGCTGGCCATTGTACTACCTTGGGGAGAGACGCAGTTCGGAAGAGGATGAGAGAAACGGGCCGCTGGCGGGATCGCGCGCTCCGCTGCACTCGGCGTGACGCGGCGGCTCATTTGACTTTGTCCAGCCAGCTATTCTATCGTAACGGTTCGGATTGGCCACGCCGAGGCCACAATATTGTCCCTATGGCTGAAGAACCCAGCAGCGGGTCCACAAGTGTGGTCTCGATCCTCGACTCAACGCTCGAGAGCGTCGACAAGGCCGAACAGCTTGTCTTGGCGGCCGCGCGAGAGATGGGTTTTGACGAGGATACACGGTATCAGGTCGGGATGGCCGTTCGGGAAGCGATGGTGAACGCGGTCGTGCATGGCAATTGCTACAGCGACCGCAAAAAAGTGACGCTCGGGATTGCCAAAGCCGAGGACCGGCTGACCATTACCGTGACAGATGAGGGCAAAGGGTTTGAGATGGATTCGGTCCCCGATCCGCTGGCTCAAGAGAACTTGTTGAATCAGTCAGGCCGGGGGATATTTCTGATGAGAGCCTTCATGGACGAGTTCAAGGCCGAGAAGCTGGCTTCCTCCGGCACCCGGTTCAGACTGGTCAAGTATCTCAAGAATGAAGGCGCGCCACCGGAGAATCCGGAGCGCGGAAATAAGCAAGAAGGATAAGGAGATTTTCCGTGAGTGTGAAACTGACGACCCGCAAAGTTGGCGATGTGACTGTTATTGACGCCGTTGGCCGAATCACCCTTGGTGAAGGCGCCAGTTCGTTCCGCGACGCGGTCCGCGATCTCGTGGCCGCGGGTGACAAGAAGTTGCTCCTGAACCTGTCTGAGGTCACATACATCGACAGCTCCGGCATTGGCGAACTCGTTTCCGCTTTCACCACCGTCGCGAATCAGGGCGGCCAACTCAAGCTTCTGCATCTGACCAAAAGAATCCAAGACCTTCTGCAGATAACGAAGCTTTACACCGTGTTTGAGGTATTCGACGACGAAGCCGCTGGCGTCCGCAGCTTCGCCTGATACTAGTCTCCAGGCGCCGGCCGATTCAAGAGTCCAGTGGCGTTCGCGCAAACGGCCCGGAGCGCCGAGGGTGGCCTTGTGTGCGACGCGGCGGGCGGGTCGCCCCGCGCCAGAGTTCCTGATATTATGCCCGAGTCAGCGGAATCGGGGACCGTCTCCCGAAGTTCCCTATTAATCGCGGAGCCTCTCGCCCTCGTCCGTGAGGGTTTTGTCGCGCTGTGCGAATCCTGCTGTCGAACCAGCGTCGTGGCGCAGTGCGGGGACGGAGAAACAACTCTTAGCGAAATGGAGAAATGCCGGCCGGATCTGGCGCTGCTCGATCAGAGCCTCGACCGGCTGTTCACCCTCGAGGTGATCCGCAAAGCCCGGGTTGCCGGCTTGCCCACTCGCATCGTTGTGATGGGTATGCGCACGGATCGCAAGACGGTCTTTGAGACGCTCAGAAGCGGGGCCATTGCATATGTCCTCAAACGCGGTCCGCTGGAACACCTGAAAGCCGCGTTCGATCTGGCCCTTGACGGGAGCGTTTATATCACTCCTCTCTTAAACCTGGAGAAGATGTTTGTTGCGAGCAAGAAAGCGGATGCGGCCGATCCGCTGGATAGATTGAGTTCCCGGGAGTATGAGGTCTTCATGCTGTTGGTGGAGGGGATTCGCGCGAAAGAGATCGCCGCGCGTCTGGACCTGAGTCCCAAAACCGTTGACACATACCGCGCCAGCCTGATGCGGAAGCTTGATATCCACGATGTCGCTGGGCTAGTCAAGTTTGCCATTCACAATCAGCTCACGAGCGCCATGTAGACCGATCAGCGCCGGAACATTGACCTCGAGGGAAGGGGCGTCTTTCCGCCGTTGTCGGGCGACCCGAAACCGCGATATGTTACGATGAAAAATGAAAGCACGGGCGATAGAGTTGTGTCTGGATCCCGCTCCGGAGTTCGCGCGGCGCGCATTTTGCTAACGTCGCCATTCCACCCCGGCATAGACTGAATTACGGCGGTCCGTAAAGCATTCCTGAGGTTATCCGTGGACAGAATCACTCGGAAAGAGTTAAAGACCGATAAGTTTGCGGTCGAAGTGGCCGAAATCCTCGAGTTTCTCGAAGGGCACAAAAGGCAGGCGGTTGCTATTGGCGCCGCACTCGTCGCGGTCGTCCTGGCCGCCGTTGGTATCTTGTACTACCAAAACGTCCAACAGTCCAAGCGGCAGGAAGCGCTGGATGAGGCTCTGCGCGTCTATGACGCCAACATCGGGACTGAAGAAAGCCCGTTTTTCGTGACCTTCCCGACTCAGGAGGAAAAGGACAAAGCAGTCGAAGAGGCCTTCACGGAACTCGCGACGAAGTACGACGGGACCGAGGAGGCTTCCATTGCCCGGTTCTACCTCGGTCTCTCCGCGAACCGTCAGGGCCAGGCGGACAAGGCGGAGGAGTACTTCAGAAAAGTGGCAGAAGACGGCAAGCCGCCTTACGACAGCCAGGCCGCCTACTCGCTGGCGCAGCTTTACGCGGGGCAGGGTAAAACAGAAGAGGCAAAGCAGCTTCTACGCGATCTGATCGAGAACCCGTCCGTGCTGGTTTCCAAGGAACAGGCGACGATCGCTCTGGCCAGACTCGTCGGCAAAGAGGACCCCGAGGAGGCCCGGAAACTTCTCGAACCCCTCCGCACTGCCCGCAGCGCAGTGAGCCGCGCCGCCCTTACGGCGCTGGGCGAGCTTTCCCAGGAATCACAGTAAACCGGCTCGGGCGACCGGCATGGCCGAGACACTTCGCCATCTTCGATTTCCGCTGCCTGCCAGCCACGGACGCCGCTATCCTGAACCTCCTCACCCGTACCGGAACGATTTTCAGCGGGACCGGGACCGGGTGGTGCACGCACGCGCCTTCCGGCGCCTGGAGAACAAGACCCAGGTCTTTGCGCCCGGGTTGTCGGATCACTTCCGCAACCGGCTCACGCACACGATCGAGGTGGCCCAGGTGGGGCGCACCGTCGCGGCTGCTCTCGAAATCGACGAGGACCTTACCGAGGCCTTGGCGCTCGGCCACGACATCGGACATCCTCCGTTCGCCCATGCCGGCGAAGCGGAGCTTGACCGGCAGATGCGCCGCTTTGGCGACCATTTCGACCACAACCGCCATGCGCTGCGCATCGTTGAGCAATTCGAGCAACGCTATGCGATGTTTCCCGGCCTCAACCTCACTTTCGAGGCGCGGGAGGGGCTTGTCAAGCACTCGAAGGACCTGGTTCCAGGCGAGGACCCGCAGCTAGCAGAGTATTTGCCCGGCCTCCGCCCCCCGGTGGAAGCCCAGTTGATCGACCTTTCCGACGAGATTGCCTACAACACAGCCGACCTTGACGACGCGCACGGCGCGGGGATCGTCCCGTTGGAAGAGATCCGCTCCCGTCACCAACACTTCGGCGAACTGTTCGAAACCACCGAGATGCGCTTTCCGGGTGCGGCGGAACGGGTGAAATTTCACCAGACATTACGCGAGCTGTTCGATTTCCTGGTTTCCGGACTCATCGAGGGTACCGCAGTCGCTGCCCGGGAGGCGAAACTACGAAATCACGAGGATGTGCGCAGTCATGACGTCCGGGTGGCTGGCTTCTCGCCCGCCGCGGAGGCGGCCAACCGCAGCCTGAAGGAGTTTCTTCACGCGCAGGTCTATAGTTCCGAGGCGCTGCTCGCCGCCAGGAAGCGTTCCGGCCAGATGGTCGCGGCACTGTTCCAGCACTATCTCGAGCACCCCGGGCATATGCCCGCTCCACACCGCGCCAAGCTGGATTCGGAGCCGGCCCACCGGGTGATCTGCGACTACATCGCTGGGATGACGGACCCCTTTCTCGAACGAACATATTGGAAACACGTGGATTGAGGCCGGGCGGTGCGTCACTCCAGCGGTTCGTTGGAGACGTTGATCGAGTTTTGGAACTCGACGGCGTGAACCACGTAGACCTTGCGCATCTGCCGTTCGATCTCGGAGATGATCCGTTCGACCGGTTCGTCGGGGTGGTGTACGACTTCGACTTTGAAGTAGAGGTCGGTTTTCGCCATAAATGTTAATGATACGATGGGAGTTCTTTCCGTTTCCGCTATGATGGATCGCCGTGTGTTCCTGAACGGGGCGGTGCTAGCCGGCTTGGCTGCCGCCCAGGCAAAGCCGCATCAATATCATCTCCGGTACGCCCCGCGCGTGGGCCTGCTGCCTGATTTGCCCGTTCCCCGCCAACTTGAGATCTACGCCGAGTGGGGGTTCCGAGCCTTTGAATACAACAGTCTACCGCAGCATTCGATGACGGAAATCGCGGATCTCCGCAAGAAGCGGGAGCAACTCGGAATGGCAATGGGCGTATTCGTCGTCAACTCCGGCGGGTGGACGTCCGACGCGCTTGTGGACAAGAAGTTCCATCCGGGATTTCTCGATGACGTCCGCAAGGCGGTGGAAATCCACGAACTGATGGGCAACGAAGCCGCGACGGTGACAACGGGCTTGACAGTGAATTATTTGTCACACGAGGAGCAGACCGGCAACTGCGTCGAGGCGCTCAAGCGGGCCGCCGGCATCGTAGAAGGAACGAAACTGATGCTGGCGCTCGAACCGATCAATAGCCGGGACACGGGAAAGGACTACTTCGTTGTCTTCTCCGCGCACGCCGCAGAGATCATCAGCCGTGTTAACCACCCGCAGGTTCGCATCCTCTTCGACATCTATCATCAGCAGATATCCGAGGGAAATCTCATCGCCAACATCCGGAAACACTGGAACTGGATCGGCTACTTCCAGTCCGGGGACGTGCCCGGGCGGAAAGAGCCTTACACGGGCGAGATCAACTACCGGAATGTCTTCAAAACGATTCATGAAATGGGCTATCAGGGGATGATCGGGATGGAGCACGGATTGTCGGAATCCGGACTGAAAGGGCTGGAGAAGTGCTTCAACGCCTACCAGAAGGCTGATTCCTGGGAAGGGTAGACTGTCATGAACCTATGCGATATCTGTGAGAAGCGGCGGGCAAAGCGCTACTGCCCGGGCATCCGCAACGAGATCTGCCCGATTTGTTGTGGCCAGGAACGCGAAGTCAGCGTGGACTGCCCGTGGGACTGCGAATACCTGCAGGAAGCCAGGCGGCGCGAGAAACCGCGCCAGGTTGCCCCGGAGGACATCCCGAACCGGGATATCGAGGTGACTGACCGCTTCCTGAGACAGAATGAGCCGCTGCTCATGCGCACGGCCCACGCGGTGCTCGAAGGTGCGGCCCAAACCAGCGCCGTAGACACGGATATCCGCGAGGCTCTCGCGGCAATGATCAAGACGTACCTCACCCGGGAAAGCGGAATCATCTACGAGAGCCGCTCCTCGAACCCCTATGCCGCCGCGGTGCAAGAGCACCTGCGCGGGGCGCTCGAAGAGTTCCTCCGGCAGATGGCGCAGCAGACCGGAATGAACACCATTCGTGACAAGGATGTGCTGGGAGTATTGGTATTCCTGCAGCGCGTGGAGTTGCATGAGAACAATGGCCGCCCCCGGAGCCGGGCCTTTCTCGACTTCCTGCGGATGAACTTCGGCCCCCCGCCGGGGTCGGGCCACGAGCCGGCGGGACCCGTAATCGCGACTCCTTGATCCGCACTCCCCAGCCCGGGCATCCGAAAAAGAGAGATGGAAACCGCCTATATCCTTTTCGCTCACGGTTCCCGGGTGGAGAGCGCTAACGAGGCCGTCCGCGAAGTGGCCCGCCAGTTGGCGGAGGCTGGCGGATACGGGCGGGTGGAGGTGGCTTTCCTCGACTGTACGCAGCCGGACCTGATGACCGTTGTGGGCCGCCTCGCCGCAGTTGGAGTGGAACGGATGATTGTGCTCCCGTACTTCCTCACCCTGGGCCGGCACGCGGCGGAAGACCTCCCTCGAATCGCGGCGGAGGCCTCGCGCATCTATCCAAGTGTACAGGTAGATATCGCCGCGGCCATGCACGGACACCCCGCCCTCGTCCAGGTGCTGCTCGAAAGAGCCCGCGAAGCCACCAAATAGCCGCCGGCAAAACTGGGAGGTCTGGAACACTGCAAGCCAAGTTACTTGACAAATGGGACATCGGCCCGGAGGTTCGCCATTTCGTCTTCGAGGTATCCGAGGTGCGGCAATTCGACTTCGTTCCTGGACAGTTCGTGTCTCTGAGCGACGAGGTGAGTGGTAAGAAGGTGACGCGCGCCTACTCGGTAGCCTCCGCACCTGATGGCAACCGTTTTGAGCTCTGCCTGAACCGAGTAAATCTCGGCACGTTTTCCCCGCACTTGTTCGCCTTGGCGCCGGGCGACTCCGTTCCGATGAAGGGTCCGCTGGGGGGCTTCCAGCTTCGGGAACCGGTGAGCGATTCGATCTTCGTGGCAACCGGCACCGGGATTGCGCCGTTCCGCTCTATGTTCCGCGACCAGCGGATCTGGGAAGCGCGCAAACACTATACCCTGCTGCTGGGCGTTCGCTTCGAATCGGGAGTTTTGTATCGGGAGGAGTTCGAGCAGATGGCCCGCGAGCATCCGAATTTCGCTTTTTGCCCGGTGGTGAGCCGCCCGACCGAACAATGGACCGGCGCAACGGGCCACGTTCAACCGTATGTACTAGAAGCCATTGGAGAGCGGCGGGATATTGACGTCTATATCTGCGGACTCAAAGAGATGGTGAACGAGGTCCGGAGCCAACTCCGCGAACTCGGATTCGAGAAAAGGCGCGTGGTCTTCGAGAAATACGACTAAGGTACCCGCTCCAAACCGCCGATCTCTATTTGAGGAGACCGTCTTTTCTTGGGCCGATTTCTTGCATTGGGCTTGGGCATCGTTCTTGTCTTCGTAGCGGTGGCCCTGATTTTCTCGCAGCTTATTCCCGGGAACCCCAGCCCAACCGACTATCTGGTGATTGGGACCGCGGCGACAATGGTGTGCCTGATCACCCTCTTCGCGATTCTGATCAAGACTTGGGTGAAGCAGCCCGACGTTTTCTACGCGCGGCGGCGCCGGAGCACGGATCCGCCTCAATCGACCGGCCGTACCTCGACTTCCGCGTAAACCTCCCGAATTTGATCGAGCCGGGCGAATTCGAGCCCCGGAAGACGCGCCGAGGCGGTTCCCGCAGCCACCCCCCAGCGCACGGCGTCGAAGAAATCACACCCTTCCGTTACCGCCCAGATGAGCGCCGCGTTGAGGGCGTCGCCGGAGCCAATCGGGCAGACTGCGTCAGTTCTGGGCGGTATCACTTCGACGATGGATCCGCGATGGGATACAGTCGCGCCGCGGCTCCCTAGAGAAAGGACGACGGATTCGGCGCCCATCGCACTAATCTGGGCCGCGGCCTCGTGGAAGTGCTTGCGCATCACCAGCGCGCGGTCCAGAACGTGTTCGGCTTCATTCTGGTTCGGGGCCACCAGGGTGGGACGAGCGTCCAGGCCCTCTAGGAGCGGTTGCCCTCCGCAGTCGAGGAGAGTGCGAACTTTGTGCTTCCCGGCATTCTCAATAAGCTGCTGATAGAAGTTCGCGGGCACGCCCGGTGGCAGGCTCCCGGACAACAGCAGCCAGTCCGCTCCTGGAAGCCGCTGGAGAACCGCGTCGCGTAGCCGGGTGACTTCGCCCGGCGAAAGAACCGGCCCCTGCTCGTCGAGCTTGACGGTCAGCCCCTGCCGGTCTGTTATGGCGTAGTTGGTCCGGATGTCCTGCTCGATCTGCACGAATTCCACCGCGAAACCGGCATTGGCGAGAAAACTCTCGAAGCGTTTTCCGGTGATGCCCCCGGAAGCGGCGATTGCCAGCGTCTCGACGCCAAGCGAATGGAGGACGAGAGAGGCGTTGATGCCCCGGCCTCCGGGCGCTTCCGACCGCTCCTGCAGATAGGCCCGGTCATCAAAGGCAAGTCGATCGGCGGTGAAGTTCAGATCGATGGCCGGATTGGCCGTGAGTGTGACAATCAAGAACTATATTCTAACCGACGGAGGCGGCTTTGCCGGACCGAAATTGAAGTTCTGATCGCGAATGCTAACCTGTGGATTTGACACGTCATCCACAGTTCGGCGCCTACGTAGCCCTCGCTTCAGTCTGCTTCTTCTGGGGCACCACCTATCTGGCAATTCGGATGGCGCTTGAATCCTTTCCTCCCTTGCTGCTGGTGGGGACGCGCTTCACGCTTTCGGGAGCCGTGCTGCTTCTCGCTTCGCGAGTTGCGGGCCTGAAGCTTCCGAACCGGCGCGATACCCTGTACGCCGCATTGTTTGGCGTGCTCACTCTGGGAGTGGGAAACGGATGCCTGACCTACGCCGAGCTGTGGATCCCGAGCAGCCTCGCCGCCCTGCTGGTGACAACCTCCCCATTCTGGATGGTCGGCATGGAGTCCTTGACTCCGGGCGGAGAGAAACTGAAGCTGTCAACAACCGCCGGCCTCCTGATCGGCCTCACGGGCGCCGCTCTACTGGTGGGTCCGGATGCAATCACCACCGGCTTCGCTGGCGAGGTGGTGAAGGGATTCATCGTGCTCCAGATCGGCTGCATCGGTTGGGGCATCGGCTCGCTCGCCCAGCGGCGGCGCATCGGCCATGTGAACGTCGTGGTCAACGGCGCAATCCAACAACTCGCGGCGGGAGTGGGCTTTCTGATTCCCGCCCTGGCTGCGGGCCAGGAACCGGCCGAATGGAGCGTGCGGGGGGTTGGCGCTGTGATCTACCTGATGGTCTTCGGTTCCATCGTGGGCTACACGTCGTACGTCTACGCGCTTAAGAGACTGCCGGTCGCCATTGTCACGCTGCACACGTATGTGAACCCCCTGGTGGCGGCCGTTCTCGGGTATCTGTTCTACCGCGAGCCCTTCGGCCGGCGGGAATCGCTGGCCATGGCCGTAATCTTCACCGGTGTTTGGATCGTGAAGCGATTTGGAGGACCGGCGCCGAAAGAGGAATCTCCGCTCCGCACGGCGGGCGTGAAGAAACCATGACCCAGGCCGCCGGGGGCATGGCCGCACGATTCAACTCACGCCCCCCCAAAGCGGCCCACCCGACATCAATAAGGTCACCCTACCGGATCAGGTAAGGCCAAGTAGTCTGAATCTGGAAACCGTATCGCGTAACGGCCAGGTATAGCGCGACGCTCACAATTACCACCAGCAATATCAGTATCAGTAATATGATCCGCCAGGGAAAACGCTGCCTATCCCGATGTAGGTTTAGCAGATATCCAGCGAAGATGCCCACAAAATAGAGCAAGCACATGGGCACGGAGAACAGCGTCAGGTTCACGACGTCCGGCGTGGGTGTGATAATGGCCGCGAGAACCACGATAATGAGCACGGCGTAGCGAGAGTTGCGCACCAGGAACCCCGGCGTCACGATCCGCAGAAGAGTGAGGAAGAAAATGAGGATCGGTAGCTCGAAGACCAGGCCAATGCCCAGGGTCACGTTAACAAAGAGATTAAAGTATTCGGTAATCGAGACGAATGGCGCGATGTTGATGTCGCGGCCGATCCCGAGCAAGAAAGTGAGCCCGAAGCGGAATGCGACGAAATACGCGAACATCCCGCCTAGGATGAACAACCCGGCGGAACAGATCACGAACGGGGCCGCCCAATGTCTTTCCCGCTTGTAGAGCCCTGGCGCGATGAATGCCCAAACCTGATACAGAACCCAGGGCGAGGCGAGGAAAATCGCGGTCAGCATCGGCAGCTTCACCCAGACCGTGGTGAACGTTTCCATGGGCTTGATTTGCACCAACTGCGGGGGGTCGACCCCAAGAGTGCGTAAAGCGTCCATCGCCGGCTCGCTCACCACCAGCCAGAGCTGGTTGGCGAAAACAATGCTTGCAAAGAAGGCAACGCCAATCCCCATCAGGGATCTGATTAGCCGCGAGCGAAGCTCCTCCAGATGGTCCATGAAGGACATCCGCAACATGCCATCCTCGTCCGCATCATCCTCGTCTTCGACTTCTTGCTTCTTGGGCGGCGTGGGGGGTGGAGGCGGCGTCTCGGCCTTGGTTACCGCCTTCTGTTCGGCGGCGGCCTCCTCCGCGGATCCTTCGTAGGCGTATGGGTCGTCCCCATAATCGTCGTACGGATCGTAAAGTTGGTCTTCACTGGTCTCTTTGTCACCGGTGGCTTGGTCTGGCGCCCCCGCGGCTGGCTCTTCCGGCGCCGATTCTTCGGACTTCGCGCTATCGTCAGCCGCGGATTTCCCACCGGAATCATCTTGCTCCGCGGGAACTTCCGGCGTTTGTTCCGGCCCCGCGCCTTCTGGCGCCGTCAAGTCTCCGGCCGAAGAATCCGAAGGAGAAGGAGCTTGTTCCTCCTCCTTCTTCGGACTACCATCCTCGGGCGGGGTTGGCGCACCCTGCTTATTGTCTTCCGGCTCCATGTCTCGCCTGAACGTGAGATTCGGCTAGGAGTGCAACGCTAGGTGGTTGTCTTCTCCGGTCCCGCGGTGGACTGGTCCCCGTTGTCATCGGCGCCGTCGTTGCCCGGCGTCTCCGAAGCGGCAGCTTTCTCTTCAGTCGCCGCCACCGTGCCCTCGGGGGCTTCACTTTCCGCGGTATTCGTAGCCGTCGATTCAGCGCCCTGTTTCTCGGATGCGCCTACAGTGGACGAATTTTCGCTCTTGGATCCCGGCTTCGCGCCGGTTCCCGCATCGTAGTCATACGAGTCTTCGTACTCGTAATCGTACTCGCTGTCATAGTCATACCCCGAGCTGCTGTCGTTGTAACTCGCGGTGATCTCATTGCCGATCTTCCGGGTCTCTTCCTTCAGTGACTGGCTTTCGCGCTCGATTTCCTGCATCTCGCGGTTCCAGGTCGACTTCAGTTCGTTAGAGGCCCGGCGGAACTCGGTCATGGCCTTGCCGATCGTCTTGCCCAGCTCCGGCAGCTTGCGCGGCCCGAAGATGAGCAGGGCGAGGATGAAAATGGCAATCGTTTCCTGCCAGCCCAACGGACCCATCGACAAACCTCCTTAGTTCTTGAACACCTTCATCATAACGGGGGGTAACGGAAACCGGCAAGCGCCCCGGCGTCGTTGCGCTGTTGAGCCGGACCGTCCGGATGTGGTCTACTGCTGACATGAAGCGCGTAATCGCCCTGCTAACCGCCCTCGTGGCCGGTCTTCCACTGGCCGCGCAGGTGAAGGTGACAGCGAAAGACGACCGTGTCGTGATTGACGTCGACGGAAAGCCATTCACGGAACTGATTGTGAAAGGGGAAGGGGTAACCAAACCCTACTACTACCCGATTCACGCCTCTTCCGGAACCGTGGTCACCCGCCACTACCCGATGAAGGACGTTGAGGGAGAGAGTAAGGACCACCCGCACCATCGCGGCCTCTGGTTCACCCACGGCGATGTGAACGGACTCGACTTCTGGACCGCCGATCCTTCCCGCGACGGCGACAAATACGGCTTCGTGGTGCTGCGAAATGTATCCGGCGCAAAGAGCGGAAAAAGCGAAGGCTCGGTGAAGACCGTCTTTGATTGGAAAGATGGGAAGGGCGAGACCATCCTTACTGAAGAGCGCGTCACCACGGTCTATTCCACCGGCCTGGCACTCCGCATCATGGACGTCGACATCACGCTGCCCGGTGTGAAGAAAGCCCACTTCGGCGACACCAAGGAAGGCACGTTCGCCATCCGTTTGGCCGACGCGATGAACGAGCGCAACGGCGGCACGCTACTCAATGCCCACGGAGAAACCGGCGAGAAAAACGTGTGGGGCAAGGCGTCTCCCTGGATGGACTACTATGGCGAAATCGCCGGAGAGCCGCTCGGAGTAGCGATCTTCGACCATCCCGGCAACCCGAAACATCCCACCTACTGGCACGTTCGCGCGTACGGCCTATTCGCCGCCAACATTTTCGGCGAGCACGATTTCTTCCGGGATGAGAGCCGCGACGGATCCCTCACCCTGGAGCCGAAGGGCTCCTGGCGGTTCCGCTACCGCGTTATGATCCACCCGGGCACGCCGGAGAGCGCCAACATCGACAAGCACTATGCCAACTGGGCTGGCGGCAAGTACATGGCCATGTTTCGGAAACACGGTAAGTGCGTCTGGAACCAGCAGCAGTAAGCGGATTCGATATGTAGATCCGCCCTCCCGTCCCCGGCGCCTCGCTGGCTGCTGAGCAACCGCCATACGCGCCCGGCTGGAAAGAAATGCGGAAATCCGAATCCACGCCTCACCGGCGAACATCTACCACCACTGCGGAACTATCCATAACCTACAGTAGATAGGTGACTTGCGGTCAGCGGGTGAAAGCCCGCACCAAGCCGCAACTCCTTCCGCGAATCTGTGTTTATGTATGAAGAATGATTGCAGACTGGGTGTCATGAAACAGCGATCTCCGGGCCGCCGGACAAAACGGAACATTTTCTGTGGGCTGGCGGCAGCGTTGTTGCTAACCGCGGCCGGATCCGCCGTGGCGCAAGACCGCGGCGGACGGCGCCCGCCAGCGCCGCCCGTCCAACCCGGCGGCGAATACAGCCTGGGCGTGAATCATTCCGAGTGCATATTCCTCGGTCCAGAACGTGAGCGCTACCTCGAAACCGGCCTCAATGCGGTAAGGCGCGACCGCTTCGCGCTTGCCCGGCAAACTACAGAGATCACCAAGGCGCTGGGCGGCTTTCGCACTCTCGACGCTGCGCCGGACAGCGGCCAAACCGAAAGATCCGAAAGGTTGGAAGAACTGCCAACGATTGACCGCCATCTGTTTCAGGCGATGCGGGAGTCCAGTGTGGCCCCTGCCGCAACAACGAACGACTACGAATTCGCCCGCCGCGTATTTCTGGATCTCACTGGACGTGTGCCACCGGTGGAAGACCTGCTCGCTTTCACTGGCAGCACAAAACCGAACAAGCGCGCCGAGTTGATCGGCCGGCTCCTCGAAACCGGCGAGTGGGTCGACAGGTGGACGATGTACTTCGGCGATCTCTTCCGCAACGCGCGCCTCACCGCGCAGATCAACCGCTATCCCGAAGGCCGCGACGCCTTCCACCGCTGGATCAGGGAGTCGCTGCAGCGGAACAAGCCATACAACCAGATGGCTTCGGAACTGGTCACCGCCGCCGGCGGCAATAGCTGGCAGCAGGGCGAGCTGAACTGGATGGCCGGCGGGCTCGTCATGGGCGGTCCCCGCTCCGGGCAGGATCACTATGACCAGCAGGCGGCGAATATCGCCGAGACCTTCCTCGGCATGTCTCACATGGACTGCATTCTCTGCCATGACGGCCGCGGCCATCTCGACACACTGAGCCTCTGGGGCGGCCGGGCGGCCCGCTACGAAGCCTGGGAACTCGCGGCGTTTCTGTCGCGCACGGTCATCCGGAGGAACAGGGTCGAGGTGAACGGAGCGACCCGCCGGTACTATTCCGTCAACGATATGCGTTTCCGGAACCCGTATCCGTTGAACACTGAAACCGGCAACCGTCCGCCGCGCCGGCCTATCGGCGCGATCACGAACGTCGAGCCACGCTACCCGTTCAGCGGGGGCAAACCCGCGGACGGCGAAACGTACCGCGCCGCGCTGGCGCGGGAATTGACGGCCGACTTCCAGTTCGCCCGCGCCCTGGTGAACTACATCTGGAAGGAATTCTTCGGCCTCGGCCTGGTAGAGCCGGCCAACCAGTTCGATCCGCTGCGTTTGGACCCGGACAATCCTCCGCCCGCGCCTTGGACGCTGCAGCCGAACCAGCCTCGTCTCCTCAATGCTCTCGCACAGGACTTCATCGACAGCGGCTACGACCTGAAGGCCCTCATGCGGCAGATCGCCAATTCCGAGGCGTATCAGCTTTCCTCCCGCTATGGCGGCGACTGGAAACCCGGGTACGAACCGCTATACGCGCGAAAGTACGTGCGCCGGCTGTGGGCTGAGGAGATCCACGACGCTGTCGCACAGACGAGCGGTCTTCTCCCCACCTACCGGATGGGCAGTCTCGGCTATCTCAACTGGGCAATGCAGTTCCCGGAGACAGCGCGAATGCCCAATGCGAGAAGCGGCGTGACAGTATTTCTTGACGCCTTCATGCGGGGCGATCGTGACCAGGAGCCTCGCCGCGGCGATGGATCCGCCGTCCAAGCGCTGCAGTTGATGAACAACTCCTACGTCATCGATCGCTGCCGCGCGGCAGGTTATGGCGAGTTCCAGAGCTTGGCCCGCAAGGCCTTCCATCTCGGAGACGCCGAGGCGGTGGACCTAATGTTCCTTACCATCCTCTCCCGTCACCCCTCCGCCGAAGAGCGCAACACCGCGCTCGGCAGCTTACAGGGCGGCGATCGCGAGAACCGCCTGGAGGATCTGCAGTGGGCTCTCTATAACAAGGTCGATTTCATCTTCAACTATTAAGGGGCTGACATGACGGGCAAAACCAGGCTGGAAAAATCCCTGAGGCTGTGGCCGCATAGCCACGAGCCGTTCTACTCGCGCCCCCACATGAGCCGCCGGATGTTCTTCAACTTAGCCGGGGCCGGCGTAACCGCGTCCCTCCTCACCCCGAACCTCCGGGCCGACGGCGGCGTAATTCCGTGGGCCGAGGTGGAGACGAAAAACACCGCCCGCAACGTCATCTTCATCCTCCTGTCCGGCGCTCCGAGCCAGGTCGACACCTTCGACTTCAAGCACGTCAACGGCGTAACGCCCGCCGGCTTCGACCCCACTCCCGTGAACGGCGTCACCTGGCCGGTTGGACTGATGCCCGCAATGGCGGAGCGGCTGGGCGACATCGCCATCGTCCGCTCCATGCACTCTTGGGCCCTCCAGCACAGCGGAATGCAGACCTGGGTGCAGATCGGGCGTAGCCCGACCTCAGCCCTCGGGGCGATCGCACCGAACATCGGCAGCGTGGTAGCCCTGGAAAAGGAGCTAGAAAGGAATCCGGATCACGTCTTCCCCACGTTCCTCGCTTTGAACTCCACCCGGACCGTGGGGCCGGGCTATCTCTCTTCGTCATATGCGCCGCTGAAGGTGGCCGCGGACCCCGCCGGCCTGCCCGGAACCGAGCATCCGGCCGCCGGCGGAGAGAGCCGCTTCAGTCGAAGATATGATCTTCTTGAGTCGCTCGATGGCGACCTGCGGACTAATTCGCCGCTCGGCCGTCCGGTCGCGGATTTCGAGGCTTTCTACAACTCCGCCCACGGGCTGATGTATGAACCGTCCGTTCAGCGGGCCTTCTCGTTCGATGACGCGGACGCTGAACGCTACGGAGCCTCTCCTTTTGGCAACGCCTGCCTCGTGGCGAAGCAAGTTCTCGAAGCGAATCGGGGAACGCGTTACATCCAGATCGTCTATAACGGCTGGGATCATCACCAGGACATCTACGCCGCCAACCTCAACAACCGCCTCCCGGCGATGGCGCGGAATCTCGACACCGGACTGGCCGCGTTGATCGGGGACCTCAAAAACTCCGGCCTTTGGAACGAAACACTGATCGCCGGCATGGGAGAGTTTGGCCGCACCGTCGGAGGGCTTTCCCCGCAAAACGGACGCGATCACCACCTCCAGCACTTCGCTTTCTTCGGCGGAGCGGGTGTTAAGGGAGGCAGCGTTCTGGGCGCCACTGATGACACGGGAGCCTATACGGTGGAGTCGGGCTGGCATCGCGAGCGCGAGATCCGGGTGGAGGATGTCGAGGCCACCATCTACTCCGCGCTGGGAATCAACTGGACCAACGTGCGGTATGACGACCCGTTCGGCCGGGGTTTCGAGTACGTACCTAAGTCAAAGGATGACGTCTATGGGCCCATCCACGAGCTCTGGGACTGAGCAGCCGCCGGGCAAATCCGCGATCCGGTCCATCACTAGCTTCGCGGGGTCCGGCGCGCGCCGCACTTCGCCGGCATCGAGCGGCTCGCCGAACTCAAACCACAGGCGGCCGTCCTCGCCGATACGCACCGGCTGCACTCCGTAGCCGCACCCCGCGAGCAGCGTCAGAAGCCGCGAGACGCCCGGCAGCGGGGGCGCCAGGCGGCCGGCGCGTCCAGTGACGCCTTCGGGGAACAGCCCGATGGGCCGGTCGAGCGCCCGCGCGTCTCTTACCAGCCTTCGCACGGACGATGCAGCGCGCGCGGGGCGCGAGCCGCTGAAGGGAACCGCGTAACAACTGAGCGCCCGGGCGACTCTCGGCAGCAGCCAATCCCCCGGAGAAGGTACGATCCAGGGCCCCAATCGCAAACGGGGCCAGTTGGCGGTCACCACCCAGCGCACGGGCGCATCTGCAAAACCGTACCGCCGCCCGATAAGATTCGTCAAGAAGCACGCCGGGTGCGCGATCCAAAGCCCGGCGCGCTGGTAGTGGTTCGCGGCAAGAACGAACCGCGGCGATTCCGGAAGCCTCTCCAACCCGCTGGCACGCGGCTCCGGCTGGATCCGGCGGGCGACAGTTGCGCAGATCTGTCCGAACGGGGCCGGGCGTCCGCTGCGAATGTACGGAGCGAGCCGGATCACCTGGTCCCACGGAACGGGATATTGAAGGCCGCCTGCCAATTACACCTCCCTGCCCTTCCAGCGGGCCTTGCGGCCGGTCAGCACAGTCAACATGCCGTCGAGCGCAATCAACTGGAACAGGTAGATCGCCAGCGGCGCGGTGAGGGCCTCCCGGAAGCCGCCGTACCATGGCGCGAGCAGCGCTGCCGGAAGCAGCAGCAGGGCAACCGCGGCCCACCAAAGCCCCGCCCCCGCCAACAGGAGCACGGCCGGCCCGAGAGAGGTAAGCGCAATGGAAGCCGCCACCACTTCCACCCCGCTCTTCGGATTGGCTTGCAGAAACCGGAAGGAGTTCTTCCGGAAGCCCTGCCAGAGCGAACGCAGGCTGTCATACATGCGCACTTCGCCGAGATGCTCCCCCCGAACTACCCGCAACCGCAGGCCGCGCCTCTTCACTTCCCGCGCCAGGGCGACATCCTCAATCACGCTGCCGGCAACCGCGGCGTGCCCTCCCAACTCCCGGTAGGCGGACGTGCGCAGCAGAAAACACTGCCCGTTCGCCAGCGCCTCTCCACGGCCCACCGCGTTCACCGACTTCGCGTTCACTCCGCAGAAATAGAGAGCGAACGCGTAGGGCAGCAGAATACGTTCCACCCAACTCTCCCGCCGCTGGCGAAGGAACACCGTGAGAGCGTCGAGCGACTCCTGCTCTGCGTAGAAAACCGCCGAGGAAAGGAACTGCGGATCATAGCAGGTGTCTGCGTCAACGAAGAGAATCCACTCCGTCGTGACGCTCTGCGACCCAAACCAGCACGCGTGCGGCTTTCCTCGCCAGCCCGCCGGCAGTGGCGGCGCGGTGAGCACTTCCGCGCCGGACGCCAGCGATTCCTCCCCGGTGCCATCCGTGGAGCCGTCATCAACCACGATCACCCGCACCCCCGCAAAGCCCCCCACAGCACGCCCGATACGACCGGATTCGTTGCGCGCGGGAATCACCACGGTGACGTCAGCTTCCGTCCGCCGCCAGGATAACGGAAGATTGGGAAGCCCTCGATAGCCGTGGAGAGACCTACCCAGGAACCAAACCATCGCGAGACAGGTTACCACCGCAAACCAGACCGGGTTCATGAGATCTTCCGTATCGTCGGCCCTTTGACGCCGTCAGGGAACAGCGGGCCTTCCTCGGCGGCCTGCCAGGCGCCGCGGGCGTCCATCGCGCGGGCTTCGACGAATTCCGCGGTGGCGGCCTCGATCTCGCCCTTCCAGCGAGTCCACGTAAACGGTGACAACGGCCGCTCGAGCTCGGCGTCCACCCAGTCGCCGTCATCCACCCGTAGACGCACTTGGCGAATGCCGCCATGACCCGACATCGCAATGCCTCCCATGCGCAACGACGTCCCGGTCGCCTCCACTTCATCGATAAACGAGACGGTGTGTATGACGGGCTTCTTGGTATAGCCCATCTTCGGCCACGTCCCCAGATACGGAGTGCTGCGAAAGGCGATCTCGGCGATCCACTTCACGTGCTTGAAGCCGTAGTACCGCGGGGCCACCAGCCGGACCGGGAATCCGTGCAACCGTGTCAGCGTCCCGCCGTTCATTCCGATCGCCAGCAGGACCGCCCGGGAGAAGGCATACGCCAGAGGCAGGCTGTCACCGTGGCCGTCGGCTCCGATCACGGCCGCCTCGGTAATGCTGTCCGGCAGCGAGGACTCCCGTACCAATTGCCCGAAGCGAACCCCGCTCCACAGAGCCGTGCCCATCAGATTCGACTTCAGATTATTGCTCACGCACCGCAGCGACACGTACTCGTCGGTTCGTGGCAGCGAGAGCAGCGTCTCGTAGCGGAATTCCTCCAGCACTTCGCCGTCCACGGTGACTTTGAGCCGCCACTCCTCCGGGTCGAGCGCCGGGTCCACCGTGTTCTTGCTCATCGTGTAGAATTCGCCCACGGGAGTGACCGGCTTGCGAACCAAACCCTCCCCGAACTTATCCTCCGGCGGTTCGAAGTGGAACAACGTCACCGGCTCCCCGGCCCCCTTCGCCAAGGCCGCGTTGCGCAGGTAGCTCTCAATGGCGACTCCCGCCACGCCGGCCAGCATGACGGTTGAGGAAAGCGCCTTTCCCGCCATCGCGAGAAACGTGCGGCGCTCCGGCTGGACCTCCCCCGCCCGGCGTCCGGTCAAGAGAAGACCCGCGCCCGTTGCCGGCAGCCAAAACGAAACGACGCCGGGTAGAGACGGGTACTGGAAGACCGCGGCGAGCGCAGCGGCAGAGACGCAGGCGAGCGCCGCGCAATACAGTTCGCTCCTGGAGGAAACGGGCCGTCTCGCCCGCGGCAGTAGAGTCAGCCAAACAGCGAATCCAAGTGCCGCCAAGCCCGCTGTCGCCGCGAACGGCTTGGCCCATCCGCCGAGGTGTGTCAGGAGCCACAAAGCCTGGGGAGAGGGCGTGCGCGCCATCACCCACTCCGCTATGCCATCAGTGAGCAGCGGCGCTCCCGCGGCATGAGCGTAAACAAAATGAGCGGCGAGGCCGGCGAGCGTGGCCAGCGAGGAAGCCGTGATGGACCGGCGCAGCACTACGGCCTCCAGAACGCCAGCCGGCCGAACGAGTGCCGAGCCGCCGGAAAAGCCATCGACGTGAGCGCGATCCAGCTTTTCTTGTACCCCGGAACAACGGCGCGGCGCTCAAACACGTTGTATTCCGCGCGTTCGATCTCGCGAAGAATGCCCCGATAGACCCGCGAGGAAACCTGGACGGCGAATCTACCATCGTCCGAGAGCAGATCGATGCCGGGTTCGGCCGCCGCGTAAAAATCCCTGGCGCGGCTGATTTGAAACTCCATCAGTTCCCGGAAGCGGTCCCCGCGCTCACTCCGGCGCAGAGCCTCCTCCGAGTATCCAAAAGCCGCCATCTCGTCCGACGGCAGGTAGATCCGGTTCCTCCGCAGGTCCTCGCCCACGTCACGCAGAATGTTCGTCAGCTGCATCGCGATTCCCAAATGAACGGCATAGCGCGGCGCTGGCTCACGAAAGCCGATCACGTGCGCCATCATCAGCCCAACCACGCTCGCCACACGGTAGCAAAACAGCCGCAGTTCGGAGAATGTCCGATAGCGCTGGCCGCGGAGATCCATACGCATGCCCTCAATCAACTCAAGCGGGTATTCGTGGGGAATGCGATGCTTCTCGACAGTTTCCGCGAAAAGCCGCAGCGCCGGATGAGTCGCACTCCCCGTGTTCAGCGCGCGGCGGGTCGCTTCGCTCCATTCCTCGACGTCGCGCCAGCCCGTCCGCGGATCGGGCGCTTCATCAGCCAGATCGTCGGTGTGACGGCAGAACCAGTAAACGGCGTGGGCCGACCGCGCCAATTCCGCCGGAAAGAAGCGGGTGGCGAAGTGGAAACTCTTCGAGCCTTCCGCCGTCACCCGGGCGGCTTCGGCGTAGAGACCGTCTAGACCGGTACGCGGTCGCATACTAATTTCTCCGCGATCTTCGCCGAGGAAAGCACGCCCGGCATCCCAGCGCCCGGATGTGTTCCCGCGCCCACCAGGAACAGGTTGCGCACATCCTCGGACTCGTTATGGGGACGAAACCAGGCCGACTGCCGAAAAATCGGTTCCACTGAAAAGCCTGACCCCAGGTAAGAGTTCAGCGTGGTTTCGAAGTCGAGCGGTGTCAGCATTCGCTCCGTGACCACGTTCTCCAACAGTCCAGGAAGGTACTTCTGATCCAGGAACTGCATAATCCGGTCGCGGTAAGGTTTCGCGGCTATCTTCCAATCGATCCCGCTCAACTGGTTCGGCACGGGGGCCAGCACGTAGAAAGCGTCGCAGCCTTCCGGAGCCATGGCCGGATCCGTGGCGGTCGGCCGGTGCAGGTAGAGCGAGAAGTCATCGGCAAGCTTCTTCCGCTTGAAGATGTCATTCAGTAGCTCTCGGTAGCGCTCTCCAAGAATGATTGTGTGGTGGCATATTTCCGGGTACTGCTTCCGCGTTCCGAAATAGAGCACAAAGAGCGACATACTGTACCGGAGCGATTCGATGTGCCGGTCGGAATTCCTTCTGCGGTATTCGGCTGGGATGAGCTTTCGGTAAGTATTCGCCACGTCGGCGTTGCTGACCACTGCATCGGCCCGCAAGGTCTCGCCACCGGCCGTCTCCACTCCCACGGCCGCCCCGTTTTCCACCAGGATTCGCGCCACCGGGGTAGACAAGCGGCAGCGCCCGCCCAACTCCTCAAAAACCTTGCCGAGCCCTGAAACGATCGCTCCCGTTCCACCCAGCGCGTAATGTACGCCCCACTCCTGCTCGAGATGGTGAATCAGCGCGTAGATAGATGTTGTCTGGAATGGGTTTCCTCCCACCAGCAGCGGATGGAAGCTGAACACCCGCCGTAGCAGAGGGTCCTTCACGAACTGTGAAACATAGCCATAGACCGTGCGGTGTGACTGCAAGCGGATCAGATCCGGGGCGATCTTCAGCATGTCGCCGAACTTCAAAAACGGGCGGTCGGAAAGCTCGACGAAACCCTTCTGGAAGATCTTCTCCGTGTGCCGGATCATGCGCCGGTAGCCGTCCAGGTCGCCGGGAGAAAACTCCTTCACCCGGCGCTCCGTCTCGCCGGTGTCATTGTTGTAAGCGAAAAAGCGCCCGTCATGAAATTCGATCCGGTAGAAAGGATCTACCGGCACGATCTTCACGTAATCTTCCGTCTTGCGTCCGGCGGCCCTGAAGATTTCGTCGAATAGGAACGGAGCGGTAACCACGGTGGGCCCTCCGTCGAAGGTGAAGCCGTCCTGCCGGTAGACATAGGCCCTGCCGCCCAGTTGATCAAGAGCCTCAACCAGATCTACCTTGTACCCTCGGGCCTGGAGGCGGACCGCGGCTGCCAGGCCGCCAAACCCGCTGCCAATGACAATGACGCGGCGGCGCCGATCGCGATTATGCGGCGCGACTGGCGAGGGACTTTTCGTATTGGTCGCCCGCGGCGGCGGGGACATGATTGTTGAGTCTTGCATCGAGATAATCCAGAATTTCCATCACTTCGTTCGCCCGGTTGCCATAATCGCTCAACATTCGGCGAACAATTTCCAATTGCTGCCTGGGCAGGGCGTCGGTATCGAGTTCATGGTCCAGCCAATCATCCACCAGTTGGAACGCCAGCCCGAATTCCCGGCCGAGGCGGCGCACTTCGGCGCGCCTGTTCCGGCCGGCCCGGCTTCCCAGAGTCCCGGCGTGAGCCGCAAGCTCGAACAGGGGAGCTGTCTTCATCGCCTTCACGCGAAGAGACTGGCGGTCTCCCAGTGCCAGATCCAAACCCAGGTCCGCCGCTTGGCCGCCAAGCAGGGTGGAGCAGTCCAGCGTTCCGAGCAGAGCCTGTTGAAAGCTTGCCGCCTCTTCACCCAAACTCGAACCCTCCCGCGGCAGGGCCACCCGTCCAGCCATCGCAACCATCCCAAACGCCGCCAGGATCGCCGTAGCCTCCCCATGAGCCCGGTGCGCCGCGGGTTGCCCCCGGCGCGTCTCCGCGTCGTCCATGCACGGCAAATCGTCCACTACCAGTGAGGCCGCGTGAAGGAGTTCCACGGCGAGCCCGCCAGGCAGAACCAACCGGGGATCCGCGGCCAGCATCCGGCCCACGCGAAGGGCGAGAAGCGGGCGGATTCTCTGCCCTTTGCCTAGCGTAGCGTAGCGCATTGCGGCAGCCACCGGACCCTGATGACCGGAGAACATCTCTCTCAGGCCCGCCTCGATCGCAGCCCGGTCAGCGTCTATCGAAGTTGCCATAACTATCCCCTAGGAACACTAAGCATCTGATTCCCTTCGCTCCGAGGCGCTTTATCTTTTTTTCCTCGCGCCAACATGGGGGCGTCTAGCGCCCGCGCTCGAAACCGTCGTGGCAGCATTCGCCTGCGACCTCCGTGAGTCCCGCTGCATCATAAAGTCCGGGTAATCGAAACGGGGGACGGTCAGTGATGCTGCCGTCCAAAAGCCGAGGGGACCGGACGGAGACCCGGAGCGGTGAAGAAGGCCCGCCTCACAGGAGTAGCTGCCGCATGACGAAACTTCAATCGCTAACCGCTGCAATTTTTGTGTGCCTCGCCGCCGGCGCCAGTGCCGCCACGATTCCCGGCGATGCCACGCGCGGCGAAGCCGTCTTCCAGGACAAGGGCTGTGCCGGATGCCATGCTCTCGACGGTTCTGGCGGTAGAGCCGGACCGGATCTGGCTAAGTTGCCGTCGGGCCGCTTTGTGCCTTCTGCCCTCGCGCGCTCCATCTGGAACCACAGTCCGAAGATGTGGGCGCAGATGGAAAAGATGAACATTGAGAAGCCGGTGATGTCCGTCCAGGACGCGGCGGACCTCTACGCCTACCTCTTCTCGTTCCGCTATTCCGAGGAACCCGGCGACCCCGAGGAGGGCCAGCGCACCTTCGATGCCAAGGGTTGCATTGCCTGTCATGCCCAGGGAACCGGCGGGGCCTTGCCGGTTACCGCATGGAGCAGCGTCAATAATCCGGTTCAACTCGCACGCTCGATGTGGAATCATGCTCCCGTCATGGACAAGGCTCTGCCGGCCGGCGGCACCATGCCAACTCTCACCGCCCGGGAGATGGAGCACCTTCTTGCCTACGTCCGCAAAACCCCTGGCATCCCGGAAGAGGGAACGAAGCTCGACGTGGCTTCGGCGGAGACCGGCGAAACACTATTCCGAGTGAAAGGCTGCGCGGATTGCCACACTGCGGAGCAACCTCTTTCAGCCGGGGCCGGACCCCGGAGCATGACCGAGCTGGCCACCGAAATGTGGAATCATGCCCCGCGAATGAGAGGGCAGGCGAAAGACCTGCGGCCTGAAGAGATGACGCGCCTCGTCGGGTACCTCTGGTCCATCCAGTATTTCGAAGCCCAGGGAGACCCGCAGAAAGGACTCGCCGCCGCAGCAGCGAATGGCTGCATCGAATGCCACGGCGACCCGCAGGGAAATACGCCCCGCTTCTCTGCGTATTCCGGCAAGATGGATACGCTGCGCTTCATCTCCGGAACTTGGAATCACGGCATCGGAATGTGGAACGCCATTCAAGAAGCCTCCGGCCCGTGGCCGCAATTGGAGGGCAGCGCCATCGCCGACCTCGTGGCCTACATCAACTCGCTCTAGCCATGGGAACCGAAGGGCCGGCCCGCTCGTACGACAATAGTGGATGATGGATACGCTCAATCTCATTGGAGCCGCTACGGGACTCGGCTTCCTCGCCGGGTTGCGCCTCTACGCCACGATCCTGACTCTCGGTCTCGCCATCCGGTTCAACCTCATTGACTTGCGCCCCGAATTCGCCGGCCTCGAGGTTTTGTCCCACGGGTGGGTCATCGGCCTCGCCGGCATCGCCTTTCTGCTCGAATTCATCGCCGACAAAATCCCATGGGTGGATTCCGCGTGGGATTCCGTCCACACCTTCATCCGCCCGGTGGGAGCGGCGTTCCTCGCGCTCACCGCGCTGGGCGAGATCAGTCCCATGGCGCAAGTGACCATCGCCCTCATGACCGGCGGCGCCGCGCTGACGAGTCACTCGATGAAAGCGGCTACCCGTCTCGCGGTGAATCAGAGTCCCGAACCGGCCTCGAATTTCCTCGTCAGTCTCGCCGGCGATGCCGCGGTCCCTGTCGGTGTCTGGGTGGCCATGGAACACCCCCTATTGATCGGCGCTTTTGTCGCCGCCGCCACGCTGATCTTCCTTTCCATTGCGCCCAGGGTGATCCGTTTGCTGCGGATCCAATTCGCGGCCCTCGCCGGGCTCTTCCGGGGGCTCGCTCGGACCACCACGAACCCGGACGGAGCGGACACCCTGCCAGACGACTATGTGCGGTTCCTCGAGCGGGAGCTGGGTAAGTTGGAGGGATCCTCCGCGCTGCGGGCGGTGGCCGGAAGCGGTGTCGACGGCCTCAAGAATTCCATCGGCTATCTGGTGCTGCGCGACAGAGACGCCGTTTTCGTCACCCGGCGCTGGTTCCGGTTCCGGATCTTCCGGATCGACTCGGAAGAACACCTCCAAAAGCGCTTCCGCAAAGGCCTCCTGCTCGACCGGCTGGTGTTGACTTCCGACACGCAGACGCACTATTTCAGCGTGTTCAAAGACGTCGGCGCCGAGTATCTCTGGGGGCCAGCCACTCCCTGACGCCCGCGACGCGGATTCGGCGGCCATCCCGGCTCCTCATCAGTGATACACTTCTGAGGCATGAAACGCAGGCGTTTCGTTTCCAGCAGCGCTTCCGCTGTCGCTGGAATGCTCTCAGTTCCCGCCGCCCGCCCATCGGCCTCTTCCGCCCTGCCGCCCCAGCGTACCGGAGACCAGCGGGTGCTCTTCCTCGCCGTCGACGCGATGGTCCCATCACTGGTTCACCGGTACCGGGACACCCTGCCGAACATACGCCGGATCATCCGCGAAGGCTACAGCGGCCGCATCCTCCCGTATGTCAGTTGCTGGGTGAACATGGACTTCATGAGCATGATGACCGGTGCGCCGCCGGGTACGCAGTATCGCGAGAACGCGCCGGCCGGTGGTCCGGAGCGCCACCGGCAGTGCGTCTCGGAAACCATTTGGCACAGCCTCGCCGCGCAGGGCCGGAAGAGCCTCCTGTTCGATTTTCCCGGCGCAATCTCCGCCGAAAACATCGCCACGGCAGCCGGACTGACGTTACAACGCGGCGCCATCTATCAGACGCCGGATGTCGAGATCGAGGGCCTCTACTCCGAGGATCTCGAAACCACCGGTTGGCCGCCGGGCGGTGGTCCCAAGCCGGGCCGCAGTCCGGACGTGATTCCGGCTCCCAATCCTGCATCCGGCGACTCCCCCGGGATACAAACCAACCGGCCCCCGCTCGAAACCGTCGCCGGAGACAAAATCGCCCTCGTAATCGCCTCCGGTCCGGACTATGACACGGTCGCTATCCTCGACCGCTCCGGTGGCCGCGAACTGGCTCGTACCCGCGTTGGCCAATGGTCCGCATGGGTCGATACCACCGTCAAAGACGCCACCGGCGCCGTTCGTTACAAGCTGCTGGAAATCGCCCCCAGCGGCAGGAGCCTGCAGTTGTTGCGCTCCCCGGTTTGCGCGCGCGAAGGCTTTACGCAGCCCCGCGAGATCGCCTCGCGCCTCGCCGAAAGAATCGGCCCCATCTGGACCGGCTCCGCCATCCCCCCGTCTCCCTACGACCCCTATTGGGAAGCCGGCGCCGAGGAATCGCGGGACGGTCTTGCCCGGTTGGCCCGCGCTGCGATCGCGTCGCTCGACTTCTGGGATTGGCGCTTCTTCGTGCACAAAGTGAGCATTGTCGACACCGCCCTCCACCAGTGCCTCACACTCGCCGACCCCTCCTACTACAAGCATGATCCCGCCATAGCCACCCGGGCGGACGCCGTGTTCCGGAGGTCCTACGAGGACTTCGACCATGTCATCGGCCAGTTGCTCGAAGCGATTGAAAAACGGGGAGACACGACGCTCATTATCGCCTCTGACCACGGCGGCGGCGTCAACAACGTGGTCTGCGACGTGAACCAGCGTCTCCGGGACGCCGGACTGCTTGCCGGCACGGACCGGAAGATCGACTGGGCGCGCTCCCGGGCCTACACGAAGCGCAACCGGCAGGGAACGGAGATCTACGTCAACCTGCGCGGCCGCGAACCGCACGGGATCGTATCCACGGATGACTACGAGCGGGTGCAGGAGCAGGTGATCGATACGCTGCTTGACTGGCGCAGTCCGCTCGACAACAGCCGCGTCATCACCTACGCCCTAAAGCTGCGCGACGCCGCTCTCATCGGCTACTGGGGCCCGGAAGCGGGCGACATTCAGTTTTGCTACAACCCCGGCTTCGTATGGGGAGTGAATCCGGACGGCTCGGCCATCGCGCCGGCCCGCAGTCCGGTCTCGAACCACGGCCCGCAGATCGTGACTGGAGAAACCGGCTACAGCACTATGATGGGCCAGATTCTTGCCTGGGGTCCGGGCGTCGCCCGGGGAGTGGAGCGGGATGAAAAAGCGCACGGCCCCATCCCGATCGCCTCCGTGGCCCCAACCGTCAGCCGTCTGCTTGGCTGTCCCGTCCCGGCCGACTGCCAGCTCGGTCCAATCGACGAAATGCTCGCGGGCGTCTGATGCAAAGGAGATCCATAATGAATCGCCGCCAATTCCTAACAAAGAGCTTCCTGGGCTCTGCCGCCCTCCTTTCTCTTGAGGAAACGCTCGCCGCCCAGGGCGTTTCCATCCCGAAACTCGAGATCACCGGAATCAAGATTCACCAACTGCGGCAGGAGATGCCCGAACCGATGGGCTACTGTTGCGCCCGCGGCGCTCCGCTCGGATTCACCTCTACAGGCGCCAGCGTCATCGAGGTCTCCACCAATGAAGGAATCACCGGGTGGGGTGACGGCCAGTGGGGCGGAGACGTGCTCCGGCAGAACAAAGACCGGGTAATCGGCCGCTCCCCGTTCGAGGTGGAAGCGATCTTTGACGAACTCACGGAACTCCAGCGCGTGCCATTCCACACCATCCCGCGCAACGCCCCCCCGCCCGGCGGTCTCGACGTCGCGATCTGGGACATAGTCGGTAAGGCCGTCGGCAAGCCACTATCGAAGATACTCGGCAAGCAATACCGCGACCGCGTCATGCCTTACGCTTCGGCCGGTTACCGCAAGGATTGGCCGGATCTCGAAGCCGGCTTCGCCAAAGAGCTCTATCACTGGACGAAAGAGGTTGGCTTCCGCGCCGCGAAGATGAAGACGGGCTATGGCCCCTCCGTCGATGTCCGCGTCATCGGCGCGGTGCGCAAGGCGATCGGAGAGGAGATTCACCTCGGCGTCGACTCCGGCACGCCCGGCGCCTACGATGACGGAACCGCCGTGATGCTAGGCCGGCAGCTCGAGCAGTTCAACCTCGAATTCTGGGAGGAGCCGATCAATAAGTGGGACCTCGAGGGCTACGCTCGCCTCAAGAACGCCCTCCGTATCCCGCTCGCGAGCGGCGAATTCCTGCCCGTCGACTGGCTGATCGAGAACTACGTGCAGAACCGTCTGATGGACATCGTCCAACCCGACATTATGGACTGCGGCCTCACGGGTGGAAAACGCATTACCAACGCCTGCACCGTCAATCGCGTGCGTCTTGTCCCGCACAGTTGGGGCACACCCATCCGCATCGTTTCGGAAATGCACTGGGTGGCCTGCATTCCCGAACTTTACCGCGCCTGGAATCCGCCTCCGGCGCTCTTTGAGCTGCACCTGCCGCACGAAAGTCCGGCCTGGGGGCTGACCACCAGGCGCGTCGAGGTGGACAAATCGGATGGTAAGATCGCCGTGCCCATTGGACCCGGCCTGGGAATTGAAATCAACCAGGAAGAACTCGAGCGCTACCGCACGAATCTCATCAACATCTAAAATAATGTGAGCAAGAACTGGAAAGCGGAGCTCGAGGCCGCCCTCGCCGCCGAAGATTATGCAGCCGTCAAACAGGCGGCTCGCGATAAAGTGTCCCGCGTCCTACGCTTCCTCAGCGGCCGGCTCTACCTCAACGGCGAGAGCGAAAAGTGGAAGACGATTCACGCCCTCGGCGCGGTGGCGGCGGATCAGACGATTCTCGACCACCAGCGCGCCACCGAGTTGATGCGCCGCTTCGTATGGGCGTTGAACGACGAATCTGGCGCGGTGCCATACGGTATCCCCGAAGCCATTGGCGAGGTGCTCGCGGTGCGGCCCGAGCTGCAAGAGGCGTTCCTCCCGATTCTGTGCTCTCTTCTCACCGAGGAGGAAATGAGCCAGACGGGCCCCGTCGAGCGCGGCGCGTTATGGGCGGTGGGGCGCGTCGGAAGGCCCGCCGCGGAATACTCGGAAGAAGCCGTCACGGCCGTGCGCGAAGCGGCCGCCAGCCACCCGGACTCCGATAGCCGCGACGTCGCCCGCAAGTCTCTCGCGTCTATGATGGGAGAAACGCCGCTATGAATTCCGCCAACATAGAACGAATTGCTCGCGTGCCGCTCTTCGCCGGACTCGATTCCGGTGAAGTGCAGATCCTGGCGGCGCGCACAGCCCCCACAGAGTATGCCGACGGCCAGGTGCTGTTCTACGAAGGTGACCCCTGCGAGGGGATATTTCTGATCACCGAAGGCCGGGTGCGCATCTTCAAAACATCCTCTGCTGGCCGCGAAATCACACTGGCCGTGGAACAGGCGCCATCGAGCGTCGCGGAGGTTCCCCTCTTTGACGGTGGCGCTTATCCCGCGACTGTCTCGGCAATTGGCCCGGTATCCGCCGCATTCATTCACACGCGCGATTTCCAGCAGGCCTGCCGGCAGTACCCGGAACTCGCGCTGAAGATGCTCGCCGCGGTCGGCAAGCGGCTCCGGCAGCTCGTCTCCGTGATTGAGCTGGTAACTTTCGGCAGCGTGCGCCAGCGCCTCGCCGGAGCGTTGCTGGAACTCGGCAGGGAAGCCGGCGCCAACACCTTCGAGTTGAAAACAACCCATCAGGAGTTGGCGTCGCGGCTCGGCACCGTGCGCGAGGTAGTCTCCCGCAACTTGAGCCGGTTCCAGAATGAAGGCTTCATCCGCATCGTTGGCCGCACCATCGAACTCACCGACTCCGAGGCGCTCAAGCGCGAAGCGGAGACCGAACTCTAAGCCGGCCCTACTCGACCTCGCCGTACTCTTTCAACCGGTACTGCAGCTTCCGCAAGCTGATCCCCAGTTGCTTCGCCGCCTTCGTCCGGTTCCCGCCGTTTCGCCGCAGCGCGTCTTCGATCGCTTTCCGCTCAATGTCCTCCCAGGTGGATGGCTGCCCGGCCGGCGCTGACCGGCCGCCCATCGGGAGATCCCCGGCGTCCACCCGTTCGTCGCATAGAATCGCGACCCTTTCCATCAAGTTCTCCAGCTCGCGAACGTTTCCCGGCCAGCTATGCGCGCGCAGTCGGTCGCGCCCCGTATCGGTCAGCTTGAGATGCGGCTTTCCGAACTCCTTCGCGGCCCGGTCGAGGAAGAAATTGGCCAGCGCGACTATATCGTCCGGGCGCTCCCGCAGCGGAGGTAATTCCAGCGGAAATGTGTTGAGCCGGTAGAAGAGATCTTCACGAAATTTTCCCTCTTCCACCATCTTCTTCAGGTTCCGGTTCGTGGCCGCAATCACCCGCACATCCACGGTGATTTGCCGCTTGCCACCGACTCGCTCGAACGTCTTCTCCTGGAGTACGCGCAGTAGCTTGCTCTGCAGATTCCCGTCCAACTCTCCGATCTCATCCAGGAACAGGGTCCCGCCATCGGCGCGCTCGAAACGCCCTTCGTGCTGGCCCACGGCGCCCGTAAAGGCTCCCTTTTCGTGGCCGAATAGTTCGGTCTCGATCAGTGTCGGCGTCAAAGCGGCACAGTTCACGGCGACAAAAACCCGGCCGGCGCGGGAACTATTGCCGTGTATGCACCGCGCAATTACTTCCTTTCCAGTGCCGCTTTCTCCAGTAAGAAGGACAGTGGCATTGGTCGGCGCTACTTTGCGGGCCAGCTCGAGGACCTCCTTCATCTTCGGGTCCTCAGCGATCATGGAATCGCACGAAAAGCCCTCTGCAGCCTGTTCCCGCAGAACGTGGAGTTCCCGGTTTGCCTGGCGGTTTTCGAGTGCGCGCGCCACCAGGAGCCGCAATTCGTCGGGACTCCGCAGCGGTTTTCCGAGATAGTCCACCGCGCCCAGTTTCATCGCCTGGACGGCCGTCTCCACGGTCCCGAACGCGGTCAGCATCACCATCGGAGTTCCGGGAGCGTTCTCGGTAAACCACGCAAGAACCTGCAGGCCGTCGCCATCCGGCAGCTTGAGGTCGGAGAGCACGAGGTCAAACTGGCGCTCGGCGCCCAGTTTCCGCGCTTCAGCCACGGTACCTCCCGAAGTGACGTCATAGTCCTCGCCTTTCAGAATCGTCTCCAGCAGCCTTCGAAAGCCGGGATCGTCATCGATAATCAGAATTTTCGCCATGTCTCGTTAATTGGGGAATCGCAGTTCCGCGCACGTCCCTTTCGGCGCGCTGGAATGGATGACAACGGTGCCGCCAAGCGCCTCGGTGAGCTTCCTCACAATCGACAGCCCGAGACCGGTTCCATTGCTTTTGGTGGTTGTGAACGGTTCGAAAAGCTTTGCGCTGACCTCCGCGGGGAGTCCGGGGCCGTTGTCCGACACTCGGATGCGGATGGCTCCGCCGGGCAGGCTCTCCGCGCTGAGCCGCGTCTCCGCTTCTTCGCCTCCCTGCACGGCTTCAAGGGAGTTCCTCACCAAGTTAAGGAGTACCTGCTCGAGAATATCCGGATCCGTGGAGAATTCGGTCAGGTTTCCGTCCGCCACGAAGCGCACCGTCCGGCCGCCAATTTGATCCCGGGCGTGAGCCTCTACTTTTGCCGCCAGTTCCGGCCATGAGCAGGTCCGTTTCTCGGGAGTGCGTGGCCGCCCGTAGAGCAGAAGATCCTCCACCAGCTTCTCCAGCCGCTTCACCTCTTCGAGGACCGGTTCCAGGAGCCCGGCCGCAACCTCCCCCGCCTGTTCGACGGTGAGTTGTACGAACCCCTTGATCGTGCCCAGCGGATTTCGTATCTCGTGAGCCAGCACCGCGGACATCTGACCTAGGTGGGCAAGGTGCTGGAGCTCCATCTCGCGGCGCTGGAACCGGACAGCCCGGCGCTCGCTCCAGAGAAAGTAGCCGGTGAACGCCACCAGTGCCAGGCTTGCAAGCAACGAGAGCATCAGGTGGCGCCGTGTGTACTCCACCAGGAACTCGGCTGAATCTGCGTCGAGTTCGATGTAAGCGATGTGCATGCCCGTCTCCAGGTGGAACGGAATGTAAGCGCGAAACACCTCCCCGGCATCAGTATCGTCGAGGCTCGTGTGGAACAGCGCCTCGCCCTGCCAGAGCGAGGACAGAAAGGGGTTGCCGCTCCCCTCGTCCGGCGACGTGAACACCTTCAGGCTGAGCAGTCCAGGCGCCTCGGGGGCGAACCATTCCAACAGGTCCGCCGGAAGCTGTTCCGGATCGAGGGTCTCCAGCCGCGCCGCGAGATCCGCGGTCCGGTTACGCAAGTAAACCGCCTTCGTCTCTTCCAGCTCGCGCAATGACCGGACTGAGCTGAGGAGCAGAACCACCGGCAACACGAGCATTACGCCGGCCACCGCCCAACGCGCGACTTTGCGTCCCCGTGGTTCCATTCAGTTCTTTCTCCATTTAACTAAGATTCAATAGCCGCGGTGGAGTGACCGCCATCGGCGAACGGACAACCCGCTACCCGTGCCGCTGGAGCTAAACAGCGTCACGATGCTGGCAACCCGCCCCCTCGACGCTCGCTCCAAAACAGCTTCACCGATCAGACAGCCCGCGCCCGCACCGCCGGCAGGCAACCATCGTCACCATACAGACAACTCACCGCGGCCACTGCTGGCGGCGGGAGACGGGAGTTGTGATACTGGAGATCTGCCCAATGGGAAGGTTCTCTATCGCCGGTCTCGCGGTTATCTTGGCGATCTGTTGGCAATACATCACCGTCTCAGTGAACTACAACGGAAACTGGTCGGCGTTGTTCTGCACAGGCTCCTACCACCGCCTCCCTCCACAACTGGACTCGGAGCTCGTCTACACGTTCGAGAACAGTCACGGCTTCGACGGCCAGTTCTACCATTTCATTGCTCATGAGCCGTGGCCCAATGATCTTGCCGCTTACGTGGAAGGCGCTCAGATGAGATACCGGCGGATTCTGCTGCCCGGCTTGGCCTATCTCCTCAGCCTCGGAAGACACTCGGTTGTCGACTTCACCTACATGAGCACCGGCTACTTCTTCCTGTTCCTCGGGCTGCTTTGGAGCGGCAGCTACGCCATCCGCCTCGGCCTGTCGCCATACTGGACGCTGCTGTTCGCCGCCGTGCCGGCGTCACCCATCTTCGTGGATCGTCTCACGGTGGATCATTTGCTCGCGGCTTTTTGCGCCGGATTCGCGCTCCATGCCGTCCGACAGCCTTCGTGGCAACTCTATCTCATCCTGGTCCTCGCGCCTCTGGCTCGCGAAACCGGGCTTCTCTTAACCGTGGCGTACTGCCTCTATTGCGTCCTCTGGAAGCACTGGCGGCTCACAGCCATCTTCGCTACCTCCACCATCCCGTGGGCTCTCTGGACCGCCTATCTTGCTATGCAACTCGGTGGGGCATCGTATGCGACCTCGCTCGTTCCACTGGAAGGCCTATTCCGCAACCTCCTGAACCCGGTCGACTACCCGGCGGACATCCCGTACCAGGGCTTGATCCATGCTGCCGACATCGCCGCGCTGCTCGGCATGCTGCTGGCCATTTGCCTCGCCGGAATGTTGTGGATCAGGCAGCGCTCAGATCCGGTAGCAATTGCGGCCCTGCTCTATGCTCTGCTTACGATCTTCGTGCAGCGGGGCGATGTTTGGATGACCGTCTACAATTACGGCCGCATCTTCTCCCCGCTGTTGCTGCTGGTTGCGCTGGGTTGGATGCCAAGGAACCGCTGGCTGGCCGCCGCGCCGCTCCTGCTGGTGGTTCCACGCGTTCTCATACAATACGGGCGTCAAGTGGAAGGCATCGCGCGCGCCATTGTGGGCTAGCGCAGCCCTTTGAGCAGCTTCACGGCGCCTGCGATGTCCTTCAGGCGCTGCTCCTGATCGGGAACCTCCCGCTCAATACTGAGAATGCCGTCGTAGCCGATCTCCTTGAGCTTGGCGATATAGCGTTCCATGCCCACCGAGCCCTGGCCAAGCGGCCGCTCCGTTCCGAGAGCGCCGGGGACTCCCTCGGGCGGCCAGTCGCCGTCCTTGCAGTGAACGGAAACAACGTGCGGCGCCAGAATCCCCAGCGCCTCGATGGGGTCGCCCGTGCCGTAGAGGATCATGTTGGCGGGATCAAAATTGATGCGTAGGTTCGAGCGGTCTACGTCCTGGAAAAACTCGAGCAGCGTGGCCGCCGGCTCCTGGCCGGTCTCGAGGGCAAACGTTTGCCCGCGTCCGGCCGCGTCGTCGCAAACGCGCTGTACCATTCCCTTCACTGCCTGATAGTCCGGATGGGCCCGGTCTTCCGGTACAAATCCGATGTGCGTCGCAATGCCCGGAGCGCCCATTTCGGCGGCAAAGCGGCTTACTTCCAGGGTCCGGGCCTCACGCTCGTCGCGGGTGGCCGGGGGGATAAAACCGACCGTGCGCTGCACGGTCGGGATGTCCGCGTAGTCCTCGCCCCGATAGGCGGCGAAAACCGTGGCCACGGCGAAATCCTCCGCCTCGCAGGCCGCCTTCCAGTCCGCGCCCGCCCCCTCGAGATCCAGGTCGCCGGGGACGCCGATCTGCCCGCAGCGCACGCCCAATCCCTTCAATTCCCGAATCGTCTCGAGCGGGTCCCGCCCCGCCCAGAACATCACCCCAATTTCAAGTTTGTCTACAGCTCGCATTCCAACTGCTCCCCTTTCTTCGCGCGCGCTCCCGCCAGCATCCGCGCCAGCTTCACGGCCGCCGCCGACTCCTCCGGAGGGCAGCGATCCGGCGCCCTGCTTTCGGTTACGCACTCCACAAAATACTCGATTTCCGCCTGGTAGCCATCCTTCTCCGGGCGGGCCAATTCCTCGTCCGATCCGTCCGCGCGATGCAGCCTCGGTGGGCGTCCGTCTGAGCGATAGTCCACGGTACCGCCGTCATAGGTTACCGTGTATTCCATCGAAAACGGATACGACTTGGGATGGTGCCAACCTCCGGCGATCACCACCGCGCAACCGTCGGCATAGTGCATCCGCCCGTCGATGACGTCGATGCCCCGCGCGAGATCTTCGTGGCCGGTGGCCGAGACTCGCTCCGGTGCGCCAAACAGATGCAGCGCCATGTCGATATCGTGGATCAGCAGATCGAAGACCCCGCCGCCGCTCTTCGCCGGATCGGGCAGCCAGTCGCCCCAGGCCGGCGCCGCGCACCGCCTGCGGAATAGCGCCGTGCGAACGGGGCCGAGTTCTCCGCTCTCGTTGAGCCGGATGAGTGGAATGTAGTCGGCGAAGAACCGCAGCACCTGCGCGGTCATCACCGTCAGCCCGTGTTGGCCGGCGCAGTCGATGATCCGGCCGGCATCTTCTCCGTTCAGCGCGATCGGTTTTTCGATCAGGACGTGCTTGCCCGCCTCGAGCGCCGCGATGGCGGCTGGTGCGTGCAGGTGCGTCGGCAGGCAGAGGTCGACCGCTTCCGCGCCCGGATCTCGCACGGCATCCGCCCAGTCCTCATAACGGTTCAGGGCGGAGAAGTCGAATCGCTCGCCTTCCACGCCAAGGTTCCCACCCACGGCGGTAAGGTCGCCGGAGAGGGCCGCCGGATCGTTGCTCGAAACAGCGACCACACCGATCTCTGGAATGTTCCGGATGGCCTTCAGATGGGTAAGACCCATGAAGCCAAGTCCAACCAGTGCAAGCTTCATCGGAATCTCACCACTCCACCGGCTTGCCGATCTCGAGGGGCCAGACCTCGGTGTCGAGATCGGCGATCTTGGCCGCAAGTTCCTCGGGCCGCCCTATCAGCGGCGGGAACGTGCCGTAGTGCATCGGAATCACTTTCTTCGCCTTGAGCATCCGGCAGGCCACGGAGGCCTCCCTCGGACTCATGGTGTAGAGATCGCCGATGGGAAGGAACGCCAGTTCCGGCTGGTGCAGTTCGCCGATAATCGTCATCTCGGCGAAGACGTCCGTGTCGCCGGCGAAGTAGACCTTCCGCTTGTCGGGAAGCTCGACCACAAAACCGGCCGCTTCCCCGCCGTAGATGACCTTACCGTCGTCCATGATGCCGGAGCTATGGAAAGCATGGGTCATCGTAACGGCGAGAGGTCCGGCCTGGGTCGTTCCTCCTTTGTTCATCCCGGTGACGTTTTCGACGCCCTTGCCTTCGAGCCAGAGCGAGATCTCGAAGTTGCTCACCACCGCCGGTTTGAACTGCTTCGCCAGAGGGACCGCATCCGGCAGGTGGTCAAAATGGCCGTGGGTGACCAGAATGACATCCAGCCGGTCGAACTTGTGATCCTTCGGGTAAGTTGGACCCTCGATCCACGGGTCCAGAACAATCACCTCACCGGATTCGAGCTTCCACTGAAAAGTGCCATGCCCAAGCCAGGTAATTTCCATCATCGTTGCTGTCCTCCACCAAACGATGATAGAACGCCGGCGCGCTCCCGGGCAGAGTTGGGCTCAATATCCGCCACCGGGGAATCGATTCAGGCGACTGCCTCGAGTCCTTCTAACCGCTCTTGCGGCGTGAGGCCTTGGCGCTTTGCTGCGAGTCTGCGGGTTTTTTCGCCAGGCCGGCTTTCTTGACGGGCTTCTTCTTGCGAAGCAGCTTGCGGACGGCGCGTATCATGTGCATAACTTCGTTGTTACTCTTCTGTATCACGGCGTCGGCTCCGGTGGTCTTTTCATCAAGACCAAGAGCGTCGGCGAACCCGGAGAGCAGGATAATTGGAATCTGCGGGTGGCTCTCCCTCACTGCGGAGATCAGTTCGATACCACTCATACGCGGCATCTTGTAATCAGTGATAATCAGCTCGAACTCGGTTTCGGCGAACCGTTTCAGACCCTCGGATCCACTACCGGCGGTCGTAATCTCGTAGCCAAGTTCCTGTAGCACCACCTTACGTGCGGACAACCCCATCTTGTTGTCGTCGATCAAAAGGATGTGAGCCGGATTTCGATTGTATGAAGACGTTGCACTCATTCGACCCCGCGAAGTTAACAAAGCGATAACTAGCGTGTCAATGAATTTCTATCGGATTGCAAAACCGGAAGATACAGAGCTTGACAATGAGGCCAATCGTTGTTCCAAGCGCCGATTCGCGAGGCATTCGCCGTTTATTCCACGGGACGCGGAGCCGTGTATCCAGCCTTCGCGATGACTTGATACTTGATGGACTTGCCCTTCTCGTTCACGATGCGCAGTTTCTCACCGGAGGCGGGATTCACCAACTCTACCTGGATCCTGCGGAAGCCGCCGTCTTTCTCCTGATTGGTGGGGTTGTAGACTAAGGTGTACTGGTTGCGCAACGCCTGGGCGATGTTGGCGAAGATCGTCGGAAACTCGCCATAGAAGCGGGGGAAGAATGACATGCCTCCCGTCTCTTTCGCGAAGGTGCGCATCTGGTTGTCGGCCTGCAGGAAGTCCAGACGAGCTATGGGACCGAGATAGCCGCGGGAGTCGGCCCACTCCCGGAGCGCCTGCATCAGCCCGATGGCGTAGATTGGCACACCGGCCATCTGGAGCTTGCGCCGCGTCTCGCCGAAGTTGAGCCGGCTGAAGGTGTCCATGCCGGATGAGATCAGCACGATAGCCTTCCGGCCCTCGATCTCCGACATGCGCTCGGCGGTGTCGGTAATGGCGTCATAGAGATTGGCTTCGGAGTAGGCGGCGATCCTCAGCCGCTGCATGGCCTGATAGGCGGCCCGCTTGTCGGTTGAGAAGTCCGCCAGGATCTCGGGGCGCATGTCGTAGGCGACGACGGCAACGTAATCCTCGGGCTTGAGAGTCTCCAGGAAGCCATAGGAGGCGGTGAGGGTCTGGTGCCAGGTCTCGGTCCAGTAGTCCTGGAATAGACCGCTCCATTCGATAACCAGACAGACCGTCATCGGGGCGGAGCCCATGTCGAAATCGGTGATCTTCTGCGGCACTTTGTCTTCGAGGATGCGGAAGTTGCCGGCGGGGATGCCGGGGATGAACCGTCCACTGTTGTCGACCACGGCCACATCCACCGAGACAGTCGTAACATCGCTCCGGAATGTGGGAGCGCCGATGGGAACGTCCGGCGCTTCGCGTTTGCGTTTGTTAATCTCGGACTCGACCGGAGGAAGATCGCTTTCGGGAACTGTGGCCGGTCTTTCCCCGCTGCGCGGCCGCGCCACGGTTTCCGAAGTTCGGCTCTTGGGGCCCTGTTGGGCGGCGGCGAAGTCGAGAAAAGCCAATAAACCTGACAGTAACGTCACTGCCGCGATGAGAGAGAGTCGTTTCGAGTTCCGCATGGCTTACCGTTACTCCTTTAGATGCGGTGTTGACTACGAAGGACCCGAGAGCCCAGCTACTCAATTGTAATAGACGCCAGGACAACGGGACGCGTTTCTGTCCCAATCCGCGGTTTCAGGCTAGTGGACCCAAGGGCCCCGGCCCCGGTCCTTGTCCTTGTCCTGTCTCTTCATATACACCTGGAATCTGCGCCGCGCCCGCCGGATTTTCCATTCCTGGTACCAGTGCCTGGCTTCCGACAGCAGGTCCAGCCGTGTCATATTCGAGCGCAGATACAGATATCCGATCAACATGCCTCCCAGGTGCGCGACATGGCTCACGCCGCTGCCCGGGGCTTTGATCAAGTAGAGGAAGTTGATCACGCCGAGCCCCAGCACGAACCACTTTGCCTTCACCGGGAACAAAAACCAGACCCAAATCGGGTTGTCCGGATACAAGATCGCGTACGCGAGAAGTACGGCGAATATCGCGCCCGACGCGCCGATCGTGGCGATGTTCGGCGCTCCTGTCAGCATGTCGGCGAGGACCACGCAGACACCCGCGCCGATACCGGTCAGGAAGTAGTACTGCAGGAACCGCCTGGTACCCCAGGTACGCTCCAACTCCGCCCCGAACATCCAGAGGCCGATCATGTTGAAGAACAAGTGTCCCAGCCCGCCGTGCAGGAACATGTACGTGACCAATTGCCAGACCGCCAGGTAACCTACAACCCGCGCGGGGTAGAGTTTCAACCAGTCCAGCATCCCGCCGACCCACGTGCCGTAGCTGAGAAAAGTAACGACGAAGCCGATCGCATTGGCGATCAGCAACCATTTCACGCCGGGAGGAAACATTCCCGAGGAAGCGAATCCCGTGGGCCGGTAACGGACGTTGTATCTCATGGAAGGCCGGGGTTGGAGCGGCGCCCCTCGTTTCCAGAATATCACGCGCCTCCAACACGGCCGCAGCGGAAGGCTGTTCGCCTGGCCGGCGGCCGGGGTGGGCGGTGGCGCCGGCGGGGGTGGCCGGCGGCGCGGCG